>DENJ01000090.1:65443-95586 GCA_002359635.1 Burkholderiales bacterium UBA2647
TTGCGACGCCTGAAACTCTTGCGACGCCTGCGCTTGTTGCTGCGGCTGATGCGCCCGTTGCGAGGGCAGCGCCATCTGGTGGCCCAGAGGCTCGCTCTTTGCAGCAGATTTCGGCGTGACCAAGCCATGCTTCGTTGCATAGCCTGCGCGCTCGATGCGATCAATCACCGCCTCCCAGCCTTTCTCCTGCGCAAGCTGCTCCATTAACGAGGGCAGCAACACAAGCAAGGCTTGGCCCTCAGACTCGTCCATGGCACGCAAGTGCCGATATAGGACTTGGGCGATTGCTTCAGGCGAATCGGCTAGCTCACCAAGGCTCAAAGCTACCTCAAAGCCTTGATCAAGTGCGAGTTGCTCCGCCACGCCCCAGAGCGCAAGCTGCTTGATCCCTTGCTCGCGCAAGGCTTCGAGCCTGGCAGCCATCGATGCAGGATCAAGCACATAGAGAGGCTTATTGGGCGCGTAGTGCGAAAGCAGGGTGCCAGAGGCTTTGGGCAGGACAAGGCTCGAGCGCTTGCGGGCATTTGCTTCGATGGCTTCAGGTTTGATGAGCGGCACTGGCAGGCCCAGGATGGCTTCTAGCTGCTCGCGGCTCACAACCCCCGGACGTAGCACACGGGGTTCATCGGTACTCAAATCGAGTACGGTCGACTCAATCCCAGCCTCGCTTTGCCCGCCATCAATCAACCAACAATCGGGAAGTTTGGGATCACTCAAGTGCAAGCGCCGCGCTGCATGCGCCTGCATCATCCGTCGCATATCAGCTTCAACATGATCAGCGTCGGTCGGACTAAGCTTTCCGTAGGGGTTTGCAGAAGGCGCTGCCACACCTTTGCCCCCGAGCGCTGAAAACCGGTTGAGCAAGGCCCGTGCCACCGGGTGCGCAGGGCAGCGCAATGCCACTGTTTTTTGTGCCGCCAAGGCATGCATCGGAATGCCCGGTCGCCTCGGCAAAATCATGCTGAGCGGGCCAGGCCAAAGTGCGCCGATCAGGCTCAGGGCAAGCGGATTTAGTTTGGCCCAGCTGCTCGCATCGGCTAATCCGGAGACATGGATAATCAAAGGGTGATGGCTCGGACGCTGCTTGAGCGCGAACAAAGCCTCAATGGCGGCTTGTTTTGAGGCATTGGCACCGAGCCCATAAACGGTCTCGGTTGGAAAGGCAACAATCCCGCCACGCCGTAAATGGGAGGCCGCTTCATCAATCTCTGCCGGATCTGCAGAGAGCCTTCGAAAGTTTGCTTGTTCCATCATGAAGACCGTTCTAAAATACCAATCACTTGAACGAGCGTCTGATCAACCAAGGCCTCGCTCGACGCACAAAGGTTGATATGCCCCATTTTTCTCCCCAACCGAGGTTCGCGCTTGCCATAAAGATGCAAATGCAAGCCCTCAATGGCCAGCAAACGCGCCCAATCAGGCTCACAATAATTGCCTGCCCGGTCAAACCAGCGCTCGCCCAATAAATTGATAAGGCATGCATAGGCGTGGTGCTCGCTTGAACCAAGCGGGAAACCAGCAAGCACCCTAGCCTGCTGCTCAAACTGACTGATCGCACAAGCATCCATGGTGACATGGCCCGAGTTATGCGGACGAGGCGCCATTTCGTTGGCAACAAGCTTCCATTGCCTTGAATCGCCTACGGGGCCAACAACAAAAAACTCCACACAAAGCACACCCTGATAATCGAGTCCATGGGCAAGCCTTGCAGCAAGCTCAGCTGCCCGGCTCGCCAGGCGAGCATCGCAACGCGCTGGGAAATAGCTTCGATCCAGAATGCCCCGCGTATGGATATTCTCAATCGCCGGGTAAACGCTTAACTCGGCGTCTCGGCTTCGAGCCAACACGACCGAAAGCTCAACCCGTAAATCAAGTCTTTCTTCCAACAAACAGTCCTCATGACCGAGCGCTGCCCAGGCTCCGGGCAACGATCCAAAATCCGGTACATCAAGCTGACCCTTGCCGTCGTAGCCCAGACGCCTTGTTTTAAGAATCGCCGGAAAGTTCGCCTCGCGGCATGCATCGATTGACGCGTCCCGATCAAGTTCGCCAACGCCTTCCAAGGACCAGAAAAGCGCCGTGTCAATACCTTGTTCACGAAAATACTGCTTTTCAAGCAAACGATCCTGTGCAATGGCGACCGCAGCCGCTGAGGGTCGCACGGGCTTGTGTTGAGCAAGCCGAATAAGACTAGGGGCTGGAACGTTCTCAAATTCAGTCGTGATTGCATCGCATCGACTTGCGAGCTCATCAAGCGCCCGATGATCATCATAGGCAGCTTGAAGATGCGCATCGGCAGCCTGGCCGGCGGGACAGTCGGCTTGCGGGTCAAGCACTGTCACCGTCATACCGAGGCGCTGTGCCGCATGGGCAAGCATACGCCCCAGCTGACCACCACCCATAACACCAATGCTTCGGGCCTTAAGCATGCGCTTGATCAGGCGGCAGGACCATCGCCGCTGCCTTCGCAGACTGATCGCTTCGAAAGCTCAGCAAGCGCTGCCGGATTACCGGGTTATCCAGCGCGAGTTGGGCAATCACATGCAAGGCAGCATTGGCTGCACCAGCTTCGCCAATTGCGAAGGTGGCAACCGGAATCCCCTTGGGCATTTGCACGATCGACCAAAGTGAGTCTTCACCGCGCATGTATTTGCTGGGCACCGGCACACCATAAACCGGCACGATCGTTTTTGAAGCAAGCATGCCTGGCAGATGCGCCGCGCCACCAGCTCCGGCGATGATCGCGCGCAAACCCCGCGACGCTGCCGACGCCGCGAAGTCAAACATCGCATCCGGCATTCGATGCGCAGACAGTACTTTTGCTTCAAAGGGTATTTGAAACTGTTCAAGGAGCTCAGCGGCCTGCTGCATCACCGGCCAATCACTGGCTGAGCCCATCACCACAGCGACGATCACCTCTCCCGCATCGCAGCGTGGTGAATCCATCACTCAAAGCCTCGCAGTCGGACAAGGGCCTCTCGGTAACGCGCCGCGGTCTGTTCAATCACCTCAACAGGCAAGGCAGGTGCAGGTGCAGTCTTTTGCCAAGAGGGCACCGTCTCCAGCCAATCGCGTACATATTGTTTATCAAAAGACGGCGGCGAAATTCCCTCGCGCCATTGATCCGCGGGCCAGTAGCGCGACGAGTCAGGGGTGAGCACCTCGTCCATCAAGCGCATCCTACCTTCGGTGTCGATTCCAAATTCAAACTTGGTATCCGCAATCAGAATGCCTCGGCTTACTGCATAGGCCGCGGCAGCCTCGTAGAGTGCCAGGCTGCTTTCGCGCATCATCGCAGCCAGTTCGGCACCGATCAAATGCTCTACTTGTTGATACGTTATATTTTCGTCATGCTCCCCGAGCTCGGCCTTAGCCGCCGGGGTAAAAATGCTTTGGGCAAGTTTTGAAGCCTGCCTCAACCCCTTTGGCAAGGGCACACCACAAATCGCTTGATCGCGCTGATAGTCCTTCCACCCGGAACCGATCAGGTAACCACGCACCACAGCTTCGACCGGCAATGGTTTCAGACGCAAAGCAACCACCGCGCGATCACGGACCTGCTCGCGTTCGTCCGCAGTAACAACCGATTCGGGATCAATATCGGTGAGGTGATTCGGAACGATGGCGCTTAAGCGGTCGAACCAAAAAAGGCTCATCTCGTGCAATACCCCGCCCTTCCCCGGGATGGGCTCACCCATAACCACGTCAAAAGCAGAGAGTCGATCGCTTGTGATCATGAGCAGGTGCGAATCGCCCACGGCATAGAGATCGCGCACCTTACCCCTTCCGATAAGCGGCAACGATCTTATCGACGATTGATAGAGCGCCTGGGGAAGGCCATGCCGATCCTGTGGGGCTTGGCTCATGGCTGCTGGCGCTCGGTCTTGCCTTGCATCGCTATCGACTCCGATCGTCGTTGTTAAGGCATAAAGTCTGGAACAGGTCGCATCACAAGGCAACACGTCACGCCGACCCTGGCAAATCCGTCAAATCGTAGGCAAGACCACGAGCTTTCCGATCGCGGTCCGATCCATCAGGGCCCGGATCGCTTTTGGCGCCTCTGTAAGGCTATACCGCGCTGAGATGCGAGGCTTGAGTTTGCCTTCGCGAACCCAGGCCAGTAAATGCGCCATGTCAGCCTGGAAGGCTGCAGGCTCTTTAGAAACATACGCGCCCCAGAAGACGCCAACGATGCTCGCGCCCTTCAGCAATGCCAAGTTGAGTGGTATTGAAGGAATCTGACCCAGCGCAAAACCGATGACCAGAAAACGCCCCCGCCAAGCTATTGAACGAAAAGCGGGCTCTGCGAGATGTCCGCCCACCGGATCGTAAACAACATCCACGCCTTGACCAGCCGTCAACGCCTTGATCCGTTCACGCAAGTCCTCACGGCTGTAATTGATGCATTCGTCGGCACCGTGAGCGCGACAAACGGCGAGCTTTTCCTCGCTCGAGGCCGCAGCGATCACCCTTGCCCCAAGGGCTTTGCCAATTTCAACCGCTGATAAGCCGACCCCACCCGCAGCGCCCAACACCAACAAGCTTTCGCCCGCCTTTAACTGTGCTCGATCGACCAGGCCGTGATAAGAGGTGGCATAGACCATGGTGAAGGAGGCCGCCATTTCCATCGACACAGCAGCAGGAATCTTTACCGCCTTGGCAGCTTCAACAATGGCCTGCTGGGCAAAACCCCCATGCCCGCAGAGCGCCATCACCGGATCGCCCGGTATAAAATCTTGAACACCCTCACCGACTGCCGAAACCAGACCGGCTATCTCACCGCCTGGTGAAAAAGGCAGTTCAGGTTTGAATTGATATAAATTCCGAATGATCAAACTATCCGGAAAATTGACACCCGCGGCCTGGATATCCACGCGAAGCTGCCCTGGACCAGGCTCGGGGCTTTCAACATCACGAACTTCAAGCAATTCCGGATCGCCATGCTGGGTACAAAGCAGTGCCTTCATCAGAAACCTTTACTTAGAGATGGTGAAACGAACTGGCTCAGTGAACGAGCTGAGCCAAGTCGCCTTTTTTATATCGATCAATCATCACCGATAAGCCGACAGGTTTTATCATCGTCGCTTTGCCGGCACAGCCAAATTGTTGATAACGCTGCAGGCAAATGGTTTTAGCCGCTGCGGTGGCAGGCTTCAGATACTCCCGAGGATCAAATTTATCGGGATGTTCAGCGAGAAACTGACGAATCGCAGCCGTCATGGCAAGACGTATATCGGTATCGATATTAATCTTTCTCACGCCATGATGGATAGCCTCCTGAATTTCTTCAATCGGGACACCATAAGTCTCTTTCATATCGCCACCATACTGCCGGATTTTTTGCAACAAATCCTGGGGTACCGATGATGAACCGTGCATCACCAAATGGGTGTTAGGAATTCGGCGATGGATCTCCTTGATGCGGTCAATCGCCAAAATGTCACCGGTTGGTTTGCGACTAAATTTGTAGGCACCATGCGATGTTCCGATCGCAATCGCCAAGGCATCAACCTGTGTCTTACGGATGAAATCGGCGGCCTGCTCGGGATCGGTGAGCAATTGCTCGCGCGTCATGCTGCCCTCGGCCCCATGACCATCCTCCTTGTCGCCCTTCATGGTTTCGAGCGAGCCCAGACAACCTAACTCGCCCTCAACCGTGACGCCAATGGCATGCGCCATCTCGACCACCGCCTTCGTGGTGCTGACGTTGTAGTCATAGCTCGCAATGGTTTTTCCATCTTCGCAAAGCGATCCATCCATCATGACCGAGGAAAAACCAAGGCGCATCGCCTGCAAGCACACTGCAGGCGACTGCCCGTGGTCTTGATGCATGACAAGCGGGACATGCGGAAAACTCTCAACCGCTGCTTCGATTAAGTGTCGCAGGAAGGCTTCCCCCGCATATTTGCGCGCACCTGCCGAGGCCTGCATGATCACCGGCGCATCGACCTCGGCGGCAGCCGACATAATCGCCTGCACCTGTTCAAGATTATTGACGTTAAAGGCCGGGATACCGTAATCGTGTTCTGCTGCGTGATCGAGTAACTGGCGCATTGATACAAGCGGCATAGCGCTGTCTCCTTCATCAAAAAGTTTCAACCCTGCGGGCGACCTTCAGTGTTCGCCGACGCGTACCAATTTGAGCGTGTTTGTACCGCCAGCCTTGCCAATGGGCTCACCGATCGTCAAAACAATTAAATCGCCCTGCTCCACAACGCCGGCCTCAAGCAATTGATTCTGACAGGCTCGCAATAAGGCATCACGATCAAAAGCCTCATATTGCGACAGCATGGGTCGAACATCGCGGTAAATCGTCATGCGACGTCGACTCGCCTCCTCAGGCGTGAGTGCATAAATCGGCACACCCGCATTCAAGCGCGACATCCATAGCGCCGTAGAGCCTGACTGCGTGAGGGCCGCGATCGCTTTAACTTGCATATGATGCGCCACAAAGAGCGCACTCATGGCAATTGACTGATCGATTCGTGTGAAGGTGCGATTCAAGAATTCGGTATCAAGCGAGACCCGATGTGATTTTTCCGCCTCCAGGCAAATCCTCACCATCGCCTCAACGGTTTCAACCGGATACTTACCTGCAGCCGATTCAGCGGACAACATGACTGCGTCTGTGCCATCGATGACTGCGTTGGCAACATCCGACACTTCAGCCCGCGTCGGAACAGGTGACTCGATCATCGATTCCATCATTTGGGTTGCCGTGATCGTGAACTTATTGCATTCACGCGCCATCCGGATCATGCGTTTTTGCAAAGCGGGCACCGCTGCATCACCAACCTCAATGGCCAGATCGCCCCGGGCGACCATCACACCATCGGATGCCTTCAAAACATTCTCGAGATTTTCGATCGCCTCATAACGTTCTATTTTTGCGATCGTATGGGCTTTGCTACCACAGGCACGCATCAGCTCGCGCGCCATATACATATCTGAGGCGTTTTTCGGAAAGGAAACCGCAAGAAAGTCCGCGGCTAAATCAGCCGCTGTTCGAATATCGTCCATGTCCTTGGCCGTCAGCGCTGCGGCAGACAGGCCACCACCAAGGCGGTTGATGCCTTTACGATCTGAGAGGACACCACCGACCATAACCTTGGCATCAATGGTCGAATTGCTCACAGATTCGACCCGCATCGACATCCGGCCATCGTTTAAAACCAGGGTATCGCCCGGTTTCACATCATTGACGAGTTCCTTGTAGTCGAGGCCAACCGTGTTCTGATCGCCCGATTCGCAATGAATATCAAAACGAAATCGATCGCCGGTGTTGAGCGTGATGGGCCCTTGCCCAAACTTGCCGATGCGGATCTTGGGTCCCTGAAGATCGACCAACATGCCAACGTCGCGCTTGCAGCGATCCGCAATCGAACGCACAAGTTCGGCCCTAGCGCGATGTTCTGCCGCGCTCCCATGGGAAAAATTCAGACGGACGACATTAACGCCTGCCAGGATCAAGCGCTCAAGCACTTCGGGGCTCGAAGACGCAGGGCCAAGGGTGGCGACGATTTTCGTGGCACGGTGCATATCAGCTTCGCTCCATCAGGGCGGTTAGGGCCGGTAAGGGTTTACCTTCCAGGAACTCCAAAAAAGCGCCGCCCCCTGTGGATATGTAACCCATTTGATCGGCAACACCATATTTGGCGATAGCCGCTAGCGTATCGCCACCGCCGGCAATCGAAAAGGCTTTTGATGAGGCAATCGCTTTGGCAATGGTCGCTGTACCCGCTGAAAAAGCATCAAACTCAAAAACACCGACCGGCCCATTCCACACGATGGTTCCCGCAGCCTCGAGCATGTCGGCAAAACGCTTCGCCGTTTTGGGACCGATATCAAGAATCATTTCATCAGCCTCAACACAGGCCTCAGCCGTACGAAGATCGCAGACGCGGTAAGCCGCATCCGCCGAAAAGCCTTTGGCAAGCAGCACATCGCTGGGCAGAGGCACCTCCGCCCCGCGTGCGCTCATGGTTTCGATCACCGCCTTTGCCTCGTCCTGCAAATCGCGCTCAGCCAAGGAAGCGCCTATTTCATAGCCGGCCGCTGCAAGAAAACTGTTGGCGATGCCGCCACCCACAATCAAGCGGTCAACCTTATGCGATAGGCTTTGCAGGATGCTGAGCTTGGTCGATACTTTCGATCCCGCCACGATCGCGACCAGCGGCCTTGCTGGTGCGGCGAGTGCACGTCCCAGTGCGTCGAGTTCAGCGGCCATTAACGGCCCGGCACAGGCGATCGGCGCAAAGGCAGCCATGCCATGCGTGCTTGCTTCGGCCCGATGAGCCGTACCAAAGGCATCGTTCACATAAATATCGCAAAGCGAAGCCATGCGCTTTGCAAGCTCAGGATCATTCTTTTTTTCCCCGCGATTGCAGCGACAATTTTCCAGCACCACCAACTGCCCTCGCTCCATCGGCGGTATGCCGTTGTTGATCCAGTCCTTTAACAGCACCACAGGTGTCGCAAGCAGTGCCGATAGCCGCTTGGCCACCGGCGCAAGCGAGTCCTCATCACGACAAACCCCCTCTTGGGGTCGACCCAGATGCGAGGTCACCATCACCTTGGCGCCGCCAGCCATCGCAAGGCGGATCGCGGGCAGTGAAGCCCTGATGCGGGTGTCGTCGCTGATCTCCCTCTGATCATTGAGCGGGACATTTAAGTCGGCGCGAATAAAGACCCGTTTGCCGGCCAGATCCTGATCCTCGAGCCGCTTAAATCGCATCTGGGTGCCTACCACGCCTCAGTCCTTGGCCTGCATCAAAGCGAGCGTGGTATCAAGCATCCGGTTTGAAAATCCCCATTCGTTGTCATACCAGCTGGAGACTTTGACCAATCGCCCGGAGACCTTGGTGAGGCTCGCATCAACAATTGAACTCGCCGGGTTGTGATTGAAGTCCACCGAAACCAGGGGCTCGGTGTTGTAGGCCAGAATACCGTGCAAGCTGCCCTCGCTGGCCGCCTTCAAAACCGCGTTGACTTCCTCGACGCTGGTGTCACGTGACGCGATGAATGACAGATCAACCATCGAAACATTAATCGTCGGCACGCGCATGGCATAACCGTCGAGCCTACCGTTGAGTTCTGGGAGGACCAAACCAACGGCCGCCGCTGCGCCGGTCTTGGTCGGGATCATCGACATGGTTGCCGACCGCGCGCGACGCAAGTCCTCGTGAAAAACATCGGTCAGCACCTGGTCGTTGGTGTAGGCATGAATCGTCGTCATCAGCCCGGTTTCCAGGCCGATAGCATCATGCAAAGGCTTGACCAGGGGTGCAAGACAGTTGGTCGTGCAGGAAGCGTTTGAAATCACCTGGTGCGAAGCCCGCAGGTCTTCATGGTTGACACCGTAGACCACGGTGGCATCAACATCTTTGCCGCCTGGCGCAGAAATCACAACTTTTTTAGCACCGCCGCGAAGATGGGCAGCCGCTTTGTCTTTGCTGGTAAAAAACCCGGTGCATTCAAGCACCACGTCAACCCCGAGCTCGCCCCAGGGAAGTTCTGCCGGGTTGCGCTGAGCGAAGACTTTGATCAAATCACCGTTAACGCGCATAACGTCGCCATCAACACGCACCTCGCCGGTAAACTTGCCGTGGGCGGTGTCATAGCGGGTGAGGTGGGCATGGGTCTTGGGATCGCCCAAGTCATTGATCGCAACAATCTCAATGGGATGTTGTTTGCCCGCCTCATAGTGCGCCCGTAAAACATTGCGCCCGATTCGTCCATAACCGTTGATCGCCACCCGAATCGTCATGACTCATGACCTCCCTGAGACCTGATGTGTTGATACGCAATATCGAACGCGCTCGGCAAGCGCCTTTGCGGTGAGACCGAAATATTCATAAAGCTGACTCGCCGGGGCAGACTCTCCAAATTGACTCAAACCAAGCACATCGGCGCAACCGTACTTCCACCAGCCATCGGGCACGCCCGCCTCAATGGCAACCCTCGGATGCTGACCGAGGACCTGCTCTTTCCAGGCTAAGTCCTGGCGATCGAAAACCGTCGATGAAGGCATCGAGACCACGCGCACGGCGATCGATCCTGCGGCAAGTAACTCGGCCGCCTCCAGCGCAATGCCGAGTTCCGATCCACTGGCAAGAATACTTGCCTGAGCCTCGTGGTGATCACGGCACACATAAGCCCCTCGGGAAGCCGCGATGCGTTGTGCCGCATCCAGCGCAAGTATGGGTACCGCCTGCCGAGTGAGTAACAAGGCACTCGGACCTTGCTGACGATGTACAGCCGAGGTCCAGGCGATGGCGGTTTCGATCGCATCGGCGGGACGCCAGACGTCTAAATTTGGGATGAGACGCAGACTGGCGGCATGCTCAATCGGCTGATGGGTCGGTCCATCTTCACCAAGCCCGATCGAATCATGGGTGAATACATGGATCACGCGCTGACGCATCAGCGCAGCCATACGTAGCGCGTTGCGCGCATAGTCGCTGAACGTCAGAAAAGTGCCGCCGTAGGGGATGAAACCGCCGTGCAAAGCGATGCCGTTCATGATGGCAGCCATGCCGAATTCCCGAACACCGTAATTGATGTGGCGGCCAGGCGCTAAGCCCTTCGCGTCAACGCGCAAAGCGCCGCAAGCCTTGAAGTCCGTGAGGTTGCTGCCCGTCAGGTCAGCCGACCCGCCGATCAGGTCGCTTAGGGCTGGTCCGAGGACTTGCAAGACGTTTTGGGAGGCTTTGCGGGTGGCGACTTTTTCGCCAGCTGCGTTGCGTGCAGCAGCATCATCGATGGCGCGTGCGGCGATCTGAGGCCAGTCGGCGGGCAGTACACCCGAAACCCGTCGCTGAAACAGCGCTAGCAACTCAGGATCCTCCGCCTTGTAAGCCTCAAGCACCGCTCGCCATTGATGCTCGCTTTGCTCCCCCTGGGCCCGCTCGTCCCAGCTATCACGCAGCGATTGCGGTATCTCAAAAGCCTCGCCTGACCAGGCCATGGCAGCCCTGGTCGCAGCAATTTCATCCTTACCAAGCGGCTCACCATGGGTCTTGGCACTGCCAGCCTTTGTCGCCGCGCCAGCGCCAATAACGGTGCGGCAAATGATGAGGCAAGGCCCTTGGTCAGGTCCAGTCCTGGAACGGGCTTCGAGAAGCGCGCTGTCGACGGCGTATGTATCGTGACCATCAATCGGGCCAATAACCCGCCAGCCATAGGCCTTGAATCGCGCGGCGCTGTCATCGCTGAACCAGTGCCTGACATCGCCATCGATTGAGATACCGTTGTCGTCATACAACACAATAAGCTTGGACAGCTTCCAGGTGCCGGCGAGCGAACACACTTCGTGGCTCACGCCCTCCATCAGACAGCCGTCACCCACAAAAGCATAGGTGTGATGATCGACCAGGGCTGGCAGTGCATCACGGTTGAATGCGGCGGCAAGCAAGCGTTCGGCAAGCGCCATCCCCACCGCATTGGCGAGACCCTGCCCGAGCGGACCAGTTGTTGTTTCAACCCCGGCGGTCAATCCATGCTCCGGATGGCCAGGCGTGCGGCTGTGAAGTTGGCGAAACCGCTTTAACTCCTCCAGACGCAGATCGTAGCCGCTCAAATGCAAGAGGCCGTAGAGCAGCATCGAGCCGTGCCCATTGGAGAGCACAAAGCGATCCCGATTAACCCATTGCGGGTTCGAAGGGTTGTGACGCAGGTGCCCCTTCCAGAGCGCGAGGGCAATCTCGGCCATGCCCATCGGCATGCCGGGATGACCCGAATTTGCCGCTTGAACGGCGTCCATCGCCAGGATTCTTAGCGCGTTGGCCATGGCTTTGAGGTGGCTCTTGTCGATGACATGAAGCCGCGATTGGACGGGTGTGATTGTTGTCATAAGCGAAACTCAGGTGCAAAACCTGTCGATGGTACCAAAGCAAGCCAGGCTCGCAGGGCCACGAACAGACCACTTTTCGCCAAGCACCCTGTAAGCGATAAGGCCACGATCTTCAAACAGGCACTTATAATTCAGGCGAAGGATCAAAAATACGATGCAAGGTCTTCATCTCACCGCTGATTTATCCAACTGCCAGTCCCCCGTGGAACTGCTGTGCGACCCTTTGCGCCTGCGCAAGCACTGCCTCGATCTGGTCGAACTTGCAGGGCTCAGCGCCGTGGGGGATCGCTTTCACCAGTTTCCGGACTTTGAAGGTCAACCCGGCGGCGTAACCGGCATGGTCTTGCTTGCCGAATCTCATTTAGCGCTACACACCTGGCCCGAACAAGGCGCCGTCACCATCGATGTCTACGTCTGTAATTTTTCGACCGACAACAGCGAGAAAGCAGCCTCGCTCTTGGAAGCCCTTATGGCGCTTTTTAAACCGCAAGACATCTCGACACAACATATTCGACGAGGTGGTCTTGAACCCGACCGCAATGACGCCGGGCACTGGGGTGACGAGCAGCTCAACCGCTACAGCCGCTACGGCTACCAGCTTGGGACGCGTCTGCATAGCGAGCAAAGTGCGTTCCAACACATCGAGGTTTTCGATAGCCCCCAATTCGGCAGGCTCTTTAAGCTTGATGGCGACTATATGACCTCAGAGCGTGATGAATTTTTTTATCACGAAGCCATGATTCATCCGGCGGCGATCGCCATCGGTGCACCCCGGCGGGCGTTGATTCTTGGCGGGGGCGACGGCGGCTCGGCCGAAGAATTGCTGAAATATCCAAGCATCGAGCGGGTGGTGATTGCCGAGCTCGATGAAGCGGTGCTGCGCATTGCGAGGCGCTATTTCGGGTCGATTCATCGCGGCGCGCTCGATGATCCGCGTGTCGACATCCAAATCGGCGATGGCTTCGCTTTTGTGAAGCAGAGCAAAGAACGGTTTGATCTCGTGATTCTTGACCTCACCGACCCCGACACCCCCGCGCAAGCGCTCTACAGCGAAGCACTTTTTGCAGACATTCGCCAACGGCTCAACCCCCAGGGCGCCATGGTGCTTCATACGGGCGCGCCGATTTTCAAGCCCGAGGCGGTCGCTCTCTTGCATGAGGCCCTCCGGCGGCAGTTCAACGTGGTCGCCCCGCTCGGGCTTTATGTGCCGCTTTACGGCAGCTATTGGACCATGGCGATTTGTAGCGAACAGACCGATCCGCGTCGCTGTTCGGCGCAAACGGTAAACGATCGGCTGCACACAAACCGTATCGGCGAGCTTTCCTATTACAACCCCGAGGTTCACACCGCCTTGTTTGCCCTGCCGAATTACCTCAAACGCTTGTTGCAAGTCCGCGATGAATCGCCGCGCCAATCGACGCCATCAAGCCAGACTTCTCGTTCCCAGGCTCGCGCAGCCTGAGGGTCAGGCATTCGATGCCGATCACTTAAGCCTTGAGCGTGATCAGGCGCATCACCTCAGCCGTGTCTTGCGACTCGAGGTCGGGGAGCAACTCGAATTACTGAGCGGCGACGGACATTGTTACTGGTCAACGATTGAGTCGATGAGCAGGGATTCGGTTACGCTAAGCATCGAAGCGCATTGTTTTGTGCCGCCGAGTTCATTGCAAATCGTCCTGATCCAAGGGCTAAGCGCTGCAGACAACATGGACTTCAGCCTGCAAAAAGGCGTCGAGCTCGGCTTGAATGCCTTTATGCCCATTCACTGCGAACGAAGCGTCAGCCGCATCGATGCCTCAAGGGCAGCAAACAAAATCCGGCATTGGCAAATGGTCGCGCAGGCGGCATGCATGCAATCGGCCAACCCTTGGCTACCCTGTATCCATCAACCCCAAGATCTTGCAGTGGCACTTGGCGGCATGGTAGCCAACAAGTCCGGGCCGAAGATCACCGGCTCCGGCATGCTTGCGTATCACTGGGTACTTGATCCTTATGCCAATCAATCACTTATTGAGCTTTTATCAAGTCAATCCGGTGTTTCTACCCCCAACCCTGCGCCTGAGCCTGTCGGTGACATCTTGGTCAGACTGCTGGTCGGTCCCGAGGCGGGGCTAAGCGAGCAGGAAGTGAATGTCGCCAAACAAGCCGACTTCCAGCCGGTCCATCTTGGCCCTCGCACCCTGCGCACTGAAACCGCTGCCATGGCAGCGATTTCAGCGATTCAAGCCGCCTGGGGCGACTGGGCCAAGCCTGCTTTACCCCGCTGGACTTAAGAGCAAGGACGGCTCGCCCTGGGCTTTTGCGTGGATGTCAGAGACTGTCCATGCGGTCATATTAACAATCCGGCGAACGGTTACAGATGCCGTGAGAATGTGCACCGGTGCAGCCGCACCGAGAAGGACCGGGCCGATTGCGACGTTGTTTCCTGCCGCGACCTTTAAGAGGTTGTAGGCGATATTGGCTGCATCCATGGTAGGCATGACCAGGAGATTGGCCTCACCTGTCAAACTGGAATCCGGCAGAATCGTGCGCCGATAGGCTGGGTCAAGCGCTGCATCAGCGTGCATCTCACCGTCCACCTCAAAATCAACCCCGCGACCATGGAGTATGGCGAGCGCCTCATTCATCTTGCTCGCGCTCGGCAGGCTTGAGGTCCCAAAATTCGAATGCGACAGCAGTGCCGCCTTGGGCTTCACGCCCTTTTGGGCGAGCTGTTCGGCCGCGAGTATGGTGAGCTCGGCGATTTGCTCGGCATTCGGATCATGATTGACATGGGTATCAACCAGCGTGAGTTGCCGGTCTGGGAGCAACACGGTATTCATGGCGCCATAGCTGTTGACACCTTTGCGCTTGCCAATCACCTGATCGATATAGCCAAGGTGAGAGGTATAGGACCCGAAAGTGCCGCAAATCATGCCGTCGGCTTCACCAAGATGCACCATGAGCGCGCCAATCAATGTGAAGCGTCGGCGTAATTCAATTTGGGCGTATTGCTCGGTAACCCCTTTGCGATTGGTCAGACGGTGGTAGGCCTGCCAGTACAGCCGATAACGCTCGTCTCGCTCCGGATTCACCACCTCAAAGTCAACCTCGGGCTTAATGCGCAGTCCGAGTTTTTGAATTCTTGATTCGATGACGGCCGGACGACCGACCAGGATCGGCTGGGCAATGCCCTCGTCGATCACCACCTGAGCTGCTCGCAAGATCCGCTCATCTTCGCCCTCAGCGTATACCACTCGCTTGGCCTCGGCGCGCCGGGCAGCCGCAAAAATAGGCCTCATGAAGTTACCGGAACGGTAAACAAATTGCTCCAAAGTGCTGCGATAAGCGTCAAAATCCTCTATCGGACGGGACGCAACGCCAGATTCCATCGCCGCTTTTGCAACCGCAGGTGCAACCCTCGCAATCAGTCTTGGATCGAAGGGCTTCGGGATTAAGTATTCGGGACCAAAGCTTAAACCTTGCGTGCCGTAGGCTGCGGTAACCACTTCGGATTGCTCCTCACGGGCGAGGTCAGCGACGGCACCGACCGCGGCGATCTCCATTTCCCGCGTGATCGTTGTTGCACCCACATCGAGTGCACCACGGAAAATAAAGGGGAAACACAAGACATTGTTGACCTGATTGGGGTAGTCGGTGCGGCCCGTGGCGATTACCACATCGGGGCGAACCGCTTTGGCCAATTCAGGTGTGATTTCCGGCTCGGGATTAGCCAGTGCAAACACCAAGGGATTGGGGGCCATGCACTTAACCATCTCCGGCTTCAGCACACCACCGGCTGACAGTCCCAAAAACACATCAGCCCCGTCGATCACTTCCATCAGGCTGCGCGCTTCGGTCTTTTGCGCAAATCGCGCTTTATCGGGATCCATCAGCTCTTGGCGACCCTCATAGACCACACCGGCCAGATCGGTCACCCAGATGTTTTCGATCGGTAAACCCAAATCTAACAGCAGATCAAGACAGGCAAGCGCGGCAGCGCCGGCGCCGCTTGTGACCAGCTTGATTTGCTTCACGCTCTTCCCAACGACTTTTAAACCATTACTCAGCGCGGCGCCAACCACGATGGCGGTGCCGTGCTGATCGTCGTGAAAGACGGGAATTTTCATCCGCTTTCTTAACTTGCGTTCGACCTCGAAGCAGTCAGGCGCCTTGATGTCTTCCAGATTAATACCGCCAAACGTTGGCTCAAGTGCAGCGATGATTTCAACCAGTTTGGCGGGATCTTTCTCATTGATTTCAATATCGAAAACATCAATCCCGGCGAATTTCTTAAATAAAACCGCCTTTCCCTCCATCACCGGTTTACCAGCGAGCGGACCAATATCACCGAGCCCTAGCACCGCAGTTCCGTTGGTCACCACGCCCACGAGGTTCGCGCGCCCGGTATAGCGAGACGCATTCGCCGGATCCTTTACGATTTCTTCGCAAGCGGCTGCCACCCCAGGGCTGTAGGCAAGCGCGAGATCGCGTTGATTGGTGAGTTGTTTGGTGGGTTCGACCGAAATCTTTCCCGGCCTGCCTTGTTCGTGGTATTCGAGGGCTGCTCGACGAAGTTGCGGATCCATCATGGTCTCCCTTTTTTCAAATTAGCGGCCCTTAAGCCAAGATTCCAGGCCAGCAAGGTTGCCACATGTACCGACTTACGTTGCGCACCATCATGGATCTGATGACGACAACTCGTGCCGTCAGCGACAATCCAATCATCGGTCTTTGCTGCACGAACCGCCGGCAGCAACGTCGCCTCTGCCATCGCTTTCGAAATTTCAATGGTCTTGACATCGTAGCCGAAGGCACCGGCCATGCCGCAGCAACTGCCTTGAATCAGTTGGGTTTGTAAGCCCGGGATACGCTCGAGCAGGCGCAGGGCTGGCGACACAGCGTCAAAGGCTTTTTGGTGGCAATGCCCGTGTAGCCAGGCCGTTTGCCCTTGCATCGGGCTCAAGGCCAGCTTAATCCGCCCTTTCTCGAGCTCACGCTCGAGGTATTCCTCAAGGAGCAGGGCCCGTTGTGCAAGCAGCCTTGCCAAGCGACGATGTTTCTCTTGCAAACGCAACGACAATAATTCATCGCGCATGGTGAGCAGGCAACTCGGCTCCACGCCCACCACCCAGGCGCCATTCTCAATCCAAGGCGCCACAGCATCAAGCAAGGCTTCTAAGTGTTGCTTCGCCGCCTCAATGTCGCCGCATGCGAACGAACTTCGCCCGCAGCAAAGTGGCTGCCCCTGGCTCGATAGCTGATGCTGGGGAATCACGCGACAGCCTGCCGCCTGCAGCACCGCCATCGCATCCTCCAGAATCTCGGGTTCGAAATAGTTATTAAAACTGTCTGCCCAAAGAATCACGATCGCCTCGCCGGCTGAAGCGCTCCCTGATTCTGATGACGCGGTCGCCCCAGCGGATGAAGCGCGCGTCGGTTCCGGTGATACTTCTTTTTGGCGATCATGCCCCGTGACTTCGCGAGCCGCGGGCTGGGTGGCCAAAAAGGCTTGCACCCGAGCAGATTCAAGAGGCGGCGACGAACGACGATGAAAGGGACGCGAGGCCCAACGCGGCAGGCTTCGGCCCTTTGCCGCGATCCCTGTGAGCGCTTGCAAGACCTGGCGAAGCAGGCTTTGATTCGAGGCCCAATTCAAAAGGCCGGGAAGCCAGCTCAGATACCGTGCCCATTGTGGAATCCTGGCGATCATTTGGTCCCTGAGACTTGGCCTGAATTGGCCGCGACGCTGTGCAAGCACCTCGATTTTCATCTTGGCCATATCCACACCGGTAGGACACTCGCGGCGACAGCCTTTACAACTCACGCAAAGCGACAAGGCTTCGGCAACGGCCGGGTCTTTCAACCCCGCAGCGCCGAGCTGCCCGCTTGCTGCAAGCCTTAAGGTATTTGCACGGCCTCGCACACTATGCTGCTCATCGCGTGTCACCCGATAGCTGGGACACATCACAGCCGCATCAAACTTACGGCAATGGCCGTTGTTGTTGCACATTTCAATCGCTTTGCCAAAACCCTGGGCAGGGTCTCCCCCGCTTCCAGGAGGGCTTAGCGCTTCGGTGAGCGGATCGTTTTGAACGTCCCATGACGACCAATCGAGCGCTGTGTGAAGTGGCCGCATGGCGTATCCCGGACGGTAGCGAAAAAGCTCGCGTTGATCCATGCTTGGCGCACGAACAATTTTCCCCGGATTCATCAAGCCCTGGGGATCAAAAGCATCTTTCAGCTGCTCGAAGGCGATATTCAGTTGATCACCAAATTGCCAGCGCACCCACTCGCTACGCACGAGACCATCACCATGCTCGCCTGAGAAAGCGCCTTTGAAACGGCGAACCAGTGCGCTTGCCTCGTTGGCAATCTCCCGCATCGCGATCGCACCATCGCGTCGCATATCGAGAATTGGACGCACATGCAAGGTGCCCACCGAAGCATGGGCATACCAGGTCCCACGCGTGCGATGACGAGCAAAGACTTCGCTCAGTGCGGTGGTGTACTCGGCAAGATGCTCTAGGGGTACGGCACAGTCTTCGATGAAACTGACCGGTTTGCCATCACCACGCAGACTCATCATGATGTTCAGGCCTGCTTTGCGTACCTCCCAGAGCGCTTTTTGCGATGCATCATCAGGCATTTTCACCACGCTACCAGCCTGGCCCAAATCACCCATGAGGCTTACCAGGTCGTCTAGGCGCCGCAATAGGCTTGCTTGTTCCTCACCGCTGAATTCGACCAAAAGGATCGCCTCGGGCGTTGCCCGGTTCGGGTCAACAAGCGCCGTTTCGATCACCCTCCGGAAAGCAGGATTTTCGCGTGCCAAATCGATCATGGTCCGGTCGACCAGCTCGACCGCCGAGGGCTTGAGCTTGACGATATGCTGGGCCGAATCCATCGCCGCGAAAAACTTGGCGAAGTTCACCACACCAAGTACTTTATGTTGCGGCAAGGGCGAAAGCTTCAGCCGTAGCTTTCGAAATAGGCCCAAGCTACCTTCGGAGCCAACCAATAAGTGCGCAAGATTCACAGACCCATCGGCGGTGTAGGGCCGCTCGGACTGGGGATGGAACACATCCAAGTTATACCCACCAACCCGCCGCATGACCTTGGGGAAATGCTGAGCCATTTGTTCACGATGCGCCTGCCCTATCTCAAAGAGTCGCGATACAAGCGCTCCACCCCGAGCCGTCTTCATGCGCTCGCCACCCCGAACACCGAAAGGTCCAAACCACTCAACCGTGCCATCGGCGAGCATCAACTCAATCGCTTCGGTGTTGTGGACCATATTGCCGTAGGCTAGTGAGCGCGACCCGCAGGAGTTATTGCCCGCCATGCCCCCAAGGGTTGCTTGGGCGGCCGTTGACACATCGACCGGAAACCATAGACCTTTGCCCTTAAGCTGAGCATTGAGATGATCCAAGACCAGGCCAGGCTCGACATCGACGGTTCGTGCTGCCGGATCAAAACGCAGCAGGCGATTGATGTGCTTGCTGTAGTCGATCACGAGCGCTGCGCCGACCGTCTGGCCACACTGGCTTGTGCCCGCGCCGCGCGGTAGCACAGGCACTGAGTTTTCGCGACACAGCTCGAGCGCGGCTTCGACATCGGTCATGTCTTCGGGCACGAGCACGGCAACCGGATCGATTTGATAGATCGACGCGTCGGTCGCGTAACGACCTCTGGACGCAGCATCGCTGTAGACGGCGCCGCGAACCCGGCGCCTCAAGCGCTGCGCCAAGTGATGACGCTCAAGCATGCCGCCCGTTGATGCTACGACGGGTCGGCTTATAGGCACAGAAGCCAATCGATTGCCTTAACTTGGTTCACAATCTCGAAATTGTAGCTTCGTCATGGACATACTTATGAAACTCGCCAAAGGCCTTGCGCTCAACGGTCATCCAAGCGGTCGACACTTTCTGCAAATTCCCGGTCCGACCAATGTTCCCGACAGAATTCTCAGGGCTATGGACTACCCCACGATTGACCACCGAGGACCCGAATTTCAGGCACTCGGAAAATCGGTCCTAGAAGGCATTCGAAGGATTTTCCAAACCGAGCAGCCAGTCATTATTTACCCTGCCTCGGGCACGGGTGCATGGGAGGCTGCACTGGTAAACACCTTGAGCCCAGGTGACAAAGTCTTAATGTGCGAAACCGGTCATTTCGCGAGTCTTTGGAAGCGGCTTGCTGAGCGCCTTCAACTCGACGTGATGTTTATTCCGGGCGACTGGCGGCACGGCGCTGATCCGCAAAGGCTTGCTGAGGAGCTTGGCAAGGATCAAGCACACAGCATCAAAGCTGTTTGTGTGGTCCACAATGAAACATCTACCGGTGTGACCTCGCAGATTCATGCGATTCGCCGCGCGATGGATGAGGCGAAACACCCGGCGCTCTTGATGGTCGACACGATTTCATCGCTTGCGTCAGTCGATTATCAGCACGACGCCTGGGGTGTGGATGTCACGGTTGCTGGTTCACAAAAAGGCTTGATGCTTCCGCCGGGACTCTCGTTTAACGCGATAAGTGCCAAGGCGCTCAAAGCCAGTGAATCAGCCAAACTGCCCCGGTCTTATTGGGACTGGCAGGATATGCTAGGACCCAATGCACAGGGCTTTTTCCCATACACCCCGGCAAGCAACTTGCTCTACGGCTTGCATGAAGCGATCGCCATGCTTCAAGAAGAGGGTTTGCCCCAAGTCTTTGCTCGCCATCAACGCCACGCTGCCGCAACCCGGGCTGCTGTTAGCGCTTGGGGCCTTGAGGTCCTCGCCAAAAACCCGCATGAGTACAGCCCAGCGCTGACAGCCATCCTCATGCCTGAAGGCCATAGCGCAGACGCCTTTCGAAAGATTGCCCTTGAGCGCTTCAACTTGTCACTTGGTCAAGGACTTGGGAAAGTAAGTGGCAAAGTCTTCCGCATCGGTCATCTTGGCGACTTCAACGATCTGATGCTCATGGGTACGCTCAGTGGGGTTGAAATGGCCTTGGCAATCGCGAACGTGCCCCATCAGCCTGGCGGGGCACGCGCTGCGATGGATGTTTTGCAACACCCAACGCTGCCAGGTTAGGTTCGCCAATCCATGACTACCGCCCTACCTGCGCTCTCTCTGCGAAACGATGCAATTGCTCCGTTCCAAACCATGGAACTTGTGAAATCGGCCCAAGCGCTAGAAGCCTCAGGTCGCTCGATCATTCATATGAGCATTGGAGAACCCGACTTCACCGCAACTCCCTCGGTCATCGAAGCGCTGAACCAGGCGCTTGCCCACGGCAAATCACAATACACCCCAGCGCTTGGAATTGCGCCGCTTCGTGAGGCTATTGCGACCCATTATTTGCGTACCGAAGCACTTGTCGTCGATCCTGCTTGCGTGATTGTCACAGCGGGCGCATCAGCTGCACTTACCCTCGCCTGCCTTGCCCTTGTGAATCCAGGTGACGAGGTCTTACTCACCGATCCGAGCTACCCCTGCAACCGTCATTTTGTGGCCGCCGCAAACGGTATCCCCAAAACCATTCCCGTAGGCGCTGAGACTCGTTTTCAGCTTAATGCTGAACTCATTCGAAACCATTGGGGCCCTTCCACACGCGGCGTACTGCTTGCCTCACCCGCAAATCCAACCGGTACGTCGATGACTTGGGTTGATCTCATCGACAGCATGACCGAAGTCCGCAGCCGCGATGGCTTTGTGATCATGGATGAAATTTATCAAGGACTTTGCTATGGCGATGCGCAGGCTGGCATTGCACCTCATCCGCGGTCAGCGCTTCACGCCAGGCAGGATGTGGTGATTTGCAATAGCTTTTCGAAAACCTTTCACATGACGGGCTGGCGACTCGGATGGCTTGTCGTGCCACCAGCCTGGGTCGCAAGCTTTGAGAAACTCCAACAAAATCTTTTCATCTGTCCCTCAGCGCTTGCCCAATATGCAGCGCTTGGTTGTTTTACCGAGGAAAGTCTCGCGATCATTCGAGAGCGGAAACGCGAGTTCGAACAGCGACGCGATTGCATCATTGCCGGACTTAGACGCCTCGGTTTTGAGATTCCGCTCACGCCCGATGGTGCTTTTTATGTATGGGCAAACATCAAGCGATTTGGCATGGGTAGCAGCACGTTTACCCAGCGCATGCTCCACGAAGCGGGCGTTTCTATCGTACCCGGCGGCGATTTTGGTCTGAGCCAGGCCGATGACTGGGTGCGGTTTTCCTATGCAGCGCCGCAAAAAGTCATTGAGGAAGCCATTGCTCGACTGGAAAACTGGCTCGATTCAGTCTAGCGCTGAGACAATGCGTCCTACTGCTGGGGTGTCGGAGTCTTTGCAACCGCTTCGAGCTTGCTTCGCGCAAGCATCACTTTTTGCCCATAGCCATGATCACTTGGCAGGTTGGCGGCACCGACGTAGGTCTTAAGGGCCTGTTCAAGGCTCTCGTCGCGGCCCAAATATTCTTTGAGGATACCCACCCCAACCCGCAAATTGCTTACAGGGTCGAAGACCGCCGCGACACCGCCAAGCCGTTCAAACCTTGCCGCATGCACGCGCGTGAGAATTTGCATCAGGCCTTGGGCGCCGCGCGGACTTTGAGCGAGCGGATCGAACTGCGATTCGACGGCAACCATCGCCAAAATCAGAAACGGGTCTATTCGCTGCTCTTTTGCGATTGAATAGGTCTCAGCGACGACCGCATGAACCACATCAGAGGCGGCACGATAACGTTGCACGATAAAGTCGACCAGTCGCTGCTGCTCTTGGCTGATCGCCTGTTGCTTGGACTGCCCGGCAGAAACCTCAGCCTGGAACCTGGGCTCTTGAGATTGATGAAGCATCGGGTTCGGGAGGGTTTCTTCCCGAATCGGGTCGACCTGCACAAATCGGGCCTGAATCCAAGGTGATTGTGACAAGCCATGCCGCCAGGCTACGGTCAATAGGAGACAAAGCAGCAACACAGGTAAGCACTCATAGCCTATCCAGCGTGGCATGACCCGAACGGCATCGCCAGATTTGCGTGGTGAATTAAGATCAGCGCAACGCGTTGCGATGTTCGTGAGTTGTTGATGTTTCATTGTTGCGATGCAGCATAACTGATTTCGAATGCGCGCACAGGGACAACCTGACGGCTCATGAGGCATTCACCATGCAGTGGCTTTCAGGCGCGGCAACGTCAAGATCAGAGCTTGAACGGTCAACGACGGCCGACCAAAGCTTGTGTCAGCCTGATTCAATGGAGCAAACAAGGCAAACATGTTTGAAAAAAACCCTAAATACAATGACTTAAGAGATTTTATTGATCGATTAGATCAGCTCGGAGAGTTGCAGCGCATCAAAACAGCCATTGCCAGCGAGCTAGAAATCACGGCGCTCGCCGACGGCTGTCTTCAACGCGCGGGGCCAGCCTTACTCCTCGAGTCGCCCACGATTGCCGGACAGGTGAGTCGACATCCGGCCCTGGTGAACTTGTTCGGCACCACCCGACGCGTTGCCCTCGGTATGGGCGCCGATTCACCCTCGGCGCTACGCGAAATTGGCAGGGTCTTGTCGCTGCTCAAAGAGCCCGAACCGCCCAAAGGACTGAAAGACGCCTGGGACAAAATACCGATGCTCAAGCAAGTCTGGAGCATGACGCCGAAGGTGGTCAGTAAAGCACCCTGCCAAGTAAACCGCCTGGAGGGCCATGCGCTTGATCTCGCTCGTTTTCCGATCCAACACTGCTGGCCTGGCGATGCAGGACCGCTCATAACCTGGGGTTTGGTGGTTACCCGCGGCCCGGGCAAGAAGCGCCAGAATCTAGGCATTTACCGGCAGCAAGTGATTGCGAAAAACAAGACCATCATGCGCTGGCTTGCCCACCGGGGTGGAGCGCTCGACTTTCGTGAGCACGCCCGAACGCATCCCGGCGTGCCCTTTCCAATTGCCACAGTGCTTGGATGCGATCCAGCAACCATTCTTGGTGCGGTCACGCCAGTACCGGACAGTTTGTCCGAGTATCAGTTTGCAGGTCTCTTGCGCGGGGCCCGCACCGAGCTTACGGCTTGCATTGGCTTTGACTTGCAGGTTCCAGCGCGCGCAGAAATCGTGCTCGAGGGACATTTGCATCCGGATCCGGATGCAAAGCAGACCGAAGCGAACGCCCGCCAGCTCGGCTATGGCGCAGCACTGCCACAGGCTGCAAAAACCGGATGGGAGATGGCCCCCGAGGGGCCTTTCGGCGACCACACGGGCTATTACAACGAACAGGATTGGTTCCCGGTGTTTACGGTTGACAGGATCACCCTGCGCGACGATGCGATTTATCACAGCACCTACACAGGAAAACCACCTGACGAACCCGCTATCCTGGGCCTTGCGCTCAACGAAGTTTTTGTACCGATCCTGCAAAGACAGTTCCCCGAAATCAGCGACTTTTACCTGCCCGCCGAGGGATGTTCCTACCGGATGGCCATCGTCTCGATTCGCAAACAGTATCCCGGACACGCCAAGCGGGTGATGTTTGGGCTATGGAGCTTTTTGCGCCAGTTCATGTACACCAAATTCATCGTGGTGGTCGACGACGATGTCGACATCCGGCAATGGGCCGAAGTGATCTGGGCAATCACCACCCGTGTTGACCCAAGCCGTGACACCTTGCTGGTTGATAACACCCCAATCGACTATTTGGATTTCGCATCGCCGGTCTCCGGGCTTGGGTCAAAGATGGGGCTTGACGCGACAAACAAATGGCCCGGCGAAACCTCCCGGGAATGGGGGCAGACCATCAGCATGGATCCAACGGTGCATCAGAAGATGGCCAAAGTCTTAAGCGCGCTGGGAATTGTCTGAACGATTTCGCCTTGACAATGCTGCGCCCCTAGCCCGTTGCGACAATCACGCGCAGCAAATTATCGACCGCCTGCCTGGCTGAGGACGCCTTCGGGTGATTGATCATGATACTGAAACTATAACGCTGACCGCTGCGCGATTCGATATAACCGGCAAGTGCACGGACTTGGTTGAGTGTGCCCGTCTTAAGCCACAGCTGCCCACGAAAACCGGGCTCGGTTAAGCGTCGCTTCATCGTGCCATCGATACCCGCCACCGGAAGACTGTCGCGAAACATCGACGCCATTGGCAAACGCTGTGCCAACTGAAGAATCTTCGTCAGATCCCTTGGACTGAGTCGCTCATGACGGGATAAGCCCGAGCCGTTTTCAATCACCAGGGACGGTAAATCAACACGCTGTCCCTGCAACCAGGCACGCAGCCTGTCCCAGGACGCCTGCACCGTGGCGGGTACCGATGCCTGCGCAGACAGTTGTAACCACAAATGCCTTGAAAGCAAATTGTTGCTGAGCTTGTTGACGTCCATCACAACGTCGAGCAGCGAGTTACTTGATGTCCACAATAAAAGCTCATGCGGTGCAAGCGCCGCTGCACCGTCGGCGCGTCTAGCATGCCCATGCCATTTGCCGCCTTGTTCAAGCCAGGCTGCACGGAACAAGCGTTCGGCAAACTCAATCGGGTCCGGGTAGGCGATATAACGTTCGCCTCGGCCACATGCCGTGGGCCAGTTGCCCTCGAGCACGAGTTTTCTTGCGCTTGACGCATGTTCCGGCTCAAAGTGAAAGGAAAGCGTGGCGTCCTTGCAAGCGATTTGCGGTTTACGCAGATGATCGATAAGTTCTAGATCATGAAGCGGTGGATCGAGACTTGGCTTTTGCCCACCACCCCAGGCCAGCTTCACAGATCTGAAATTTAGATCTGTTGCAATCGGTGCCACGTTATAAGGCTGTTGCCATTCACCATCAATCGGAACAACCTGGGACACCTCACCTGCATAGAGTGCGGCATCAAGCAACAAATCGCCGTGAATTTCCTGAAGCCCGCCAGCCTTGAGCGCGGCAAGGATTTGTCTCAAGTCTTCGATCAATATCTTGGGATCACCGCCGCCACGCAAGACCAAATCACCGTGCAAAACACCGGCAATCGGCCTGGCGGTTGCCCGCCAAGCTGTTTTCCAGCGAAAATCAGGCCCAAGCAGCTGCAAAGCAGCAAAGCTTGTCAAGAGTTTCATCGTTGAGGCCGGATTCATCGCCTCATCAGCCCGATGTTGCCAGCGAAGCGGCGGACGCTGCGCCGATGAGCGTTGGTGCCCGGGGAAGCGACCCTGTCCGGAGGGCAGCAGCGCTTGTCCAGCGCGATGCGACCCCTCGATCGGTTCCAGGGCCAAAGCAATCGCCGAACGGGGTAATTGCAGCGTCTTTTCGACATGGTCAAACCACTGCTCGAGCGCGGCATCTTGTGTCTGCGCCCTCACCCCAGTCACAATGCAAAGGCCAATCAACCAGGCAGCCGACCAAGGCAGGCTCCGACATTTCGCGCTTAAATCACAAAGGAAACCGGGCATGCGACTAAACAATCGCCACATTATTGTGACCGGCGGGGCCCAAGGCATCGGCCTTGCCTGCGCACTTCGTTTTGCACGTGAAGGGGCTAAAGTCCTGGTGGTCGACAAGCAAGAGGCGCCAGTGCTTGACGGCGAATCCGGTTTCGGCGAAGCAGGCGTTGCAAACGCCGAGCAGGTCGCGTCGAGCCTCGATCGCGTGGCGTCAACCGACGAACATGTCGCATCAAAGATTGCTTGGTTGCAGGCCGATGTCGCAGAGCGGTCGTCAGCGAAGGCAGCATTAGCCATGGGCATTAAGCTTTGGGGCAGGGTCGATGGTTTATTGAATAATGCCGGCATTATCCATGGCTGTAATTTCCTCGACCTCAAGGACGAGGACTTCGATCGCGTGCTTGCGGTCAATTTGCGCGGTTATTTCATTTTCAGCCAAGTGATTGCCGCCCATATGGTGGCGGAAAAGATCCAGGGTGCGATCGTCAATATGTCAAGCGTTAACGCGTTGCTGGCGATCCCTGACCAACTGCCGTACGCCGTATCAAAAGGAGGGGTGAACCAGCTTACCCGCGTGAGTGCAATGTCATTGGCTGAGCATGGGATCCGGGTTAATGCCGTGGGACCGGGCACAATCGCCACCGAACTGGCGCGCCATGCCGTCATGAAATCCGAAGCAGCGAAGCAAAAAATTCTTTCGCGAACACCGCTTTTGCGCCTTGGAGAACCCGACGAAGTTGCCCAGGTCGCATCGTTCCTGATGAGCGATGAGGCCTCCTATCTCACCGGCCAAGTGATTTATCCAGACGGTGGCCGGATGGCCTTAAATTACACCGTTTCGCTCCCAAGCTGAATCAAAAGTCACCACCCACTACCCTATCCCCTCATGGGGGCATGCTTAGCCCGGTGAGGGCACGTGGCCTAATCGGCATCCTGAGGCCTGCGATGAACAAGAACCGGTACCCCACTGTGGGTGAGTACTTTTTGGGTTTCGCTGCCAAGGAGCAATGCGGCGAGGCCTTTTCGCCCGTGAGATGCCATAAAAATTAAATCGCAGGCCTCGTCTTCAGCGACATCAATAATCGTTTCCCAGACACTGGTATCGAGTTTGGTCAGGGTTTTGCAGTCGACCTGCAAGGCCTCAGCCCGCACCTTGACCGAGGCAAGCAAGCGCTCTGAGGCCTGCATCACGGCTTTCTCGTATTCAGCGTCGGTAAATGGCGCGGCGATCGGCATTTCTGCAAAAGCAGGCGGGACAAAAGGCATTTGGATATTCAAAGCCAGCACCCTGGCGCCTGTCTCAGACGCAAGTTTGAGCGCAGCGTCGACGGCTGCTTCTGCGGGCTCGGAGCCATCGGTTGGAAGAAGAAAGTGCTTGTACATGGCAGGCCCCTGTTAAGTCGTTATAGCCGCTTTGGATCTAGACACAAGGTCGATAGGTTGACAAAAGGTCGATCCATCACCACCCATGGTCGACCCCTAGGGTTATCAAGTCGCGGGAACGCCAACGCGTTGACCAAATGCTTCGACAAGACCACAAAACGTCTCCAGTGCCTTGTCGCCAAAGTCAAGGTGGGTAACCAGTCGCAGGGGCCGTCGGTTTAACAGCGCAACACCATGAGCCAACAGATAGTTTGCAAGATGATCCAATCGCGCCGGATCAGTGCCTGGATAAATCCAAACCATATTCGTCGCGACCCGAATCTTAATGCCAGGCACTGCGCCTAAAGCTTCCCCAATGGCTGCCGCGCGCCGATGGTCATCGGCAAGGCCCGCGACATGATGTTCGAGCGCATAGTGTCCGGCTGCGGCCAATAAGCCAGCCTGCCGCATGCCGCCACCGAGCATTTTGCGAATCCGGTGGGCTTTGGCAAGCAGGTTTTTCGATCCGAGCAGGACCGAACCCGCTGGGGCGCCCAACCCCTTGGAGAGACAAACAGATACAGAATCGAAGTGACGCACGATTTGCCGGGCATCAATACCTTGAGCAACGGCTGCGTTATAAAGCCTAGCGCCATCGAGATGGACCGCCAGGCCACGCTCGCGGGCAAATCCTGTCGCTGACGCAATATAGTCTTGCGACATCACCTGCCCGCCAAAGGTGTTCTCGAGCGCCAGGAGGCGAGTGCGCGCGAAATGCGGATCGTCGGGTTTGATCGCAGCCGAAAGGCTTTCAATCGCAATCGATCCATCGGCAGCCTGCTCAAGTGGCTGCGGCTGAATACTACCCAGGACCGCCGCCCCACCTGCTTCGTATTTGTAGGTGTGGGCAAGTTGCCCGACCAAGTACTCGTCGCCACGCTCGCAATGGGCCATCAGTGCACAAAGATTCGACATCGTGCCCGTGGGCATGAATAGGCCCGATTCGAACCCAAGATCTGCGGCAAGACGCTCCTGCAACTGATTGACGCAGGGATCGTCGCCAAACACATCGTCTCCAGTCTTTGCCGCTGCCATCGCCATCAACATGCCTGAGGTCGGCCGTGTCACCGTATCACTTCGCAGATCGATCCCCAGTGCCTGCCCTGGTTGCCCCTGGATTTTCGCCACTTCAATGACCTGTCCGTACATGCTCGCTCCCTGCTGCGTCGAATCGGAAAACCAAATGCTAGCCTGATCCCCGCATCGGCACCATGGTCAAGGCTTGAAAAACCGCCTGAAGTTACGTAGTATTAGCACTCGCAATGGTTGAGTGCTAGCAAACCGATAGGCAGCATGCGGTTTCATCGTGACACTTAACCTCGCCTTCGAAAACCCAATGATCTCAACCCACAGGAGCTTATACGCATGAAACTGCGTCCTTTGCATGATCGCGTGATCGTCAAACGCCTCGATACCGAGCGCAAAACCTCTTCTGGCATCGTCATCCCCGACAACGCCGCCGAAAAACCTGACCAGGGCGAAATCCTTGCAGTCGGCAACGGCAAGATCCAGGAAGACGGCCATGTGCGTCCGATGGCAGTCAAAGTCGGCGACAAGGTGCTCTTTGGCAAATACAGCGGCCAGACCGTGAAGGTTGACGGCGAAGAACTGCTGGTCATGCGCGAAGAAGACATCATGGCTGTGGTGGAGTAATCCAGCACGATTTTTCGCTGATTTGAACGCATTTGAATTTTTTGGAGTAATTAACGATGGCAGCCAAACAAGTTTTGTTCAGTGATGACGCCCGTTCACGCATGGTCAATGGCGTCAACATTCTCGCCAATGCAGTGAAGGTCACACTCGGCCCCAAAGGTCGCAACGTGGTACTCGAGCGTAGCTTTGGCGCACCCACCGTCACCAAGGACGGTGTGTCTGTTGCAAAAGAAATCGAACTGAAGGATAAGTTCGAAAACATGGGCGCACAGATGGTTAAAGAGGTCGCCTCCAAGACCAGCGACAACGCTGGTGACGGTACGACCACAGCAACCGTGTTGGCCCAGGCAATCGTGCGTGAAGGCATGAAGTACGTGGCCGCAGGCATGAACCCGATGGACCTCAAGCGTGGCATCGACAAGGCCGTTCACGCCCTGGTCGACCAACTGAAGAAGGCCTCCAAGGCCACGACCACCTCCAAGGAAATCGCCCAGGTGGGCGCCATTTCCGCCAACTCCGACTCCTCCATTGGCGACATCATCGCCAATGCGATGGACAAGGTGGGCAAGGAAGGCGTGATCACCGTGGAAGACGGCAAGAGCCTGGACAACGAGCTCGATGTCGTGGAAGGCATGCAGTTTGACCGCGGCTACCTGTCGCCCTACTTCATCAACAACCCCGACAAGCAGGCTGCCCTCCTGGACAACCCCTTCGTGCTGCTGTTCGACAAGAAGATCAGCAACATCCGCGACCTGCTGCCCACGCTGGAGCAGGTGGCCAAGGCCGGCCGTCCCCTGCTGATCATCGCCGAGGACATCGAGAAGGAAGCCCTCGCCACCCTGGTGGTGAACCGCCT
>DENJ01000112.1:0-4428 GCA_002359635.1 Burkholderiales bacterium UBA2647
GATGACAACTGCTTTGTCGGAACTAGCTTGCGAGAGAGATAAACCTGGACTCCGACCACCCGATTCGATAAGCGCTTCCATCCGACCTTAGGCGCTCACGTTAATGCTTATAGCCACAGTAGCTTGGCTCCCCTTAACGAACTTTCTTTCGGTTATGAGGGGCCCTAGAAATAGGCTAGTTATATAAAGCTAGCTACGTAACACCCAGTGATTATCCAACATCATGGGCTTAGGCCATGCAAGCATTTGAGCCTCTTGGCGATTCCAGCGAGCAACGCCCAAAGCACAGGCTAGGTATACCGTACTGTCTCGCTCTCGATGACAAAGTGCGTAAGGCTCATCGATTGATGCAATAGCTTTTATATCACCCGTTTGTTGGGGGTGCCACCACAAAAGCGTACGGCCGCGATTGCTCGACACGCAAAAGCCTCCGCCGGGTGCCGCGCTGATATCGCCCCCGTATCCGCGAGCTTCGGTTCCACCTCCAATGGTCTGGATTCGGTCGCCTGAAAAGACCGCTAAGACCGGCGCATGCACTCTTGTTGTTGCACTCGGATGTTCGGCTTGCATGGCAATTCCAAGAAGTCCATCACCAAACTCGCTTGAACCGGATGCCGCCTCTGTGTGCGCCCAGGCAAGATGTCGCATCGAAAGCCACCGATCGGGTAGCGACCACTGACCAAGGATCGAACCGTCTCGGGAATCCATGCAACTCAGTTGGGATGCCATGGCATCAAGCTCGACTTTTCGGTCGCCTGTCCCTCGCCGAATGCCGCCGTGAGCAATCCAGAGGCGCTGACGCTGATCGATAAGTAGCTGATGCGGCTCAATGCCCTCAGTGGGCCAGCGATGGATCACTTCGAAATGTTTAGCATCTCGTACCACGATATAGCCACGCTGATCGTCGCGTCGCGACTCTGTACAGTAGACGAGCGAGTGATCGCGTGAAGCTACAGCATGACCGTTCAACGTCATGCCGTCATCGGACTCATAGAGCTTCTGATGATTTTCATGCCAGTGCATCAACCATCGAGCAGGACGAACGCCAACCATCAGAAAACTGCCATCTTGCAAAACATTTAGCCCGTGGGGCCGGCCTGGTAAGCGTACTGCTCGCTCAACCGAACACACACCGCGTTGCCAATCGGCCCTGATCAAGCCCGCATAATGCTCACTGTGTCGATGAGGTTGCCGCCAGGAGGCAAGAAAGATCGAAGCTTCATGTGATGCATCGCCTCTTTGATTGCTCTCGATTGCAGAAGTACCTTCTGTGTCCGATTGGACTCGGTCAATGATTTGCTTGCTAGTGGCCCTGGCAATGCTGCTCCTCGATCCCATCAAGGCGAATAGCCCTGCCTGAGTAATGCCAGCCTTAAGAAAGTGTCGACGCGGCATGTTGGTCCCTATGCTTAGAAATTAAAACTTGCGGAAAATTGGATCGTTCTAGGTTTTCCTGGTACATAGTGACCACGATAGAGCAAGTCTGCATAGTGACGGTCAGCGAGATTGATTAAGTTAATCTTATAGATCCAATTTCCGCTGCTGTACTCGGCCATGGCATCGGCAGTCGTAAACTCAGGTGCTTCAATGGGGGAAGTTGCGGCAAGTCCAACCGGGCGATCGCTGCTGCGATAAGTTAGACCGCCACCGAGGCGCAGATCGCTTGTGACTTTATACGTTGACCAAAGGCTTGCGCTGTGTCGTGGTGTGAGGCCAGGGCGCGACCCAACCGGTTCGGTGCCTTGAGCGCCGCTCGATTCATCGACCTTGGCCTGTGGGATGAAGGCATATGAGAAATAGAGTTCCCAGCGCTCCGAGATACGGCCTGCGGCATCAAACTCTAGTCCTGCTGCATGTCGCTTACCAGATAGCACATAGTTACAAGCATTAACGGTATCGGCGTCGCGATTTCTTTCGTTATATTTAGTTGTATGAAATAGCGCAAAGCGGGTGCTAAGTCTGCCTTCGAAGTGCTCGAACTTTCCCCCTAGTTCAATATTGCGGCTCGATTCAGGAGGGGTGTTGACGTTACCAGCATCGTATTGATAAGTGTCGCCGGAGGTGTTGAAGGAGGTGCCATAAGAGAGGTGCCAGGAGCTGTGATCATTGGGTTGATAAAGAAGCCCGCCGCGTTTGCTCCACAAGGCATCGTTGCGTCCGATGTTCTCGTTGGGCTTTACCGTGCAGGGATTGCTTGCTGCATTGCCGGTCGCTGGGGTGAGATTGCGATAGTCACCATCAAATTGATCGAATCGAAGGCCGCCAAGTAGCTTCCAGTCTTGTGAGAGGCTGAGCAGGTTTTGGGCATACGCGCCCAGCGCTTTTGCGTCAAAGCGTCGCGCTGGGCTCAAGACGCGTGATGCCTCGTCCAGACCAAGTCCGTCGTTGGGAGTGCCGACGCGAGTTGTAGGTTTTGCTGCGGCCGCAGAGGCATTCCGTGCTTCAAAGTCTTCGACGGCCAGATCAACACCCGCTTGAACTTTGTGCTTCAAGCCCCACCATGACTGATTGGCGCTGTAATCCGATTGGAAATAAGTGTTTTTCATATCCATAATCTTGACGTTGTTGCCGCGGGTCAAAACTGTGGCCGGGGAGAAATTGTCGGCGCTTACATTGGAGTCATCGGGCTGCAAATTGGCTGCGGCAAAGCGAATCGCGCTCGCCCTTTGGTCTCGGTTATATTGGGCAATCCGAAGAGCACTCCGCCACTCGGCTCCGCCGTCCATCCGATGGATATGAAGCACAGAGGCTTGCCGGGTGCCGGTTTGATTCAGATCGCTAGATGCACCGTAATAGTTTTTAGGATTTGTGGGCCAGAGTCGATTGCCACCTTTGACGATCCCGGGCGTAAGCCAGGGCAAGCCATAGTGGATACCATTATCGTTTTCTAAAGCGTAAGCATTCAAGATCCACTCGTTAGCTGTACCGATACCCAAGGCATAACTGAGCGCCGCACCTGCCTTATCGGTTTTTAGGCCGTCCCGGTCACCAAGCGTTCGCATAACGTTCAAGCGCAATGCCTGATCTCGCGCCGTGACCAGGTTGATATCGGCTGTTAACCTTCGGTAGTTTCCGCTTCCGACGGTGAGATCAGCCGATCTCCGTGAAAAGCTCAACGGGATTTTGCTGACTTGATTGACTGCACCGCCCGTTGACCCGCGCCCGAAAAGCATGGAGGCCGAACCGCGCAGGACTTCGAGGCGGTCCCAGTTAAAGCTGTCGCGCTCGTAAAAGGCAGGGTCGCGCATGCCATCGATGAAGATGTCGCCGGTCGATTGCAGCGAGAAGCCTCGTATGCGGATGTCTTCCTCAGAGCCTTCAGCCGCCTGAAAACTCACGCCAGCGCTCTGTTTCAAGGCCTCTTTGAGGGTTTCTAGATTCCGGTCATCCAGCAGCCTCTCCGTAATCACGGTAAGTGACTGCGGGATATCGCGAAGCTCCATCAAGCCTTTACCGATCCGAGTGGTGTTGACCTTCAAATCGGCTTTTCCTTCCTCCCCTTCCCGTTGCGCATGAACCTCAACCCGGTCTGCGGTCACGGCGGTTGCTACGGGCCTGATCGCCTGTACAGGTTTTAGAGGCAGAGCGTCATTTTGCGCAAGGGCTTGTGCGAAAGGCGCTAAGGTAATGGCGAGTAGAAAGGGTGTAACCGACACATTGAATTTGCTTCTGTTCATTGACATCGCTGTAGGCCTTCATTTGGAGCAAGCGATTCGGCATATGATTTAGTTAAATATGGGTATCAAATGCTGATAAATCTGTTTGCTTTGATGTGCGAAATAGGAGTAATTATTATTCCGCATCAGATCATTGATGTCAATGATAAAGATTCTTGTTTGTGAATTGTTTGTGTTCATAGGATTGGGCGCATCCAGCAATCACGATAGCTATCGGCGGGTTGTTGGCATGACGATGGTAGGGCGTGGCCAGCCGAGGAATCTAAATGATGTTTTTGGTGGCGAATCGGGAGACTCGAACCCCGGATCTGCGGATTTTATTTTCAGATTAGGTAGCGTTTACCGACAGCCGACGGCACAACCTCTTCACCAAACACTTTGCTGATTGCGGTGAGCGCACGCCAGCCAGTGCAGTGCCCGGGGGCGAGCAGTTTCAGACCAAACTGGCCGAGATCGGCAACGGTTTGCGGAACGATCGCTTCAGTATTGCCGGAAAGATGAAAGCCACCCATCGTGCCGTAAAGAGGCACGTCTGGGAAACTGCCCTTGGCATGTCTAAGCACGTTGATGATGCCTGCGTGCGAGCAGGCCGAGAACACGAACTGCCCCTTGCCGCGCACATGCACCGCAACTGAACGCTCATCGACCAGCAGCGGGTTCCGTTTAAGGAGCCCGAGCTGGATGCGATCCCTAAGTTTGGCTCTATTCTTTACACAATCTGGAACACCAGCGGTCAGTTTATCTACGTAGG
>DENJ01000112.1:4550-6669 GCA_002359635.1 Burkholderiales bacterium UBA2647
GTTCGACAGTACATTCATCAGCACCTTGCCTACGCCTACATCATTGATCAGTCTGACGATGGCAATAAGAGAGTCAGGGACTACGAACGGCAGATTCAGCAGGGTGCGTGGCGTGGCTTGAAGCCGCTGCTGAATCCTTTGTGATCAAGGTGAAAGCTAATAGGGCGGGTGGGCCTTGTTGTCATTCAGACTTTGAGATCAAGGCTGAACAAGATAGCTTGATCAGAAATTACCCCAACCTTGCCGCACTCATCGTGGCGGTCGAGTTGCTGAAGTGCAGATCGAGCGAATCGACGATCACCGGCGCCATTTCTGGCAAGTTTTCACTAAAGTTTGAGAGTATAAATTCAATGCTCATAAACGTCAGGGAGGCTAAATGGCGACCACCAAAGCTCCGGAAACCCGATATGCTCAGTCTGGTGATGTAAGTATTGCTTATCAGGTCTTTGGCGAAGGATCCAAGGATTTGGTCTATGTGCCGGGAATTATTTCGCACTTAGAACAGTACTGGGAAGATCCCACCATGGCGGATTGGCTAACCCGGTTAGGTCAACATTTCCGGGTCATCATTCTTGACAAGCGTGGCCAGGGGATGTCCGACCGCATAGAAAGTAGTGCAACGCTTGAAGACAGAATTGACGACGTTAATGCGGTCATGAAGGCGGCTCATTCAGAATCTGCGTCTTTACTTGGGTTTTCCGAAGGAGGGCCGTTGTGCTTGTTCTTCGCGGCTACATACCCGGATAAGGTGGAGCGCTTGATGCTGTTTGGTTCCATGGCGCGTTTTTACGGCGCGGAGGATTACCCCTATGCATCCTCCTACGAGGCGATGTCAGCAAATTTACTACCGCGATTTGGCAAGGGTGCCTTTGCCTTCATGATTGGCCCCAAGTCGGAAGTTTCCCAAGATGAAGTGGAGCGAATGGCTCGTTCCGAGCGCATGTGTTGTTCACCCAGCGCTTTTAAAAAGATTCTCGATGCAAATCGCCTCATTGATGCCCGACCAATCCTAGAAAATGTTGTTCAACCCACACTCATCATGCATCGAAGGGGCGATGCTGCAGTGGACTACCGGGGCAGTCGTTTTATGGCAGAAAAAATCCCGAACTGCACTTACCTAGAGTTTCCCAGCAAATCACACTTGCCCAACTTGGATGACAGCCAGAACATAGTGAACGGAATCGTTCAATTTGTAAGTTCTACCCAAGTTGGCCCGGTCAAGTCCTCAATCGATAAAAGGCTATCTGCTGCCTTATTCACTGACATCGTTGATTCCACTGACAAGCTCTTGACTATGGGCGATCATGCTTGGCGGAAAATGTTGGACGCTCACGATTCGATAGCCCATCAAACAGTTTTCAATTACCGGGGCCGAATAGTCAAAAACACAGGCGACGGGATCCTTGCCGTCTTTGATGGGCCTGTCAAAGCTTTGCAATGTGCGCAAGCGCTGATCTCTGCGCTGCAAGAAATTGGTCTTCCTATCCGTGCCGGGCTACATGTTGGCGAAGTCGTCAAGCGCGGCGAAGACATCACCGGTATTGCCGTAAATATCGCTGCTCGCGTGATGGATAGAGCCCAATCGGGTCAAACTTTGCTGACCAAAACCCTGAAAGACTTGACCGGCGGAAGTAATATCGAATTTGAATCTATGGGCAAGTTTGAGTTGAAAGGCCTGCCTGACGAGTTTGAGCTTTTTACTCCGCTGGATGTTGTTTATCGTTAACTTATTAAAACATATCTCTTAATTACCGCATTCATTCGCGCAAACGCTATCCGGCAAGCTCAGTACATCCTCCATCCAGGATCGAAGAACGAGGGATCAGCACCTGAAGGCATCTGCTCTCAGCTTGGACCTAACCCATATCTCTGATGTCTGGTCTTCGCTATGTTTTGTAATACTCTATTTGGGACTGAAAATTAGCTTTCCCCACCTGCCGCAACATGAAGACCAAATGTCCGCGGTATGTTCTTGTTGCTGCAATCGGGTAGCGCAAGGGCTGGGTGCTACCTTTGAATGTGAGGCACGAAACAGACTTTACTTTCAGGGCAAGCCTCACAATGCCTTGGTCTACTCGCTTGTACCCGAGGACATGGGTGAGCAAATCTCAACCAAGAT
>DENJ01000014.1 GCA_002359635.1 Burkholderiales bacterium UBA2647
CAGCGTATTGCCCAACTCGGTGGCGAGATTCAACGCACCACACCGGAACTGGCCCAAGCCTTCATTGAGTAGCAGATCTCTTTGTGGGGACGCGTCATCAAAGAGCGAAAAATTTCGGCTGAGTGATCCAGTCGACAAGATCAAGGTGTCCCGTTCTGATGGCATAGCAACGCCTACGATCAATGAGGGAATGCACTGCCTGTTGTGGGCAAGCACACAACGTGTCGGTTTAGATACATCCGCCTTCCGAAAGCCATCAGCTTTCAGATCATCATGGATAGCATCACGATGATCGTGCCGTTTCCGCCGAGTGGCGTAACGGGGTACGAGTACAGTTTCTGGTTTGGCTTGTTTGGGCCATCCGGTCTGCCTGCACCGATCGTTCAAAAGCTTTTCGAAGAGAGTCAAGCTGTCTTGGGCGATCCCGAATTGGTTAATCGTATCGTTGCCAGTGGTAATGACGTTTCACCGTCAAAATCCTCTGCCGAGTTCGCAAGTTGGGCCCTTGAAGACGGGGTAAGACAAACCAAGCTTGCGCTTGAATCGGGAGCGGCATCCGGACAGCGATCAATTTTTCCAGGCAGCTTCCGGGTCATCATGTCCCCTGTTAAGTATTGATATCAACCTAGCTGAATTATCTATAACGACTCAAACGGTGTATTGTCGACTGAGATTTCTTCTACAAGCTTTGCGCCCGTGAGCAAGCCTCTGAAAGTACCCATGAATAAACGCCGCTTTAATTGGTCTGTGTTTCGTAGTGCCAGTCGATGAATCGCCTGTGATGCCTCACAAGTTCACCTGTCCCTTGTCGCCAAGATCAAGCACCTGAAAGGGCCTCAGACTCGCTTTGCAATGCAGCAAAAAAGATCCTGATGAATGGCGCTGCTTGCGAAAACAGTGCCTTAGCGTGAGGTCCCAAGGTAATGTTTATCGCATGCAGCTAAGGCCTTGATTGGCCACTCGTCAGATCGGGGCAAACAGACAAACGGGCTTGAGCATGCAGTGCGATGAGGACTAGATTGACGGGTTAGCTCCGAAAAAGAAAAAAACCTCCTCGAACAGCATGAACTTGATTTTTATGACTGGGGTGTGGACATGTATGAATGGGTATCAGGGATCCTACCTATCGAAGGGCTGGGCGCGATGTTCGCCTTAGGCATCGTGATCTATGCCCTTGTGGTGATCACCCGCAATATCGATCCACCGAAAGAGCCCACGCCGCACGAGCACGACATCAACCCATTACTTAGGGTACCGCCGCCGTATTAAAGCCGATGATGTTCCATGGATATCATTTAAAGTCGAATCGAGGGTATGGATGAAAAAACTCATGGATCAGTGGCCCTATGAGTTCTGGCCGCTCGAGGCCCTGGGGGGACTCGTCACCGTTGGCATGTTGATCTTTGCGCTGCTGATGATCGTGAAAAATATCCACGACGGGATCCTAAAGGCGGGTTTTGAGCGTCAAACCCACCCCGACCAGGATCTAGCGAAAGATAGAAGGGCATAACCCCATTGGGCATGCCTCTCTGGGGGGCGGGACGACAATCGGGGCTGTCAGATGGCCTGGATCTCCGAGGGGTGATGTGGCTGCGCGATACGGCAAGTACAGAACAGACCACTCTCACTGTTCGTCCCCAGGCAACAAAGGCGCGTGCGTAATCCACTTTCGGCCATTGCCGAACTCCACCGCGTCCTTAAGAACCCCAGTTTCAAGGGTTTTGCGGCCCAAAGCAGCTTCCAGTTGTTTGCTGCTTCTAAGCGCCTCTTTCATCTCCGAGGCAGGCACCACAGGCTCATTGGCACCGACAACGACCATCGACACTGATTTGCCGGCTTGGTAGGTCTCGTGCACCAACGCTAACTTATTTACCGCTGTTTAGCACCGCCGGCGCTGAACGGCGGTTATCACTTCAACCCTTTCGGGCTTGCCATCTGCACTCATCGCTGTAACCATCATCGTATTCCTAGTCCTGAGCTTAAGGAATACCGCTGGCACTCTAATAAAGGGCGCAAGTTCAGCGCGCCCTCGCCCAGAAAAAGCTACTTTACGATCCAAGCGTCCAGGGCCACCAAGCAGCCCAATCACCATCGGGTAAGTTATCCGTAACCATGGAAAACGCCGCCCAGAGAAAGAGTGCAAGCGTCAGCACAAATACAACGACGGGAATGACCTGCATCGATGGTGCGGACCAGCCACCCGAGGCGGCCGAATCAGTCTGGCTCATCAACGCAGCCAAAGTCCCGGCAAGCACGATCAAGATCGGCAAGAGCTCAGTCCATTCGAGCGATTCCATATCCCACCTCCAGTCAGTGAACACGGGTGTTAACGGGTCAATTCATCATCCGCCCAAGCACTAAGTGCGTCAAGCACTTGTACATTGCTTGCTGCCTCAAGGGTGCAACGGCGCTTCTGATTAAGAGTTGGAAGAAGGTCGGTGGCAGGCTCGCCTGATCCAGACTTGCCAATGTGAGTGGCAACCCAGACAATCACAAAACTGCCGTTGTGGCCTACTTGGCCAGGAGCACCGCATCATGAAGGTCGAAACGCCAAAGAGGTTGATCAGCGCAAAAAAACGGACCGTTCGGCCAAAGAACCTACCGCTCAAACCAGCATCGAGTACACAAGCCGACATGTCTCCAAGCAAGACTAGCCGGCAAGAGATTCTGAGACAAAAGATTGAAGCACTGCTTGAATTAGCGAAGCTTGCTCCGGTTCAAGCTGAAGGACTCAAAGCGCGTTCAACCCATGGCTTAATCAGTAGTGATATCCCGGTGGTCGATGAGGCATCACCTATTCCACCCGACTCAGAAACATTGGAGCAGTCGGTCGATTACTTGCTAAGCCTGATTAAGTCGCGAATCGACGTGACAAGGTCGTAGCTTAGCGAGGTTCAATATGACCAGTGTTGCAGAACCCTGGCCACGTGCGCAAAGGAAATCAGATCGTTTTGGTGGTCTGTTCGAGTTTGGCCACTTGAGGCATTGACGCTGACACCCTCGAGATCGCAATGATGGTCGCAGGTTCTGGTCGGGGCAACTTGGCAGCCATCGCCATGCTGCGCTCGCCGATGCCTTGGCCATCTATCCGAAAACGCTGGTACTCGGGCAGGATCAGGCTCGGCGGAGCGAAGTTTGCCGCATATCGATCAATCTTATTCATCGCAGCCTCCCTTGCCGTTGTTTGGGTTGCATCAAGTCCGCTAAGTGCGGCTTCGGCGCGATGGCGAAAATCTCGCGCCACATTCAGAATTACGGCGATTCACGAGGCTCACTTTATGGCGTCTGCCTAGCCCTTGGCCTTGAATGTAAGTAAAGGCTCCTCAGACAATCTGATCGTGTCAAGGTTGCATCGATTCTGATCGCTTCATTAATCAAGACTAACTTCTACGGTGCCCCACCCATTGCCAAAACTTCCCCAGCAGCGCATGATTTGCCCATGATAGTGAAGTCAACCTTACCTCAAGCGAGCATGGAGAAACTTCACTTTGACGGTCTTGGTAGACCACGTTATGTCGTCATGCAAGCCCGCAGGCTGATTATTGCTACGACGTCGCTAGATCTTGCCAGACAAACCCTCGCCCACGCAAAGTCCGGACATGCGCTTAATGGCTTGGTCACGGAACGTGTTGATCACTCAACCGTTAGGGATCAACGTACGTCTTAGCCATGAAAGAGGCTCTTGCGCATCGAATCGATCCGAAGTGTTGCCCCATATGCGGGCAGACCAACGCCTGTGCGATGGAGGCAGCGAAAAGCCAAGGGTTAGCAGAGGCCGAATCTTGCTGGTGCATGAGTGCGAAGTTCAGCCCAGAGCTTTTTGTCAATCTGCCAGAGAGCTTGTTGGGTAAGGCATGCATCTGCGAAACCTGCGCTCGGGGAGATCTCCCATCGGATTGAGTAACGAGACCAAGTTGTCACATCTGATGTCTCGATCCTTTCTCAGCTTTATGATCGCCGCAGCGCTTGTCTTCAACGGGCCTTTGATGGCTGAGACCACGCTTGGGGAGCCTAGCTGTGCGCAGTGGCTTAAGCGCTCGGCGAAGTCAGAAACTGACCGTGCCTGGCTTCTGGGTCTTATGAGTGGATTGAACCTCGCTGACTCGAAAGAAGAGGATTACCTAAGCAAGATCGCTGGCCCGCAAGAGATCTTTCAGTGGGTCACTGTCTGGTGTCGAGCAAACCCACAAAAAAAGATATCTGAAGGCGGCATTGAGCTTTATGTGGAACTCCTTCGCCGTGAGTAGTTCACCGATGTAGTCTTCGTGAGCCGTGATTTGACTTTGCCTGTAGCCTCGCCTGTGATGCATCAGATGAAAATGAAATGGTCTTGAGGGGCTGATCGCAAGGCACCGAGTAATCGATCGCGCCTATGCATGCGCCTTACGTGCCCAACATAACCATAGTGATCACCCCTCCTACCGCTTAAAAAGCAAGCTGGCGGATTGAACACCCTAGTCAATTTTCAGTCGGCACAACCCTCAAAAACTGGTCAATTTTCGTTCAGCATCAACACTCGGCCTCAGGGCGTCGAAGCTCGCCCGGCACCTATCGTCGATTAGTTTCGTCATTCGCCACGCCTCGATTCGGCATTTACCCGCGTTGGCTTTAGCTTCATTTGTCCCACGTTATCGTCGTTTTAACAATAGGCTCCGTCTCGCGAGGACCTACCGTAATACAGCCTTTGCTTAAAACGTTAGCTCGTCAAGCCGTATCTGAGTTCTCAAGTTGAGGTGCCATCAAATACCAGCTCGCCCTTATCAGCTAGTCGCTTTAAGTCTTCAAAGCCACCGACAAGCTTGCCCCGAACGAAAATAATGGGGATGGTGGGCCAACCCGTCCACATTTTGATGGCATTACGCAACCGCCAACCACTCAGATAGCTGCCGAATTCGAAGTACTTGTAAGTCAACCCCTGTTTATCCAGAAGGGTGCGTGCACGCCTTGGAAATGGGTTTTGTCGCATCCCGACAATCACGATGGCGTGATCGCGCGTTGCACGGCCAACCTCTTCAATCGCCAGTCGGTAATGATTATGAATGTAATCACGGACTGCAGGATGAATCCGATCTTCAGTAAGCACGTGTCGACTCATGAGCTCACCCGTCCAAGTACCAAAAAATATTCACGATAAGGCTACTACCAATGATTCAGTATGTGTACTTTCCTACTTCCGCTGGTTGGAGCAATGGAAGGTACACTTTATTAAAGCTTCTCACCACAGGGCCACCGGCAGTGATACGGTAACAATCATCAGACCCACGGCCGAGCAGTTCAAATGACGATCCAAGCGTATCGCCATTGGTTACAAAGCACTATGCATACCGAGCTAAATTGCATCACAATCTTGCGACTTTAACTCAATAAGCCAAGAGGGGACAGGTTATTGAGTGCATCGATGAAGAGCGATACCGATCCGATCCAAGTTTCGATCATGATCAGTACGAGTGGACCTCAGTTCCCGATTAAAGGATCTCTCAGTCTTTCCTGGATCGGCTACATTGAGGAAAACAAAGGGGAGCCGTATGAAACGTAGAGTCTTCGCTTTTCAGGTTGCTTTGCTCACTGCCACATTCGCCGTTGGCTCTTTGTGGGCTCAGAACAAGTACGATCCAGGTGCAAGCGATAAAGAGATCAAGATAGGCCACATTAACCCCTACTCAGGTCCTGCCTCTGCTTACGGAACGATTGGCAAATCAATCGCCGCCTGGTTTGAAAAGATCAATGCGGAAGGCGGCATCGACGGTCGCAAAGTCAAGTTCATTTCCTTAGATGACGGCTACAGTCCGCCGAAGACCGTCGAGCAGGCTCGCAAGCTTGTCGAACAAGAAGAGGTGCTAGCACTTTTCAATCCACTTGGTACGCCACCTAATTCGGCAATCCACAAGTACATGAATCAACGTAAGGTGCCGCAACTGTTCGTTGCCACAGGTGCAACCAAGTGGGGAGATCCCAAAAATTTCCCATGGACCATGGGCTGGCAACCTAACTACCAGTCTGAAGCAAGGATCTATGCTGAGCACATCCTGGAGACTGCCCCTAACGCGAAGATCGCTGTGCTTTATCAGAACGATGACTACGGCAAGGACTATCTGAAAGGCTTCGAAGACGGTTTGGGCGCAAAGGCTAAGACCATGATTGTTTCAAAACAATCTTACGAGGTCACTGACC
>DENJ01000075.1:0-152 GCA_002359635.1 Burkholderiales bacterium UBA2647
ATGGCCATCGAGGAAGTGAATCATTTGCAGCGTTTACTGCTTATCGGCAGCTTTCTTCGCAAAGACCATCCTTTGCTGGCTGCAAGAGTACGCGCTGCGACCAAACAGGGACTTGCCTTATCGAGTCTTCATGCCGTCGATGATGACTTGCT
>DENJ01000075.1:255-9593 GCA_002359635.1 Burkholderiales bacterium UBA2647
CAGCTTGCCAAGTCAATCGCTCAATCCTTGCAGTCTGGCGATCGAAAAGCTGTTTGGATTGGGTCAGCGGCAAGAAGCCACCCCCAGTATGGGCGGATTCATGCGCTTGCTCAGGCGATTGCTGAACATTGCGATGCGCGTCTCGGGGTGTTGGTTGATGGTGCCAATGCGGTAGGCGCATGGCAGCTTGGACTTCATGCCGTCGCAAGTAAGCAATTCAATGCGCAGCAAATGATGGCTCAAGCGACTAAGGCCTTTGTTCTTTATCAGGTCGAACCTGAGTTTGACCATGCTGCGGCTGAAGCCTGTTTGGCCGCCATGTCAGGGTCCGATACGGTGATTGCTTTGTCTGCTTTTCGCAGCGAAGCGATGATGCAATACGCTGACTGTCTTTTGCCGATTGCCACCTTCACCGAGTCATCGGGTACGGTCGTCAATATGGAAGGTCGGCGTCAGTCTTACAGCGCCGTTGTCAAGCCTCATGCCCAATCAAGACCCGGCTGGAAAGTCCTCCGGGTTCTTGCGGATCTCTTGCAAATACCGTCTTTAGCCTTTGAAACCATTGAAGATTTGCGCCAAAGTGCTTTCACAAAAGCGGATGCTTGTGCTTTAAGTAATCACCTGCAACACGTCGCGGGACTCTTTGATGAGACTGGCGATGCGTCTTCCTCCGAGCGTGCGCTTGAGCGGCTCGCTGAGGTGCCGATTTATGCCTGCGATGGGGTGGTTCGACGCGCTACAAGCCTTCAAACAACCCGTGACGCCCGCATGCCCGCCTTGCGGATGCACCCGAGCACGATGCGGCGCCTCGGCGACAACGCACCGAGCGACAGTGATGTGAAAGCGGCCATGTTTGAAGTCTCCGACGGTGAGCACAAGGTCGTCGTCGCTTCTTTTCCTGACGCGGGCGTTGCGCCAGGGGTTTTGCGCATGCCGATGGCCCATGATGCCAACCGTGGGCTGCCGCTAAGCGCCAAACACCTAAACGCGCGCTTGCTCGGACCCTTGTCGGAGGCGGGTACAGAGGTGATGCCATCCGCTGCCGTCTTGGCGCCTGCAGGTGCAAGGTGAACGAGTTCTTGCAACTGATCACAAGCCAGGGCGAAACCGCGCTCGGGCCGGCATGGCCTGTGGTCTGGACCTTGGTCAAGATTGTCGGCGTCCTGCTGCCGCTGCTCTTATGTGTCGCCTATCTCACGCTCTGGGAGCGCAAGCTGCTTGGCTATATGCACATCCGGCATGGACCTAATCGGGTTGGACCCATGGGTTTGCTTCAGCCGATTGCCGATGCCTTAAAGCTTATTGTGAAGGAAGTCGTCACGCCTGCGGCCTCCAATAAGGTGCTTTATTTTGTCGGTCCGGTGATGACCATCATGCCGGCGATGGCAGCTTGGGCGGTGATTCCCTTCGGCCCTGATGTGGCGCTCGCCAATGTCAATGCCGGCCTCCTCTTGCTGCTGGCAATTACGTCGCTTGAGGTCTATGGGGTGATCATCGCTGGCTGGGCATCGAATTCAAAATATGCTTTCCTCGGTGCTCTGCGCGCATCAGCGCAAATGGTTTCTTATGAGCTGGCAATCGGTTTTGCGCTGGTGGTGGTCTTGCTCGTATCGGGTAGTCTGAACCTCACGGATATTGTGGAAGGCCAGGGACGCGGCTGGGGCGCTGATTTGGGTCTCAACATACTCTCCTGGAATTGGTTGCCCTTACTGCCGGTTTTTGTGGTTTACATCATCTCTGGCGTGGCCGAAACCAACCGACATCCCTTTGATGTGGTGGAGGGCGAATCTGAGATTGTTGCCGGGCATATGGTTGAGTATTCGGGCATGGGATTTGCCGTGTTTTTCCTTGCCGAATACGCCAACATGATTTTGATTTCCTGCATGGCGTCGATCATGTTTTTGGGTGGCTGGTACGCACCCATTGAAGCGCTCTCATTTATCCCTGGTTGGATCTGGCTTGGCATCAAGACCTTCCTGGTCGTGTCCTGTTTTATTTGGTTTCGCGCATCTTTCCCGCGTTATCGCTACGACCAAATCATGCGGCTTGGCTGGAAGATTTTCATTCCGGTCACCCTTGTTTGGCTTGTGGTGGTGGCCGCCTGGATGCAAACCCCTTGGAATATTTGGAAGTGAGGTAAGACGTCATGGCTAGCACATCGCCCACACAAGCCGTCAAGGATTTCTTTCAGAGTTTCATGCTGATCGAGCTCTTGAAAGGTTTAAGACTCACCGGCAAGTATTTGTTTTCCAAAAAAATTACGATTCTCTACCCAGAAGAGAAAACGCCGATGTCGCCCCGTTTTCGCGGACTCCATGCGCTCAGGCGTTATCCCAACGGTGAAGAGCGTTGTATCGCCTGTAAGCTTTGTGAAGCGGTCTGTCCTGCCATGGCGATCACCATTGAGTCGCAACAGCGCGAGGATGGCACCCGCCGAACGACCCGCTACGACATCGATCTCACCAAGTGTATTTTTTGCGGCTTTTGCGAAGAGTCTTGCCCGGTCGATTCCATCGTAGAGACGCATATTCATGAGTATCACGGCGAGAAGCGGGGTGATCTCTATTTCACCAAAGAGATGTTGCTCGCCGTGGGCGACCGCTACGAACAAGAGATCGCTTCAGCGCGTGGTGCTGACGCAGCCTACCGATAAGGCAAGCATGGATCCTATTACGATTACCTTTTACGTGTTCGGTGCGATCACGGTGCTGTCGGCGCTACGGGTGATCACCGCCCGCAACCCTGTCCACTCAGCACTGTTCTTGGTACTCACTTTTTTCTCATGCGGTGCGATTTGGTTGTTGCTGGAAGCGGAGTTTTTAGCAATCACCTTGGTGCTCGTTTACGTCGGCGCGGTGATGGTTTTGTTCCTCTTCGTGGTGATGATGCTCGACATCAACCTTGATGCTGTACGTAAAGGCTTTTGGAGAAATCTCCCGATTGCAGCCTTCGTGGGGGTTGTGATTGTGGTTGAAATGGCCCTGGTGCTTTTCAGCATGTTCTCGCGGGTCTATCAAGCTGATGCGCCAAAAATGCCACCGGACTTTAGCAATACGGCAGCACTCGGCAAACTGATCTTCACCGACTACATCTACCCGCTTGAAATCGCCGCAGCAATTCTTCTGGTTGCGATGGTTGCCGCGATTGCCCTTACCCTTCGTTCGCGCAAGGACGCCAAACATCAAAACCCGGGTGAGCAAGTGCGTGTGCGCGCCGCCGATCGCCTGTCGCTTGTCAAGATGCCTGCGGAGTCAAAAGACCGATGAGCCTTTCTCTAGCCCACTATTTGTTGTTGGGTGCGATTCTGTTTGCCATCGGTGTGGTCGGCATTTTCATGAATCGACGCAATGTGATCATTATTTTGATGGCCATCGAACTCATGCTGCTCGCCGTCAACATGAACTTTGTTGCCTTCTCGCATTTTCTTGGCGATGGCGCAGGACAGGTCTTCGTGTTTTTCATCCTCACTGTTGCAGCGGCTGAATCGGCGATTGGGCTTGCGATTCTTGTGGTGCTGTTCCGTAATCTCGACACGATTGACGTTGAGAATCTCGACAGCTTGAAGGGATAGGGCCGGCCAATGAAGACCATGTATCTCGTAGCTGCCTTTGCGCCCTTGCTCGGGGCCATCCTTGCCGGTTTTTTTGGGCGCTCGATTGGACGTATACCTTCAGCGCTCATCACGATCACGCTGGTGGCGGTTTCTGCGGTTGCCTCGGTGATGACCTTGATGGATGTCATGGCAGGCAACAGCTTTAATGGCGCGCTTTACCAATGGGCCCAGGTTGGTGAGATCAAGTTCGAGGTCGGATTTTTGATCGACTCGATCACGGCCATGATGATGGTGGTGGTCAGCAGTGTGTCCTTGTGTGTGCACGTCTACACCATGGGCTACATGGAAGATGACGATGGCTACCAGCGATTTTTCGCCTACATCTCTCTTTTCACCTTCTCGATGATGATGCTGGTGATGTCAAACAACTTCCTTCAGCTTTTCTTCGGTTGGGAGGCGGTTGGGCTGGTGTCCTACTTGCTGATCGGTTTTTGGTATACCCGGCCGACCGCGATTTTCGCTAATATGAAGGCGTTTTTGGTTAATCGTGTCGGCGATTTCGGCTTTGCGCTTGGCATCGGCATGATTGTTTATCACACCGGAAGCCTTGACTACGTCGAGGTGTTTGCTGCGCTTCCCGATCTTGTCGGTAAGACGGTGCAGATTCTCCCGGGAGAGGCTTGGGCAGTACTCACGCTCACAGCCATTCTTCTTTTTGTCGGTGCCATGGGGAAAAGCGCGCAGTTCCCCTTGCATGTCTGGCTGCCCGATTCGATGGAAGGCCCCACGCCTATTTCGGCCCTGATCCACGCTGCAACCATGGTGACGGCGGGTATTTTCATGGTCGCAAGAATGTCACCCATTTTTGAGCTATCCGACGTGGCCTTATCGGTGGTGATGGTGATTGGTGGCATAACGTCCTTGTCGATGGGTTTACTTGGCATCATCCAGTACGACATCAAACGTGTGGTTGCTTACTCCACGTTGTCGCAACTTGGTTTGATGACGATTGCGCTGGGTGCCTCGGCCTACCATGCGGCGATTTTCCATCTCATGACTCACGCTTTCTTCAAAGCGCTGCTGTTTTTGGCTGCGGGTTCGGTGATTATCGGGATGCACCACGATCAGGATTTGCGCCACATGGGCGGATTGGCGAAGAAGATGCCGATTACTTGGCTGACTTGTTTGCTTGCCACCTTGTCATCGGTCGGCACACCGTTTTTCAGCGGCTTTTACTCTAAAGACAGCATCATCGAAGCGGTTCATCACGCCAATTTGCCTGGCGCCGGTTTCGCGTACTTCGTGGTGGTGGCTGGTGTGTTGATTACCTCCCTTTATTCCTGGCGGATGTATTTCTTAGCCTTTCACGGCGCACCACGCTGGCATTTGGCAAAACACGATGATCATCACGGCGAGGGCCACGTCCCTCACGAATCCCCGGCAGTTGTTACCGTGCCCTTGATGTTGCTGGCAATTCCTTCGGTCATCATCGGTGCCTACACCATTGAACCCATGGTTATCGGCGATTTCTTCAAAGACGCCATTATGGTCTTGCCCCAGCATCCTGCTATCGCGTCCTTCCGTGCTGAGTTTCATGGTGTTTTTGGCATGGTTGCTCACGCACCGTTCACACTGCCTTTTTGGCTGATGATCGCCGGGCTCGTAATTGCTTGGTGGGGGTCGCTTGCCCAGCCCTCATTAGGGCCGAGTTTGCGACGGGCCCTCAAGCCGATCGTGAGCTTGATGGAAAACAAGTACTTCCTGGATGCATTTAATGAAAAAGTGCTTGCCGCAGGTGCAAGACTGATCGGTAAAGGTCTTTGGAAAGCCGGTGATCAAGGCATCATCGATGGTGTGGCGGTCAACGGTAGTGCAAGAACGATCGGTTGGTTGGCTAGTCTTGTTCGTCACTTGCAAACCGGCTTCATCTACGACTATGCCATTGCCATGATTGTGGGCGTCGCGATCCTGTTGTACTGGTTCGTGCCGATCGCCAATCGCTAGAACTCGACGGGATCCATCTTGGAATCACATTTGCTCTTAACCGCGGCGATCTGGATACCAATCGCCTTTGGCCTGGTGTTGCTCGCCTTCGGTAATGACCGAAGCGCCGGGGTTGTTCGTGGCATTGCGCTGATCGGTGCGTTAATCGGATTTCTCGTCACGCTGCCCGTGATCATGCAATTTGATGCATCCACAGCTGATATGCAGTTTGTTGAAAAGCGCATTTGGATCGATTTGCTTGATGCCTACTATCACCTCGGGGTGGATGGTTTATCGGTCTGGTTTATTGTTTTGACCGCCTTCATCACCGTCATTGTGGTGATTGCTGGCTGGGAGGTCATCCAGGAAAATGTTGCCGCGTACATGGCCTCTTTCTTGATGCTGTCAGGCCTCATGATCGGCGTGTTTACCGCGCTTGATGGACTCTTGTTCTATGTGTTTTTCGAGGCCACGCTGATTCCGATGTACGTGATCATCGGTGTCTGGGGCGGCCCGCGTCGCGTCTACGCTGCCTTCAAGTTTTTCCTCTATACGCTTGCCGGCTCTTTGCTCACGCTGGTCGCCTTAATCTATCTCTACCTGAGTGCCGGAAGTTTCCAAATCACCGACTGGCATGCCTTGCCCCTAACGATGCAAGAACAGGTGCTTATCTTTCTTGCGCTTTTTGCAGCGTTTGCTGTCAAGGTCCCCATGTGGCCTGTCCACACCTGGCTGCCCGATGCCCACGTGGAAGCACCCACGGGCGGTTCGGTGGTCCTGGCCGCGATTATGCTGAAGCTTGGCGCTTACGGCTTTCTGCGATTTTCGCTACCTATTGCACCCGACGCGAGCCATGAATTGGGTTGGCTCGTGATCGGCTTATCGCTCACAGCGGTTGTTTACATCGGACTCGTGGCCCTTGTGCAGTCCGATATGAAGAAGCTTGTGGCTTATTCCTCGATTGCCCATATGGGTTTTGTCACCCTCGGGTTCTTCATGTTTAACCAACTTGGCATGCAGGGTGCGATCATTCAAATGATTTCGCATGGCTTTATTTCCGGCGCCATGTTCTTGTGCATCGGGGTCTTATACGACCGTATGCATAGCCGTGAAATCGCTGCCTATGGCGGCGTGGTCAATACCATGCCGAAATTTGCAGCGTTCTTTTTATTTTTTAGTATGGCGAACGCGGGCCTGCCGGCAACCTCTGGCTTTGTTGGAGAATTCATGGTGCTTCTCGGCGCGGTTTCTTTCAACCCTTGGACCGCATTTGCTGCAGCGGCAACACTGATTTTGGGTGCGGCCTACTCGCTTTGGATGTACAAGCGCGTGGTCTTTGGTCCTGTTGCAAACGATGAGGTCGCACAACTCAACGACATCAACGCCCGCGAGTTTGTCATGCTCGCCTTGCTTGCACTGCTCACGCTTTGGATGGGCATTCAGCCCAAGCCTTTCACCGACGTCACCGAAGCGTCAGTGAGTGCGCTCCTTGAGCATGTGTCGGTCTCCAAGATCAAGTGAACCTTATGGCCGATTTCAATCTCACCGCACTCATTCCGGAAATTTTGTTGCTGGTCATGGCCTGCGCGGTTTTGCTCGTTGATGCGATGCTCAAGGATGCTCAGCGAGCCTGGGTTGAACGTTTGAGCTTGTTGAGCGTTGTGCTCGTGTTTGCGGCGCTGATCTGGCAGGCCGGCGGCCCGGCCCAGACGGCCTTCGGCGGCACCTTTGTGGTCGATGCTTTATCGGCGGTGCTCAAGATGGCTTCGACGATCGCCCTGTTTTTCGCGCTTGTTTATGCAAGGCGTTATAACAGTGAACGCCCCGTGCCTCGCGGTGAGTTTCAGGTGATTGCACTGTTTGCGCTTTTAGGGCAAATGGTGATGATGTCTGCTGCCAATATGCTGGTGATGTACTTAGGTTTGGAGTTAATGTCCTTATCGCTCTACGCGCTTGCTGCCATGCGCAGAGATGACCGGGCTGCTTCCGAGGCAGCAATGAAGTATTTTGTGCTTGGCGCGCTGGCATCGGGCTTCATGCTTTATGGCATGTCGATGTTATATGGCGCATCGGGCAGCCTGGATTTGAGCGATATTAATTTGGTGAGCCGCGCTGAGCAGGATAAAACTTTCCTGGTTTTTGGTTTGGTCTTTATCGTGGGTGGTTTGGCCTTCAAGTTTGGCGCGGTTCCCTTCCATATGTGGGTGCCCGATGTTTATCAGGGCACGCCAACGGGTGCGACCTTGCTGATTGCTACAGGTCCTAAGCTGGCAAGCTTTGCCATGGCATACCGCTTACTGGTTGAAGGCTTACCCGGCGTCGTTGCTGATTGGCAGCACATGATGTTGATTCTTGCTGGGCTTTCGCTTGCCTTTGGCAACTTGATTGCGATTGCGCAGACCAATCTCAAGCGCATGCTTGCTTATTCGGGAATCGCGCAGGTGGGTTTTGTGCTCCTTGGTCTGATCGCTGGCATGGTTGACGGATCATTCCAATTGGCGCCGCTCGCATACGGTTCCTCGATGTTTTATATCCTGACTTATGTGATCACCACGCTTGGTACCTTTGGTTTGATTGCGCTGATGGCGCGTTCTGGATTTGAGTGTGAGACCATTGAAGATCTTAAGGGCTTGCACAAGCGCAGTCCATGGATGGCGCTTGTGATGCTCTTGCTGATGTTCTCGCTGGCTGGCATTCCCCCAACCGTTGGCTTTTATGCGAAGCTGATTGTGTTGGAGGCAGTCGTGGTATCGGGGCATCTTTGGATCGCGGTTTTTGCTGTGATGATGTCACTCATTGGAGCGTTCTATTATTTGCGCATCGTCAAGACGATGTACTTCGATCCACCAAGCGATATATCAACGCCTGAGCCTGCCGCAGACGGCCGCTTTATGCTGGGTCTAAACGGCATAACGGTCGTGGTTTTGGGACTCTTGCCTGGGCCGCTCTTAACGCTTTGCGTCGAGTCGATTCAGCTTTCGATGGTTGTACGTTAACGAGGCCTCCGACGCTGACCAGACATTCACCAAGCCGTTGCAAGACGGGCGTCCTTGTAGGTTTGCATGTCTACTTCGATGTTTGACCGTTCTAAAGAAAGTTCCCTCGAAGAAGTAGGCCTTACTTCCGAGGAAGTTTTTAAGGGTCACTTTTTCTCCGTGTCGCGCGACCAGGTGAGCCAGGTTGATGGCTCGGTGCATCAGCGCGAATACATCAAACACCCAGGCGCTGCGGCGATTGTTCCGATCAACGATCAAGGACAGGTTTTGATCGAGCGACAATTCCGCTACGCGCCGCGCGCGGTCTTCACAGAGTTTCCCGCGGGAAAGCGCGATCCCGGTGAAGCCACCATCGACACCGCAGTACGTGAGCTTGCCGAGGAAGCAGGCTATCAGGCGCGCGAGTGGGCTTTTCTCACGCGTATTTATCCCGCCATTGGTTTTGCCGATGAGTTGATGGATATCTGGCTTTGCAAAGGTTTGAGCGCTGTTGAGCAGCGACTCGACGAGGGCGAGCGTTTGCAGTTGCATTGGGTCACGATTGCAAGCCTGCTAGAGGCGATCGCTCAGCATCAGTTACCTGATGTAAAAACCCAGATTGCCAGTCTTTGGCTTGCCCGCATGCATGATGGTTTGGCAGCGTGGCCAACTTTTCATGCTGCAAGCTACTGGAAAGCCAATCCGCCAATCTAGCTTGGTTTATCATTGCGGTCTTCGGAGGTGTGGCAGAGCGGTTGAATGCACCGGTCTTGAAAACCGGCGAGGGTTTACGCCCTCCGTGAGTTCGAATCTCACCGCCTCCGCCA
>DENJ01000107.1 GCA_002359635.1 Burkholderiales bacterium UBA2647
AGTCCTCTGGCTTGATAGGGGCACGCTACAAATGGAGGGGGCACCAGGAGACGTGATTGCCGCATACGCTCAGTTTTTAGAGACCGGGCAAGCTACCGCCCATCCATCGCGTTTGTGGATGCCCCAAAGCGTAGAGAACCTCCTCACCGAAAGCGATGTAGTACGACCGACACCTCAAACGCCGCACGAATCGCTTCCTGATACAGCTCAAGAGAGGAGTTTAACCTCACTTGCGCGAATCCTCCGCGTGAAAGCCTGGTTGGGTAAGAATGAGCTTGACTTCAGCAAAGAATCGGATCGGCGTTTGCTGTTGCAAGGTGATAAACGAAGCCTTGCTATCGAGATTTTTTTTCAAGCAGCACTCAGGGGACCTCCGGATCGTGGGGCGCTTAGCGCTGAGACACAGTGGGAGAGACCAACGCTTGCGGTCACCTTCACAACGGCCGCTGGCCAATGTCTGACGGCCGTTTCAACCCTCGGACATCTCGAAGTGATTGCGATGAGCGAGCAAGGACGAGGCTGTACCCGCTTAGTGCTTGATGATTTGCCGCTTCGACGTGGCATTTTTCGAGTGGACGTTTTACTTGGCTGTGAACGCGGCCTTCATCTCTACGATCAAGGTATTGGGGTGCTAACCATTGATGCAAGGGCTGAGGCTGCAGAGCAGGGGCTTATCGTGATAGCGCATCGCTGGGAGCGGCCAACTGCAGCTCCTACCCTATGACAAAGCCCTCGCAACATGAAGTGATGCTGCGAACCCTATTCAGGGAAAGTTTCGGTTCTGAAGCACCGCAAGAGTGGTACGCATGGAAGTACGACCATATGCAGGGGCGCTACAAAGAAATATTCGATCAAGAAGGGAAGATGCTTGCACATTACGCAGGCTTTCCGCGAAGAATGATCGGGACGGAGCACCATCAGCAAGGAAGGCAATCTGGGGATGCCGACCTTTGCGAGTTTGAGGTGTTACAAATTGGCGATGTCATGGTCAGCCCCAAGTACCGCGGAGTCTTCGGTCGACGTGGCATCTTCAGCGACCTCGCCTACGCATTTATTGAGGATGAAGTGGGCGCTCGTGGGGCAAAGCCTTTTCGTCGTTTTAAGTGGATTTATGGTTTTCCGAACGATCGTCACCTTAGGATTGGTGAGCATCTTGAGCTTTATCGAAGCGCGGGTTCGATGTTTGAATTGAGTTGTGCTACTCAAAAAGAAGTAAGTGATCGGTTAAGAGGTTTAATCTGTGTGCCTTTGGATGGCGCATGGTTCGATCGTAACTGCGATTCCTTTGATCAGTGGAGTCTCTCCCAAACCGAAGCCCTCGTTCGATCAGAGAGCATTTGCTTAGGCCGCCGACATGCTGCATGGTGGAAATATAGATTTCTATCAACCAACACCTACCAGGTTTATGGCTGTAGCAGGGGTGAACAAGATCAAGAAGCGCGTTTTTTGTCGAAAGCATCGATGCTTCAAGGTCTCTTTGCTTTAAGACTTCATCAAAGCGGTGATGTTTTAGTTGCCGAGCTTCTCGATGTGCTGTGTGAGCCACAGGCCTGGCAGAGTGTTTTTGAAATGATTTGCAGGACTGCCTCAAGTCAAGATGCGGCGCGCCTTATTGCCTGGGCGACGAAGCCTGTTGCTCTTTTTCTTAGGCATAAAACGAGCGAGGTAGGCATCGATCTTGCGGTCGATACGCTCCCCTTTTCGATTGCAAGCGGTCGCTGGTCGTCGCCCTGGATTGATGAGCAAATCTGGGCAATGGGCGGCGATACGGACTTTCGATAAACGACATCGCACTCGTCGGAATGGGCAACGATCTGATTTCATGGGAATACGGTACTTGGTTAGGCTTGACAGCAAAGCTGCCGCTGCCAATCGGTGCCTGCCTGAGTACCCTACGAGGAGCGATCAACGCTGCAAGGGATCGCGATTGGCGTTCGCTCACGCTTGGTCAGCCTTATGTTCGGGAGCGTACTGCCCTTGCACTCAAGGAGCTTGAGGTCATACGGACTTTGCGAGACGGCTACGATCGAAGTGTAGGTAGGTCGGCTCGATCGATCAAGCAAGGAACTCGAGAGCGTTTTATCTACAGTGCTTTTGAGGAGTGGCAGGCTGCACTGATCCAAAATGACAGGGTTAAGAAGTTAAGTTTTGAGGGCGAAGCTCATCACAAAAAGCTGCCACGACAGGCCATCATTGCAACCATGCATGTGGATAGTCCGATGTTAGGGCTTGTGCAATTGGGGCGTTGGGGACGTCCTCTATGCGCCTTAAGTTCCGACATCGTGGAAGACCCCCGGGTTCACCCGGCCATTCAAGAATTTTTCAAAGCAAAGTACAGCGCCATGGCTACGCATTGGCACGGTGGTCGATGTATGCACAAGGAGCGGGAGCTTTCGCCGTTTATTCGAGCTGCAGTGGACGGTCAATCCCTTGCCATTTTCTGCGATGTGCCTGGCAAATCTGGCCATGCCAAGGGATATCTCGCCCCCTTTTTGGGCGCGAATCGTCTCATGGCTCCCGTGCTTCATCGGGTCGCAAAGCGCCTTGATCTTCCTGTTGTTGGAATGTTGTGCAGACGATTGTCTGCTTCGAAATACAGGGTTGAATTCAGTCAGCCATGTCATCCGAATGAGGCAGCTGATTGGTTATTTCCTATTTATCAATTTTGGAGCGATAAGATTTCCGAAAACCCTTCTTCGTGGTGGGCGAGTGATCTTCTTTGTGACCTACCAGGTCAATAAGACGATCGTCACCCTCTAAAGTCTCCGTCAAGCGACCATCCATCGCTGGATATGCTGAAGTCAGCCAGTAAGCCAATAATGTTGACAAATCCCGGTCTATCGCCCCCCTCAAGTCCGCGGTCCAAAAACTCGAGGCATAAGTCCATACTGGTCGCACCTAGATTTTTATCGCCAGTTGAACTTTCTCGATTCCACTTCAAAAACTCGGCAATGTCGTCCTGGAAGGTCTTGGTCCAGATGCCTTGAAACTTCACGGACTGTTGGTGGCGAGATTCCCCATGGGACATTTTAGAAACCCGCTCTTCCAAATGAAATGCAAGGTTACCGGTGTCATCAGCACTTTTTATAACAAATAATTCTCGGCTTGATATCGCTTTAATTTCATCGACAATCGTCGAAACAAGATAGTCGGTTCCCGCAAACCGCAACAATTCGACGGTAGTGATCTGGTCGACGTCGCCCGTCTCATCAGCGACCCAGATTTTATCGTCCAAGTAGCTAAGCCTATACAAATCTCTCGCATTCGGGAAGACTGTAGTATCCGATCCATCGCCCCCGTCTATCTTGTCGTCGCCCGCATCAGCGTAAATGACGTCATCTCCTCCTTCTCCACTCAGTGTGTCATCGCCCTCTCCGCCAGTTAGCCTGTCGTTGTTTGAACCGCCGTATAACTTGTCATTTCCTGCACCACCTTCAAGCGTGTCGAGTCCGATGCCGCCTAAAATTGTATCCCTGCCGTCGCCGCCCTGGATTGAATCGCTACCATCGCCGCCATCAAGCAGATCGTCGCCGCTATCTCCTAAGATTGAGTCGCGTCCGCCTTGTCCAAGAATCGTGTCACCCCCCTGACCACCATTGAGAAAGTCATCATCGTCGCCTCCCTTTAAGCAGTCATTGCCGTCGTTCCCAAATAACCGGTTTAAGCCAGCCTCACCGTCTATTCGGTCATCACCTTGGCCGCCATAGGCGGTATCGGCGCCTTCGCCGCCAAGTATCAGATCGTTTCCGCTCCCACCATCGATCCAATCATTTCCGCCTCCCCCATTCAGAGAATCATCTCCTGCCTCGCCGAACAAGCTATCTGCGCCAGCGAACCCTTCAACAGAATCGTTCCCTACCCCGCCGTAGAGTCGGTCGTTGCCTGAGCCTCCGATAATCGTGTCCTCGCCTTCTCCACCGAAAATTTGATCATTGTCACCACCTCCATCAAGAAAATCTGCTCCCGATTCCCCCCAGATCTGATCATCGCCACCGTCCCCCCAAATTAGGTCATTTCCTGAGCCTCCAAAAATCGAATCGGCTCCCGCATTTCCCGCTGCAACGTCGTCGCCTTGCCCGAGGTAGGCAACATCAGAGTCGGATGTAAGTTGCAAAATATCTTGAACCGGAGTGCCGTAGACAATGCTCATTGATCGCTCAGAAGAATTCGGATTGGACTTGCACGAGAACTCGTACACTTTAGGCTTGAAGCAACAATCATTCTAAAGGTGTTTTCATAATAATGAACGTTTTAATCGTTGGGATGGGGTTTGCAGGCTGCACGGTTGCTAGAACATTGGCAGAAGTAGGGTGCAAGGTACAGTTAATCGACCGTCGCAATCATATCGGCGGGAATGCCTACGACTGTCTTGATGATGAAGGTCTATTGATTCATCCCTAC
>DENJ01000081.1:0-5110 GCA_002359635.1 Burkholderiales bacterium UBA2647
TTTGACAGGTTTTGCACCCTAATTAGGGGGTCGAACGAGGAGCTAAAATTTTTTAATCGGCTTACCTCAGGGACCGCGTCGTACTTTGATCACCAAAAGAGAATGTTCCGGCACGCCCATCGCCCACCGGAACACACTCAAACGTCGACTTTGTTGTACCTCACCCGCCCGGATCGATTATTTGAACCGATGGATAGGATCCATGCCGCTTGCGAAGGTGAATCAAACCTGCCGTTTGCAAGCGTCTTAAACACTGGTCTCTGGTTTGTCGAGTCAGTCCACAAAGTTGGTCAAGCCTGCCGTCTAGCTTGAAGGACCGTGCCCCTTGCAAGCCCACATAAAACCACAAGGCGACCGCCACAAGACCGGTGCTACCACCCATCGCGTTGGCTTGACGCAACCAATCAAAAGGTATCGGACCTTTAATAAACAAACGCTGTCGTTGTGGAGCTTTGGGTGGACTTTGGGCGGGTACGAATGACGGTACGATGCCGAGCTCCTTGTCAAGATCGATCTCACTTAAGATCAACGGGCGAGGATGAAAAGTTTGGTTTACGTTCATAAGTTTCTTTCTTTATAAAAGAATAAGAGTGGACAGGTGTTAAGGTTCTTAACGACTTGGTGTTAAGGTTTTCACCGATTGGGTCTCAACCTTCTTCAACAAATCGATCATTTCCGTCCAAAACGGCTCGGCATCGTTATCCAAGAATCGGTCTGGATAGGTCAATGTCGTGAGGTCACTGGACAGTTCAAAGCCCCCTAAGACCACTCCGCTCGCTTGGGTCATACATTGCTGCGCAATCGTTGAGTGCTTGTGAATCAAGGCGTCATCCGCTTCGATCAAGATTGCATCGTGGATTGGTGCGCAAAGATCAATACCTTGTTCTCGAATCAAGATGCAAGCGACACGAAGCATTTCCGCGGCGGTTGCCTGCATCGGGAAATTGCGAATGCTGCGTGGGTTTAGATCGGGCTTAAGCTGTAACCGCCATCCGTAGATGGTATGAAGCTCGTTTGAAGCAACGGCGCTATTAAAGACTGCGTCCGACCATTCCCAGAAGCGACGATAAACCCGCCTATGGTGATTGAGGAGCTGCCTTGCCCGGATCACAGGCTCACCGATACGTAAGGCTAAGGAGTCTTCCCCCATGCCATACTGAACGGCCAGCACACAGGCCTTGAACTGAGCGCGTTCGTTAGGGTGGGAACCCTTGGTTGCGTCTTTTGGGACTGCCCCCGCTTGAATCGCAAATTGAAGATAAGGATCACCAGAGCGGTAGGCAGCAATCATGTTTGTATCACCAGATAAGGCTGCGGCAATCCCGAACTCTTGTTGGCTATAATCAATATAGCAAAGAGAACGACCAGGTTTCGGTTGGATGAGCCCTCGCGCCCATTTGGGCCACCCAAAGATGAACCGACTCGACGATGGTGTATTACGCCCTGTCGACGCCCCGAAGGGTGAGAGCATGCACCGATTGCGCCCATCCTGACCTACTTGAATGGATCCGAACCTTAGCTTGGATAAGCATTCTCGTAAGTACCTCAATGGCTTGACTTGTGGATGTACACGCCCCATGTCTTTAAACGTATCGTCATCAAGCTTGAGACGCCCACTCGGATGGCGGGGCCAAGCAATTTGCTGGCGCAACAAATAAGCCTCAAAAAGCTCCTCTTTAAAATGCCCATCTTCGTAGACCTGAAAGGCTCGATCCCATTGGACGGTCAATAAGTCTTTAATGGCTGCCCAATTCGAACGCAGACGATCTAAGGTCGCCAAGTCGATTGGGGTTCCATGAGTCTCCATATCAGCAATTGCTGAACAAAATCGGCCGCGAAGTAAGGCTCGCGGAACATCGATTAAGTTGACCATAACGCTAAGTAACGACAGCGTCATCTCGACATCCTCGGCGCAATAGGCCAGAAGCGATGCCCGTTCTTTATCGGTATAAGGTTCACCTCGAAGAGCGAGTTGCCGCATCGCTTCCTTATGCGCTATGTTCAAACCGGGTCGCCCAAAGTACTGGAGCGCACCAAGAAGTGAACGCCCTCCGGGAAGCTCAAGTCCGTTGGAGAGGATTCGAAACTCAGCGTACAGGTCGATAACCGGCACATCAGTCGACCAACCGAGTGCTCGAAAGCAAGCAAGTTCCGCTGGTGCAAAAAAAGCAGCGAGCGTTACGCCGAGCTCATCGAAAAAGGGTGGCGAAGTAAGACTGTAAAGCTCGTCGTGCCACAAAGTGGCTGACTCACTTGAGTTATAAACCTTAAAGCAGCCACAAATNNGGGAAAGTTGACTCCAACATTTCAAAGCCTCCCTTCCAAGTCGCGAATCACCGGATGGTCAACGCTTTGAATGATCTTCCCATCAAAGCAAGCCAGTACGAGTTCTTGCATGCTCTGATTTGGCCACTGTGGTGCGCCAAGATCCTCTTTGGCGACGATGACTTCGTACTGCGCCGCAGCATTGTTTGACTCAATTCTCACCCACTGAGACTCTGCTATTTGCACCGCTTTGACAAGTGAGTCATTCCACGAGTTTGGACGGCCATTGGGGTCAATAATTGGCACACCCACCAAGCGCGGCGTACCGGCGTTATCGACCGCGAGTCGGAGTACCTTTGGACTCGCAAGGCTACCCAGCCGGGAACGTAGTGCGGGGATCGCGATAAAACTCTCACCGTTACCACCCGATTCTTTGAGGGTCACAATCAATGCTGGCCACTTGAAGTCTTCACCGGGATGAACGCGGGAGAATCGGTGCTTCGAGAGCTTGCCATAACTTGGCTTTAGCGGCTGCTTGACACCCCCACCACTGGTTGCGAACCCATCCGGCAACTTCAATTGCTCTAAAAGTTGAATAGTTTCAGACTGGCTATCCTTGAGTTGAACGGGAGTGCTCATTTTGCCCTCCCGATTTTTTGGGGCCGACCTGATCGCGCGACCGACACACCGTCAGCAACAAGCGTTGGGCTTGCAGTTACTGCTAAGTGCTCAGTTTCAGCGCTCTTTAGGACTGGTTGGTCGGTAAGTCGGGACTCAAGCCATCGTTCGATGTCGTGACTAAGCCAACCCGAACTTCGACTTGTCAACTTTATTGGGGGTGGAAATTCCTTATTACGAACTAATTTGTAGATCGTTGACGACTTCAATCCCGTGGTGCTGAATATATCGGGCATCCGATAGATTTTCAAAGATTTCATGATTAACTCCATAAGTTGACATGACGCTACATAGCGTCATAGGAGTAAATCTACGCAGGCGTTCTCGCTGTAACCGGGAGAGCGAAAATCAGTTCAGTACTTAGCCTTTAGCTTACTTAAGCGGTCTTCAAGGCCACTAATTGAAAATACCCGACCATCCACCAGCACGATTTCGTTTAGTCGCTCGTTCATGGAGCGAATCACAGGGCCACCGACATGTTTTAAAACTTCTCGCTCGAATTGTTTGCCGCTGATGCGCGGGTCTTTTTTATATATTGAAATCAGGAGATCCTCGAAGGGGCCGCCTTTGTGCTTACGCTTTGCATAGATCGTCTGAATCTCGGATCGAATTCGGTCGCCCTCGTCTTCAGACGCCATCTCGCGTAGGAACTTTTCTGCGGCAACCGGGTCGCCAGCTTCCAATAGAGAAAGTGCCTGTTTGATGCGATTTGCAACAGGATCGTGGATATATAAACTTAGCACTGGATCCGCAGCTGCCCCATATTGCTCAGGCGAAGATGAGCTTGTTTCTGGCCAAGCTTTATCCATTGTTCGCAAATAGCCGTAATAAAGATCAAGCAGCTCCATGGCCCAGCGCCTCGCTAGGTGTTGGCGAGGCCTAACGGTTTCGATTTTTCGGAGGAACCGCTCCAGACGCTGACGGCGTTCTTCGAGCACGATCTCTCTCATGCCGCGCCTCTTATCCCGATTACATTTGTCGTCGTTGCCCCGTCACACCAATCGGCGAACCACTGCATCATTCGTGTGCGCTCTTCCATAAAGTCGCTCCTCAAGTAGGCCGCTCGAACCTTGTTTGGCTCCTTGTGATCAAGTTGGCGCTCGACGGCGTCTGGGTTGAATCCCGCCTCATTCAGTACGTTGGTGATGAGGCTTCGCATGCCATGAACAGTGACCTGAAATCCAAGCCGATGCAATGCCAATCGAAGCGTGTTCTCGGCCATGTAGCCGTACTTGCCATTATTAGGAAAAAGATAACTGTCAACACCTTTGTGCGTCAGCCGCTTCAGTTCATTAAGTGCCTCAAGCGCCTGTTTAGGTAACGGCACGGTGAATGCTCGCCTCAACTTCATCCGCTCGGCGGGGACTTGCCAAGTTGCCCTCTGAAAGTCAATCTCAGACCACTTGGCTCCGCGGATCGAGTGATCCCTGAGTCCTGTATAGAGTGCAAGCTTTAACGCACAGACGGTCTTTACATCAAGCAACTGCGCTGGTCCTGTTTTCCTGAGTTCCACCATCAACTTGGGAACGAGTGCTTTATCCAACGCCGCGTAGTGCTTCACAGGAGGTCGTCTAAAGTACGGGTTATCGGTCATTGCCCTCGCCGGGTTGCCGGTGCCTCGATGCGTTGCTCTTGCGTATGAAAAGATTTGAGCTGCTACGGCGCGTGTGCGCTCTGCTGAGACCTTGGTCCCGTTGTCGTAGACCTTTTTGATCACGGTGAACAATAACGGCTCGGTTATCGAATCAATAGGCAATTTACCAAGGTCGGGTTCAAGGTAGCGTCGAATAAGCCCCTCATTGCGTTCATAGTGCGTGGCGCTCCAACTCGATTTATTGTGACCGAGCCACTCAGCTGCAATCACACCGAATGTATTAGCGCCTTTCACGATTTGTTCTTGCTTGGCGATTCGCTTGGCTGTTGAGATATTTTGGCCAGCCTTTGCGACTTGCTTTGCTTCTTGTGCCTTGATTCTTGCGCTTTGCAAACTTACAGCAGGGTAAACACCAAGCCCGGCTGAGAGCTCTTTGTTATTGAGGCGATAGCGAAAGACCCAAGTTCGAATCCCACTTTCGCGGACCCGCAGACGTAGGCCAGCGCCATCATTGAGGTAGTAAACCTTGTCTCTCGGCTTGGCGGCTTTACATGCTGCTTCGGTCAAACGCTT
>DENJ01000081.1:5159-5411 GCA_002359635.1 Burkholderiales bacterium UBA2647
AATTTTAGCGTGGCTTCCGGTGAAGCTCAATAGCGGACTGTGCTGACTATACTTATTATAATCAGTTACTTACCAAATATTCGTGAATTTCAGTGAAGATCTGTAAACCCTAAATTGGCGCACGCTCTCTCCGCCAAGACAAAGTTCCCACAGATTTTCCACCGTTCAAAAAACCGCGGTAAGTGGTTGAAATACAAAGAAAAATAAGATTTTATCTGCTGCGGTAGTCCCCACTCGTTCGCCACCGTGCGA
>DENJ01000081.1:5416-8644 GCA_002359635.1 Burkholderiales bacterium UBA2647
TCTCAAAATGGGAGAAAATCCTTCGTTATCAGACACTAAGCTCAAAAGCGCTAAGCCCAAAGAACGTGGCTACAGACTCACCGATGACCGAGGGCTGTGTGTCCTTGTACAGCCCTCCGGCAGCAAGCTTTTCCAGGTGCGATACCGACGCAGTGGACTAAGCTAACTGACTTAATCACTAAACTCTAGCTACGTCATGAAACGCGCTCATTTGCTCGATAACAGCATTGGATTGGAATGGCCGAACCTCGCTACCACGCAAGCGGTCGCTGACATTGAGGCAATACCGATTCGTAAGCGCTTAGCAGCACTCAGTACTTACGAAGCGCTCCGCATCGGCGCTTCCCACAATCCCGAGGCCATGGCAATCCAGTTACTGCCAAACAGCTCACCAGACGATGAGCCGATTCGGCTAACACATCGGGAATTTTTTGCCGGCGTCACACAAGTCGCTAATGCCTTGCATGCGCTTGGCGTGCGGCAAGGCGATGCCGTAAGCTTTCTTTTGCCGCTCGTGCCGCAAGCGTTCCTGACGCTCTTTGGCGCTGAGGCGGCAGGCATTGCCAACCCGGTCAATCCGATGCTTGAGCCCTGGCAGTTAGCAGAGATCCTACGCGCTGCGCGCACGCGTGTATTGGTAACCCTAGGGCCTACCCCAATCGCCGATCTTTGGGAGAAGGTGCAAAAGATTCGCCACGAGTTGCCCGATCTTAGAGCGGTACTTGTCGTCGGTGGAACTGAGGTGGCTACAGCCAGCGCATCCGAAGCAAGCAAACGTACTGGCGAAGGGCTAAGCGCTCCGATTTTTGACTTTGACAGTCTTATAAATGCTCAACCTGACCATCTGCTCGTGAGTGATCGTCACATCGACCCAGACGAAGTCGCCGCCTACTTTCACACCGGCGGGACGACGGGTACGCCGAAGTTGGTCCGCCACAGCCATCTGAATCAGGTCACCCAGGCCTGGGCCATGGGTTTGATGCTACGCATCGAACCGAGCGAGCACGTTCTCTTTGGCTTGCCACTCTTTCATGTTGGCGGCGCGCTCACCCAGGCTTTAGCCTACCTTTGTTGCGGAGGATGCCTCGTCGTCGTGTCAGAGGCTGGCTGGCGCAGTCCGGCCGCTGTCAGCAATGTCTGGCGTTTGGTGCAGACTTATCGACCACGCTCATTCGTTGGCGTTCCGACCGTTCTGGTCGCTGCGCTGAGTGTTCCTGTGCAAGATGCCGATATTTCCTGTCTTAAGCGAGCAGCGGGCGGCGGATCGGCCATCCCTGTGGCTGTGGGGAAAACCTACACTCAGATGGGTATGCCTGTCATCGAGGTTTACGGCATGACCGAGACATCCAGTGTGCATGTCATGAGTTACGAGGATCGGTCGATAAGGTTAGGTTCGGTTGGCCAACCCGTACCCTATGCACGCGTGAGGGTCGTCAAAATCGACGCCCACGGAAAGCTTATCGGCGAGTGCGCCCCCAACGAGATTGGCGTCATTGCTATGGCGGGACCGGGCGTGTTTTCGGGTTATTTGAGCGAAATTCATAACAAAGATGCCTTCGTGGAGCCAGGCTGGGTTAATTCTGGCGATCTCGGCCGACTCGATGAAGACGGCTACCTTTGGATCACGGGACGCGCCAAGGATTTGGTGATTCGAGGCGGCCATAACATCGACCCGCAACCGATCGAAGAGATCCTCTTCACACACCCATCGGTGGCACTAGCCGCGATGGTAGGTCGACCTGATGCTTATGCCGGCGAACTGCCAGTGGCCTATGTGCAGCCCAAGCCCGGGCAAGCCATCGACCCGAGCGAACTCATCGACTTTGTTCGTGAACGCACCCCCGAGCGCGCTGCCGTACCGGTTGCCATCTATGAGATTCAGCCGATGCCGCTCACAGGCGTAGGTAAGGTCTTCAAGCCCGCGCTGCGCCTTGATGCGGCACGACGCGTTGCTGAAAGCCTGATGGCTGATGCACCTTTGGGCAAGGGGTCGTTGGTTATCACATCAGCGTCGCATCCGCTTCATGGCAGTCTGATCACGCTGCGATTTAAGGACATGGCAGCTGCAGACAAAGCCGAGTTAGAAAGCTTCGTAAAGCAAAGCTTAGGGCTGCTGACCGTAGGGTATGAGCTGGTTTGGGAGTGAGCAGCGCGACCGCGCTATCCTCCCCTTCTTATCGTCGCATTTTAATAAATCTCTATATCGTTCTTTTCTCGCCACAGAAGTCCCTGCGTTGTGGAACAAATATCTACACGGCCTGGGTATCCCTGCCGATGTGCTTATTGCGGAGACGGTTGCCGGGTGATCAGCGAATAATGAGCTTCTCGTCTGCAGTGAGCACCGTTGTCATGACTGCTTGCAATTCACTGGCTTTTCTGGTGGACTCATCTTTTTTGGATCTATCCGGCAAATTGCCGTACGATTCGTTTAATCTTCAGGAAGAACATCATGACCGCAAGAGTTACTGCTGCCACCTCTCGCTCGATTAAGCCCAGTTCGAGGAAGCCCCAGTCTGCAAGACTGGAGGCTCGGATCAGTCACGACTTGCATCGGGTCGTCAAGCGTGCAGCAGAGATGCAAGGTCGAACCGTAACCGATTTTGTGATCGATGCACTGCAGTCCGCCGCCTCTCAGGCGATTGAGCAGGCTGATCATGTACGCATGACCATGGCTGATCAGGAGGCGTTTGCCCAAGCCCTGATCGCACCCGCCAAACCCAATCCTGCACTCAAACGTGCGTTTGCTAAGGCCAATAAGTTGTTGGCGGACTGATGGCAGGCAGCTTTTCTGTTGTTCCACTTGATCCTGCTGCAGACCGTTCGGGATTCGAATGCGGTGTTGAGCCGTTGGACAGGTATTTCAAAACGCAGGTAACTCAGGACATCAAACGCCGGGTGACCGCTTGCTTCGCGGCCATGGATGCCAGTGGCCGTGTGGCGGGTTATTACACCCTGGCTTCGGCCAGCATCTTTTTGAGCGACCTGCCTGTGAACTTGGCCAAGAAACTGCCCCGCTACCCGAATGTGCCTGCTGTGCGCATGGGGCGTCTGGCGGTCGATCAGCGTTACAAGGGCAAAGGCCTGGGCGCGGCGTTGCTGGCCGACGCCTTACGCCGGGCTGTAACCGCAGAAATCGCTGCCTATGCGTTTGTGGTGGATGCTAAAGACGAGCGTGCGGCCAAGTTCTATGCGCACTACGGCTTTCATGCTTCGGTTGAAAACCCATTG
>DENJ01000021.1 GCA_002359635.1 Burkholderiales bacterium UBA2647
GTCGCGAGAGACCGCAAAGAAATGGCCGCGAAAGACCTCGGAACTCGAAACACAGTCCTCCCGAAGGCATTCCTCGTCTGTCTGCTTGAACAAATCGTCCATTGATGCGGTACTCCGGGCTCGTTTTCAAGGCCTTCAGGCTCTCTGGCTTTCTGATTCTTGCAAGAATTTTCTGTAACCGCTTTCCAAACTGCGCACGAAATCTTCGATCGCGATGCTCGAACGATCAATGGCAAGCATAAGCCTCCTGCGAACGTCTTCCCTCGCTAGTGGATCCGACAACAGCCTCACAGCGATTGATTCATATTCTTGAATCGAATGGGCAATCAGTTCATCCAGACCGATTGAAGCCAGAATACTCCCACCCATGCGAGAAACCATCGACCGCCCGCTTAGACTCACAAGGGGTACGCCACACGAGACGACATCGCGGGCTGTCGCCCCGCAGTTATAAGGAAAACTATCGAGAAAGAGCTCGGCGTGTTCAAGGCGTCTCAGGTAGACCGGGTAGGACTCCCTCGCTGTAAAGAGCAAACGACTCGGATTGATGCCATGTTGGTCTGCGGCGCGCCTTAAATTCGCTGTAGCGGTTGGGTTGTCGTCAATCAGCCAAAGCAAGGTGGAAGGAAACTGCTGAAGCAACCGCATCCAGGCTGCAAACATCATCGGTGTGATTTTGTAAACGTTTCCGAGCGCGGCAAGTATCAGGCGATCGTTCGGAAATCCGCTTGCCTCACGACTCATCGGGGCCACGGCATTTTGCCGTTTCAGCGCCAAGGGCAAAAAACTACCCGCCACATGCAGCGGAGATTCGGTGAAGTAAAGCTCAAGCTCGCTCGGTAGGGCATAACGGTCAGTGACCACGAAGTCGATCCAAGGCATACCTGTCGTGCCGATAAAACCAAGCCAGGCACCTTGCGTTCGAGCAGGTCGACAAGCTGCGATACGAGGTCGCGCACCGAAACTGATGCCCTGTAAATCGATTAAGACATCAACATCGTCTTGTGCGATGAGATCGGCAGCGGCCTCATCGCTTAGGCCGTGGATTGAACGAACTTGATCGAAGCATGCAAGAAGCTGACGTCTCAACGAACTGCCGTCTTCGCGACTGTAGTCATAGGCATAGACTTCAAAGCCCATGCGATCATGCGCCTGAATCACCTCAGGCAGCAGCACACCAACGGCATGGGTACAAAAATCACCCGATACATAGCCGATTCGAATTCGCTGCTCAACCCGCTTGCCTTTGGAAACTTGCTTACCTTCGATACCCCACTTCCTGCGCACGAATTCGCGAGCGTTGAGCAACAGCAAGGACGGGTCATCACTGATAGCAAGCATCGGCAATGGGCTGGTCGCTAACAGCATCTGATTCGGACGAACGCGCTGAAGTGCGCGGTAAACCGGCCACTGACAGGCTTTTTGCTGAACATGAACCCAGTGATGAACCACGTCGGTCTGCTGATGGTCGACTTCGAGACTTCGCTCAAGGCATTGAGTGGCTTCATCGAGACGATCGAGATCCTCGAGCAGTCTTGCGCTATGGTTCAGTGCGCTCAGGAAATACTCGCGCAGCTCAGAGTGGGTTGGTATCTCGTCTTGCGTGAGCTCGCCCCAGCAGCTTAGGGCCTGCTCAAATGACTTCAGAGCTTCAAAGCAAAGTCCCAGGTTAATCAATGCCGGCGGAAAGCCCGGCACAAGCTTCAGACAGGCGCGATAGGCATCCATTGCGCGTTCGGTCAACGATTCGCTTTGCAAAAGCGAGCCGTAGTTAAACCACACAAAGTGGCCTAAGGGATGCGCCTGTTCGGTTTGCAACCACAATGCGTAGCGATTTAATGCCTCATTCGCTTGCCCGGATCCAAGCAGTCGCGAAGTTTCTTGAACTAAAGTATCCAGCGTTGACTTCACCGATTGGCCGCTTCGATGTTCAAGCTATGCGCCTCATGAGGGCTTAGCGCCGCTCACGCAATGAACGATCCAGCGTGCCAATGAGAGGATAGACAAAGTAGGAAAGAACCGAACGTTCGCCGATACGGACCTCGCCTTGCAGTGTTGACCCCGGTCTGAGGATAACCTCATCGGCATGACGTTCAAGTTTGGTGGAGTCGAGCAACACCCGCGCGATATAGTAATTGGAGCTAGCCTGACGGGCGCTGGAACCAGCCGGTGGATCGCGAACGAACGCGTCTTCGCTCACGTGTGCAATCGTGCCACGCAAGGTGCCATACTTTTGAAAGGGAAAAGCGTCGAGCTTGATTCGAACCGCATCACCCGTCTTGATAAAACCAACGTCAGGCGATGCAATTTGAAGCTCAGCTTCCAAAGGCGTATTCACGGGAACCAGCGTGAACATGGGCTCAGCGTCACGCACAATCGAACCCACCGAACGCTTTGGAATCTCGAGTACAACCGCGTCGGAGGGTGAGCGCAAAACGACGAGGCTGCCGCGTTTGTCCGCCTTGGCCAGTTGCTCTGCCAAACCCTCCCGTTCGCGACGCAATTGCGACAGCTCTTCGAACACGCGCTGGCGCCACTCATTTTGGAAGGCAGCCCTTTCTGCTTTGGCTACCGAGATTTCTTTTCGTATCTCGAATTCACGGTTATTCACGAGCTGTAACTCACGCTCCACCTCTTGTCGACGCTCTCTCGCTTCGAGCAACTGGCGCCGTGCACCAAAATTTTGGCTGATCAGGCGCTCTTGCATTTGCTCAACTTCCTGAAGCGATTTAAGCCGCTCGGCAAGCATTTTTTGATCATTCAAATTGGTCCGTTGTGAGGCCTCGAGTTTGGCTGTGCTTTCTTCAAGACTGCGCATCCGCGCTTTAAAGTTGCTCTCGCGAGCCTCACGCAGCTGCGCTTGAAGCTGATCGTCGCTACCGACACCGACCTGGGCAATCGAGCCCGTGTTTGCAACTGGCGCAGGCGCTGTTTGGTTCAGGGTTGCGGTTTGACCTTCAGGCCCCGTCGTTACACCGCTCGCAATTTCCCGATCGAGCCGTCTGATTCTCGCATCCAGCTTGTCTAAACTGCCTTTCAGCATTGCCCGGTCTGCGCCAGTAAAGGTGGGATCAAGCGATGCAAGCTGTTGGTCCTTTCGAACGATTTGTCCGGCCTTTACATCGATGGATTGAACGATCGACGTTTCAAGGGGCTGCACCAAGATATTGGGAACCGAACTGATCAAGCGCCCTGAAGCCGTGACGATTTCATCAATGGTTGACAACCAAGACCACAGCATGGCGGTGACCAGCATCGCGCTGAGTAAAAGAAGCACGCCTCGGGTCACACCGCCGAGGGGGCGTTGTTCGATGGCATCGGGGTCAGGGAGAAACTCGAGATCACGCAAACTGGTCGTCGCTTCGCGAGTCTGATCGCCCTTTCCTTTTTGATTGACCAGGTCCTGTTGAACCCCAGCCTTAGTCATGAAGCCACAACACCCATTTGTTGCTTCCACAAGGTCTGGTACACATCACATCGTCCAAGCAGCTCATGGTGCCGTCCGACATCAGAGATGCTTCCGCGGTCAAAAACGACGATCGCGTCGGCCTGAACCAGCGTTGAAAGCCGATGAGAAACCATCAGAACCGTCTTACCCCGGGCAATCTGTGCAAGGTTTCGAATAAAAATGGCTTCGCTTTCAGGGTCCAGCGCACTGGCAGCCTCATCAAGAATCAATAACCTTGGCTGGGTCAACAATGCCCTGGCGATCGCAAGTCGCTGTTTTTGTCCACCCGAAAGATTCGATGCGTTCTCCTCAAGCATCGTGTCGTAGCCCTGCGCTAAGCGCTCAATAAACTCATCGGCACCCGCAGCACGGGCGACCATCATGATGTCCTTCAGGCTCGCATTGGGTTTACTGGCCGAGATGTTTTCCCGCACCGTTCCACGGAACATAAAGTTCTCCTGCAACACCACACCTAACCCACTTCGCAAATGCCCAAGGTCGATCTCACGAATATCAACACCATCCAGGCGGACAACACCCTCAGTCACCCGATACATGGCTTGAATCAAGCGGGTTAACGTCGTTTTTCCAGAGCCACTGCGTCCCACGATTCCAATCACCTGTCCAGGCTTGATATCGAGATTCACCTTGTCAAGCGCGTAGTTTGCAACGCCCGGATATCGGAAGGATACCTGCTCGAACTTGATCGCACCTTGCAGGGACGGTCGCAAGCCTCCCCCTGCCTTGCCCTCTGCCGGATGATTCATGATTTCACCAAGCATCCGGACCGATAGCGCCGTTTCCTGGTATTGGTGAATCAAGCCAATCAGTTGCACCAGAGGTCCGGTGACTCGACCTGAAATCATTTGAAAGGCAATCAGCGTACCAACCGTCATGCTGTGATCAAAGATGCTCATCGCCCCTAAAGCAATGATGGCAATCATCATGCTTCGCTCGAGCAAGTGGGTGATGGCCTGTGCTGAAATTGAGATCTTCATCACATCAAAACCCGTGAGTATCGAACCGGCTGAGCGCTCATTCCACTCACGAACCTTGATTGGCTCAATGGCAAGGGCTTTGACGGTCCTCATGCCATGGATTGTTTCCACGAGCAGGGACTGACGCCGACCTTCTGCGGCGTAGAGCCGGTTTAGTCGATGCTGAAACGGCTTAATCAAAAGAACGATAACGAGTGCCATGGCAAGCGAAAAGGCAATCACCACCGAAGCAAGCGTTGGGCTATAGAAAAACAGCAGTGGGCCAAAGACCAACAGCGACGCGCACTCCAGGATCGTGAAGAAGAGCTGGCCGGTAAAAAAAGACCGTATCTTTTCGAGTTGCTGCATGTTGCGCAAAATCACGCCTGCCGATGTCGACTCGAAAAACTGGATCGGCAGGGCAAGCAAATGCGTGAAGGCCCGGCGTGTGAGGCGCATGTCAATCTTGTTTGTGGCACCCAGCAAGAGGTACTGCCTCAAGTACGTGAATGCTGTCTCAAACAGCGTGACCAGTAAGATCCCCACGGTGAGCACCACAAGGGTTGACTGATTTTCATGCATCAGAACCTTATCGATCACGAGCTGCGTAAAAATCGGCGAACCGAGTGCAAGCAACATGAGAAAGAGCGAAGCAGCGGCGACGTCGCGGAAAGCCGCCTTTTGACGCAGGCTCTCTTGCAGAAACCAGCGAAATCCAAAGCCATCCAGTTCGTCTGCCAGCATGGATCGCCGACGGGCTACGACGACTTGCCCAGTCCACTGATCCAAAAAAACGGAAAGGGCTTGCTGCTGGATTCGCGTATCCGGCGCCAAGGGATCGAGCAGAGCAATCTGAAGTTGTGCTCGCTTTGAAGCAAAGGTACCCCCAATCGCAGCACGAGTTGGATCGCGTTCGCTCAATGTGCCATCGGACGCCTGCCCCTGCGGCTGATGCCCGCTCTGCGATCGCTCGGAGATTCCTGCGATCAGAACCCAACTTCCGCCCTTTACCTGCGCCATCAGCGGGAAAAGATTTCTCAATCCTTCAAGCGCATTCCAGCTGAGCGTCTGCGCTTGAGCGCGAAAGCCATTTTCAGACGCAATCCGCGCGAGCATATCTGCGCTCGGCTCTGAACGATCCAGAGCATATCGGCGCTGCAAGTGATCGGCTGACAGCGCATGACCCGATGCATGCGAGAGCGCCGCAAGGCAAAGCACCGCGGTTGATGGACGGGGCAGCGACTGGTCGGCGCTCTCTGGATTTGAAACAGGAGCGACAGTTTGCAGATCGACTAGGGCGTCTGACAAGTTTTACCCCTTGCGCCTTCGGAGCGCGACAGAAAGTAAAAAAACCGCCGCCTCTTCACAGAGGGCGGCGGTTCATGAGGCGTCCTGTCAGGAAAGCGACGACGTCGGACCGACAACACCGAGGGGCGTCTGGCGCTGCTCGTCTTTAAGGACTTGCGTCACGAGTGCTGCGGCATCAGGCGTTGAAGTCCCGATCCCTGCGATCTGAACCTGATAATCCCTGAGCACATCGCCCAGCTGCGCCACGACGTTTGCAGGCGGCGCGAGTAGCTCATCAGGACGTGCTCCGGACAACGAAGACTTCGTGGGCATCGAGCTTGTCTCTGTTGAGCCTGCTGAACCGCTGTAGCTGTCGAGAGCTTCGCCCAGCGCCTGCGCCCTTTCATCCATTGAATCGGCAATGGACGCTCGGAACCAGACATCAGCGGCAGCCTGCACACTACCATCCGTCGCGATAAACCCAGACTCAAGTCCAAGCCAGTTTCCGTTATCAAAATTGGACCCAGGTTGTGCAGCGGTAAACAGCCCGGAGACGCCTGCATCGGCAAGCGACATGAGTTCGTCCGAGGTGCTTACCCCGTCAGCATCCGAATCACGCCAAACCATCAGCGATGCGTAGCCTGGGTCATTACGGTCAATAACGCCGTCACGATTGACGTCAAGTTCAGCAAGCGCCTGATAGCCATCATTTGCCATACGGCCGTCCGCAAGTTTGGTCACATCACCGAACAACTCCGCACCGCTCGTTATGGCACCGTCGCCGTTTAAGTCTCGGACCAGCAAGCCATCCGAAGGAGCAACCCAGCCAACACTATCAGCCAGACCGTCGCCGTTCACATCGAACTTCACGCCAGCCTTGATCGAAAGCGTTTCCACCCCGTTACGATTCAGATCGAGGACAATCGGAGACACAAGGAGCTCTTTCATCCCCGTGGTGTTTAACAACCGAAGCTGCGAGTTTGTGAACGCATCAAGCTGCGTTGAAGTCAAGGACTTGACCTGCGCGACAGCGAGTGCCGACAAATTAGCATTCGACCATCCGCCGAGAACAGTGCCTGTGATCGATTTAAGCTGCGCTGCACTCAGGGCTTGGACTTCGGTTGTCGTAAAGGCATTGAACTTGGAGGCATCCAACACATTCACCTGCGCCGTGGACAGCGCCTTGATTTGTGTCGCGTTCAAGTAACCAACCTGCGTCGCGGACAAATTGCTGATTTGACCCGTCGTCAGTGCCTTGATCGACTTCGCTGTGAGCGCGCCCCATTGTGTTGAGGTCAGTGCATCAATTTGCGTATCGCTAAAGCCCGCAATCACTGCCGCCGACAAAACAGCCACATCGTTTGACTCGAGTGCCGTGATGTCGTCCGCTTCAAGCGCTCTCGCCTGTGTTGTGGTCAAGGCTGCGAAGGCCGCAGCACTTAGTGCAACCCACTGGCTCGTCGTGAAGCCACCCAATTGGCTGGTCGTCAGGCCAACAACCCCCGACTTCGATATCGCAGCCAACTGAGAAGTCGTCAAGCTGTCGATTTGCCCGTCGGTTAAGCCGGAAATCTGGGAAGCGCTAAAGACAGCGAAGTCTCGCGATTCAATCGCGGCGATTTTGCCGTCGTCAATCACTGCAATCTGCCCTGAGGTCAGTCCCTTGATCGCAGCCGAACTGAGCGCCACAAGTTGTCTACTCGTCAGCTGATCAAATTGTGATGTTGTCAAAGCGTTAAGTTGCGTGTTGGACAGCGCCTCGATTGAAGTCGTGCTTAGCGCAAGAATTGCATTCCCGGAAAGTCCTTTCAGCTGATCGGCCGAAAGACCCTTGACCGTTGCAGTCGAAAGCGCAGCGACCTGTTCGGTCTTAAGTGCAAAAATCTGGGCCGTATCGAGTCCTCGAACCGCCTTGGAACTCAGGGAAGCGACTTGTGCCGTGGTGAAGGCTCTCAACTGATCAGTCGAAAATCCGCTCACCTGCGGACCAGCCAGAACTGCGATATCGGCCGGCTCCAACAGAGCGAGTTTCGAGGTCGACAAGGCCGAAAGCTGATCAGAGGTCAGCGCGGTGAACGCTGCCGAGGAAAGTGCCCTGAGTTTGTCTGTGGATAGCGATGCAAACTGGTCTGTTCCGAAACCCTTGACCGCAGCCTTCGCAAAAGAAGCAAACTGCGCCGTGTTCATCGCGGCAAGTTGCCCCGTACTGAGCGCACCCAATTGAGCAACGTTGAGCGTAGCAATTGCAGCAGTAGATATCGATGCCATGACGGAGGTGCTCAGAACCCCGACTTGGGATGTTGAAAAGGCCTTGAATGCGGCACTCGCCAAGGCTGAAACCTGCGAGGTATTCAAGCCACTCATCAACTGAGTCGAGAAGGCCGTGACCTGCTTTGCGCCAAAGGCCGCGATCTCCGCGGTGTCAAAGGCCGCTAACAGCGTCGTCGTCAACGTCCCAAATGCCGTAGCAGGGAGCCCGGTAATCGCTGACTTCGAAATATTCTCAAGCTGCGTAGAGGTCAGTGCCGCAAACTGTCCGGTGGTCAACGCCTTGACTTGGGCAGAGGTCAGTGCGCCAATCTGGCTCGTTGAGAACTCTCGAATCTGCGCAGTTGATAAGCCCGCCAGATTAATCACTGCGACGTCGCTTGTCTCAAGGCCTTTGATCGCTGCGGTTGATATCGCGGCAATTTGACCTGTATTCAGGGCTTTCACAAAATCGGTGTTCAGGAAGCCGATATCGTTGCTGGTGATCGAAGCGATCACGCTTGTGGTAAAGCCTTTCACCGATCCCGCACTGAGGGCAACGATTTGTTGGGTACCCAAAGCGTCGAATTGAGCGGTGCTGAAACCTGCCACTGCGACAGAGCTCAGTGCGGCAATGTCCACCGACGGAATCGCCGAAATATTATCGGTTGTGATTGATGCAAACTGGCTGGAACCGAGTTGACCGTACTGCGCAACCGTTAGGGCGGCGAGTTGCGAAGTCGACAAGGCCGAAAAAACGTTGGTTCCGACATTTTTTATGACTAACCCAGGCAAATCACGCGTTTCCAGTGCAGCAACGTCTGTGGTGTCTAGTGCAGCAAGTTGTGCGCTGGTCAAGCCAGTGATGTTGGTGGAGGTCAACGCTGCGATTTGCGCGGTATTGAAGGCACCCAAAACATTTGCCGCAACACCAGCAACCGCGGCTGCGGTTAAGGATCCAACCTGCGTCGTGGTCAATCCAGCAAGATTTGCCGTGGTAAGACCTGCAAGCGCTCTGGCTTGAAGCGCGCGTGCATCTTCATCTGTTAATACTGCGAGGTTATCGGTTTGAATCGCACCAAGTTGAGCCGAAGAGAAGGCCGCAATTTGCGTGGTTGTTAGCGCAACAACTTGGGCGGTCGTAAGGGCACGAAAGAGGCTCGTGTTGAGCGCAACAATCGGCAGCCCTGGCACAGCAGCATCCGAAAATCCGCGTATACCCGTGGGCGACGATGACGTCGAAGCCTCAACAAGCTGGGCGAGTTGAGATGTCGTGAGTTTGCTGATGTTCGCCGAGGTGAGCGCTGCGAGCTGCGTGGTCGTGAGGTTGTAAATCGCACCAGGCTGAAGACCTGCGACTGCATCGGCTGAAAGCGCTGCGAGCTGATCGGTGGTTAGACCCGCCGAGCTGCCGGTTCGTACCGCATCGCTCACGATTCCACGGGCTGCAGTCTGTGGCAGTACCTGTGCCACATCGCTGCCGAGCGCAAAAATCCCAGTCGCTGTGAGGGTTGCGAGTTGGGCGGAAATTAGCTGACTGGCGTTGGCACTGGTGAGCGCGCCAAGCTGCGAGACCGTAAGAAATTGAAAGGTAGCCGGCGATAAACTGCTGATTGACGCGGCCGATAAGGCAGCGATCTGCGCGGTTGTGAGCCCGGTTGAAACACCCGCATTTGATGTCAGATCGTTGACTGCGCTCGGCTGAAGACCAGCCAAGGACTTTGCCGGTATGGCCGCTAGGGCTCCTGTTGACAGTGAAAAAACACCGGCCGCGTTCAGCTGCGCAAGCTGTGAAGAATTGATCAGCGTTACGTTGCTCGTGGTCAGCGCGCCAAGTTGACTTGTCGAGAGATTGCCAAACTGGGTGGTTGAAAAGCCCCCAACGGCTGCAGGCGCCAGTGCAGCGATCTGCGCGGTATTAAGCCCCGTTGTGAGCCCCGTTGCATTAACGCCCCTGATGGCAGCCTGGGAGAGAACCGATGGCACATCGTTGCCCAGACCGAGCAAGCCGGTAACCGGTAGCACCTCGAGTTGCGAGGAAGTAAGCTGAGTGGCGTTTGCGGTATTGAGCGCGAGCAGCTGCTCGGTGGTGAGGAAATTGAATTGAGCGGGGGTGAGTGCCTTGACCTGGGCTGCGCTAAAAAGCGAAATCAGCGTTGTCGAAAGATTCGGGATGCGATCCGGAACGATAAAGGGTATGTCCTTCGCCTCGAGACCGGCGACGTACTTCGTTGTAAACGTTTTGAGCTGATTTGCTGTTAAAACAGCGACCTGGGCAGCGGTTAACGCTTCGACCTGCGTGGAGTCTGTAAAGGTCGACAAGTCATAATTGATAATCTCTTGCGTTGTCAAATCCTTGACGCTAGTCGTAGCTGTGAACGATGTGCTCATGTATTCCTCTTTCGGTTAGCACCGCTAATCATGCCTGTATTGCTGAATTCTACCCAATTATTGCCCGCAAGCAGCATACCAAAGGCTGGGTGTATAAAAAATCAACCGTGGCAGCGTGTGTCCATCTCGGATAAATGGCTAACGGCGAAACATTGTCAAATGTTTAGTGCCCAAGCCGGGCAGCTTAGTCTCAGGGGGTTGCGATCAGCAAGCATCCGACACTGTTGTTAAGATCGAGGTTGGCACAGATTGACCGCACGAATGACAGACAGCAACAACAATTCGATTCAAGACCTTCTCCTCCGTGCTCTTGCGTTGCAGCAGGAAGGCGACCTCGGCGAGGCCGAAAAGCACTTTCGACAAGCCCTTCGACAGGAACCTCGGTCTGTGCCAGCACTCTACTCGCTGGCAGCCATTGAGCACACTCGAAAGAACTATCCGGTTGCCTTGCGCTTGATTGATCGAGCGCTCAAAATCTTCCCAAACTTTACTGCCGCGCTCGACGCAAAAGCTGTAATCCTGCGCAGCCTAGGCCGCCTTGAGGAATCACAATCCTTACACCTCAGAGCACGAACGCTTGAGCAAGGGGGCGGAGCACATGGGGATGTGGAGACACCCGCCCGAAGGGCGACGGACGGCGCTAATAAGCTGACAATCGACCACCCGAAGCAGTCGCTCGGATTAAAGCTCCAGGAAGCGGGTGACCGAGAAGGCGCACGTCAGGTGTTTTTGGCACTGATCGATGAGCGCCCGGATGACTTCGTCGCGCTGTACTCACTTGCGGTCATTGCAGCGCAACTTGGAAGCCCGTCCGAGGGGCTAGCTTGGATCGACCGGGTACTAAAAAATAACCCAAACCACGCTCAGTCGCAGTTTGCGCGCGGCACGCTCTTGCAGCAAATGGGGCTGTTCGATGATGCGCTGGCTGCCTTCGACCGAGCGAATCTGATCGACCCGACCTACCTTGACGCCTGGAACAACAAAGCAAGCCTTTTTCAAACGTTGAGCCGCGAATACGATGCTTACGATTGTTTACTTCAAGCGCTGAAACACCATCCGCGCGACGAAAAGCTGCTTCACAACACCGGCACGATCCTGACGGTGCTCAAGCGCGATACCGAAGCGATCGCCTACTTCGACAAACTTCTGGCGGTGAATCCGAAGTACGAGTATGCCCCTGGCTATCGCTTTTTCGCGAAACTGCATACCTGCCAATGGGACAACTACGAAGAAGAGCGGCAGGCCATCATTGAGGCGGTTAAACGTGGTGAGCCAGCGATCAATCCGCTCGCTTTTTTTTCGCTTTCAGAAGACCCGGCGGAGCAACTCAAGTGTTCGCAGATATTTGCTCAAACCAAATATCCTGTAGCAAAAGGCCCGCTCTGGCGAGGCGAAGCGTACAAGCACCGAAAGATCCGCCTTGCGTATTTGTCACCCGACTTCAGGGAGCACCCTGTAGGCCACCTGATGGTTGGTGTTATCGAGCAGCATGATCGAATTCGATTCGAGACTTTCGGCTTTTCGCTAGGAATCAATGATGGAAGCCGGCTCAGGACTCGCTTTCGACTCGGTTTTGACCATTTTTTTGACTGCAAAGAACGCACAAGTCTGGAAATCGCCCAACTGATCCGGGCCTGCGAGGTTGATATTTTGGTCGACTTAGCCGGATACACATCAAGTGCAAGGCCCGAAATATTTGCGATGCGTCCCGCCCCGGTGCAGGTGAACTATCTTGGATTCCCAGGCACCTCGGGCGCAGCCTGGATGGATTTCTTGATCGCCGATAACGTCGTGATACCGCCCGGTGAAGAGCGGCACTACCAAGAAAGCGTGCTACGTCTTCCCTGTTGCTACCTGCCAATTGACGACCAAGTGCAAGCAAGCAAAGAAACCCCCACCCGAGAATCCATGGGGCTTCCCAGTCGAGGACGCGTGTATTGCAGTTTCAATCATGACTACAAGATCAATCCGCCCATCTGGGACCTTTGGATGGATCTGCTTCGCGAAGACCCGCAATCGACGCTGTGGTTGATGAAACTTAACGATGCGGCCGAAGCAAACTTGAGAAAGGAAGCGAATCGACGAGACATTGATCCCAGTCGGCTCGTTTTTGCAACCCGCGTGCCGCGAGTCGAAGACCATCTTGCGCGCTATCGTTTGATCGACGTATTTCTTGACACGGCACCGTATAACGCACACTCGACCGTCACCGACGTGATCCGTGCCGGTGGGACGGTGGTCACAATGCCGGGAAGGACGTTTGCTTCACGGGTTGCGGCAAGTTACATCGAACACAACGGCGCAACGGACAGCGCCATAACAAACAACAAAGCAGAGTACTTGGAAAAAGCGCGGCGGGGCAAAAAGAATCTGCCAGACCTGCAGGAGAGAATGTCAGAACGATACGGACCAGGACTCAGTTCTGCCGCTTCTATGGCTACGAATCTGGAGGAGATTTACGAAGGGGTCAGTAACTGAGAGTAATCCAGCTAGCGACAATTAGGGAAACGCTGATCTAATAAGGTGAACGGTCTGGATAGGTATAGTTATCAGCATGAATACCTCAGAAATCGTTGATNNGAAACACTACTGCACAGCCAATCGATTCCAAAGACTAAAATGCTGGGTTTGCGGTGCGTAGGGCAGATTTTTTCAGTGCCGATTTGAGTTCAATCAGACACCCAAAACCAATTCTTGCCTGGCGGCAAATCGTATAGCAAACATCTATTCTAACCCTTGTAAGCTCGGATCGACCGTATCTGATGTTTTTCGTTGAACGATATAATATC
>DENJ01000062.1 GCA_002359635.1 Burkholderiales bacterium UBA2647
ATGTCGGTTGATCGCTTTCATCCAAGCCTTGTGCGATGTTTTTCGCTTCCCTTGCGCGAGGGAAGTCTGCTTTGGATTTTATGGAAACGCGACCTCGGACAGCGCTATCGGGGCAGCTATCTTGGCTGGGGTTGGGCACTTTTGACGCCGCTGCTGTTGCTTGCGGTCTATGTGCTTATTTTTCAAACGGTCTTCAGCCCACGCTGGGCGCAGCGCGAGGACTTTGCACTTCAGCTTTTTGCCGGTTTGCTCGTGGTGCAAGTATTTGCCGAAGTGTTGAGCCGTGCACCGCGCCTGATTATCGATCAGGCGCACCTGGTGAAAAAGGTGGTGTTTCCGCTACCGCTACTAGCCTGGATCGCCACGCTGAGTGCTCTTGTGATTGGAACGATCTACTTGATGATTTTCTTGCTGGCAAGCGCCCTTTGGCAGGGTATCGAAGGCTATAGCGTGTTGGCACCGATTGTGCTGTGGCTGAGTTTGCCGATGCTGCTTGCAGCGTCCTGGTTTTTTGCAGCGCTTGGCACCTTTGTTCGTGATTTGCAGCAAATTGCAAGCCCGCTCGTCACGCTTTTGAGCTTTTTGGGGCCGGTGTTTTACCCGCTGCAAGCGCTACCCGAAGCCATGCGCGCTTGGGTCTGGCTCAACCCGGTCACGGTACCGATGGAGAACCTTCGCGCCTGCGTTTTGCTTGGGCAATCGCCCGACTGGCTTGCCCTGGCGCTTTACGCCTTTGCTGGACTGGGGCTTGCGCTGCTTGCTGCGCAATACTTTTTGCGGGTGCAAAGCCGCTTTGCTGATGTGCTCTAGCTTGGGTTTATGGCCGGGCAGCTTGCGCTAATTGCCGATGGGTTGAGCAAGCGCTACCCGCGAAGGGGTCAAGCCGACCGGGTGGCTTTGCAGCCCTGTTCGTTTCGCCTGGCCAAGGGTGAATGCTTAGGCGTGGTGGGCCTTAATGGCGCAGGTAAATCGACCTTGTTGCAGCTGCTTTGCGGCACGCTTTGGCCAAGCACAGGCTCGGTTGAGCGATTCGGAAGGGTGGCTGCTTTACTTGAATTGGGCGCAGGCTTTCATCCGGAGTTTACTGGTCGCGAAAACATCGATTTAAGCGCGGCGCTCATGGGCTATACGCTTTCGGAAATTAAACAATTGCGCGACCCGATTATCGCGTTTGCCGAGCTGGGCAGCTTGATCGATGAGCCAGTGAAAACCTACTCTTCGGGCATGTTTGTGCGGCTTGCTTTTGCGGTTGCGGCAAGCGGCGAGCCCGAGATCTTGATTATCGACGAGGCGCTTGCGGTGGGCGATGGTGCCTTTGCACGCAAGTCCTTTGAACGGATCAGCAAGCTACAGCAAGCAGGCACATCGATTGTGTTTTGCTCGCATGCGATGGCTCAGGTGCAAGCGCTTTGCAATCGGGTGTTGTGGCTTGATGGCGGAAAGGTCATGGCCTTGGGCGCAAGCCGCGATGTGCTGGCTGCTTACCAAAGCTTTGTTGATTCGCGAATCGCCAAGATGCAGCCTGACCGCGCAAGCGCTAATTCCGGGGACAGCGAGGCAAGCGCAAGCATTCGCGGCATGCGGCTTTGGCACCGCCCGCAAGCCGGGCTTCAAGACCACAAGGAAAGTGCAAGGCGCGCAGCAGAGCAAGCAAAGCAAGCGCCCCAAGCAACAGAGCAGGCTAAACAGGCGCTATGGTTTAACCTGGGCGAATTGCGGCAGATTGAGATCGCGCCAGGCGATGGCTTCGGGGTCAGTCTGGCATTTCGGCAAGACCCCTTGCTTGCGCCCTGTGTGGTGGCCTTCACCTTATCGGATGAGCAAGGGCGATGCTTGAGTTCGGTGATCAGCCATCAGCCCGGTGAGCCGAACGCAGTGGAAGTCAACGCACAGGGCTTTGGCGTGGCAACGGTGTTTTGGCCCAGCTTGCCGCTGCGCGCGGGGCGCTATCAACTCGGGCTGGTGCTCGGTGATGAAGAGGGGCTGCGCGAGCATGAGTCGATCGCCAATGCCGCAACGCTTGTGCTAGCGGGCGACGTGGCGGCAGGCGAAGGCCTTGTGCACTTGGACATGCAGGCCTGGTTGAGCGAAGGCGAGACCCAAAGCACGATGCACGGGGCACTTGGATCTGAGCCAAAGCCATCAGCGAGACTTGAGTTTGGGCCCAGTTCGGGTCAAGGAACGCTTACAGAGGCTGAAGCAGCGCCGATTCTGGTGGCCGAGGGCCTGAGCAAACACTACGGTCTTCGCGGCAAGCGGGTGCACAAGGCGCTTGAGCCATGCTCGTTTACGCTGCATGCGGGCGAGTCGTTGGGCTTGATCGGACGCAATGGCGCGGGCAAATCGACGCTTTTGCAATTGCTTTTTGGCACGCTCAAGCCCAGCAGCGGTTCGGTGAAGCGTTTGGGAAGGGTTGCAGCTTTGCTTGAGTTGGGAGCGGGCTTTCATCCGGAATTCACCGGTCGCGAAAACATCGATTTAAGCGCTGCGCTGATGGGGTTTTCGCCAGGGCAAATCGATGGGGTGCGCGCGGGCATTATCGAGTTTGCGGACTTAGGCAGCCTGATCGATGAGCCGGTGAAAACCTACTCATCGGGCATGTTTGTGCGGCTTGCCTTCGCGGTTGCGGTTTGTGGCGAGCCTGCGGTGCTGATCGTTGATGAGGCGCTTGCCGTGGGCGATGGCGCCTTTGCCCGCAAGTCGTTTCAGCGCATTTTGCAGCTGAAAGCAGCAGGCTGCTCGATTGTGTTTTGCTCCCACTCGATGTATCAGGTCGAAGCGCTTTGCGATCGGGTCTTGTGGCTCGATGAGGGTCGCTTCGTTGCGCTTGGGCGCGCGCAGGAAGTGCTTCCTGCCTACGAGGCCTGGCTTCACCAGCCCAATCAGTCGCCGGTCTATCCTGCGGATACCGGGCCGCAGCGCATCCGTTTGCATCACGGCAGGCCAGCCACGGCCATCACGCTTTCAGCAAGCCTCAAAGCACTAGGGGCCGAAGGCTTGCGATTGAGCGTTTGCCAGGGGGAATGGGTGATTGCATCGATCCCGTTGGCGCAAAGCCCGGTGCAGGCGCATGATCTGCATGTGCAGCTTGTCTGGCCGAAGGTGGAACTGCTCAAAGGCCGCTATGCCCTGGTGGTCCATCCTGAGGGGCAAGGCGCGTGCGAAGGGGAAACGCTTGCCGAGCTTGATGTGACGCAAGAGGGTCTTGCCCAGGGGCTTTTTGGCGTGGCGCATGGCTGGGTGCCCGTGTCGAAGCAGCTTGAGGAACTCTTTGCCCAGTGCTTTGAAAGCCAGACCGATGCGGATTGGTATCGATGGAAGTACTTCAGCCAGCCAGCCTTTGACGGGCTTAGTCTTTGGCTTTACAACCATGACGGTGCGCTGCTTGGGCATTACGCGGGTTTTTTGCGAAGCATGCAACAGGGCGCCACCGTGAGCCA
>DENJ01000113.1 GCA_002359635.1 Burkholderiales bacterium UBA2647
GTTCGCTAGCGAGCGAGGTGATCGGTGTTTTCAGGATCCGTTGAGGCACTGCCCCCATCTTGGGCGTTTCCAGAAGCAAGTCTTCAGCGTTGACCGTGAGCACGGGTGTCAGTCGTGTTGACAGCTTCACCTTTGGAAACGCGTTAAGCCTGCGCAGGGGAATGACCATCCGGGTGTCCAGGCCGTCGAGCAGATCGCTTTGCACATCGAGCAAGTAGGGTGTGGTCGTTGCATGACTGCCGGGGTTGGCATAGACATCAAAGCGCGCCATCAGAAGCTTCTCCATTCGTCCAGAGGCAAACCTTCCGCATCGACAGTCGCGTTGTAAGCGGCAATGAACTCGGCATGGTCTTCTCGCCACTTGCGCTCTTGCTCGCGCCGCACGAGCTCACGCAGGTAGTTGTCGCAGACCTGAGAAAGGTTGATCTCAAGGTCCTTTGCTGCTTCAAGCACATCGATACTTAAGCTCAGATTGGTAGCCCTCTTGCCGGGTACTGCCGAGCGTGCACGGCGGGCGATTGGTGTGGTTGGCATAGCATTCTTCATGCGCATTAAATCGTGCGCATAGATTAGCGCGCATATCCGACGCTGGCAAGACGTGCACTGCATACTGGAAAGGTTGTCGATGTCGCTGATGGTTCTGGTCTCTCCAAGCCCCCGAAATGACGGACTGACACGAGCCGTTTTTCGCGTTTTACGTTGCGACTCGTTTCACCAGATCGTCTGCACGCGAAACGCCGCAAATGCAGAATCGCAAGTGATCAACGGAGCGCCTTCCAGCTCGCTCTGCGCCGCTAGCACGCGGTCGAAGGGGTCTCGATGATCGGTGATCAGCCCGCCGGCGCGCAAGGCATGCAAGTAACTGACCGGCAGGTGCTGGAAGGCATCGAGTTCCACCAGTTCATTGAAGCGTGAAATCGCTTCCCCCGCCTGCGACAGCTTGCCCAAGCGATGCTTGGTGGCGATTTCCCAAGCGCTGGCGGTACTGATCAGGATGATGTTCGTCTCATCCTGAATGCAGGCGCGAGCGGTCGCCGACAACTGCGAATCGTCCGTCCACCACCAGAGCAGGGCGTGGGTATCGAGCAGATACTTCACTTCCCCTCCCAGCTCTTCAGTTCATCGTCAGGCAAAGACTCAAAAAATGCCGCCTCCACGCGCCCGGCAAGGCGCCCGGGCAAGCGCCCGCCACTGTCGGGCGCCAAAGGCATCAGCCGCGCATACGGCTTGCCCGCCTTGGCTAGCACAATCTCCTGACCGGCGTGCGCCTGCTCGAGCAAGCGGGAGAAGTTGGTTTTCGCATCGTGAACGTTGACGATGAGTGCCATGGTAACCCCTAGTATGACTAAGTCAGTGGACTAAGTCTAGCACGACTGCGCGTTGATGCCCTCCGCGACTACATCGACGGCAACAGAAGGAGCGCCCTCGTCGTCACGTGATGACCGCGTTCGCATCCAGTCCGGAGGAGTTCGACAGCCTCTACCGCGACCTGGCAAAGTAGGTCGTGCCGCGCGACTACCTAAAGTTGCCGAATTGCGCGCTGCGTTCGAGCCTGCGATCAAGGACTATCATGGCTGTGCGTTTGTTGCCGCGCAGGCCCCGCATCGAACAAAATGCTACTCCTGAACAAAACCCTCCCTGTCATTCTCTCCCCCATCGGCATCACACTGCTTGCCGCGGCTGCTGCTTTGTTGCTGCGGCGCCCCCGGCTTGTGTGGTTAGCCTTGGCATGGCTTTGGCTCTGCAGCATGCCGATCACAGGCAATCTCCTGATCCGCGCCGCTGAACAAGGCGCCGTGCACCTACCGGCAGAGCATGTTCCGCAGGCGCAGGCGGTGGTGGTGTTATCAGGCATGGCCCGCACGGTAAGCGCGCCATCGGGTCCCTCGTCCTTTGTTCGCGAGTGGGGCGACGCAGTCGACAGGCTCGAGGGCGGCCTGGCGCTCATGCGGGCGAGACGCGCGCCGCGCCTGATTTTCACAGGGGGTCGTGTGCCTTGGGACGTTCTGCCCACCACCGAGGGCGATTGGCTGATGGAGCAAGCCCGCAACCGTGGCCTGCCCGCTGCGGCGATAAGCATCACACCACCGGTGCAAAACACCGCTGAGGAAGCGCAGGCGGTGGCAGCCATGCTAGACGGTGCACCTTCGACCCATATTCTGCTTGTGACCTCGGCCTTTCACATGCCGCGCGCCCTGCCGTGAACGCTAAGCGTAATTCGCAAGGCTGTCACGGAATGTTCAAAGTGTTGACTGCTTTGATCAGCCAAAGCGGTCAATTTCGTGGTGCCAGCGACGCCAAGATGCTCGAGCGGATAAATCGTCTGGGGCGAAATGTAGAAATCGTCGTTCGTCGGCCCTCCCGGTTTCAGACGAAGTGCAACAGGATCGAACCCGTTTGGGCAGCGTGAAGGAAACGTTAGGCTTTGGTGAACTGTTTAAGCATATGACTACGGCCGAAGTCAGCATTAATCCTGTGCCAGCCGATGCCGATCAGGCCACCCTTGAAAAGGGCGTCAACTTCCCAGCGCTGCAACGAGTGATTGGAAAT
>DENJ01000118.1:0-131 GCA_002359635.1 Burkholderiales bacterium UBA2647
ATCGCAAGTTATCTGATCGAGGCGCGCATCCAGGATTGGTTTGTGCTTGCCACACTCGATGTGCAACAGTCTGAGGGGATGGTTCGATTAGAAGACGGCAACGGCCACTGTCATGTGAGTCAGGCGATTCC
>DENJ01000118.1:247-4603 GCA_002359635.1 Burkholderiales bacterium UBA2647
ACCTCGATCAGGCCATCGCAGTCGCATCACACGCAAAATTCTCTGGTGCGCTTGCTGCGCGCGTGATCGACGCTGACGGTCGTTCCTGCTTCTCCTGCTAGAGGCCAATAAGCAGAACGTACTGACTATTTGAATCCTTTCTAGCCCTCGAGGACAGGTCTTTCTAGCCCGTTAAAAGGCGATGAAACGCATTCGGTGCGGCAATTTCGAGCACTTGCTCGATACAAATTTTTAACTTTTAGCGCTATATTCCGTCATAAATGTCGGCTGGTTTCAGAGAATCTCCTGCTTCACTGCTGCTACCAGATGAGGTATTGCGCTGTCCTTGCCGATTCAGTATTACCAGCACTTTCTAAGGGAACAGCCCGCCGAGCCTAAGCGCAAAAAACAGTATCAAGGTTTTGGTGTGGTCTCTGATTCGCTTGGCAGATAGTCTTATTAATGAATATTCGCACCGCTAAGGAGACCAAGACGATTCGGTGTTCTTAAAGTCGCAAAGTAATCGAGAGAAGAACTAGAGCTTGTACCTTTGTGGCCGAGACCAAACGATGATCTAAACGAGAGTTCAAGATTGGGGAGAGTAAACGCGTTAGAATCGCAGTGCAGAGTATGCTAGCGTAACCAAGAAAAACTAAACGCACATGAATCACAGGAGGCTAATCGACCTTGTCACCGGTAACGGATGGGTTGTCGGGAAGCTTCCCGGCAGGCTCCAGCAAGCCGCGCCCGTGAACACGGATCACCTTAAAGAGGGCTCAAAGGTTAATCATGGCAGCGGCTTTAGGTCAAAACCCGAGCAAAGCGTATCTGAAATAAAAATCTTGCCCGAATATGAACTTGCCCGTGATCTGGTCGGGAAAGAGTTCCCGCTCATCATCGTAACCGGGGGCGCTGGTACAGGGAAGAGTACGTTCATCCGCTGGCTGGCTCGGTCATTTGAGGGGCACGTATTGATCGCGGCGCCAACGGGTATCGCCGCATTGAACGTCGACGGCAAGACTCTGCACTCGATGTGTGTGCTACCCCCGGCCTGGATCCTTCCCGAGGACATCAAGGACTACAAGCCGTCCATTGCTCGAGGCGCCAAGTTGCTCATCATCGACGAAATATCGATGGTGAATGCCAATCTTCTCGATGGCGTCAGCGATTTCTTCAAAAAGAACCGAAATCGCGATGCTCCGTTTGGAGGTTTGCCGGTAGTACTGGTTGGCGATCTTTTCCAATTGCCTCCGGTAATTAATTCAAATGTCCGCGATCTCTTTGCGCGGAACTACAAAACATCGAAGTTTCACGGCGCTAATGCAATCGCTAATTGCCCGTACTACGCGATCGAGTTGAAAAAGGCGTTCCGCCAGGTTGACCAGGGATTTGTAGATCTACTCGCACGCATCCGAGAAGGGATTGATCTCAATAATTCATTGCAGCGATTGAACTCAGCCTGCCAAGTTACTCAAGATCCCCCGGAGGGGGCAGTATGGTTGAGCCCACGCAACGTCGAGGTCGATCGGCGAAACGCTGCAATGCTCGCTCGGCTTCCCGATCCTTCTATCAATTACGAAGGTGTGCTGACGGGCAAATACAAAAACGATCGCTTGCCGTCGCCCATGGTGGTGGAACTGCGCGTTGGCGCGCAGGTGATGTTCACCAAGAACGGAAACAAATGGGTGAACGGATCGATTGGAACGGTCCAGAAGACGCTTCCCGACAAAGTGCACGTCCGTCTGCTTGAAGACGGAGAGGTCGTCGAAGTGGCTCCTGCCGTTTGGGAGCAGTATGACTACCAGTTCAATCCGCTCACTGGCGGGATCGAGCGCTTCATCGCAGGAACCTATTCGCAAATTCCACTTGTGCTCGCCTGGTCGGTGACGATCCATAAGAGCCAAGGAAAAACGCTAGACCGCGTTCACATTGACTTGGGTGCGGGTGCGTTTGAAACGGGTCAAACCTACGTCGCGCTGTCGAGGTGCCGCTCGCTCGAGCGGCTGACCCTGTCACGGCCGCTCACGGCAGAAGACGTGAGGGTCGATGTGGAATCCCAGACGTTCTATGCGGCGCTACGGCGGCTGATTGAATCGACACCCATCGAGAAGATGCGACAGCATCTGAAGGACGGTGGTCGCGAACTTGCACGTGCCGCGCCATGAACTTCACACCGACTCAGCGCTCTGCGATCGAACACATCAGTGGCAATCTCCAGCTGATCGCATGCGCTGGTTCGGGGAAAACAGAGGTTGTCGCACAGCGCGTGGTTTCCTTGTTAAGACCGCACACCAACGGTGGAGCGGGCTGCACGCCAGAGAACATTGTCGCGTTCACCTTTACTGACAAGGCTGCGGCAGAACTCAAGGAACGCATACACACCCGCTGCAAGGAGCAGCTCGGGGCGATCACGGGTCTAGCCAACATGTATGTGGGTACGATCCATGGATATTGCCTGGAGCTGCTCAAGTCTGAAGTGCCCACCTACATGAAGTACGAGGTGCTCAACGAGGTACAGCAGACCCTGTTCGTTGACCGTCACTCCAAATCCTCTGGTTTGACGCAGAGCGCTACGCTGGATGGCACGGCGCTCAAGCGATTCACAGACACAAAGCACTTTGTCGCCTGTCTGGGCATCCTGCGTGAGGACGCAGCCGCGGATCCTTCAAAGCTTGCCGGCAATTCGGTGTTGGATCGTCTGCCCGACTACGAAGCGCTGCTCTATCAAAAAGGATATCTGGACTACTCCGGAATCCTGAAGGAAGCAGTTGAGCAGCTACGCCACAACGTGCAGCTCCGAGCGCGTCTGACCGAAAAGATCCGTCACGTCATCGTTGACGAATACCAAGATGTCAACCCGATTCAAGAGGCAGTCGTCCGCACCCTGCACGACTTGGGCGCTGGGATCTGCGTGGTGGGCGACGATGACCAGACCATCTACCAGTGGCGTGGCAGTGACGTTCAGAACATCCTGAATTTCAGTGCTCGGTACCCCGCCGTCCAGCAGGTCAAGCTGGAGGAGAACTTCAGGTCTAGCGAAGGTGTGGTGACCGTTGCACGAGAGTTCATCAAGCAACTCGTGCGCCGTCTCCCGAAGGAAATGAAAGCCACGCAGGCACAGGACTACGAGGCTGGCGATATCGTCGCCATGACCTTTGATGCGCCAGAGGATGAGGCGGAATACATCGCCCAGACCTGCCAGGCGCTGCGTGGAGTGGCCTTTCGGGATGGGAACGATCAACGTGGCATGTCGTGGTCGGACATGGCCATCTTGCTGCGATCGGTCCGCCGAGACGGCGCTGCCATAATGGCGGCACTCGACTCTGCTGGCATTCCGTATGTGATCACGGGCATGGACAACCTGTTCCAAAAGCCCGAAGCAGAGGCCGCGCGGCAGATGTTCTATTTCCTCGCTGGAGAGATCACAGAACAGGCGCTCGAAGCTTTCTGGCTGGGCGCCGATTTGGGCATCGCTGCCTCCGCCTTGCGAGCAGCGATTAAGGAGGCTGGACGCGCTCGCGACAGCATGCACCAGGCGGGCGCAGCTCTGTTCAAGGTCTACAACCTGCAGCGACAGTTCCTTGGATTCATCGAGCGGCTCGAACTGCGCGAAGAGACAGTGCCGGGCGGGCGCGGGGAAGTGGTGTTCTACAACCTGGGCAAGTTCAGCCAGGCGATCTCGGATTTCGAGAGCATCAACTTCCACTCCAAGCCGCTGGACAAGTACGAATCTTTCGCGAAGTTCCTGCGGTTCCATGCCGAGCACGCCTACCCGGAAGGTTGGCAGGACAGCGCCTTTGTCAGCCCGGATGCGGTTCAGATCATGACGATCCACCAGTCCAAGGGTCTGCAATGGCCGGCAGTGTTCATTCCCCAGTTGGTCAAGAACCGGTTTCCTGCCAAAGGTGGTGGGGGCCGAACGGCCTGGCACCTCATTCCAGCGGACGCATTCGCCAACGCACAACGGTACAAGGGTGGTCTGGAGGATGAGCGCCGGCTGTTTTACGTCGCGGCTACGCGTGCGCAGAAGTTCCTGCATCTGAGCTGGGCACCGGTGGACGGTAACCGGATGGCGCAGTCACCCTCAGACTTTTTCAACGAAGTGCTGGCTTCAAAGTACGTGAAGCGCCGCCGGCAGGACTATGCGGCCCGTACACGACTTGCGCCTCAAGCAAAGGCCTCCGTGGCCAATGTGACGCTGTCGTTCTCTGACGTGAAGTACTACTTTGAGTGCCCCTACCAGTTCAAGTTGCGCATCCTGTACGGGTTCAACGCGCCACTTGACGAAGCACTGGGATTTGGCAAGTCGCTTCACGATGCACTGGCCGAGGTACACGCACGGGCGCTAAGTGGCGAGACTGTGCTGCCCACAGAAGC
>DENJ01000118.1:4667-9678 GCA_002359635.1 Burkholderiales bacterium UBA2647
CAGCAGGCTGCCGAGAAGATCGTCGAGGCCTATATCCACAAGAATCAGGCCGACTTCAGTAAGGTGGAGTTCACCGAGAAGGCCATCGAAATCTCTCTGGGTGACGGCGTGTCAGTCGCTGGTCGGATCGACTTGGTGCGACGGTTGGACACCGGAGAGGTCACGATCGTCGACCTGAAGTCCAACGAAAGCGCGCAGGCAGAGGCTGTCACCGAGACCCAATTGCACATTTACGCGCTGGGCTACCAAGAGTTGACGGGCAGGCCTGCCGATTACGTTGAAATCTACGAACTGGACGACCAAAAGCAGAAGCGCAGATCGGTCGATGATGAGTTCATCGCCGATGTACAGCGAGACGTGAAGGCGGCCGCACAGGCGCTGCGGTCCAACATGTTGCCACCCCGGCCACACAAGAAGACGTGCGGGCAGTGCGATTACTGCAAGCTCTGCTCGGCGGCCGTGGTGAATTGACTAGGAAACAGAACATGACGTTGAAACGGGTATTGATCGACTTGCTGAGTGCAGAGCAACTGCGCGAGTTCTGTACGGCATTCGAAATTGAGGCTGACCGTCGGTCCGCAGATGCCATGCGAGACGGGATCGCCCGCGCCAAGCGAGCGAAGCCTGAACCGATGATCGAGCGGATGACGGTCGATCAGCTCCGTTCTGCCCTCGAGTCGTATGACCAGCCCACCACCGGCAACCGGCCTGAGCTGGTGGCCCGGCTCCTCGAAGCTGGCGGGCGATATGCCACCGCATCGGCGGGAAGCGCCGAACCCCTGCAAGTGCGCGAGCGGGCGCCAGACAGCTCGCTGATCAGTCACGCCGAGCGCCAGGCGGCTCAAGTGCTGCAATCAGTGGCCGACGGGAACATGGGCCAGTACACCCATGGCGACCAAGCGGTTCAGCGGCCTGACGCCGGTGTGCAAGATCAGTTCACGGCGCGCAAGCCGCCCAAGACCTACCGCTATGACAGCTCACTCGACCCAGCGCTGTCGTGGGACGAGCAGCCGGAGCGGGAACTCGGTGAGTGGTTGATCGGGCTCATCGTCCGCGCGGGTCGGGACGGCGAATCGGCTGTGTTTGCCGAGCCCCAGGTATGGAAAGGGGGCGGGGTGCGCCTGACCTCGGTGGCCGATGCGGCGTACCACCTCGAGCGCATCTCCAAGCCGTTCCTGAACTGGGCGGGCAAGGCCGAGCGGCACGAGCTGAACGTTCCCACAGTGCCCCTGTTCGTTCACGAGCGGCATTCCACCAAGGCGATCCTGGACACCATTCGGCACCGCAAGGCCAAGGGCCAATCGTTTGATTTGTTCGGCGACGGCGGCATGGACATCCGCGAGAACCTCGAGGCTTATGAACACAAGGGTCCATGGCAGAACCGGATGATCCTGGGCGATTCACTGGCCGTCATGAACTCGCTGCTGGAGTACGAGGGCATGGCGGGGCAGGTGCAGATGATTTATGTCGATCCTCCTTATGGAGTTCAGTTTGGCAGTAATTTCCAGCCTTTCGTTCGCAGTCGAAACGTTAAGCATGGAAGTGACGAAGAGATGACGCGAGAGCCAGAGATGGTTAAAGCGTATCGGGACACGTGGGCATTGGGCCTTCATTCCTATCTGACTTACCTTAGGGATCGGCTGATGCTTGCCCAAGAGCTGCTCTCAACGACGGGAAGCATTTTTGTGCAGATATCTGATGAAAATCTACACAGCGCGCGTCAGCTGTTGGACGAAATATTCGGGTCAGCTAATTTCATGTCCGTTATCTCGTTCCGAACAAAAATTCCCCTTGGAACGAGCTATCTAGCGGGTATTTGCGACTACATCTTGTGGTACGCAAAAGACAAGTCCAGTGTAAGGTTTCACAAACTTTATTCAGTACGCGAGACAGGAGGCGACAGTCAGTTCACCTGGATCGAACTTAAGGATGGAACCCGACGGCGTATGAGCAGAGAGGAACGAGAAGGTCGTGAGGAGCTGCCGGCTGGTGCCCGGGCCTTCCGTTTAACCGACCTTGTTTCTGCAGGGCGGACTCCTAGCTGCATTTTTGAGTTTGAACTTGATGGAAAGCGGTTTTTCCCCACTGGAGGCAAAAGTTGGAAGACCAATCCCGCCGGCATTAGGAAGCTGATAGAGAAGCGGCGAATCATGGCGCCAGGTATCGCGCCAGCATATGTCTTCTACCAGGATGACTATCCAGTCCAAGAGCTTGGAAATATGTGGACTGATACTCAGGGTGCCTCTGACAAGTCTTATGTTGTTCAAACGTCTGAAAAGGTCATTCAGCGATGCATTTTAATGACCACGAACCCAGGTGATCTCGTTCTAGATCCCACATGTGGCTCCGGAACAACCGCGTATGTTGCAGAGCAATGGGGGCGCCGCTGGATCACCGTTGATACATCACGCGTTCCCTTAGCACTCGCACGCCAGCGTTTGCTGACAGCCACCTTTCCATTTTTTGAATTGAAATCTCCGCAAAATGGTCCGATTGGCGGCTTCGTATATAAGCGCCGGCAAAGCCGAAAGGGAGGCGAGTCTGGGGGGCTTGTTCCGCACCTCACCCTGAAGTCAATTGCCAACGATGAGCAGCCAGCGATGGAGGTATTGGTGGATCGACCTGAGGAAGTCTCTGGTGTGACCCGCGTCGCAGGACCCTTCGTAGTCGAGGCTACTGTCGCACCAGTTCAACCAATCGCTACTGGAGACGATGACAGCAGCGTCGAAATCGCGGATGCAGCTACCCATATCCAGCGTATGACTGAGGTGCTTCGCCAGTCCAAGACCCTGCGTCTCCCTGGAAACCGCGAACTCGTCTTGTCCGGCGTTCGCCGCACGTCTGACACGGAATACCTCCACGCAGAGGCCAAAGAGGGGGACAAGCGTGTGGCGGTCGTGTTCGGACCACCTGCCGGCGCCATTTCGTCCGCTTTGGTTTTCGAGTCGGCCCGCGAGGCCTACTTCCTCAAGTTCGACTGTCTCTACTTCTTCGGATTCGCCATCGAACCCGGCGCACGGGCCATGATCGAAGACGATCGCAAGTTGCGCATTTCCGGTACTTATGTCGCCGTAACCCCCGATGTGGCGATGTCGGACCTGCTGAAAACCACACGCGCTTCTGAGATCTTCTCCATCACGGGTCTGCCCGACGCCAAGGTTCGCAAGGCAAACAAGAAGGGCCCCGAAGGGCAGCCCTTGTACGAGGTCGAACTCCGCGGCCTGGATCTGTTCGACCCCCAATCAATGGATACAGACTCAGTGAACGGTGAAAGCGTGCCGTGCTGGATGCTGGATACCGATTACGATGGCCTGTGCTTCTACGCGACGCAGGTGTTCTTCCCCAAGACCAGCGCCTGGGACAACCTGCAGCGCTCGCTGCGGGCCACCTTTGAAGACTCCATCTGGCAACACCTCGCCGGCACTGTGAGCGAACCATTTGTGCTGGGTGAGCGACGTCGCGTGGCAGTGAAGGTGATCGATGAGCGGGGCAACGAGTTGATGCGTGTGCTCGACGTGGCGGAGTGACGTGCCATGACTACGCAGATTAATGCGGTCGAAAACCCGATCATCAACTCACCCTACGATGAGCCGAAGCAGCATTGGCTGATTCAGGAGGGGCTGTCTCCCCAAAAGCAATCTGGCCGTCGCCCGGCAAGCTACTTCCTGCGGGTGCCGGAAGGCGCCGCTCGAGGCCGCCGAGCACAGTCCCAGGGTGAGTTCTTCGAGGAGGAGACCAAGGGTTCCGAGTACCTGCTCGCCCTGGCCAATCTGCTGCGCCAGCGTGTTCAGGAATGGCGTGACACCGACTATGTGGGCGCGACGAAGGTCACCCGTGAGCTGATCGATCTGTGGCGCAGCCCTGACCGCCGCCAGCCGCTCTTCTTTGCCCAGCTCGAGGCGGTGGAGACGGTGATCTTTCTGGTAGAGGGGCCTGATCATCTGCGGGTTGGCGTTGACGTGCCCATGGACGAGCCCGGGCCGGCTGCCAAAGAACTGGGTTTTCGCGCTTTTCAGCGCTACGCCTTGAAGATGGCGACCGGTTCGGGCAAGACCACCGTGATGGGCATGCTGTCGGCATGGTCCATCCTTAACAAGGTGGTCAATCCCCAGGCACCCGAGTACTCAGACACGGTTCTGATCCTGTGCCCCAACATCACCATCCGGGATCGCCTGCAGGAACTCAAACCCGAACGAGACGAACTCTCCCTTTATCGCACCCGTGAGCTGGTACCCGTACACCGCATGAACGAGCTGCGGCGTGGAGAGGTGTTCGTCACCAACTGGCACAACCTGGAACTGCGCCAGCTTGGTGACGTTAACGGCCAAGGTGCCAAGGTGGTCAAACGCGGTGCGCCGGTGCAGACCACGCGCTCAATCAAGGTCACAGCAACACTGAGCGCCGAAGAAATTCAACGGCAGGCTACCCTGGGTGCCTTTCAGATCATCGGTGTTGAAAAGAAGAGAGACGGTTCACCCAAGGCCTTCACAGTCACCGAGACAAAGTACCTCGAAAGTGACGCCGCCTTCCTCAAACGCGTTCTGGGTGGTCGCAAGGGGCGTAGCTCATCGATCCTCGTCTTGAATGACGAGGCACACCATGCCTACCGGCGAGGTCTGACGGACGAGGTCGACCAGTACGCGCTGGATGACGAAACCGCTGCCGCGAATGCGCGCGAAGCCACCATCTGGATTGAGGGGCTGGACCGCATCAACAAAGCGCTCGGTGGGCGCGGTAACGGCATTCGCTTGTGCGTCGACCTGTCCGCCACGCCGTTTTACATCCAGGGCAGCGGCAACGAAGTCGGCAAACCCTTCCCTTGGGTGGTCTCCGATTTCAGCCTGCTCGAGGCCATTGAGGCAGGGCTGGTCAAAGTGCCCCAGTTGCCCACCGAAGACGGGTCCGGCGAGGAAGTTCCGCGCTACTTCAACGTGTGGCGCTGGGTTCAAAGGCAGGCTCAGAGCGATGGTCACATCTTTCCGGTGACAGTCACTGAGGTGATGCGATACGC
>DENJ01000027.1:0-14218 GCA_002359635.1 Burkholderiales bacterium UBA2647
TTGGGGTGCGGCAGCAGGCGATTCTGTTTGCGATGCATGGTCGCTCCCCGCGGCCGCATCAATCGCTTCGACGAGTTCAACAAACTCATCGAAACAGCCTTGAATGTCACCGATTGCCCATACGCTATTGAACGCATTGCCTAACATCATGCGATGGACCAATCCTAGCGATATGCAGATGAATCAGACAGGTGCTGATCGCTTTCACCCCTCAACCGGTTCTCGCGGTGCATTGGCTCTGGCCCGGTTTGCTTCTGAAAGTTGTAACGCAATGGGTTGCCTTGGCTCTGGCGAATGTAATGGTGATCCCAGACGTTTTGCACGATTTTCTGCTTCCCCGCGCAACATCGATCGATACTTCCACCAAGACCGGGTGGTCCACATCCTCAACAAACTACAGATATGCCAAAACAAATGCTCTGGCGAATCATGGCTGGCGCGACGAGCGTCATGGACCACACGCGCGCTATCGGTCAGGCCAATCGGCCATCCAAGCAGCCGAATCCTGGCGCATATGTCAAAGTCTTCGCAGTACAAATGAAAACGCTCATCGAAGCCGCCGACACCCTTATACGCTTCGGAGCGAAACAACAAGAACATCCCTGCCATCCAAGCGGGGTAGCGAAGCGGTGGCCTTGGCCTTAATCGCCTCGCGATGATTTCCCAAGGCGTGATCAGCCCTCGGGCGGCATCGGCAACGCGGCCGTCCGACTCAAAAACCCGAGGACCGACCAAACCAAACTCATCCCCCGCGTGCTCAAGCAGGGGTGAAAAAGGATCGGCGTCAAAGCGGATATCAGGATTGACCACCGCAAAGAATTCGGTATCGCAGTAACGAAATGCTGCGTTGTGATTAGCGCCAAAACCCTTGGGGTAGGGGTTACTACACCAGTGAATTGGCATGTCAAGCCCCCGAGGCACTTCGGGGCGAGGCTCGCTGAGGTTCAATGTGATGACCAACTGAGCCACCCGAGGTGGTCTGCAACGGGCGAGGTCCTGCAACAGTCCGGTGATGACATCATTGTGGCCATGGCTGATGACTGACAGGGTGACCAGGCCATCTTCATTGATGAGTGGGCGACGAACAGCCAAAAATTCGAAGGGGAGCGATTTAGGATGGTTCACTGAGAATTTTTCTTATCTGCTGTTCGAAACGCGGAAAAAACTTGGGGCCGAACTCTCTATACAATCTGCCGTTCGATCCTTCGTATTTTTTCACATTTTTATGATCATTGTCTCAGGTGGTGCCGGATTTATTGGTTCTAATTTCGTGCTTGACTGGTGTGAGCACTCAGACGAAGAACTCATGGTGGTTGACGTTTTAACCTATGCAGGCAATCTTGAAAATCTTAGTGCTGTAAGCAAGCAAGGTGCGTTCGACGGACAGGTGTTGTTTTCTCGCACGGATCTGTGCGACTACAAAGCCATTGAAGCGCTCGCGCGCCGCTACCAGCCGCGGGCTATTGTGCACTTCGCTGCAGAGAGTCATGTCGACCGTTCGATTCATGGGCCAGACGCCTTTGTTCAAACCAATGTGATTGGAACCTTCAACTTACTTCAGATCGCTCGAGAGTTGCATGAGCTGCATGGTGAACGATTTCGTTTTTTGCACGTTTCAACCGATGAAGTATACGGCTCACTCGGGGAAAGCGATCCGGCGTTTTCAGAAATCAGCCCTTATGCCCCCAATAGTCCGTATTCGGCAAGTAAGGCTGGCAGCGATCACTTCGTAAGAGCGTGGCATCACACCTACGGATTACCGACATTGACAACAAATTGTTCTAATAACTATGGACCCTGGCAGTTCCCCGAAAAACTCATCCCGTTAATCATCAGTCAGGCGCTTGAAGGCAAGGCACTGCCGGTTTATGGCGATGGTCAGCATGTTCGTGATTGGCTCTATGTGGGCGACCATTGCACAGCAATTCGAGCGGTTCTCGAAAGAGGTACCGCCGGTGAGGTGTACAACATCGGTGGCAATGCTGAGATGAGGAACCTTGATGTGGTTCATCATCTTTGTGATTTGCTCGATGAACTATGCCCTAAAGTTCAGGGTCGTTATGCAGATCAGATCACTTTTGTGAAGGATCGGCTAGGGCACGATCGGCGTTACGCGGTTAATGCAGAAAAGATCCGCGAGCAGCTTGACTGGTCTCCAGCGGAAACTTTCGAATCGGGCATGCGAAAAACCATGGCCTGGTACTTGACGCACAGGGATTGGGTTGAGCGAGTCAAGAGTGGGGCTTATCGAAGCTGGATCGAGCAACAGTATGGGCAAGCCACCAGGGGCTGAGCGAATGAGCATGTTTACGCCGCTTCCAACCACCGCCAGGAAGGGGATTGTTCTCGCAGGCGGATCTGGAACGCGCCTTTATCCGGCAACCCAGGTAATCTCCAAGCAACTCTTGCCGGTTTATGACAAGCCGATGGTCTACTACCCCCTAAGTACCTTGATGCTTTCGGGAATCCGCGAGGTGTTATTGATTTCAACGCCCACGGACACGCCACGATTTGAACAACTGCTTGGTGATGGCAGCCAATGGGGGATGCGGATCAGCTATGCGGTCCAGCAAAGCCCTGACGGCCTGGCCCAAGCCTTCATTATCGGAAAAGCATTTTTAAATGGCTGGCCCAGCAGCTTGATTCTCGGAGACAACATTTTTTTTGGACATGATTTGCAGGGAGCCTGCCTGCGCGCAAATGCTCATCAGCAAGGTGCAACCGTATTTGCCTATCATGTGCTCGACCCGCAGCGCTACGGCGTTGTTGCCTTTGACCAGCAGGGTCGAGCGGTATCGCTTGAAGAAAAGCCGAACTTGCCGAAGTCCAATTATGCCGTTACAGGTCTTTATTTCTATGACGAACAAGTTTGTGAGATCGCCGCCGGAATCAAACCCTCAGCTCGGGGTGAGTTAGAAATCACCGATGTGAACAAGCGCTATCTAGAATTAGAGCAACTGAATGTTGAAGTGATGGGTCGCGGCTACGCATGGCTTGACACGGGTACCCATGAATCGTTGATGGAGGCTTCAAGCTTTGTTCAAACCATCGAAAAGCGTCAGGGACTAAAGATCGCTTGTCCTGAGGAGGTGGCCTTCAGGAATGGTTGGATCGACAGCGAGCAAGTCGAAAAATTAGCCGCCCCGATGCTGAAAAATGAGTATGGACAATACCTGGTCCGCTTGCTCACCCAAAGACTTCACGAGGCGCGCCAGTGAAGGTCACCGAAACAAGCTTGCATGGCGTTCTGCTTATTGAACCCAAAGTATTCGCCGATTCGAGGGGCTTTTTCCTTGAGAGTTGGAACGAGCGGGTGTTCCGCGAATCGACCGGTGTCGACCTTTGCTTTGTGCAAGATAATCACTCACGTTCGGCAAAAGGCGTTTTGCGTGGCCTGCACTACCAATGCGTTCACCCGCAGGGAAAACTCGTCCGCGTGTCATCAGGGCGCGTCTGGGATGTGGTGGTTGATTTGCGCCTGAGTTCAGCCTCGTTCGCCCAGCACATTGGCATCGAGTTAAGTGAGGATAATCAAAGGCAACTTTGGATACCGCCGGGTTTTGCGCATGGGTTTCTTGTGCTTTCTGATTTTGCGGATTTTCAGTACAAGACGACCACCTATTGGATGCCGCAACACGAGCGCAGCCTGCGGTGGAATGACCCCTCACTCGGCATCCTATGGCCAGATCTGGACCCAAGTCGCGGCAATGACGCTGAGCATGTTGGCGAATCGATACGGCTTGCTGAAAAGGACCGAGAGGCTCCGTTTCTTGACGCGCTGAAAGCTCAAGGCGCGCTCTTTCCTTAATCCATTGGGTGATCTCAGGTGAGGATTCTACTTTTTGGATCGACTGGTCAATTAGGGAGGGCCTTCAAGCGCCAGTGTTCAAGGATGCCCGACATCGAGCTAATCGCGATTGACCGAAAGACCTGTGATGCAAGTGCCGATCCAGATGCTGTGCAGAATTCGATTGCGGCTTGGTTTAGTCGCCACAAGCCCGACTTTGTGGTGAATGCACTGGCTTACACGGCAGTAGATCGTGCTGAATCGGAGATCGATCTGGTATTCAGAATTAATGCGAGCTTTCCGCAAGCACTCGCCACTGCGGCAGAAAGGTATGCTGCAAAGTTGGTCCATTTCTCAAGTGACTATGTCTTTGACGGATCCCTGTCTGGTCGCGCTTACCGCGAGGATGATCGCTGTGAACCCAAGAACGTTTATGGGCAATCAAAACGGCAAGCTGAGCTTGCGGTCTTGCAAGCCAGTCAAAGCGCATTAGTGATTCGAACAAGCTGGGTGGTCGGAGTCGACGGTCAGAATTTTGTAAAGACGATGCTTCGCTTGGCCTGTGAAAGGCCGCACCTGCGTGTTGTTGCAGATCAGTGGGGTGTGCCCAGTCCAGCAGCCTTTCTTGTTAGCCAGGTTCTCAATGCCTTGATGCGAAGTTCCGGTGAGCCGATCCGCGGGATCTACCATCTTTGTCCGTCTGGTGAAACCAACTGGCATGCCTATGCGCTTTGGGTAATTGAAGAGGCAGCGCGACATCCGCGGTGGAAAGACCGTTTGCAAATCAGAAGCGTTCAAGCGATTGAGGCGATTGCCAGCGCCGACTATCCTACTGCCGCGAAGCGCCCCGCCAACTCACGTCTGGATTGCAGCCAATGGCTTCAACGGTTTTCGCCCGCGGGTTTACCAGACTGGAAACTGGCCTTGGCACCAAGTCTGGCTGAAATTCTCGACAGCGACCACATTTCGGCTTCTTAAGGTGCACGGCCGTATTGGTCGGAAAATCGAACGATATCTTCTTCGCTTAAAAATGAGCCTGATTGCACTTCAATCATCTCAAGCGGCACTAGGCCCGGATTTTCAAGGCGATGCTTGACACCCAGGGGTATAAAGGTTGACTCGTTTTCGCTGATCAGGTATGAATCGTTCCCTCGGGTAACGCGGGCTGTTCCTCGCACCACAATCCAGTGTTCAGCGCGATGATGATGCAATTGAAGCGACAGCGCTGCACCCGGATTAACGGTAATTCGCTTGACTAAGAACCGATCGCCGGCATCAATGCTGTCATAACTACCCCAGGGACGTGCCACGCGTCGGTGCGCCTTTGCTTGGCTGAAGCCCTGCGTTTCGAGGGCTTGAACTGCCTGCTTCACATGTTCGCTGGCGTTTTGATGAGCGATCAGGACTGCGTCGGCGGTATCTACGATCAACAGGTTATCCAGCCCGAGTGCCACCACCGGACGGTGCGGAGCGCGGATGTAACAATGTTTTGTGCCGGCCGCTGCGATGCCGTGGCCATCGATGCGATTGTCGTTTGCATCGGCTTCGGTCGTGAGTTGGGCGACCGAAGTCCAGCTTCCGACATCGCTCCACACGCCTTCGATGCGCACCATTCGAAGGTCTTCTTGATGCTCGAGTACAGCGTAATCGATACTGATAGCCTCAACCTGCTTGAATGCTTCTCCCAAAACAAAGTCCGTGCTTTTGTCCGATGGGTAATGCCCTTGGTCAACCGACTGCTCAACTTGGGCCAGAAGCTCGGGGCGCAGCGTTCTGAGGCTTTCGAGGAGAACCTGGGCACGAACCAGAAACATCCCTGCGTTCCAAAAGAAATCGCCTTGCGCAAGCATATCGAGGGCATGTTGAAGTTGCGGCTTTTCAACAAAGCGCAAAACCTCGCTGGTCTTTCCGTCTGAAAGTTCTTTCGCCTGAATATAGCCATAGCCTGTTGCCGGATAGCTTGGCCTGACGCCAGCAATCACCCAATGGCCTGCCCTTGCCCAGGTGATCCCGTCGTGGACGCAGCGAGCGAATTCCTGGGCATCGGGGATGTAGTTATCTGCTGGCAAAAATAAGAGCAAATCGTTGTGACCGGACGCTACTTGCTCGCCTCGAGGCATTTGCTGTGCTTCATGCGCAGCCTTGCCTGATTCAGGCTGGCCTTTACGCTGCAGGTGCAGCAGTGCTGCAGCGGCCATTGCGGCAGCGGTGTTGCGACCTTCTGGCTCGAGCAATAAAACAGGGTCTAGACCCGCTGCATGCGCTGCTTCGCGGGCAAGGAATCGATGGTCAGCGCCGGTAATGAGTTGCAGGCTTGGGGATTGGCTGGCTTCACCGGCAAGCAAAACTTTAAGCCTCTCGCAGGTCAGCGTGAGCAGCGATTTGCCAGAAAAGAGCGGCACGAACTGCTTTGGGAACTGTTTGCGTGACAGCGGCCAAAGTCGCGTGCCGCTGCCGCCGCATAAGATGATGGGGTAAATAAGTTGATTCATTGCACTTTGCAGAGGACGCGCTTGTTGAGCGGCTCGTCGACCTGTTTATGAAGGCACTGCCACGAGACTATCATCAGGGAGTGCATGTTTTAAAGTTCAGGCTTCTAAGCCTACACCAAGAATCGGCATTCGTACCCGGCTCTTGTTCGCAGAGGAGAAGTGCGTGAGCGAGGCGCGATTTGTCACTTACAAGGCAGCTGATGGCTTCCCTGCCCGACGGCTTCTTGTCTTTGCGCCACATCCCGATGACGAGGTCTTTGGTTGCGGCGCTTCGCTTGCGCTCTCAGTGAGGTCTGGCGCAGAGGTGCAGGTCATTGTGGTGACTGACGGTCAACTCGGCGAACGCTACAGCAGCGGTGAGGGTTTATCGGGTCGACGTGAGTCTGAGAGTGAGCGTGCTGCCGAAATTCTGGGTTACACAAGGCCTCTTTTTTGGCGTTACCTAGATCGCAGCCTTCGATACGGTGACAACCTGATCAGGCGGGTGATGGATACGATTTCGTCGTTTCAACCCGATCTTGTTCTTGCTCCAGCCCTGAGCGAAGTCCACCCCGACCATAGGGCGCTTTCACAATCGGTTCTTAAGGCTGCTGAGCGTATTGCAATTGAGCAAAGTGCCTTGTCGGCGAAGCATTGGGAGACCGAGGGGTTTGATTTAGCTTTTTTTGAGGTCGGACAACCGCTAAGAGCGAATTGCCTCATCGATATAAGTTCGATGATCGATCTTAAAAGGCGTGCGATGCAGGTTTTCGAATCGCAGCTCAAAGAGCGTCCCTACGCCCGGTTGTTTGAGGCGCTAAACACCTACAGAACCTACACCTTGACCGAAAGTCAGACGCACGCCGAAGCATTTTATGTTGTTGAAAGAAACAAGCTATCGACAGGTGAGCACAATCTTTGGTTAGTGCTCGCCGCGCAAGATACCCGAGTTGACGGGCTCGCGGGGCAGTCGGGACTTAGCATCAGCTTGATTGCGCCAAGCTGTTCGCCTGTCGAGGTGCTGCAATCTCTTGCCTGGCAGAGCTACGCAGCGATCGAGCGTATCGTCATTGGCGATGAGCGCTTGATCGAACCGAGCTTGCGGCCTTTTTTTACGCAACGTTCCGCTGAGGAGCAGGGTTGGAGCTTTGCTCAAACAATCAAAGCGAGCCAGGGTGAATGGCTGTTTTTTTGTAGCGGTCGCTATAGCTTGCCTTGGGGTCACTTGACGCAGCTCACAAAATGTTTGTCCGAGCAAGCGTTCGATCGGCTACAGCTTTTTGGTTTGGTGCTGCCGGCTATGGCGTTTCCGCTCAGTGAGTCTATGCTGGTCCATCGAAGTCTAATTGCCAAGTTGACCGAGCATGCGGAAGCCGACCAGAGCCTTGAGATGCTGATTGGCGGTGAGTGGCCGGCACATTGTTTTGCAATTGCGTCTGAGGCAGAGCAAGAAGCCACGCAGCGGTTGACTCCGCAGGCTGGCCAGATTTCAGCGACTGTCGCTTCGCTTTACAGCGAGCGCATAGCGCACATGGAGCCGGCAAAGGACGATCTTGGACTTGTCGAGATTGAACGGTTATCGGAGCCTGGCAATCGACTCACTGCGCAGCTTGTGATTGCCTCGATGGAGCAGCAGCTTGGCGATCAAGCCCAAGCCATCGACTCACTGAGGCTTGAGGCAAAGGCTCTGCAATGGACCATCAATCATCGTACCAGGGAGGTTGACACGCTCACTTTGAGCGTTCAGGAAAAACAGCAAGAACTCGACGCGGTTCAATCCGATCTTGCCCAGCTCAGTGCGGCCCGTGATTTGCTCGAACGGGAGCTGAAGCAGTCGCAGGAAACCCGCGGGGCTCTGGAGGTTTGCCTTGAGCAGACGCAACAATCTGCCGCCTTGCTGCAAGGGCACGTTGATCAAAGTTATGCCTTTATTCGGCATCTGGAAAACGACATCGGTTTGCTCCGGCAGGACTTGCTTCGGTCCAACCAGGATCTTCAAAAGGTTCAAGCCGACGCAAGAGTGCAGTTTTCAATTGCACAATCGCTAGCCGGTGAGCTTGACATGATTCGCCGAAGCAAGGCCTGGCGAGTGATTACTGCATACCGTCGACTTCGTTACGTTTTAAAGCACGGGTATCGCAGCAAGCCGCGCAACCGCGGTGCGCAGATTCCGCCACCCTCGGCGAACGCGGTATTGGGTCTTCGCTTAAGCGGCTGGCTTAGATCACATGTGTGGCCGCGTTTGCCGCAAGGACTTCGGGATGTTATTCGCTCGCATGCCCGGTTGCTATCGGGCCAGTTTTGGATGCCCGCCTCACCCGGCAATTTGCCAGCTTTGCGGGCGCTGAGCGCAGCGCGCAGCAAGTGGCTGCAAGGCCAAGCCACGAGCCTTGCTGCGTTGTCGGTCAGCGATCGATTGCAAGCCGGCGTTCTTAGACCTCAGCTCGACGTTCAAATGATTCTTTATGACTCTGCACGGTGGATGCCCGATTGGGTCGCTTCGCTTGCAGCGCAGGATGTATCGATTTCACAAATCAACGTCATTGTGGTGGATCACAAGGCTGGTGACGGAAGCGCAGTTGCCTTTTGGAAGGCCATCGATGAGGCGCAAGAACGGCGGGGCGAGCGGTTTGCGAGTATCCAAGTGATTGCCCAGGAGAATCGCGGATTCGGTGCGGGTCACAACACGGCGCTCAGGGCAGGAGGCTCGCCCTGGGTGCTTGTTGCCAACCCCGATTTGACTTTTGAGACCAAAAGTCTATCAACGGTCCTTGGCCTTGCACTGGCTGATGCGGATTCTGTTGCTTGTTGGGAGCTTCGGCAAAAGCCCTTTGAACACCCCAAGCACTATGATCCGGTGAGCGGTCTTAGCAATTGGTGCTCCCACGCTTGCATTTTGATTCGACGCACCGCAGTTGAGTCTATTGGCGGTTGGGATGAGCGCTTGTTTATGTACTGTGAAGACGTGGCGATGTCTTACCGCTTGCGTGAGGCCGGCTATTTTCTTCGCTACGTGCCGCAGGCGGTGGTTTGGCACCATAGCTATGGATTTCCGACTGAGGTTAAACGCGCGCAGTACATCGGTTCGGCGGTAGGGCAAATCTACTTGCGATTGCGCTTCGGTATGTCGCAGGACGCCTTGTTAGCCGGTGCGGTGATGGCGCATCGCTGGATCACTGCCCCCGCGAACTGGCGAAGCGAACTTGCAAAACGAGGCCTTGCCATGCTGATGCGCGGTGTAGCGCTCAGGCTCGAACGCCTCAGGTATCGCCCAGCGAATCCGGTTTTTTTCCCTTTCAGGGGATTGGACTTCGAGTTGCGGCGCGACGGTGCATTGCTCGCCGCGAGGCCGCTGAGCGACCTGCGTGGTGAAGACGGCGCCTCCTGGCCTATGGTAAGCGTGATCACGCGCACCTATGGTGGGGAGGACGGCAAGAAGCGGCTCGCCTTGCTCAAGCAGGCTGCAGCCTGCGTTGCTCAGCAAACCTGGCCCTCGATACAGTGGATCGTGGCCGAGGATGCTGCTTTAGTCGATACAGAACAAAGCCATTCAGAAACAGCAACCGCCATGTTTTTGCGTGAGTTTGCAAGGCAGCATCCGGCCCTTGATGTGGTCTACCTGCCCTGCATGGCCGTTGGTCGATCTGCCGCAGGCAATGCCGCTTTGTCAAAGGCTCGGGGCCATTGGATCGGGTTTTTGGACGACGATGACCTGCTTTACGCAGATCATGTCGAGACGCTGATGCAGGCGGTCTTCGACGATGCATTAAAAAATAATGCACAGCACGCCCTGCCCGCGGTTGCGGTCTACGCTCGAGCCTTTGATGTCCCAAGCGACATCGGTGATCCTATTGAAGAAGATGAACCCTTCATGCACCCAGGCCACGACCGCTCCTTTGACCCTGAAGCCTTGCTGCTCTTCAACTACATGCCGATTCAGGCGGTACTTTTTCATCGTCGGCTCTACGAGGAGCGCGGCGGCTTTGATTCGGCACTCGACTATCTCGAAGACTGGAATCTGTGGGTGCGTTACGCGCAACAGCATCGCTTCGTTTTTGTCCCGAAAACCACATCTTTGTACCGGACGCCGCGTGCTCCAGCTGAAAAACAAAGGAGACAAAGCCTGCTTGATGAAGCTTACGAGCCGGTGCGAGAAAAAAATCACGCCTTGCTTCTTGCTCTTGCGCAGCCAGCAAATCATCAGCACGCAGTTGTGACGAAAGCGAATTGAGCTCTTGGGGTCCGATTTCTGGGTAAACATCGATTGCTCGGACACAGGCTGATTCATCGCGTAAACGCAAGCAGCATCATGCCCATGGAACATTTTTGGCATCGATTAAGCGATCCTGTGACCGATTGCACAAATTTGTTTTTTCGAAGCGCCTATGATTGGCAGTTGTCGAAAAGTTACCCTGAGAAGTTTGTGGTTCTTAGGGCGTCAATTCAACAAGTTACCTGAGACCTTAGGCGCCGAACCCATGCCGAAACGACTTTCGTTGTCAGCGTCCCGAGCATTCCGCTTTCGCCAGCAGATTCTCTCGCTAGCGGCTTGTGTGATCTGTGCTGTGGTGCTGTGGCTACCGAACGATGCTCTTGCCAGTATTGGACAAGTAACGCTTTCGATCGGCTTTTCCGAGTTGCAGTCAGCGTCCGGGGCAAAACGTCCTGTCACAAAGGGCGATGCCATCGAAGAAGGCGACACGGTGATCACGAGCGCAAACGGCCATGTGCACCTTCGATTCGTAGACGGGGGATTGGTGAGCGTGCGTCCGCTGTCGATTTTCGTGATCCAAGAGTTTAAGTACTCGCCTCAGAATCCTTCGGCGGCACTGATTCGGTTTTCATTGGCCACAGGCGAGATCCGTTCGGTGTCCGGAGCTGCAGCCAAAGCGGCCCCTGAACGCTTCCGATTAAACACCCCCATCGTTGCGATCGGCGTGCGCGGGACTGATTTCTTTACGCGTTCGAATGCTGAGCAAACGCTCGCGACGGTGAATTATGGTGCCATCGTGATGACGCCCTTTGATACAAATTGCAGACCCGACGCCTTAGTGGGTTGCGACGGTCAGCGGGCGCGCGTGCTGAGCGCCGACATGACCGGTCTTGCCTTGGTCTATCGCACGGGTACTTTTGATCCAGGTTATCAATCACTTCCGAATCCGCTGCCCGGTCAGCGAGACAAGAATGACTCGAGTGCGAACCCCGCCCAAGACCCGTCAAAACAAAATGCTGAGCGTGCACTTGCCGCGCGTCAGGTTGCTACGGGTCCTGAGGATTTGGTCTCACCCTCCAAGCTTGTTTGGGGGCGCTGGGCCTCAACTCCACTCCCCGGTGACCAAATGTCTGTTGCATTCCGCGATGCAATGCTCGGCAATAAGGTCACGGTTGGCGACGGCTACTTCTTTCTTTTCAGGACGCCCGAGACGGTGAATCTCTTGCCCAGCCTTAAGACAAAGGCCGATTTCAATCTCACCGCGTCGGCAGCGTTTCACCGATTGTCATCGGGTGAGATTGCGGCAGCGTCAGTTGATTCCGGCCGTTTTTCGGTGGACTTTGCCCAACGTAGCTACGAGACGCAACTCAAGGTCAGTGCATCTGGCATTCCCAATCAGCTGATTGAATTTCGAGGGCTGATTGACCCTAGCACCGGTATTTTTCTCGGAAGCGGCAATAACGCCGACTCAAATCTTGCGGGCGCCTTATCCTTGGATGGCAAGCAGGCGGGCTACGCTTTTCGTGCCCCTGTTGGATCGGGTTCTTTGCAAGGCGCAACGCTCTGGGGAAGGTAGGCAGCCTCGTCGCCTCACAGCAGCATGCCCCGAAGCGGGGTTCAATAAGATGCTCCCGGATGCAAACCTGCCACCGATCGTTAAACGTTTTGCTATGTTCCGCGCTGTTACTCGCTTCGTGGGGTTTAGCAGCGGCGGATGCGATGCCTTCGGACGCGCTGCCGGCGAATGCGATGCCGGGTCGATCCGAATGCCCGCTGTCGGCATTTTTGCCTTCGAGGACGAAGCAACCGAGCGAGCTGCGGGCTGATCTGGAAAGACTGCGCACTCTTACCCAAGCCTGTGAAGAGCGCTACGATTTCTATGCGCAACTAGGTGCCTTATTGTTAGAACTGCAGCGCTTTCAAGAAGCCGTTGTCGCACTTGAAAAGGCGCTACTGATCAATCCAGAGCTTGCGGGAGCGCAACTTGACTATGCACAAGCGCTTGCTGCCCTCGGAAGAAGCGGTGAAGCGATCGACTTGCTCAATCAAGTAGCCAACCGGCCTGACATCGAAGAGTCATTAAAGGTCTGGCTCAGGGGTGAGATCGAATTAGCGGCCCAGCGCCAATCGTCATTTCTCGCGCAGCGTGAATCTGCGCCAAATGCTGAAGCGGCACCGCCGAGTTTGATGATGGGCGCGCGCCGTGCCGTGGAGCTATCGGGAGCCTTGCAAAGCGGTATCGGTAGGGAGAGCAATCTCAAGGGTTCAAGTCATGTGCGCGAGCTGACGCTTTTTCTTGTTAACGGTCCCGTTTTGGTACCACTCAATGAAAGCCAGTACCCTGTTGCAGGATTAACCCAGCGTTCCCTGGTCGCCCTGCAGGCCAATGCACGAGTGGGCGTAAGCGAGCTCCAACTTGGTGGCGTCGTGCAAACGAGGCGCGCACTCAATGAGCCTATTCCCTCACAACAGTTTTCAAGGCTGGAGGTGCAATTCGCCTACCCGATACGCAGCCATCGCGTCTATTTTGGCGTTTCACAGCAAGACCTCGAGCAGGGCAGTCTTTACGCTGCGAAGGAGCAAAAGTACGCAATTACTTATCTTTTCGATAAACATCGAAGCGGCTGTCAGCCTCAACTTGGCCTTGCTCGCGCAGAACTGAGGTACCCATTGACGCCGGTGATGGACGGTATTCACAGCGTCCTACGAGCCGAGGCAAGCTGCTCGCTGCTCGGCGAGCTGCGGTTGGGTACAAGTTTTGGTTTCGACGATCCAAAACGACAAGAACGCCCTGGGGGGTCTCGGCGAAGCGGGGATCTCTACATAAGACACCTCGCACCGATCCAAGCAACACCGTCACAGGAATCGGTGAAGGCAATTACCTGGCTGCGCGCTGCCCGCAGCCTTGAGCGAAGCATCTTTAGTGAATTGCTCATTCAATCTCCTGCGGATACCCGAAGGCTTGATGCAGGCTTCGGGGTTTCATGGCCCTTTCGAAAACACTGGGAACTCAACGCTGAGTTCGAATCAAATTCACAGCAGAGTACAAATCCTTTGTTGAACTTGAAGAATCGAAGTGTTTATCTTGTCTTGCGCTGGCAGTTCGCCTCACGGTAATCCGCTCTGCGAACTCGGTCAAAAGCCATAGTCATCAATCAGCAGCCGGGGCGTTTCAGGCATGAGACAGGTGGAAGCGAAGCCTTAGCCCGAAAAGGGGATGTAGCTCAACCCCTTGCTTTGAAGGCCCACCAAGTCGATGTTGGCGAGGTTGGCAGGATTTTCGGCGGCCAACTCCGCAAGGCTTGCTACAGTCACTTGACCGCTTTTGAGCGCGTCCACGAAGCTGGTGCGGTCGGCCACGGAGGGAGCCGATCCGAAGACGTTTTGGTAGATCAGATCAACGATGCGCTCAGGGGAGGCGCCAGGCCCCAGGATGATGTCGATTGCGGTCAGCAGGAGCTTTTGGTAGCTGTAGCCTTTGTTGTCAAGCAAATCAAGGCCTCTGCCAACGTACTCAGGATTTGAAACGGCTGCCTTGCCAAAGACCGCCCCGAGAGCTTTGGCTGTCATGCCGGCATTTCCGCCATAAGGGTTCGTTGAACCGCTTGTTGACGCGCCGACATCGCGAATGTCAAAAGCCAGCGATTTATCGGCAAAGCGCAGCCGCTCGACGCCTTGCAGGGTATCGGTGCCGTCCTGGGCAGCGGCTGACTGATCGCTTACGCGAATCTCCAGGCCGTTGGTTGC
>DENJ01000027.1:14232-18197 GCA_002359635.1 Burkholderiales bacterium UBA2647
GTTGCTGACGGCGCAAGGACCTCAAGCTTATAGTCGGCTGCTCGTTGGCTAAAGCTTGCGAGGTCGATTCCTTGGCCGCCGATCAAGCGGTCATTGCCGCTGCCACCCGATAAGCTGTCGTTACCGGATCCACCGTCAAGCGAATCGTCGCCTGCGCCGCCTTCGAGCGAGTCATTTCCCGCTCCACCGATCAGGCTGTCGTTTTCATCCTTGCCGCGGTACCTATCGTTACCCTCGGTTGGGACCGGAATCAGTTTTCCGTTTGCAAGCTCGTACCGGCCATCCTTAAAGGCAATCGATTCGACGTCTTTGGCTAGCGTGTCAAGACCGTCTGGATTCGAAATCGCCTCGATCTCGTATCCGGACAGGGTTGACGCTTTGCCTCCGTAAAGTGGTTTGACCACATAGTCTGCGAATTCCTTCGAAAACTGAGCCACATCGTAGCCATCTCCGCCTTCCAGCACGTCATTCCCTGCCCCGCCGATGAGCGTGTCGTTGCCTCCTGCTCCCTTGAGCGTGTCGTTTCCTTCCAACCCGTCAAAGGCCTCTGCCGATTGAGTTCCGATCCACAAATCGTTACCCTTTGTGGCAACGCGCACCGAGCTCACCAACACAATTGCCGGACTTAAAGGGACCTCAAGCGTGTTCTTGTTTCCTGCACTATCCGAAAAACTTCCCTTACCCACAAGAACTTCGACGACCGAACGGCTTTCGCCCGCGGTGATATCGATGCTGTATGCCAGTGCCCTGTTTCCTGAACCGATTGAAGCTGGCAGCGAGGCGGGATCGATTTGTCTGAAGTTATCGCCCAGCGTCGCGCCGGTTACGACGATGTCACTTTTTTCGAAATCCGCCACTGCCTCACTGAACCCGAAATACACGGTGGCGGTGCCGCCCGGTAAAAGTTGCGGGCGACTTGCCGCAAGTGCAACCGTTGGAGGCGCGGCATCGGCGATTGAAGTGACCTGCCATTTTTGCAGGAAAACGTCTCCCTGTCCCTTGCTCATTTGATCGCGTAGACCGTCAGAGCTCAACCCGGCGAGGTAAAGTGTGCCGTCGGTACCAAGCGTCAAAGCTCTGCCTTCCTGGAACTGTGCAGTTCCTTCGAGCCAGGTTGTCAGGATCTCGCCTTCGGGGCTGAATCTGCTGACAAAGGCATCGGAAGTGGGTGAGCCTGGGTTGGTACCCTTATTGATCTGCCCGTTGAGATTGCCTTCTGTTGCGCCCGCAACGAAAAGGGCTCCGTCGCTGCCCCGGGCAAGAGCGTAGGCGGCGTCATCATCAGAGGTGCCCAAAAGCCTGACCCACTGCTTTACGCCAGCGGTGTTGAACTTGGCGATAAAACCGTCGCCGTTGCCCCGGTAAATTTGATCGTCGAGACGCTCCGTGGTTGAACCTGCCAGGTAAACGCTGTTTGCATCAACCAGCAAGTCATTGACCGTGTCACGATTTGTCGTGCCAAGAAGTTGTGTCCATTGCCTCGAGCCGTCGCTAGAAAAACGCGCAACAAAAATGTCGCTCAGACCTTTGTTTAATTTGGCATCGGCGTTTTCTAAATTGCCTAGTGTGTAACCTGCGACGTAAATACTACCGTCTGGTCCGAGCGCAATTGCGGTGGGTTGATCAGTCCTGTCGGACCCAAAGGTCTTGATCCATTGGGTCGAAAGATCTGTGCCCTTGAGCTTCGCAAGAAAAACATCGCCTTCCCCAGCGTTGGCTTGACCGAGGGTGCCTTGCGTGTATCCGGCAACGTAAACGCTTCCGTCGCTTCCAATAGCAAGCGCTTGCGCCGTGTCTTGTTCAGTGGTGCCCAGGAGGCGGATGACCTCTAAGGTTCCCAGCGAATCAAACTTGGCGACAAATGCATCGTTGAGTCCGCTGTTGGGGCTGCCGCCGAGATTCCCCTCAGTTCGACCAGCGACATACACCGAGCCGTCCCTTGGGTCGATCCCAAGCGCCGACGCGACTTCGTTGGACGCGCTGGCGAGAATGCTCAGGTTTGCCTGTTTTCCGTCGGGGTTGTAACGGGTTAAGAAGACGTCGGCTCCGGAAACCAGTGGCGCCCCGCTGAATTGCCCTGTTGTGTAGCCGGTAAGGTAGATCGAACCGTTTGAACCGGTTGCGATTGCCGATAAAAAGTCGGGTAGCGTAGTGCCGAGTTGTTGTGTCCAGACAAGATTTGCGGGTTGCGGCGAAGTACTCAAGGGCGGGTCCTTAACGGTTTAAACGGGAAAATCTGCGAGTGATGCTGCGCTAGGAGTGCTGTCACGGAAGCTGCCGCAAGCGAGCTGCTTTTGCGAAGCATTCTGTGATTCTCTGTATACTTCCATTGTCGGCTCAGCTGGTTTCGTTGTTTTTGCAACGTTACGGCCGTGTCAATGGCATAACGTGATGGAAATCACACACTTTGATTGTCAAGTTGTATAAGCTCCGCAACATCTGAAGTGTGAAATCGGCCGGAGTTTATCGGGTTTGTCCCGCTGTGACTTCCGGCCGGTGTCGCGGTGAAGCCTCGGCTTTGAAGCGCCGCACGCCCAGGGTCGTTTTGATAAATGTAGCAATTTCGTGCTTTGAAGCATAATTTTGAAAGGAAAAGTTTATGGCCTTCATACCCACAAACGCGGCGCAAGTGCAACAATTTGCCGGAGCGCTCTACGGCCTCACAGCAGGCAGCCAAACAATGAATTATGTGCTTGGTGAAATCGGCAGGACTTCACTTGACCAAGTGCTAAACACTTACTACACAGCGAGTTTCGGAAAAGAGACGACGCTTGCAATGTCACAGCGGATTGTGGCGAATCTGGGCATCAGCGGAGACCCTGCCACGGCGGCGACGACCTTCGTCAACGGTTTACTGAATGCCGCGCCTGCTGCGAGTCGCGGCGCAGCGGTCAAAGACATTCTCGCAACATTTGCCGGGTTGACGGCCGATGCCACCTACGGAGCAGCCGCGAGAGCTTGGGTTGCCAAGGTCGACGCGGCGCTTGCTTACAGCGGTGTTGTCGACATTCCCTTCTCACCGGGTACCAACCCAGCTCTGCCGGCTCTCACGGTTACCCAAGATATCATTTCCGGATCGGCAGGTAACGACGTTTTTGTTGCGCGTGTGGTGCAAAACAGTTTGGGTGATCAGACCAACACCCTCGGAACCGGTGACGTTCTCAACGGCGGAGCGGGTGCCGACGCATTGCTCGCAGATGTCGTGATGGCTGCCACCAGAGACAGCTCTCCGATGTCACCGATTCGTCCGGAAACGCGCGGCATTGAGTTTGCGCATTTCACAGCGCTCGAATCCAATCTGGCTCAAAACAACGAGGCTGTATTGATCAACGCTGCAAAAATGAACGGACTTTCCCGCGTGGGGTCCGTCGGAAGCGATGCCTCGCTCACGATCTTCAACCTCACGACGCTTACCGATTCCGGTGTCTATGCAGACCGTAGGAATACAAGCTCGATGACGGTTCGTATGGACCATTCCGGTAACGACTCCGCCTTCTCAGCGGATGTCGAATCAGACATGACCGTCCTCTTTGACCAGAACTATCTGCTTGCAGGCCGCTCCAACCTCGCCCAACTCGAAGTTCGTGCGGTAAACAACGTTGCCCTTCGCTCTGGGGGCAACCCGCTCCAGGGAATTTTGGATCTTTCCTTCAAGGTAGACGGCCAGGACGTTAAGGTTGTGCTTGCGACGCCGCCTGCGAGCTACGGAGCACTTCGGGACGCTATCGCTGCCCAGCTTACAGCTCAGGGGATTTCAGGCGTCACCGTAAGCGTTTCACCCTTGCGCGAGAGTCTTTTCTCAGACGACGTTCGCATCGACGCTACAACAACATACCTCAAGAGCAGCCGCGCCGGCGATTACAATCCCATCCTGATTTTGTCGACAAGCCAGGCATTGCTCCCGGGAATCATCAAGGTCGACAGCGCGGCGCAAAACGCGAACTTCTTGAACACCTACGTTCCCG
>DENJ01000085.1 GCA_002359635.1 Burkholderiales bacterium UBA2647
GTTCAAAGAGAAAACCGGTTTCAGGCGTGATCAAAACGCGCACCGCTCGCACATCCGAGGCCCCAGGCACAATCAGTCGTGTTACATTTTTGAGCGGTTTTTCAGCCAAGACGAACGGCTGATCAATACGAAACTTGTGGCTGTCGCCGTGCACCACAAGCACGGGCTTAGCCCATTTGCTCGCTAGGGGCAGCAAGGTCTCGCTGATGGTCCGGCGAAAACCCGACCAACCGGGAAAATCCTCCCATGGACTGCGACTGTCGAACACATCAGCATGAAAGGCAAAGACAATGGCCCGCGCTTGCTCTTTTGCCGCTTGTTCAAAGCTGTCCTTGATCCAGGCAACGTTGGCAGCATCGCGCTCGAAAAACTCCCTGGCTGCAGCCTGATCGCGCGCTTCCAGGTTATTGTTACTGCCGACAATATGCAGGGTTGCGAATAGTACGTCTTCGAAACGCCAGCGCTGGTTCTCAACATAAAGCGCATAGGGTGGCATCAAGTTCGACTGGTTTTCCAGCTGCCGAGGCGCAGCGCCCAGTGATCTTCCCGGCACAAAAAAACGATGACGAATCGCTGCCAATCTCTCCAAGGGGTTATATGCCCCATTGCTCGCACGATGGCAATCGGTCCATTCGTTATCACCTGGTGTGTAGACCACGGCACCGGTAAAGCGCTGAAAGTGGGCCAACTGATCGGTAAACAACTGGTCACTGCACTCGGAAGCACCGGATTTGATGTCGCCAAGATGGACTGAGAAGGCAGCCCCAGCTTGATTGATCCGTTCAATGAGGCGCAGGTACGGGGCATAAGCGCTTTCTGGAGGACCATAAGGCAGATCGCCCAAGGCCACAAACGAAAATGCCTTGGCCGTCTGGGCATGGGAAAGACCCATTGAAGCCACAAACATCAGGGCAAACAAAACGCCGTACACAGGTTTGGTCGAGGTGGTGGGGCGGTGTGAACCAATTGACGCAAGCTTGCAAAGTGCATCAGACCCGAGGTCCAAGCCGTTGCCCTTGACGCATGGGCCGCCAGACCGAACGTTCAAAAAACACTTGCTTTCAATCAATACTTGCCCCGGAATCCTTCACGGCTTTGGCCCACCTGGGCAGGTCTGACTTGATCAGAGCCATGAATTGCTCGCCATTGAGCTTATAGGGCTCCGCGCCAACGCTTGCGAGCTTTTCCTTGACATCGGTCGTATCCAAGGCTTGGTTGATCAACATCTGAATCTGCGAAACAAGTGCCTTGGGTATCCCGGCTGGTGCAAACACCCCATACCAAGGCGTCACCGCCAATCCAGGGACAACATCCTGGATCAGCGGCGCGTTTGGCAGCGCGGCGAGTCGCTTTTCATTAACAACCCCTAATACCTTGATCCTTCCGCCGCGAATATAGCTGATGGAGGACGGCAAGCTCTGGACAGACACCTGCACCTGCCCGCCAACCAAGTCTGTGACCGCCGCGGCGGCGCCCTTGTAGGGGACATGCGTAAGATCGATACCAGCGGCCTTGTTGAGCATCTCACCGACGAGGTGATTAACCGTGCCATTGCCTGCTGAACCAATCATGATCTTGCCCGGTTGTTGCTTCGCAAGCGCAATCAATTCGGCGGTGTTGTTCGCTGGAAAATTATTGTTAGCCACCAACACATAGCCAGCCGTGGCTACCGGAGCAATCGGTTCAAAATCTTTTAACGGATCAAAACCCGGATTTTTATAAAGCGAGGGATTGATCACATAGGCGCTATCTGCGGTCAACATCAAGGTGTAAGCGTCAGGTTTTGCTTTGGCTGCATAAGCAGTGCCAATGGTGCCACCCGCACCAGGACGGTTTTCAACCACAAAGGATTGGCCCGTGATGTCGCTGAGCTTTTTTGCAAGTATACGAGCGATGGCATCGTTGGCACCACCCGCGGCCTGCGGCACGACCAATGTGACAGGTTTACTGGGATAGCGATCCTGGGCGAAAACATGAGACGCCCCAAGGGCAACAACACCTAAGGCCATTACACGGCGACGTGATCGTAGTTTGCTCATGCATCTCTCCTGCATGCGGTGTTGATGAAACATTGATAAGACAGCGGTGCATGCTACTCAGGCATGGCGAAGCGATGCTTGAAACGCCAAGCCTGATGGCAAGACGGTTGTACGGTAGCAAGAAAAGAGCTTTGCGATGGGGGGCAGCGACCTAATTCACCGAATAACTGAACTTATACTCACCGTCGCCTAGTTTGCATCCGAAATTCAACTCGCGTGAAATGATGCGTGTTGTTGCTCCAGATTCGATATCTAACTCGCGTAGCGTTAACAAAAGCTTGCCGGGCATTGTCGAAAACGTTCCCACATAACCCCATTTTGCAGCGAACTCCGAACTTGAAAGCCTGCCCGAATCCCGCGTGAGCATAACTACACCATCTTCATTCAGCCGGATGGTTTTGCCGAGATCAACTTGCCGAACTCTGTGCCGGCAAACTTCGGAGAGCGCGCCTCTTGTAACCTCGCCTAAAACGACGCCTGCTTGGCCGGGCTTAAAACTAGAAAGATCCAAAAAATCTGGAACCAATACAACATCTCGGTCCGTGATAAGAGGATTCAACGCACCGACCCCTGTGGGACAAAATTCATTCGCCATTTTGCCCATCAATTCAGTCATATTAACTTTACTAAGAACTGATGGGAGCGCACCGCCGCACTCCCTCGGTTCGGGGATGTACCGTGCGGCACACCCAGCCATAACAGCACTGAACGCTATCAAAGAAACTGAAGCGAACCTAAACATCGTGCCAGATACTCCGGACTACCACGTACTAGTTTCCGACTTTCACAATTGGATACTGCACTGGCACCGACACCAGATTGTTAACGAATCGATCCCGCTGTACGCGTGTTTGCGCGGTGGACTGTACATGTCCTGTTGCTACATCAATGATCCGTGCGCTGATCAATACACCATCGGTCGTTCTTGAATAGGTTCCCACGAGGACGTTTCCAATCGGAAACGATTCTCTGATTCTTCCGAGATCTCTGCTAAGGGAGAACTCACCGGTCTGATTTACGATCACCGATTTTGTGAGACGAAGATCGACAACCTGCCATCCCCTAACCTTCAGTTCATGCATGAGTTGCTCTGCAATCAGGCGCCCAAACGAATTTGTCTCATTGAGGTTGTCAAGATTAGAGAAACTCGTAACCAAAATTGGTTTGGCGTTTGAGTCTGCATCGCGGTTTCGATCCAACTGATCAGCAACGAATATGACGTTAGCGTTGAAGGTACCAGAGGCTGTTGATGCCTGACGTGTCTCAATCGGCTGATAGGAATAGGGGGGGAAATCGACGGAGCGTGTCCGGTCGGTAACGATGTTTGGATCGAGTTGCACAACTGTCTCGGCATTGATGCCAAGACCGGTTCCCAAGGCAAGGACAGTCGCTGTTAATTTCAAAAATTTCATCTTGATGCCTCCAACGTTAGCGTGGCGCGTAGCAGGTTGCAGGGATTTGCGTGATGGCCACGCCTGCCGACGAATGAAGCGTTAACTGGTCTACAGCCAAAATCTTATCTCGCTCTGCAGGCACTTGAACCCGGTAAGTGACTGGGTAGTCGTTACAGGGGCTAGGACGAGCAACCGCATAGGCCACTTTTGCATCGACGGTACAACCAACACACCCGCCCGTTGGAAGCTGCGCACACCCCGAAACCAGGAACAATGCCACAGCAGCTGCTAATAACTTTTTTCGCACAGTTTACCCCTCGAGTTTGATGAATAATTAACCTGATGTTTCTTTATATCATATCTCCGTTCTATTCGAGTGAATTGATCAAGTTAATTTCTTGTGAAAACTGAATCTACAGGATCCCCTTCAATGGGCTGAGAACCCACCGCCGCCACCGGTTGATCGTCAGCAAAATAGCATGGCGTTGCCAGCCACCCACGCGGTTTGCCTCACTCAGATTGAACTAAAGCGTTCATCGCAAAGCCCGCAAAAAGCGATCGCAATGCCGTCTGTTTTTATCTCAAGGATCGTTGGGTCAATGATTCTTGCGGTTGGCATGCTGGCACTGGCTAGGGTCCGGCCACCGGAACCTTTGGATACTCCGCACCACTTGGCTCTTTCATGCCGAATGTACTTAAAAACTGAACATCCGTAAACCCATTCGGATCAAAAGTTAACTGTGCTATCCAGATGCAAGGCGCTTGGGCCGAATCGGTGGTTATTCGATCAGAAACGAGAACGTAACGATTGTTGACAGGATCATCGTCAATACCGGATAGGCCTCCAACAGTCGCACCTTAAAAATCGAGTCGACGCGGCAGCACGTGCTGACCAATCAGTTGCAGACTACTCACCGTGATTTCGTCGTCATCGGAGTTACTGCAAGCTGCCAAGCTAAAAATCGCTGCAACAGCAAAGGCAATTCAGGCAATCCGAAACGCCGTGTTCATCGCGAGCTCCGTGGTTGATTTGTTGGAACAGCACGACGTCAACCGCGTGACAGTTCAGTGAAGCCTAAGGCCTTTATCAAAGACCAAGAGGCTCACAGCATTTCATTGGAGCATGGCCGGCTTGGGCGATAGCACGGCATCCAAAAGCGGCAGGAAGCGATTGAGCAAGGGGTGGGTTAGCTGAAAATAATTCCACGTTGATCGGAGCTCACAGCCGAGATGCAATTTATAGCGATATGAGGTAATCCCAAAATCAACTTCAGCAAACGAATGCTCAAGGCCATAGTCGATACAGTCGATCAACATGTTGAAGTAGAGCCGATAATCTTTGGCAATCGAGTAGTCCATACCAACATATTGCGAATAAAGCGTCTTCTCTAGGCACACGAGTTGGTGAAACCCAACCAATTCCTTATCCAAAAAATAGAGAAGATAAGTACTCACATCAGCGGTCCGAACAAAATAGTTAGGCCCATGCTTGAGGAGTTTTAGGTCGGCCTTATTTCGTGTTTGATGATATAGCTCAAGAATCTTTGCCGCATACTCGGCAGGAAGGCCCTTATGGCGTACCCGACGGATGTTCTTCGCGGCTTTCTGTTGCCGACGCAAGTCAGAGCGCCGCTTGCTGCCCAAGGAGGCCCAGTAATCAGGCGCAAGTTTTAAGAGGGCGCATGGAAAACCTTCGAGCCTTCGAAACCCCTCCAAGTCGTCGCGCCGATCAAAGCCCTTGAGGCAGATGATGCTTGCCTCTTTTCGCAATGCTTGAGCATCGTGGATTAAAACCTTCGACGACACCGTCTCGGCGTGACGCGTCTGGGCACGATCCAAATCGCCGATCACCGCGAGTTTGATGCTGATCGCATCCAAGCATCGCGATGGCGACCTGAAAGGCAGGTATTCAAAAACTGGAACATCAATCAGTGCAAGCGGAAGCTTGACTTGCCTTGCTTGCGAGAGCTTGAGCGTTAAACCGCCTTCGGGATCACGAGGGATGGCGATGTTTGGTGTCTGAATTGACTGCAACAATCGATCCGCTCCCAAGCTGTTATCCGGTAGGTTTGACCCGATAAAAGGTTAGCAGTAAACATGAGCATTTTTAGCGTCAGGTATGTGACGCTTACTTTTTGTTGGATTGTTGGCTACCGTGCCCAGCCGATGAGGTCAGCTCCGACATCAACCCGTCATTAACCGTTACCAATGAAAAGTAATCGATGCTGCCTTTACCGCCCGTGCACCGTTGCCGTTCGATGAGTCATGACCACCGCCCTTACCAACTAACT
>DENJ01000033.1:0-186 GCA_002359635.1 Burkholderiales bacterium UBA2647
TCAAATCCATCCCCCGCCTCCACGAGTCGCCTAAACGCCGTCCCGAAGCGCCTTAAACTTTGCTGCCATCGTCGGGTTGCCTCGGGTTAGCTTCTTTATGCTCACGTCCTGTGCTTTGTCGTTGGCAAGCCTGAGGTTCCGATCTGTGCCCAGAAGCGCTTCTTTGGTCTTTTGCAGGTGATCGAT
>DENJ01000033.1:235-414 GCA_002359635.1 Burkholderiales bacterium UBA2647
TTTTTCGCAAAGCCGGCTTTGAAACCTTCAAGCTCAGCTTCGAAATGCGTGATATCAATATTTTGTGCCTTCATGATCGCTAGCTCCCGCCTGTAGCCGAGGGATTTTTGCGCTGCGTTGCGTAGCAGGGTGATCATCGGAATAAAAAATTGCGGGCGAATCACATACATTTTTGGGTA
>DENJ01000033.1:459-4573 GCA_002359635.1 Burkholderiales bacterium UBA2647
TTCAAGCATTGAGACCAGTACCGCGTATTCGCAGGACTTTTCGTTTCGGTCTTTATCGAGTTCTTTGAGGAAATCTTCGTTTCTTGTTTTTGAAGCGCTTCGATCACTTTCGTTTTTCATCTCAAACATGATCGACACCACTTCGAGGCCTTCGGCATCAAGTTCCCGGAAAATGTAGTCGCCCTTGCTGCCGCCCCTTGCATCGTTGTCCTTTTCAAAGTANNTCGCAGTGTTGCTCAAGGGTTTCGCCCAAGAGCTTGCTTGATAGCTTTGCTTTCATGTCGCGCAGTCTTTCGATAGCCTGGTCACGATCCTTGAGCTGCGTCTCATACCTGTCCTTCAAGGACGCTTCTGCCAACTGCTTGTCAAGCCTTGACTGTTCGAGCCTGATCTTCAAGCTATCCCGCTCACTTGATATCGATTGCACCGCTTCAGTAATTGCAAGCTTTCGGGCCATCTCGCTCGAATCGATCGCAGCTTTGTAGCGTTCAATCGTTTGATCTTTTTGTGCGAGCTCACGTTCGATGACAGCACTTAGCTGGGCCTTGGCTAGTTCAACCGCATTGCGCTTTTCTTGTTCAGCCAAGGCGAGTCGCTTTTGCAGTTGTTCATCAAAGTCGCGGTCTCGAACCTGTTTGAGGATGTCTGCGTAACCGGCCTCGTCAATCTTAAAGGCCTTGGAACAATGGGGACAAATAACATCATGCATGCAAATCGCTCTCGGATAGCTTAAAAGAATCGATCGAAGGGAGGGGTTGCTCGTCGGGGCGACCGGCTTAAAGCATCAGCCGGTGTTTCGTCGTCCTTGACCAATGTGTTCTGCATGGTTTGTCTCCACCAGCGCTGCGGCCTGCCTTATCAGTTCGGCCGTTTTTTGCGCAACACCTGCTGCAGCCTCAACGTAATCCTCTCCGGCGCTCGCGTAAAGAATGGCACGCGACGAGTTCAACATCAAACCCCATCCTGAAGCCTGCCGCCCAGCCATCACTGCAGCATTCACATCACCGCCTTGCGCACCGATCCCCGGCACAAGCAAGGGCAAATCAGGCGCAAGCGCACGAACCGATGCGAGTTCTTCAGGATAAGTGGCCCCGACGACTAAGGCCATTTGTCCCTTGTCGTTCCAGCGATGGGCTGCCAGGAGCGCGACAGCCTGATAGAGCGGTAGCTCGGCGGGCACTTGCTTCTGACTAGCCTTGAGCTGCTCAGACAAGTCACGGGGTAGCTGCACCTGCAGGGCTTGTAGATCGGCCCCACCCGGGTTTGAGGTGCGGCATAGCGCGATGACGCCTCGATTTTCGTAGGCGAGATACGGCGCGATCGAATCGCTGCCCATGTAAGGGCTGACGGTAACCGCATCGGCCTGATAGCGCTCAAAGGCTTCTCGAGCGTAGTGTTCGGCGGTGCTCCCAATGTCACCTCGCTTCGCATCGAGGATGATAGGCAGGTGAGGGTGGTGTTGTCGTATGTATAACATCAGTGCGGCTAAACAAGTTTCAGCACCGAGGCTTGCGAAGTAGGCAATTTGCGGCTTGAAAGCACAGGCAAATGGTGCAGTCGCATCGACGATTGCGGTGCAAAACGTATAAAGCGCATCAGCTTTGCCCTGCAGCGGTCTTGGAAAACGCGACGGATCCGGATCAATGCCGACGCAAAGCATCGAGCCGCTGCGCTGCCAAGCCTGGCTGAGTTTCGACGAAAATCCTTGAGCGCTTGCTGGCTTAACCATGATCCATGTCGCGGTTGAGTCGACGTCCGTCGCTTCGATCAAAAACATGGAGCAGCGCCGCTTCGCTTTTTACCCCGATGATTGCTCCCACCTCAAAGCTCTGACGCTCACGAAACAATGCCACGAGATCGCCCGATTTGGTATCGAGATGAACCAGGGTATCGGCACCGGTTGGTTCAACCACGGTGACCCTGCCGGTAAGCGCAAGAGGATCATCCAGCGCACACAAGGCTAAGTGCTCGGGACGAACGCCAAGCCGGATAGCCCGGGGTCCATCCAGCTTCAGGGCAGGGGCAAGCCATCGGGTATTGCCCTTGAGCGCGATGATAGACGCGGTTTCCACCTCGGCCTCAAGCAGGTTCATCGCTGGCGAACCGATAAAGCTCGCCACAAAGGGGTTGACGGGACGATCATAAAGCTCCAGCGGCGCACCGATCTGTTCAATCATGCCATCGTGCATCACCACGATCTGGTCCGCCATCGTCATAGCTTCAATCTGGTCGTGGGTCACGTAGATGGCGGTGGTCTTCAGCCTTTGATGCAAAGCTTTGATTTCGGCCCGCATCTGCACGCGAAGCTTGGCGTCAAGATTTGAGAGTGGTTCATCGAAAAGAAAGACTTGCGGATTACGAACAATCGCCCGACCCATCGCAACACGCTGACGCTGTCCGCCTGAAAGCTGGCGCGGGTAACGCTCCAGCAGCTCCCCCAAGCCCAAGATTTGTGCGGCGTCTTTGACTCGGGATGCGATTTCTGCCTTTGGCTGGCCCGCAAGCTTGAGCGAATAGCCCATGTTTTGGGCGACCGTCATATGGGGATAGAGCGCGTAGTTTTGGAACACCATCGCGATATCACGGTCCTTCGGTGGAACCGTGTTGACCACGCGATCGCCGATCCGAATTTCGCCGGTGCTGATTTCTTCCAGACCTGCAATCAGCCGTAACAGGGTTGACTTGCCGCAACCGGAAGGTCCAACCAGGACACAAAATGCCCCATCGTTAATGACGATATCGACACCACGAAGCACTTTGGTCTGACCAAAGTCCTTGACGACTTGCTTGATTTGAACGCTTGCCATGGATTGCAAGGCCCCCGGGTAGACAAGGAGGCTCGATAGTAACGGTTTCTGATGAGCATTCGGGGCAAGGCTTTAGCCTGGTTTCCGTGCACGATCGGCTTGCGGGACGAACAAAAAACAAAAGGCCTGGCTTTTTCGCCAGGCAAGTACAAAAACGAAAGGCCTGGCGATAAAGCCAGGCCTTGTGCCACCGGAAGCGACACAAACCCGTTGGTTTGCGCCGCTGACCGCTGGGGCGAGACCCAGGGTCTCGCCTTTGGGGACTACATATCCATGCCGCCCATGCCACCCATGCCACCCATGCCACCTGGCATACCGCCGCCGGCAGAAGGCTTGTCATCGGGGGCTTCGGCAACCATGGCGTCGGTGGTGAGCATCAAGCCAGCAACCGAGGCAGCGTTTTGTAGGGCCGTGCGGGTGACCTTGGTGGGGTCAACCACGCCCATCTCGAGCATATCGCCATAGGTGCCATTGGCTGCGTTATAGCCGTAATTGCCCTTACCTTCGAGGACCTTCGCGACCACGACGCTGGGCTCGTCACCGGCGTTAGCAACGATCAGACGCAGGGGTTCTTCGACGGCACGCATGACGATCTTGACGCCAGCGTCTTGGTCGGAGTTGCTACCGTTGACCTTGGTTGTCTCGCGAGCACGCAAGAGGGCCACGCCACCGCCTGCCACGATACCTTCTTCAACCGCTGCACGGGTTGCATGCAAGGCGTCTTCCACACGGGCCTTCTTCTCTTTCATCTCAACTTCGGTGGCTGCACCGACGCGGATGACGGCCACACCGCCTGCAAGCTTCGCGACACGCTCTTGAAGCTTCTCACGGTCATAGTCCGAGGTGGCTTCTTCGATTTGAGCGCGAATGGCTTTGACGCGTGCTTCGATGTTGTTTGCATCACCAGCGCCATCGATGATGGTGGTGTTTTCTTTGCCGATCTCAATACGCTTGGCGCGGCCAAGATCTTGCAGCGAGGCTTTCTCCAGCGTCATGCCGGTTTCCTCGGAAATCACAACACCGCCGGTCAAAATAGCCATGTCTTCGAGCATGGCCTTACGACGATCACCGAAGCCAGGAGCCTTCACGGCGCAGGTCTTCAGGATGCCGCGGATGTTATTGACCACCAAGGTTGCAAGGGCTTCGCCTTCAACATCTTCAGCAACAATCATGAGCGGGCGGCCAGCCTTGGCAACACCCTCAAGCACGGGGAGCAGTTCGCGAATGTTGGAGACTTTCTTGTCGTAAAGCAAGACGAAGGGATCGTCTAACACAGCGATTTGCTTGTCGGGGTTGTTGATGAAGTA
>DENJ01000001.1 GCA_002359635.1 Burkholderiales bacterium UBA2647
AAGTTACTCGCCTTTGTCATCTCAGGCGCATTGGCAGGCACCGCCGGCGCAACCAAGTCGCTGGTCTTTCAGCTCGCTTCGCTCACCGATGTGCACTGGAGCATGTCGGGCGAGGTGGTGCTCATGACCTTACTGGGAGGCATGGGTACGCTGTTTGGCCCGGTCGTTGGCGCGGCAGTCATCGTCACCATGCAAAATTATCTGGCCCAATTAGGGGCCTGGGTCACGGTGGTACAAGGCCTGATTTTCGTACTTTGCGTCCTGGCCTTTAGGCGCGGCATCATCGGCGAACTCGCCCATGCGCTCAAGCGCCCACTGTGATCGCGCAGCAGGTACAGCTTATGATGTTGTGATCATCGGCGCCGGGGTCATGGGCGCATCGACCGCCTACTGGCTCAAACGCATCGATTCAAGTCTTCGAATTGCCCTGATCGAACGCGACTTTTCGTTTTCAAGAGCCTCATCGAGCCTCTCGGCAAGTTCCATCCGACAGCAGTTCAGCTGCCCGGTCAATATCGCTTTATCGCAATTCGGCATCGCTTTTCTGCGTGAGGCATCGACCCATCTGTCGATCGAGGGCGAACCCGTCGAACTCGGGCTCACCGAGCCAGGCTATTTGTATCTGGCCAATGAAGCGCAGTCGCAGGCACTTCGGGAGACCCATGCGATTCAAACGCGTCATGGTGCGTCCGTCAGTCTGCTAGACCGTGGCGAGCTCAAGGCGAGTTATCCCTGGCTGTATCTAGACGATATCGCTCTGGGCTCACTTGGTCTTCAAGGTGAAGGCTGGTTTGACGGGCCTGCCTTGCATCAAGCCTTCTTAAGAAAAGCCCTCAGCCTCGGTGTGATTAAACTTCAAGCCGACGTTAGAACCCTGCACGGCGAACCCGGTCAGTCAGCAGGCAGGCGTCGCCTGCGATCGCTTGTGCTTGACGACGGCAGTGAGATTCGAAGCGACAACTATGTCTGCGCAGCGGGCGCTTGGTCCGGCGCCCTTGTTCGGGATCTTGCTATTCCCCTTCCGATCCATCCGGCAGCCCGCACGGTGTTTGTGCTTTCCTGTCCGACCGAGCTCAGTGACTGTCCGCTGCTGATTGACAGCAGTGGCTTTTGGTTGAGGCCCGAAGGCCGCTTCCTGATCGCGGGTATGCCGCCCCGCGATGAGCAGCATGAACCGGACTTGCAAGCCGACCAGCTGACAGGCTCACGACGGACCGATCCGCCGCTGGATCCGGACTATGGTGCACTGAATGAGGATCAATGGGCTAGGCTTGCGCATCGAATTCCAGCACTGTCAGCAATGCGTATTGAGCGAGCCTGGGCCGGCTACTATGAAATGAACCGCTTCGACCACAATGCAGTCATCGGCCCGATTGAAGGCTTCAGCAATTTCTACTGCCTGGCGGGTTTTTCCGGGCATGGCATGCAACACGCGCCAGGCGCAGGCCTTGCCCTAAGCGAATGGATGCTGAGCGGTGCGCCAAAAACTGTTGATGTGAGAGCCCTCGGGCACGAACGCCTGGTTAACGAGACGCCGCTATGGGAATTGAATGTCATTGGCTGAAGGACTGGTTCATCAGGCGATGAACCAGTCTTCAAGCCATGGACCAACTCTTTTGCATCGAAGCCCGTTTGAATAATGGTTCGCTTGCGTCGGCAAGACGCGGGTAGCGCTCGCGCCAGTTCCACTCGGCAAATCGCAAGTCGAGATACCAAAGTGCACAGCCTACAGTCAGCAGACCCAAGTGAAAATCCTGTTCAAAATAAGCGACTGTGGCATCAAGATGGGCTAAGCTCGTGTGCATTGCTTGAGCCTTCGCGTCGATCCAGTCACCCCAACGCAGGGCTTCGGGCCGCGCTGTATTTTCGTAACGGATCAACAAGGCTGCATCTAGGATCCCATCGCCAAGACTTTGGAGACTTTGAGCCTCCCAGCGCAAAGTGCCGCTGGCAGGCAGCAAAGTGCCACCACCAAGTGCGTTGAGATACTCGCAAATAACCCGACTGTCATACAAACACTGACCCTCATCGGTAATGAGTGTGGGGACCTTGCCAAGTGGGTTGTTCTCGACGATGCTCGCATCGCGGTTAACCGGATGAGCGCTGCTCGGCAAAAAGCTGATCTGATCAATCAAACCAAGCTCGTCGGCCGTGACCAGACATTTGCGGACATAAGGGGATGTGGGAGAGAAATAAAGTTTCATGGGTAAGCGCGCTTTGCGAGTGTCGATGCAGCAGTATTCCTAACTCAGGCTGACAAGGCAAGCGGGCTTAGCGTCAGATGCTCCGAACGACTGAACCCGAACGAATATGACAAGACTGATTGCATTACGACTGGCCCGGTGCCTTGAGCAAGGCAGCTTCAGCCGTTGGTATCGGGCGATGATGATGGAGAGTCATTTGCATCTGGTCACGAGTCTCTTGCTGACCGTGGCCGTTTTGGCGCTTCTTGAAGCAATCTTTGATCGGGACCTTCAAGTCAGAAGCCGGCTTGTTTGGCTTTTTTTGCTGGTATTGGCGGTGCCGTCTGCGATCTTTTCAATCCACCGTTATTTTCATTTCATGATGGGTGCCGAATATGTTGCGAACCAGGCCACCTGCGGGAATTGCGGCGTTTACGGCCGCTTGCGCCTGGTCGCACATCAGCACCCAAAGTGCAACGTGGCCTGCAAGCGTTGCGGATTTGAGTGGACGATTGTTGAACCCAATCCGGATTGACCGCTTCATGTCGCTGGCTTACACCAAAAGCTCGATATTGCTATTGATAATACGTTTGCAATAGAATGGAGGTTTTGCTCCATTCGAGGCACACCATGTCTAAACACGCCCTTTTGCGCTTGGCCCTTCCCGCCACAGTCCTTATGGCCGGTACGATCAATCTGCATGCGCAGACAACGCCTGTAGGCGACAGGTGGCAAGCAGGCCTTGTCCTCGATGGTGCAGGCACTTCAAGGGAACTGGAACTGGGCCGAAGAGACAAGGGCTTGGGCTTG
>DENJ01000096.1 GCA_002359635.1 Burkholderiales bacterium UBA2647
TGTCTACTTGCCGTTGCGTGGTCGAGGTGCAACTCTGGGCGCTACCCTGTTGATTGGCTTAGGTCGCCATGCGGGTAGGGAACAACTGCTACCCCATCTGCAGGCGCTGTGCGATCAGATGGGCAGTGCCCTGCAACGTTCCCTCATTGCCGCACAAGAGCAACAGGCTCGTGAAGAGGCTCAGCTGCAAGCCACACGCAATGCTCTTTTGGCTGCCATATCACATGACTACCGAACACCACTTGCGACCATCATGGGTGCAGCATCTGCCTTGCAGCAGCAAGGCGATCGATTGGATGTAAAACAGCGCCAACAGCTTGCACACGATATTGTTGAAGAAAGCGAACGCCTCGCGCGTCTCACTGAAAACACATTGCAATTGGCGCGTCTTGATGCCCCATCTGTGTCATTACGATGTGACTGGGAATCTGCTGAAGAAATCGTGGGCGCAGTGGTTCGGCGCTTACGACAGAGACCCGAGGGCAACCGGGTGCGTGCATGGGTGGAGCCTAGCCTGCCTTTGTTAAGGTGCGACGCGATGTTGGTCTCGCAACTCTTGGACAACTTGATTGACAACGCGCTGAAGTACAGCCCTGCAGAGACACCTGTCGAACTCCACGCCAAAATCGAAAGAGATGATTTGATATTGACTGTCTCCGACAACGGTCCTGGCATTGCACCTGCTTGGCGCGAAAAAGTATTCGAGGTCTTTCAGCGTGGTGATTCATCTAATTCCCATGATCGTCCTGACATTGATCGTGGCGCTGGTGTCGGCTTGGCTGTATGCCGAGCAATTGCCCGAGCGCATCAAGGTGAGTTATTGTTACTCGCAAGGGGCGAAGGAGGGTGTTGTTTTGAGTGCAGATTACCGCTGCGTGGCCATGGTCAATCCTTGCCAGACGTTCAAGTGCCGGAAGCACAACAATGAGTCGAAGTGTGCTGTTGGTAGAGGATGATCGGGCATTGCGCAATTCATTGCGTGAAGCGCTTTCGGTTGAAGGGTACGATCTGAAAACAGCCGCCAGCCTGGCTGATGCCAGAGCCCAGCTGCGCAATTTACCTATGGGTAAAACCATAGACTTGGTCGTACTTGATTTAGGACTTCCAGATGGTGAGGGCCAGTCATTGTTGGCTGAGTTGCGTCAGAGTGGCCATACGCCAGTGATCGTCATTTCTGCTCGGGAGGCAGAGGGGCAAAAGATTCAATTGCTGGATCAGGGTGCTGACGACTATTTGGTCAAACCTTTTGGTATTGGCGAACTTCTAGCTCGAATGCGCGTCGCCTTACGCCATCGTGGGCACAACATAGAACCAGCGGTTCTGCATTATTGCCATGGGGCTCTTGAAGTAGATCTTAAAGCCCGCAAGGTGCAGCTTTCCAAGGTGGAAGTGCATCTCACACCAACTGAGTACGCCTTGATGGCCAGGCTAGTGCGCCAAGCAGGTCAAGTGGTAACGCATCGTCAATTACTGGCTGACGTGTGGGGTGCTGAACATGTTGATCAGACCCATTACCTCCGACTTTATATGGGTCAGCTACGCGCCAAACTGGAGGTGAACAGCGCCGATCCGCAGCACTTGCTGACTGAGCCTGGCGTAGGTTACCGATTGGCTGAATCGGATGCCACAGACTGAACCGACCCGGATACTTATGCGTTCCTGATGCGCTGTCAGGCATCGTGGCAGCTATCTTCAGTCACAGGAATACTATGCAAAACGGCAAAACTACCCCCATGCCTGGTGCGGATACGCATATCGCAGGTAAACAAGGCATGGCAGCCCTCACGCTGGCTGCGATCGGTGTCGTTTATGGGGATATTGGCACCAGCCCACTGTATACCGTCAAGGAAATCTTTGCCCCTCATACGGGTGTTCCACTGGACGCGATTCATCTGATTGGGGCTGTTTCTGCCATCTTTTGGGCGCTCATGCTTGTCGTGACGCTCAAGTACGTCATTTTGATTCTTCGCGCAGACAATCACGGAGAGGGGGGCGGGCTGGCATTGACCGCCCTGGCGGCTCGTGCGGTCGAGCATCGCCCCGCTCTTCGAAAAGGGCTCCTATTGCTAGGTGTTTTCGGTGCAACCTTGTTTTACGGTGACAGCCTGATCACACCAGCCATTTCGGTGCTGGGTGCCATGGAGGGGTTGGAGGTGGTCACACCTGCGCTGAAACCCTATGTGGTACCAGCGACTGTGGCGATCTTGATTGGACTCTTTATGGTTCAGCGTGTCGGCACGGCGGTGGTGGGGCGATTTTTTGGACCAATCATTGTTCTCTGGTTTGGCGTGTTGGGCGTCATAGGCATTTGGCACATCGCTCAACAGCCTGCAATTCTTGCTGCTTTGAATCCGCTACGCGCATGGGAATTTCTATCCTCGCGTGGATGGCATGTGTTTGCGGCCGTCGGCGCAATTGTGCTGGCATTGACCGGTGCCGAAGCACTGTACGCAGACATGGGGCACTTCGGCCGAAAACCCATCCAAATCGCGTGGACTGGACTGGTGTTGCCTGGCCTGGCTTTGAACTACTTGGGACAAGGCGCACTGCTGATGGGGGATCCCTCAGCGATCGATAACCCGTTCTATCGACTCTTTCCAGATTCTTGGATTATTCCTGCCCTTGTACTGGCTACATTGGCCGCCATCATCGCTTCGCAGGCCGTTATCTCGGGTGCTTATTCCTTGACGAAACAAGCGATGCAATTGGGATTTTTACCCCGTATGCGCGTTCAATACACCAGCGCCCGCGAGATTGGTCAGATTTACATGCCCGCTGTCAATTGGGCACTGTTGCTTGGTGTATTGGCCGTCGTTTTGTTTTTCGGAAGTTCGTCGGCACTGGCGAGTGCGTATGGAATCGCTGTGACCCTGACAATGATGATCACGACCCTTTTGAACTATTTTGTTGTCAAAGAGACTTGGCATATGCCAGCACCTCTGGCTATTGGTGCAACGGCATTTTTTCTAGTTGTCGACGCGCTGCTTGTGGCTGGCTGTGCAATCAAGTTTTTTGATGGCGGCTGGTTCCCGCTGGCATTGGGTTTGGCTTTATTTATTTTGATGAGCACCTGGCGGCGAGGTCGAGAACTGCTCATGGAAAGTACGCGTCGGGACGGGCTTTCGCTGCAAGACTTCATTGATCAAATCGATCCGCGCAGTGTGAACAAGGCCGAGCGAACTGCGGTCTACGCAGCGGCCGATGCAGAAACGGTGCCTCAGGCGCTGCTTCACAACTTAAAACACAACCAGGTTCTCCATGCCCGCAACGTGATCCTCACAGTGCACTTTCATGATGTTCCTTGGGTCCCCATGGAGCGCAGGGTCGATGTAAAGCCGTTGGGTCACAGCTTCTGGCGTGTGCAGGTGAACTATGGGTTTATGAACACGCCTGACGTGCCCAAGGCATTGGAGCTGACGGCTTCTCACGGATTGCAGGTGTCACTCTTTGACACCAGCTATTTCCTCAGTCGCGAAACCGTTGTGCCCACCCCAGGCGGCGGGATGGCCAATTGGCGGGAAAGGCTCTTCGCGACCATGAGCCAAAACGCTAGCGGTGTGGTGGAGTTCTTCCGATTACCGGGAAATGCTGTTGTGGAGTTGGGAACGCGAGTGTCTATCTGACGTTCATTCATTCGTGAAGGGGTGTGCCCAAAAGGTTCGAATCCCCGACCCCACCAAAAACAGGGGGGCAGAAAACTGAGCAAGTTATTTATACAATCCCTTCTGACCCGCCAGTGTAAATCCTGCTAACTCGCTCAGTCGCGCTCGTTTGGCAACCCAACGGCCCCACTACGTGTGGGTTGTTGATCTAGGCTCCTGCCTGCGGGCATCGTCACCTATCCCCGAAACCTGTCTCAAACCCCTTTCCTTCTCACGGCCTCCTGACTTTTTCGCCGTGGTACGGCAGGAGGGGGTTGGCGAAAAATCGGGGCTTTTGTGCCGTACTGATTGAATGCTACGCCTTGCGTTTGAACGGTTGGATCATTCATCGCTTTCGAGCGGCTGCCAATATGGCTGCACGAAGTTCCTGCCTAAACTTTTCTGGGTCCGAGATTACGACCCAGGAAAAGATATCGCTCATCCTTAGGGTATGGTCTTGCGAGCCAATTTCAATGATTTCCGCGGTATCACATTCTTCCAGAAGACTCTTCCAGTTGTGGTGGCCCCAGACATCATCGTGAAGATCTGCGGACCATTCCAAGCCAGCAATCTCAAAAAGATCCGTTGACGGACCATCGATCAAAGTTGCCGAAAAGCCCTGGCCATGCTCCGTGTTGAATTGAAGGAAAGGAAATTCTGAATTGTCAGCCTTGCCGCTAACCTTGGGCTGGCGGTTGGGTCTTCTGACTGGCAGGACAAGCCCATCTCCGAAAAGCTGATCCCTTTCCTTTGCAGTCATTGTTCGAATTGGCATGAGGGCCTCATCTTCTGGCTCTGGATTTGACTTTTATAGGTCTCCGAAGAGTCCTGGGCTGGTGGCTGGCGCGGCAGCCTTTTTACGACTCGTTGCCTTAGCCTTAGAGGTGGGCGCATGTGCGGCCTCCTCCTTCGCCCGCTGATGGTTCAGCGCCAGCAGACGCTTGAGCACATCCTTCCGGGCTGCGGGGCTGATGGTGTAGCGGACACGGTCGTTCTCGGGCAGCGTCTCGACTTCGACGAAGTCGTGCCCAAGGTCCAGATCGGTCCAGCCATAGGCGTCGCGCACGGCGTTATCAAGCACTACGCGTAAGCGTCGCAGTTCCAGTACGCCGTCGAATCCGCTGCGGGCGACGTCAGTTGGTTTCTTGCTGACCTTAGCAACCATCTCGGGGCTGAGTTTCTCTGCATGCATCAAGTTGTAGACGTCAGTCAGTCCAATCCAAAGCTGAAGCATCAACTCGTTGCGCTTCTTGTCGAAAGCGCGTCCGGTATTTGCCATTGCAGTTGCCAACTCGCTGTCGAACTCGGGCGCCGGAAATGTTTCATAAATGCTCGACGGTGTGTAGCGGAGACCACCTGCCCCAATCGTAGATCCTTGCTTCCACGCCCACACTTCGTGGAAACTCGAATTCAACACTGAATAGTCTTCCCACCTGTCGGAGACAACAACTACCGTGGCATCGGAGTAGACCAGTCCTGTCCGATGGAAGCTAAAGGCGAGATTTTTTGTGTGTCGGTTTATCACTAAGACTCGCTTAAGTGCCTTCGCAAGCCGATAGAGCTTCGGCCGTTTGTCAGCATACATCCACCATCGCTGTGGCAAAGGCTTTCGAAGCACAAACTCGCCATCCTCTCTACGGCGAGTACGTTCCGGCATGACTCTTTCTCGAAGGATGGTGAATACCGCCGGGAACTGTTCTTCGCAGCGCTCTGCCTCCCAATCGTAGAAGTTGATCACCCATCGGCTAGGCGATTGATCGGGGCGGCTGTTTAAGTCATCGCCAACGAGATAGGGAAGGATTACCTCAGCGTTCGCGGGATCGGAATCTAGCAAACGCTTAGCTTCTTGGTCGCCGAGAATGAATCCACCACCAAGAACGTAAGACCCGACAAAACTTTGATCAGCTCTGGCTTGTAGCTCAACGGCTGGCTTGCCCTGTTCTTCCGCCTCAAGAAACGCGTTGATGACGTCCACGAATCTGCCATTGAGCGCGGACCGCCCGCTCCAGGGGCCTTTATGCAACCCCAACAAAGCAACATCAACAGTTGCTGTTCCAGGCCATCGAACAGGATGTGCAGCGAATGTGATGGTACCCTCACGATCAAGCAGTACCTCCAATCCACCTTCACGCGCGCCACCCTGAGCAATTGTCTTTGTCGAAATCAGAGCTAAGTAGCCACCTGGCTTGAGCAAATCGTAGATTCTGCGAAGAAAGTAGGTGACCAAGTCTACAGAGCCGGCTGGTGAGAATTCCACCTTCATTAATTGGAGAAATGCGTCACCATATCGACCACTTAGCTTGCGATTACCCAAATATGGGGGGTTACCGAGCACACAATCAAATCCACCATCAGCGAGTACTTCTGGAAACCCTAAAAACCAATGGAAGAAGCGCTTCCGCTCTGCCAGCGCCCAAGCTTCCGCCGTTGGCTGATTTTGTGGCTTGCGTTGGCCCTTCCAGTAGCTTCTAAACTCCTCTTCGGTAACATGCATGCCGGGCCGATTCTTGATTTTCGGGATGTAAAACTGCGCGATCGGAATCGCTGCCAGCTGCTCCATCCACAGAACCTCGGCTGACTTGGAGAGCACCTCGAAGCGTTGACGCTTGGCCTCCACCTGCTCCGGCGTGTGCTCGGGCAGTGCGTCGAGTCCTCTCCATCCCTTCAGCGCCTCGTCGAGCTGACGCTCGACCTCTGGATCGAACTGCAGCTTTGTCTGGCCGGTGCGTTCATCCTTATTCCGCTTCCGCAGCGCTGCAGCGATCTCGTTGTCATCGCCGGGCATCGTAGCGAAGGCCTCGTCAGGTACCCCTCGCGCCTCGATATCCTCCCGCCGCACGTAGCCGACGATGGCATTGCCGCACTTAATGTGGTGGTCCAGAAAACTCAATGGCTCGCCGGGAACATGCGCCTCCAGCCACAATGCGACCTTGCACAGCTCCACCGCCAGCGGGTTCAGGTCCACGCCGTAGATGCAGTGACGGATCACGTCGCGCACGGCGGTGCGCATGGCCAGCGGCGAGGGCTGATCTTCCCCCGTGCGCGCGACGGCCAGTTCCTGCCCGATGCGCCGTGCCGCGGCCAGCAGGATGTGGCCCGAGCCGCACGCCACGTCGGCCACGCGCAGTGCGAGCAGTGCAGTCTCGGGATCCTTGGCCTTCAGCCGCTCGGCGATCAGGTGGTCCAGGGAGTGCTTGATCAGCGGCTGGACCAGTTCGTCGGGCGTGTAGTGAGAGCCAGTGTTGGCTCGCTCGTCACCTTGCTTGAAGTCAAAAGTGGTCTGGGCACCATCCGACAGGATGACGGGTTCGTACTCCAGCAGTCCTTCGTAAACGGAGCCGAACTCCTCAACGTTCAGCGCACCGTAGTTGACGCGGATGAGTTGTCCGTTGTCGGGGTGGGTATAGAGGTTCAGAGCCCGCAGTGCACCCAGGAGCACATCGTTACCCAGCGTGCAGTGGGACAGAATGCCGATGGCTGGCGGACTAAACAGATCACCCGCCAGCGGCGGAACGCTTATCTTGGTCCCGGGGCCACCGGCCTCGAACAGGCGAAAAGTGGCCAGCAGCGCAGGCCAAAGGTCGGCATGTCGCCGGTCGGCCAGATGCCGCTTCTCGCTCATGCGGCGCAGGCGCATCAAGCTGTAGTACTGCTCGTACACCTCACGGTGCCTGGCCTGCGCGGAGGAGGGAAAGACTAGGCCACGCTCCTCAATGACCATCAGGAACAGCAGCCGGTAGATCAGGCGCAGCAGGTGCTTGTAGAAATCCTCGGCGCTTAGACGGCCTGAGGCAATCTGCTGGCGCAGGTCGTCGTTCGCCTTGTGTTGAAGGAAACCGTTCGCCAGGCTCTTTATAGTGTGCTCCACCGCCTTTGACAGACCATCGCGGATGCGGGAGCCCGCGTCCAGAGAATCTTGGTGGTAGCGCTCAATCCAGCTTTGCGTCGCTTCTTCGCGGTTGGCGGGCAGCCGGGTCGCGTGCAGCAGCCGGTAGAGAACTGCGAAGTCCGCGAAGAGACCATCGCTGAAGATGCGGTCGAGGTCAAACTCGAGATAAGTTAGCTTGATAAGACGGGAACTGTCGCGCAGCAGGCGCAGCACGCGTCCGTTTGTCACCAGGCCGTAGAGCTCGTCGGCCAGATTCAGGTACTCCTGGACCATGGCATGCGTCGACATGCGAAGTGCGCCGGAGCGCTGCTCAGCCTTGCGGTCTAGCCCCGCCGGGTCGCGGTAGCCCATGATGTGAACGACGGTGCCGCCACGGTTGGCAACGCGATGAGACAGCGGGTAGAGCTTTCCGTTGGCTTCAGCGCTCTTAGGCTGGAAGTCGAGCTGATAGCCTAGCAGGCCGAGAAGCGGCAGCACCCACTGCTGGCGGGTTTCAGTGGTGGCCGGGCTATCGGCACGCACCGACTCCAGCTTGCGCTGGAAGATTCGCCAGTAGTCCTGTGCGTCAGCCCAGGCGCGGGCGATTTCGTCCTTGACCTTGGCAGTGCCCTCCAGGCCGAAGTCGGCCGGGCGCTGCCCGGCCAGGTCATCGAGCCGGTCGAGGATGTCGGGCGAAAGGATCGCGCCTTCGATGCGGATGCTGGGGTAGATCATGCGCCCCCCTCTGGCAGCAGCACGTAAGTGCCCAGCAAGTCCATTGGCAGGATGGGGTAGACCACCTGGAATCGCTGCTTTTCCATCAGAGAGCTGAAACGCTCGTGCGCATCGACTAGGCGCTTGGACTGCGCTTCGGCGATATCTGCAAACGCATCACCCAAACTGTCGAGAAGTTGAAGTTCGTTTTCCAGAAAACTGGCTCGCGCCTGTGTTGAAAGGTCTGATGTAGCCCGCGCATCGTTGAGAAGAGCCCTGGCAGCTTCGTGGTCGATAAATTCGCGCTGCTGAGGCGTTCCGCGCCAACCCCAGAGGAGCATTTCCTCGGCCACGATCTGCTGATGATTGCGCGATTGCTCGATGACATTTCTGCACCTGAAAAGCATTAGCGTGGTTTTGATTGCCACTGCTCGGGTGCGAATTACTGCCGCGCGCGCTGCTCGCTTGTCATGCCTGCTGATGGTGTTAGCCAATACCACCTGGCACAGCAACTCGACGAAGGGGTGGTTGCGCCCTAGATAATGAAAGCCCTCGGGCGTGGGCGACTTGAACGATACCTGCAATACATCGCCGGCGGGCAAGGCCTCGCGCAGAGCAGGAGGAAGATTGCCGGTGACGACCCGGTAGCCTTTGCCCAGGGCCGCCACCTGGACACCCATCAGGTTGTTCAGCACGCTGGTGACGAAAGTCTCCACCGCCCTGGGGTCGCCAATAGCTTCGTCCACCTCACGCAGGTCGGCCTCCACCTCATGTGCCTTGATCGCATGCTGGGCGAAGATGGAGCGAGACGCCTTCTCGCGTTCCGCGGCGTCGTCGAGCTTCCGAGTGACCTTGTCTTTCGCGGTCGCGGCTTCTTCAAAGTCGCTGAAGTCGAACAGCGTACCCTGCACGCCCTGTTGCGTGCTGATGCTACGGTTGGGGTTGAGCAGCAGCGCCTGGGTGATGGTGTCGATAATGCTTTGCGAGTCCTCTGGAAAAGGTACGTTGATGCCGGTGGATCGCTTGATCTCACGCACCTTGCGAAGCAAGACATCGAGCACGACGCCATCGATCGGGTTGTCGGCACCGTAGAGCAGGCAGGCTTTGACCATGGGGGCGATCTGCCCGAACCGATCTACGCGACCTTCGCGCTGCTCGAGGCGATTGGGGTTCCAGGGCAGGTCGTAGTGCAGCACCGCAGTGAACTGATCCTGCAGGTTGATGCCTTCGCTGAGGCAATCGGTGGCGATCAAGACTCGCAGTTTCGACCGGCCCATCACCTCGATGCGCTGCTTGCGCAGCTCATCGGGTAGCTCGCTGGTGATGACTTGCAGATCGAGCTTAGGGAACTGCTTGCGCAGCAGTGGCTCAAGATGCTCACCGACGTACTTGGCTGTCTCGATGTAGCGACAGAACACGACCGGGCAGAACGGCACTGCCTCGCCCAGCCAAGTCGTGATTTGCCGAGCTGTAGCGGCCAGTTTGCGGTCGTGCACGGCCCCGGCGAGTTCATGTAGCCGGTCGCCGAGGTCCTTGAGTTGACGGCGCTGGTGATCCGACCAATCCGCCCGCTCCACCACCTGGGTGGGGGCGTTGTCTGCTTCATGGCCAAACTCGGTGTCGCCCACCGGGTTGGGCGCGTCGTCGGGAATGGCATCACCTTCGTCATTGCGACCGGCCTTGGCCAGTGCCGACATGCGGGTGTTGAGCATCTCCACGCCCGCGGCTGGGCTGGACATCACGCCGCGAAGCAGGCCGAGCGCTGTCCAGTAGTGGACTCGCTGCTGTCGCCCCCCTTTGACCGGCGCGATCAGCTTGCGGGAAAAGTCGATCAGGTCGTTGAAGAGCCTGAGGTACTTCGGCGACAGGGCGTAGTTCAGCTCGAAGGCATCCCGCTCTGGGAACGGCGTGTCTTCGCCCAGCCACTTCTCCACGTCGCCGCGCTTGCGCTGCACGAAGTGCTTGGCCAGCTCGCGCCGCTGCGCCTGCGACGCGGCTGGAAGATCAACAGGTTCAAACTCCGGCTTGAGAAGACCCAGCAGCGACTGGAACTCGTCGGACTTGCCGCTGTGCGGCGTGGCCGTCAGGAGCACCAGATGCTGTTGCGGCTTGGCTGCGATACGGCTGACCAGGTGATAGCGCTGCTGCTGGCTGGCCGACGC
>DENJ01000058.1:0-19209 GCA_002359635.1 Burkholderiales bacterium UBA2647
CCGTTGCCCGTGAGAAAACGATAGTCCTCGCGGCGGAGAACGGCCTGGCCAATGAATCCGGCGGTGGGTGCATTCATGATCGTCCTTCCATTCATTAAGCGGATTGAGTCATGGCTTGTGCGCCTTGCTGCACAGCCCGGACAATATTCTGGTAACCCGTACAACGGCACAGATTGCCTTCGAGGTGTTCGCGAATCTTTTGCTCGCTACTGTGGTCATGGTGTTCAACCAGGTCCAGCGCAGACATCACCATGCCGGGGGTGCAAAAACCACATTGCAAGCCATGGCAGTCACGGAAAGCAGCCTGCATCGGGTGCAAACTGCCGTCGGCGTTAGCGAGCCCTTCGATGGTGGTGATTGCATGACCGTCAGCCTGCACAGCGAGCATATTGCAGGATTTCACCGCTTTGCCATCAACAAGCACTGTGCAAGCGCCGCATTGTGCGGTGTCGCAGCCAACATGGGTGCCGGTGAGTCGTTGTTGATCGCGTAAAAAATCCACCAAGCTGGTGCTTGCCTGCACTTGGGCAGAAACGGGTTTGCCGTTCAATTGAACGGTGATTGAGATGCTCATGGGTCCTCCTGGGGTTGGAATGCGCAAGGCGCCAAGTGTGCTCAAGCGCCTGCCATGAATGTCCGGTTTGGCGTCTTAAGTCGCAAACGAACTATACGGGTAAGCGGGCCCCAACATCAACTGCCCCGGCCAATGGATGACTGTGATCAGGGGTTAACATGTCTGTCATGATTTCTCACGGACTTAAGGCATTCACTTAAGGTATTCACGCCAAGACGGCTTAAAGCGATTCAGGCCTCGTGGGCTCCGACAAAATTGGCTTTCAGGCTCGGACGGATCACATTGGGTATTCATCAGGAAGGCTAGTCATGACCATCGATTTTTCGAAGTTTTACCGCTACGACGAATTGACCGATCTCCTGCAGGGACTGGTGAACAAACATCCCGATTTGCTGCGCATCGACTCGATGGGTGAGAGTTATGAAGGGCGGCAGATCTGGGTACTCACGCTGACCCGCTTCGCAAGTGGTCGTGCGGAAGACAAGCCGGCCCTCTGGGTGGACGGCAATATTCATGCCGCGGAGTTACTCGCCAGTACTGCTGTGTTGTACTTCTTGGACCATATGTTGCGCCATGCCACAAGCGATCCGACGGTGTGCCATTTGCTTGATACGCGCAGCTTTTATCTGGTGCCTCGACTTTGCCCCGATGGTGCGGAACTGGCTCTGGGCGATAGGCCGCGTCATATTCGATCCTCAACCCGCGCCTATCCCTTCGAGGACTATCCTTTGGACGGCATGGTCATCGAGGACATCGACGGCGACGGGCGGATACTGTCGATGCGTATTGCTGATCCCAACGGCGGATGGAAGCCGCACCCGGAAGACCCCCGGGTGATGATTCCGCGAGAGCCTGGTGAGATCGGCGGCAGCTATTACCGCATCCTTCCCGAGGGCAGGGTGCTGCAGCATAACGGCGTTGAATTCAAGCTCAATCCGGACCGCGAGGGGCTTGATCTCAACCGAAACTTCCCCTCCGACTGGCGCCAGGAGTATAAGCAGCCGGGCGCTGGTCCCTATCCCACAAGTGAGCCCGAGGTCAGGGCCATGGTCGATTTTGTTTGCTGCCATCCCAATATCGGTGCGGCGGTCAGTTTTCATACCCATAGCGGGGTGATCCTGCGCCCGATGGGCACTGAACCCGATGACAAAATGATTCCCGAAGACTTGTGGATGTACAAGCGCTTATCCGCTGCAGCGAGTCGGCATACCGGTTATCCGGCGATCAGTATTTGGCACGATTTCAAGTACCACCCGCAGCAGGTAATCAGCGGCACACAGGACTGGATTTACGAGCACCTCGGGGCCCTGTTTTGGGTGGTTGAACTTTGGGCGCCTAACAGAGCCGCGGGCATTGAGAAGTATTCCTTCATCGATTGGTATCGCGAACATCCGCCAGAAGACGATTTAAAACTCTTGAAGTGGAGTGATGAGGTTTGTGGCGGTCAGGCCCATGTGGACTGGCGCGCCTTTAGTCATCCGCAACTTGGCCCCGTTGAGATCGGCGGTTGGGATCGGATGAACTTTTGGCGTAATCCGCCGGCAAAACTACGTGAGGCTGAGGTGGCCCGTTTCCCTGCCTGGCTCAAGCAACTGGCGGGCATTCTCCCCAAGTTGGTTTTATTGGAACTTGATGTTGCGTGCCTGGGCGATACCTCAGGGCCACTACATCCAAAGGGGGCCAAACTTTTTCTTATCCGCATGGCGGTCGAAAACAGTGGCTATCTGCCAAGCTATGTGAGCAGGCGGGCCCTTGAGCGCAAGACCGTTCGAGGCGTCATTTTCGAATTTTTCCCGATCGCGAACCCGGCTGTCACGCAGCCTGATCCGGGGCATGAGATCGTTGTGCTTGGCGCAACAGAATGTCTCGGCGATCACGATTTTAGTGCCGAAGCGAGGCCTTATCTTCGGTGTATGCATGGCAGCCAGCGTGTTGAAGGGCCTTCACTTGAGGGCCACGCGGCCAAGCAGTCCTTGCAAGCTTTTCTTCCGGATCGTGGCGTCACCGCGCAACGGTGTCTGCACCAATGGCAGATCGCGGCGCTACCCGGTACCCGTGTCGAGTTGATTGCGCGGACTGAGCGTGCGGGCCGCTTGCGACAGACGGTTGTTCTCGAATGATTTGCTTAACATAGGGCTTGTCGCTGCATTGCAGCATTGTTAATCTCGTCGTCAAAGCCCAGCGTAGAACTGGTGCTTGTCTCCTCTAAGTTGTACTCATCCTAGCCTTGTCCTCGAAAGGAATCATGCGATGAAAATTTGTATTGTCGGTGCAGGTTCGATCGGCGGTTATGTCGGTGTCAAGCTCGCTCAAGCGGGTGAAGATGTCACCTTTATTGCGCGAAACGCCAATTTGGAAGCGATTCGCAGCCGTGGTATGCGCCTGACGATGTCAGACGGTGTCGAGCATGTTGTGCGACAGTTGAAAGCCACCGATTCACTGGCTGAAGCGGGGCCTCAAGACCTCGTCATTCTCGGTATGAAAGCCAATCAGGTATCAGCAGTAATCAATGATTTGCCGCATATGCTCCATGAAAATACCGTGATCATCCCCATGCAAAACGGTATACCCTGGTGGTATTTTCAGCGTCAGCCTGGAGCGTTTGAAGATCGGGTCGTGCACAGCGTGGATCCGGACGGCCGGATCATGAAGGCAATCGATCCTTCGCGCATTCTGGGTTGTGTGGTTTATCCGGCTTGCGAATTGGCTGCTCCGGGCTGGGTGCGTCATATCGAGGGCGATCGCTTCCCGATCGGTGAACTCGACGGTAGCGAGACCGAACGCGTGCTGGCCATCTCGGCACTTTTTGCGCGAGCGGGATTTAAAGCGCCCGTCCTCAACAACATCCGCAGCGAAATCTGGCTCAAGCTATGGGGCAATCTCACCTTCAATCCCATCAGTGCACTGACGCACTCGACCTTGGTAGACATATGCCAGTTTCCCTTGTCGCGCGAACTGGCGGCGGCCATGATGCGGGAAGCGGAGGCCGTGGCAACGCGCCTTGGCATCAGCTTCAGGGTAACGCTTGAAAAGCGCATCGCAGGCGCTGAAAAAGTAGGCAAACACAAAACATCGATGTTGCAAGACGTCGAGTCAGGGCGTGATCCTGAAATCGACGCCTTGGTCGGCGCTGTCATTGAGCTGGGCAAAATCACCGAAGTCCCAACACCCCATATCGAAACGGTTTACGCGCTCATGAAGCTGCTTTCGGTACGAATCAACGATGAAAAACTCGCCGTTCGTGCGCAGCCACTGGCGGCCGCCTGAGGCTTTCGGGCAGAATCCTTCCGGTTGACGGAGGGATTCATGTCGGATTTTGTTCTCATGGCGCAAGATGGCGCCGTATTTACCCTAACGCTTAATGCGCCGGCAGAGCGTAACGCCCTGTCAAGCCAGGCGCAGTGGGACGCATTGGTTGATGCAATCGAAAGCGTGCAGCAGCATCCCGAGGCCAAATGCCTGATTCTCACCGGGGCCGGCTCCGCGTTTTGCGCGGGCGGTAACGTGAAAGATATGCAAAGCAAGCAAGGGATAGCCGGCGGCTCACCCTACGCCATTCGAGAGGGTTATCGCCGGGGTATTCAGCGAATCCCCAAGGCCATGGCGGCGCTGGATATTCCTGCGATTGCCGCGGTCAACGGTCCTGCGATCGGTGCTGGTCTTGACCTCGCCTGCATGTGTGACATGAGAATCGCCTCCGAAAAGGCACGCTTCGCTGAAAGCTTTGTGAAACTGGGCATTATTCCCGGTGATGGCGGCGCCTGGTTATTGCAGCGCATTGTTGGCTATGCCAAGGCGGCTGAGTTGAGCTTCACCGGGGATATGCTGGACGCTCAGCAGGCACTCGCCTGCCAATTGGTATCGCAGGTGGTGCCGCATGATGATTTGATGGCGAGTTGTATGGCGCTCGCGAGGCGTATTGCCGCCAACCCCGCACCGGCATTGCGCATGACCAAACGGCTTTTGCGGGAGGCGCAGCACCAGCGCATCGAGGCTTTGCTCGAAATGTCGGCGGGTATGCAAGCGCTGGCTCACCANNCCCACTTCCGAGAAGCAGGCGCAAGATTTGCTATCGACGCTTCACGAGGGCGTCTTAACCCTCACCCTCAACCGGCCCGAGGCCCGCAATGCCTTGAGCCCGGAAATCACCTCGGGTCTTATCCTTGCCCTTGAGCAAGCCCAGCGCGATACAGCGGTTCGAGCTGTGGTACTCACCGGAGCGGGTGGTGCGTTTTGCGCCGGCGGTGACGTGAAGGCGATGGCAACGCCGCAGGCCCAAAGCATGAATCTGGCTGAACGTCAGCGCTTGTTGCGTCAACGTGCCGATGCCTCGCGTTTGCTCCACGAAATGCCCAAGCCGACATTGGCGGTGTTACCCGGTGCTGCTGCAGGCGCTGGTTTGGCGCTTGCACTCGCTTGCGATTTCAGATTGGCAGCGCGCTCAGCCAAGATCAGCACCTCCTTTGCCAAAGTCGGCTTATCGGGTGACTACGGGATGAGTTACTTCCTGCCCAGAGTAGTCGGTGAAGCGAAAGCAAGGGAGTTATTGCTGTTTTCGCCGGTTTTAAGTGCCGATGAGGCCTTTGCGCTTGGCCTTTTGCATCAGGTGCATGACGATGCGGTCCTTGAGCAAGCGGCGGCTGTCTGGATCGAGAGGCTTGCAAAAGGACCAACACTTGCCTTTGGCCACATGAAAAAAGCTTTGCTCGCCTCAGGCCTTAATGGCCTGTCAACACAGCTCGATGTGGAATCGAGCCTACAGGTGCTCTGTCAGGGCACAGCGGACCATAAAGAGGCGGCGAAAGCTTTCGTCGAAAAACGGCCGCCTCAGTTTGTGGGCCATTGAGCATAGAGGGCAAATCAGCGCGAACTTTTGGGGGATGCAATGGCGAAAGCTTATTTTATTGTCGACATTGATACGGTCGATCAAGACTTGATGACTGCTTATCGAAAGCATACGCCTGCAGCAGTTGAAGCCTTTGGCGGCCGCTTTTTGGTGCGTGGCGGAGCATCTGAAACGCTCGAAGGCGATTGGCAGCCCAAGCGAATCGTCGTGCTAGAGTTTCCCAGCCTTGAAGCTGCCCATGCGTTTTATCGTTCAGAACAATATAAACCTTTGCTTGAGATGCGTTTGAAAGCCGGGCATTCAAAGGTGGTTCTTGTTGAGGGCGCCGCTGACTAGGGTGTCGCGCTTGGACGTGACGTCGCAACTTTTTGCGCCTATGCATCCAAAGGCTTGAGCGGCACCCGGCTGTGAATGAACCAGGCGATCACGCCGATTGCAAAAGCACAGGCCGAGGTCATGGCCATCGCAAGCAGCGAGTGCATCACGGCAGGCACGATCAAGCCAGCCATAAGACTGTTTGAGAGTCCGCCGATGAAGCTTTGCATGGATGAAGCCATTCCCCTTCGGCTAGGATAAAGATCAATCGCTCGCACGGTGATTGCGGGCACCGTTAATGCCCAGCCGAGGGTGAAAAGGGCGATAGGAAAAATCGCCATGGCGACCTGTGCCGGGAAGACGATGGTTAAGCCAATGTTGAGAAGGCTTGCAAACGCACTGATCCACAGTCCGACACGAACCTGGCGCATGGGCGGGAAGCGTCCTGATAATCGACTGCTGATCGCTGAGCCGAGCATCATGCCAATCACGGTGCCAAGAAAAAGCCAGTAGAACTGATCGGGCGCCAGTTTTAAGTGGACACCGAGAAACTGTGCCGCCCCAAGAACGTAGAGAAAAAATGCATTAAAGGGTAGCGCACTACTGATACAAAGGAGCACAAAACGCGGCGAACTCGCCATGGTTCGGTAGGCTTTGAGTAAAGGCATCACCGCTAAGGTTTGCCGATCTTGTTTTTTGAGCGATTCGGGTAACAAAGCTGTCTGCAGGACCAGTAGTGTGGCGCCAAAGCAGGCTAAAAACCAGAACACGGCCTCCCAGCCCCAACGAATAAAAACAAGACCCCCTATCCAAGGGGCGATGGCCGGCGCAACGCCAAAGAAGATCGTCACGATGGAAAGCATGCGCTGTGCTTCGTCGGGCGGAAACAAGTCGCGCACCATGGCCCGGGAAATCACCATACCGACGCCTGCGCAGAGACCTTGCAAGAATCGATAAACGAGCAAAGTCTCGATGTCTGAGGCCATCGCACAGCCGATGGATGAAAGCGAAAACATGGCGAGGCCTGCAAGCACAACAGGTTTGCGTCCCAAGCTATCTGAGATCGCACCGTGAAACAAGTTCATCACCGCAAATGCAATCAGATAAATCGAAAGGCTTTGTTGCATCTGCAACGGGGTAGCCTGCAGCGATTGCGCAATCCCCTCAAAGGCGGGTAAGTAGGTATCGATCGCAAAGGGGCCAATGGCACTGAGCGATGCTAGCAATAAGGCCCAAGCGAGCCGTTGGCGCCCTCGAATCGGGATTAAGGACACGGCAACGTCAGCGGTTTTTGACAAGCATATCTTGCGAATGCATCTGCCCAAGCCCTGATGCGCTTAGGGTTTCGGCGGGTGTGTCGCAAAAATTCAGGGCATCCTCGTTTCACTTTGGGATATTCAATTTAGTTCGGATCCTTCACGATGGATGGCTTCTCGGATCGCTGCTTGCTGTCTTTGGCTGACTTTCGGCATCGATCGGAACAGTACAAAACGGCATCCCAGTTTTTTGCCCAATGCTTGCGCCAAGTCATTGTGAGTCCGCAGACCGTGCATAACTTGCTCGGCAAATTGGCCTTGTTGCCACGAAAACTTCGCATTGTTCTCCTAGGATTATTTCATGGATAAGCATACCCCGAGCAGTCCTGCGCAAGCATCCGCACTGCGTGGCCTTCCAGCCTTAATCTTTGCAAGCCGTTGGCTGCAATTGCCGCTCTACTTGGGCTTGATTGTGGCTCAGGCGGTTTACGTGGTGCTCTTTATTCAAGAACTTAGTCATTTGGTACCTGTGCTCTGGGATCCTAATGCACTTGATCACACTGCAAGCGCTCTCGGCGTGGTTGCCCGAAGCAAAGAGATCGTGGTGATGTTGATGGTCTTGTCACTGATTGACGTCGTCATGATTTCAAACCTACTCATCATGGTGATCATCGGCGGTTATGAAACCTTTGTCTCGCGCCTTGATCTGGACGGCCATCCGGATCAGCCCGAGTGGCTATCGCATGTAAACGCTAATGTCTTGAAGGTCAAACTTGCCACGGCGATCATTGGGATTTCTTCGATTCATTTGCTCAAGACTTTTATTTCTGCTGAATCCTTGAGTGATAAGACCATGCTCTGGCAGACCGTGATTCATATTGCATTTATTTTTTCCGCGCTCTCGATTGCCTGGATCGATCGGATGCTATCGAATCCGGCAGGGCAACAGCATTAGGTTAAATCGCCGGCCGCTGAAGCGGTCAAACGCCGCACTTGGTCCGACTGTCCATGGGTCGTTGCCGTCATGCTGGGGTGGTTCAACGGTTTGTCATCATTTGTTCATTACCGCGGCTCAAAGTACGGATTGAATTCAGTCGCCGATCGGTGTGAAGGCTTGATGGCTTGTATTGGTTTATTGCCATCGAAGGCCTGACATGCCGATAATGAATAAGACCTGTTGAAAGGAATCCATATGAAAAACCACAGCTTTAAACCAGTCGCTTATGCAGTCGCCATGGCGCTCAGTAGCCCGCTTTGGGCGCAGTCGAACACGTCAGCCACATCAGCTGGTACGGTGGTTATTACCAGCGAGGGTGATAAATTGGGTACCGGCTTAATTCAACAGGAAGATCAGGCGCGGGCAAGAAGCAATGTGTCGCGGGCGGCGGTTGAAAAAGCCTTGCCGAGTTCAAATCCCTTCCAATTGATCGAGCTCCTGCCAGGTGTCAGCACCTTTAGTCACGATCCCACGGGTATGTTCGGTGGTGGCCTGCAGGTGCGCGGTTTCAATGCTGATCAGTTGGGATTCACCATCGACGGTGTACCCGTCAATGATTCCGGAAACTTTGCCGTGTACCCACAGGAGTACACCGATGCCGAAAACCTGTGCCAGTTGACGGTGACGCAGGGAACCGTCGATATCGATTCTCCGCACGTCGGAGCGACAACCGGGAACATCAATATTTTCACTTGCGACCCCGAATTAACGCAGCGCACCAAGATTTCCCAATCCTTGGGAGGCTTGGGTTTCCGCCGTAGCTTTGTCCGATACGATACCGGCAAGTTCGCTTCAGATCGCGCAACAGCTTTTATTTCTTATTCCAACTCATTTGTTGAAAAGTGGAAAGGTCCCGGGGAGGCAAAGCGGGATCACATCGACGCAAAACTGCGTTATGACCTTGGGGGTGGCGCTAGCGTTTCGACCGTACTGCTCTGGAACAAGGCGATCAATCACAATATTTTGAGCGTATCCAAGGCGCAACTGGCACAGTTCGGCAGCGGGTGGGACTATGCGCCAACATTTGTTGGGCATTTGCCAGGTGGTCCAGGCGCACAAAACGAGGCAGGATCTGCCTTTCCCCCTTATTACAAACTGTCGACCAATCCCTTTGAAAATGCAATCGTCAGGGTCAACAGCATTTTTCCTTTAAATGACAAAACCACGCTGAAAATTGATCCTTATTTCTGGTACGGCTATGGCACCGGCGGATCACAGCAACGGAATCAGTCCGAGTCCGGATTCCTCAACACAACAACGCTTGCCAAGAATGCGCAGGTTGATTTGAATGGTGACGGAGATAAATTAGATAACATTCTAATTTCGTCATCATCGGTGACGCGCACTTACAGACCAGGCGTCGTCTTGAGCGTGAATCAGATCGAGGGTGCCCATAATCTCACCTATGGTGTTTGGTACGAAAGGGCGCAGCATAAGCAAACCGGTCCGGGGGTCCTTGTGAATGCCGATGGCACACCGACCGATTACTGGTTGCGCGACGGTAGCGCGATCCGTCGCCCTGATGGAAGCTTATTCCAGCGCCGGGACTATGAGACGATCAGCACAGCGTCACAGTTCTTCGTTCAGGACACCTATACCGTTATACCGGATAAAACTATCGTTACCTTTGGTCTGAGAACACCCAAAATTGAGCGCGATTTTGTGAACAGACCCAACGAAGGGCAGGCGACACCGATTGCTTATGAGGTCGTGAAGAGTTACTCCAAGGTATTGCCCTCGCTTGGCGTGCGTCACCAACTCAGCAAACAGGATCAGTTGTTTGCCCAGATTACCCAAGGTTTCCGTGCGCCACCTAACTTCGCGCTCGATAACTACAACATCGTGAACGGCAAGGCTGTTTTGAGTGACACCGTCAAGGCCGAAACATCGACGACAATCGATGTTGGCTATCGCTACTTCGGGCCGGTGATAACAGCCTCAGCCACCGCCTATATGATCGATTACAAGAACAGGCAGGCCAATGGCTTTGATCCTGAGTTGAATAAGTCAACTTACGTGAATGTTGGCGGCGTAAAGGCTAAAGGTCTTGAGTTTGAGCTCGGTACCCGGCCAGTAAACGGCTTTAGCGCTTATGCATCGCTTTCGCTTAACGATAGCGAAATTCAGAACAATCTTCCGTTCAGCGCGAGCTATCAGGTGCCAGTTGCAGGGCGCGAGTTTCCTTTGGCACCAAAACAGATGGCAGGGGTCTCTGTTCAGTACGCCAATGGCCCGGGATATATTCAACTCAAAGGCAAGCGCACCGGGAAATCATATTCCACCCTGATGAACGACGAGTGGGCCGATGGCTACACAGTCTTTGATCTGAATGCTGGTTATCGATTTGCGAATGTAGGCTTTGGCAAGGGCATGACGCTTCGTTTTAATGTGGTCAATCTTTTCGATAAGGAATACCTCAGAGCGGCGGGTTTACAAACCAACGCGCAGGCGATTACATCGGGTACCACGACGCTGAAAGGCGCTGACACGGTCTTTTACTACCTCGGTTCACCTCGATTTGCGAGTGTGACTTTGAGCGTCGATTTCTAAGCGTGTTAGGGCCTAAAGTTGCTGAGGTTGGGGAAAAATTGCTCGTAAGGTTCTCATCAGTAAACCAATAATTACCCCCGTGCAGATCAGCAGCGCAACATAGGCCAAACCCTTGGCAGCAGGGGCTCCGGTTTGGAGCGCCATGAAGCTGCAAGAGCCTGAACACGCTGCTGTGGGAAAGCTGAACGCCCACCACGACATGTTGAAGTTTGAGCGGGTCAAGGACCTGCTCAAACTCAGCAAAATCGCCGCGATGAAAAGCATCAACACAAACAAGCTGACGGCGAACACGTCGAGTTGTCCGCTCATTGTGACGTAGGCCACCATCCCGAGGGCGGGAGGCGGCAGTAAAATCAGCAGGGACGGTTGAGCGGCCGGCGGCAGCGGGCCTATAAATATAAGTCGGGCAAGAAGAATCGGCATCAAAAAAATCCATAACAAGAGGCCGATACAGAGAAAAAACCAGGCTGCGGCCACATAACCAAGTTGAGGGCCGCTCAAGGGCACGAGGATGCCGCCCACGCAAGGAATAAACCATGCTGGGGTAATGGATTCCGGTTCAATTTTTTCTCCAACAAGCCAGCGTCGAAACATGGTGGTGAGTACGAGAAGCTGCAGGGGCATACCGACGAGCAGTAAGCCTTCAGCCAACATCGGATGATGATGGACAAAAGCGACCGCGAGCACTTCCATGGAAATCGGTACTGCACCGACAAAAGCGATCTGGGTGGGATGGCGAAACTCGGCAAGAAAGCTTTCGTGATGCCTGAAGATTTTGCGCAAGTAGCCAAACAGCAAGACCGAAAAAACCAAGAGGGCAAACCAGGCCATACCATAGCCCGCATGGGGCGTCAGGCCCGTGAGGGCTTCTGCGCGCTGCCAGGCAATTGACAGTCCGCCGAGGCCCATGACCATGGCAAACCAGGCCGCCGGGATATTCAAAGGAAGGGAAAGTGAAGTCATGATTGTTGATCGCTTGATCAATTAGTTCTATAGTCCCAGGAATGAGGCCTTGTCGTGCCCGGTTTTATCCGGACCATCCGGGGTGTGGGCTTGCAGGTCAAAAACAGTGGTCCTAGCGTTATGCGTCTTTCTTCGCGCTATTTTAGTGAGGCTTTTATGGCAATCGTGGATTTGAATCATTATTTCGTTCGTGCCAACGATTTGGAACTCACGCGCAGCTTTTACATGGAAGTGCTGGGGCTTGAAGAAATGCCAAGACCTAATTTTCCGTTTCCGGGCTATTGGCTCGGCACGGGCGGTAAAATCCAGGTTCATATGGGGCCGCACGACATTCCGAACCGTGAGACCTATTATCTGGGTACATCGGCAGATGCAGCCTGCGATCAGAGTGGTGTCGTTGACCATATCGCCTTTCTCGCCGACGATCCGTCGGCCTTCATCGATCGATTTAAGGCGCGAGGCATCGAGTTCCGGCCCCGCCATCTTCCCGAGTCAAATCTGTACCAACTTTTTGTCCGTGATCCAAACGGCTTGATGATTGAGTTGAATTTTTTTGGCATCAGCAACGCGCCTGACTGGGGTGGCGAGGACTACGCCGCGATGCAACGCGTGGAGCAGCATTGATGAATGCACCGCGCGCCGAAGGTCTGGATGCCAGCGTAGCAAGGGCCAAGGTATCTGCTGCTGGTCGTGCCCGCGATTTTTCGCACTGCGGCCTGCAAGAAGCACTTGACAGCGCCAGGGCACTCGTCCCGCGCTTACGCGAGAGGGCAAAAGCGACCGAGCAGGCTCGAAGGATGTTGCCCGAAACCATTGACGATTTGAATGCCAGCGGTCTGTTGCGTTTTGTCCAGCCCAGGCGATGGGGGGGGATGGAATTGCCCTTCGAGAGTCTGGTGCGCATTCCTGCCGAACTGGCCAGGGGCTGCACCTCAACAGCCTGGTGTGTGGGAAATTGGGCGATCCATCACTGGATGCTTGCACTTTATGAGGAGCGGGCACAGTCAGAAATCTGGGATCAGGATCCCGATGCATTGATCGCCTCAGGCATCGCCTACCCGCAAGGCAGTGCGCAGCGCGTCGAAGGTGGTTATCAGCTATCAGGACGCTGGAGTTTTTCTAGTGGCGTTGATCCAAGCCCCTGGAATATGCTTGCGGCCTTGTTGCGCGACGGGGATCAGGTTGTAGATTATCTGATGTGCCTGGTCCCGCGGGCTGACTACGAGATCATCGACGACTGGCATGTGCTGGGTATGTCTGGCACCGGTTCAAAGTCGGTCAAGGCCCAGCAGGTTTTCGTACCAGCTCATCGGGCGCTGTCCATGCTCAGGGCTCGAGGCGGGCGCGAGTTCCCCGGGGCAGCGCTTCATGACAATCCATTGTTTAGTATCGGACTTTCCACCATGGGCACCCATTGCCTGGTCGGCGCGGCCATTGGCAATGCCCAGGCGGCGCTCGATCTAAGCATCGAATGGGTTGAACAGCGCAGCACCAGTTATCAAAGTCTCAAGATGCGCGATCTGCCCACCGTGCAGCAGCGCTTGGCAGCTGCAGGGGCGCGTATCGATGCGGCGCGCGCCTTGGCGCTTGAGGATTGCGCAGTCGCGCAGCGGATGGCCGCCGATGATCAGGTTCCGACTTTGATCGAAAAACTAAGGCCCAAACGAAACGTTGCTTTCGCGGTCCAGCTTTGTACCGAAGCTGTCGACAGCTTGCACAGCCTAGCCGGTGCGAATGGTATTTATGACCAGTATCCCATGCAGCGCATGTTTCGAGATGCCCATGCGCTGATGGGTCATTTCGGCTTTAACTGGGACGCGCAGTCAATGCCCTGGGGCGCTGTTGCTGTGGGTGCCGACTATAAGCCGCCCGCGACTTTGTAGGCGATTTATCAGACTGGGGGGGCGATCAAGCTATCAGTCCGGGCGAGTTATCAGACGCCGAGGTAGTAGCTTTTGACGAGTTCGTTTTCTTTGAGCGTTGCCACATCGCCATGAAAAACAATCTCACCGTGCACAATAATATAACCATAATCGGCGATCCGCATCGCTTGATTGAAGTTCTGCTCAGCCATTAACACGGTGAGTTGGTATTGCTCTTTGAGTTCTTTAAGTTTGGTGATGGTTTGGGAAACCAGCAGCGGTGACAGACCCACAGAGGGCTCATCAACCAGCAGCAAGCGTGGCGAGGACATGATGGCGCGAGCGATCGCCAACATTTGTTGTTGTCCACCCGACATCGAACCTGCGAGTTGGTTTTTGCGTTCCGCGAGCACGGGAAAGGCTTCGAGGCAAAAGGCAAGATTATGCTGAATGTTGTTGCGTGCCGAGGGACGAAATGCCCCCAGTAAAAGATTTTCCTGCACGGTCAACTTAGGGAAAAGCCGCCGTCCTTCGGGCACAAGCGCAACACCCAGGTTAACAATTGCCTCGGTACTGAGTTGGGCGAGGTCGTGACGCTGCCCATCAATTTCAAGAACGATTTGTCCAGCACTTGGACGGACCATGCCCATCAAACACTTCATCAGGGTGCTCTTGCCGTTGCCATTGGTACCCAGTAGGGCAACGGTTTGGCCTTGCTCGAGCGACAACGAAACCCCTTGCAGGGCTTTGACAGCGCCATAACCGGCATGCACTGACGCCACCTGTAGCCTAATCGCCAAGATAAGCCCTTTGCACATAGGGGTCAGCCACAACCTCGGCGGGCGTGCCCTCGCAGATGATCTGACCGGCATCAAGACAGACCACCCGCTCAGAAAAGGACATCACCGCCTGCATGATATGTTCGATCATGATGATCGTGATACCTTTTTGATTCAAGGTGTGCAAGATGGCGAGGACTTCGTCGATCTCGGTGCCAGCCAGACCTGCCATCGCCTCATCGGATATCAGCAATTGGGGGTCGGCTGCCATGGCGCGTGCAAGCTCCAGTTTTCTTAACTCAACCTGTGAGAGCTGGCTGCAACCCTGGTGCATCTTGACTGCCAGGCCCATACCGCTGAGGATCTCTTCGGCACGCCGGTTCGCTTCCTTACCCGTCAGACCACCGACGTAGGAAAGTGGGACGAGGAGATTTTCAAGCACGGTCATGCTGCGAAACGGCCGGGGAATCTGAAAGCTGCGTGCGATGCCAAGCCGCGTGCGCCGGTAGGCAGGCAGGTTTGCAATCGACTGGCCACGAAACAGGATCTGACCACTTTCATTGACCAGCGCGCCCGAAATGCAGTTGATGAGTGTGGTCTTGCCCGAACCATTTGGCCCGATCAGTCCGAGGCGCTCGCCCCGTTTGAGCTCGAGACTCACCCCGTTGAGCGCTGTGAAGCCGCCAAAATGTTTGGAGATCTGATTTACTTTGAGGAGGATTTCCATCGCTTCACCAAACCCACGATGCCCTCGGGCGCAGCCACCACAAAAACCACCAGCAATAATCCAACAACCAGAACGTTCAATTCGCTTGAAATCGTCACTGTCACGATCTGCTGCAGACTGGCAAGAATAATGGCGCCAATCACCGGACCAATCCAGTGTGACATCCCGCCGATGATCGGCATGGCCAGCGCAGAGACCGCGTATAAAAGGTTAAAGGTTGAAGCAGGTTCGATATAACTTAAATACATCGGCAAGGGGGCACCCGCTGCACCGAGCAGCGCACCGGACAGCGCACAAGCCAGCAGCTTGAGCTTAAGCGTGGGCACGCCCGAGCACTCCGCAGCCTCTTCAGAATCCCTTACCGCCCGAAGTCCACGCCCGATATGCGACTCCTGTACATAGCGGGCGGTGGCAACCGCGAGAATGGCCAGACCTGTCATCACCACCACCAGCATGCGCATATAGCTGGGAAAGAGCCCGCCCGATTCGGGCCGGGTAAGCTGCATACCGGTTGCACCGCCAAGAAAAGGCGTATTCATCACCAGCGTTTCAAAAATAAACACTAAAGCGACGGTTGCGATTGAAAAAAAGATACCTCGCAAACGGACGGTCAACAGACCGACCAAAAAGCCGATCAGCCCCGTGATGATGCCCGCCACAGCAATCTGCAAGAGAAGTGGTGCTGCGAAAGCCAGGTGCATCATCAAGGCGGCATAAGCGCCAGCACCGATAAACGCAGGCACACCGAAGTTCACATAACCGGCATAGCCTCCCAGAATATTCCAGGCGCTTGCCAGCACGATCGATTGCAAAACCACAAAGCCCGCAAAAAACAAGTAATTGTTTGCGCCCGAAAAGGCGAGAAAAACAGCGCCTATCGAGATCGCCGCGCAGCTTAGCCAAAATCGCATGAAATCGACTCAGCGCCCGAAAAGACCTTGCGGCCGAAAACCGAGCATGACCATCAACAGGCCAAAGGCAACTGCAGGCGCCCAGGATGCGCCTAAGAACATCAGCACGATCGACTCGGCAATCCCCAAAATCAAGCCCGCCGCCAGGGTGCCGCTCATCGATCCCAGGCCTGCGAGTACCACCACACAAAAGGTTCGACCGATATAAATCCGATCCATGGTGGGTTCAATGGGTGCAAGAATCAAAAGCACAGCGCCCGCCAGCGCGTTGACGCCAGTTGCGATCCCGAAGGCAAGCTGCTTAACCTTGACTGGATCAACACCCATCAATCGCAAGGCTCCCTCGTCCTGACCGACAGCCTTAATCGCCCGCCCATAAAAAGTCTTTGAGAGATAGAGCGATAGCGCCAGCGCCATGACCAAGGCGACCGAAAAAGCAGCAAGCAGGCGGTAAGGTAAACGGATATCCCCGAGTTCGAGGCTGCCACCGATGTAGGCGGCCGTTGCCGATTGTTGATCAACCCCGTACCAAATCACCAGTCCAACTTCGATGATGAAGACAACGCCGAAGAAAAAGGCCAGGCCATTGACCGCAGCAGCGTCACCTCGTCGCTCAAAAACGAGATAATAAGTTTTATAAAATAGAGCGCCAGCGATAAAAAACACCGGCATAAGCAGCAGTCCCGCAACAATGGGATCAACGCCATATTGCCCCAGCGAGAAAGCGCCATAGGCACCGAGCAACAGCACAGCCGGATGGGCAACGTTCGGAATGTCAAGCAATCCGAACGATACCGACAGACCAAGACTTACGGCAGCATAAAAACCTCCGAGCAAAATCCCAAAAAGGATCGCTTCAAGAAGGAGATCGAAGGAGAAAGTCATGGCGTGGTTTAAAGCTTGAACCGCCAAGCGCTCGGGGCTGCCCGGGGGCAGACCCGTCAGCGCGAAGCGCCGTGTGTCAAGCGTTTGGCATGATATCGATCAGGACTTTCGAGCCTGTTCGTAGGGGAAGATTGCATCCCCGGTCTTATCGGCGGTCGGGTGAATAATGACCTGGCGCTGAGGGGAACGGAATTGTTCCAAATCCTTATCCTTCACACCACGGAACTGGGCCATGATCACCCTTTGATTCGCGCGCTCCCCACCCGCATCAAACTTGATCGGTCCGACAATGGTATCCATCGTATTGGCACGCAGGTAAGCGGCGATGGCCTTGTCATCAATCGATTTGGTGGCGTTGATCGCCTGTTCAAGCATTTGCCCGGTAGCGTAATTAAATGGCGGCAGGTAGTAACCGAGCGGATCGACTTTTTCAGCGACGGCTTTGGCGGTGTAACGCTTAAAGAAGTCTTCGATGCCTTTCAAAGGCATGCCAGGCACATAGGTGTTGTAATTGATGATCCCGTTAAGCTTGCTTCCGAGGCTCTCCATGACGGGGGTGAACTGCAAACCGACCATGCCACCACCAAAAATTTTCACCGTGGGGCCAAGGCCGATTTCATGCGCCGCATTCACCATGCCCACCGAATCGCCAGGGTAAGAGGCCACGAACACCACATCGGGCTTGGTTGAGCGTATCGCGCGAACAATCGAGGAAAAATCCTTGGTGGTGGGCGGATAGTTCTGATCGTAGACCGAGGTCAATCCGGTGCGCGCAAGACCTGCGCGAACACCATTGGCAAGGTTCTGCGCAAATTCCTGGTCTTGTGCGGCGATGGCAATGGTCTTGGAATTGGAATCTTTGGCGGCTTGCAAAAAGCCAGCGAACCACCCTTCGGCATCGTTCCAGGGCGCATTGTTGAACCACATGTCGTGCTTGACCTTCGCATTCACCTGGAAGGAAAAATTACCCATCAATAACTTGCCGCGCTGTTTCACGAGCGGCATGATCGGGGCCGTGGGCACGGTTGCGTAGGGAGCGATCAGCAGGTCGACTTTGTCAACATCGAGCAGTTTGGAGTAGATCCCCGGGGTATTCGCAGGGTTGCCCTGATCGTCATAGGCATTGAAGTCAATCTTGCGGCCGAGCAAACCACCGCGACCGTTCACATCCTCGACCCACATCTTGAGGGCAAGCAAAGCGGCTTTGCCGCCAGCACCTAATGGCCCGGTTTGCGGCATGCTCATGCCAATCTTGATCGGATTATTTGCCCAGGCGGGCACGCTAAACACTGAGCTTGCAATGCTAAGACTTGAGGCTGTACCGATGAGTTTGCGGCGAGATAAATCCATCACTGTCTCCATGTTGTACCAATAACTTTTGTTCTGTTTTGATTTTGCGCGAAGCAAAGCCTTGATGTCACATTGCTTGATTGCGCTCAAGGGATATCGAGCGGTTCCCTGTCTCGAAAAATGCCCAAGTCGCCGTGCTGCCATGCCCGCGGCCTAGCCTCGCTAAACGCTACGACAGGCGGCGCTTGCATGGCCCCTAAGCCTGTGATTCCATCGAGGCCTTGACTGGGAAAGAGCAAGGCTCTTTCTCAAACGCTGTTGCATAAGGAGATGCCTTGCGATGAAAGCGCCCTCATTTGCCTATGAGAAGGTGGCAAACCTTGAAGAAGCCCTGCAACGTTTGCACGAACATGGCGATGCGGCCCGCGTACTTGCAGGCGGTCAGAGCCTTTTACCTGCGCTGAATCTGCGCCTCACACATCCCCAGTGGCTGATCGATATCGCGGGTCTTGATGCTTTGCGTGGTGAACGGCTTCGGCACGAGGTGCTCGAACTTGGCGCGCTGACAACACATCGGGAACTTGCCTCGTCGGCGCTGGTAAGAAAACACCTTCCCCTGCTGGCCATGGCAGTGCCCTATGTGGCTCATGCAGCAATTCGAAATCGTGGCACCATCGGCGGAAGTCTTGCGCTTGCTGACCCGGCTGCCGAGTATCCCGCGGTCGCATTGGCTTGTGAAGCAAGCATGCTGCTGCGGTCGGTTCGCGGCGAACGCAAGGTGAAGGCGAGGGATTACTTCCAGGGTTTATATCAGACGGCGCTTGAAAGCGACGAGATACTCTGCGCGGTTGAGTTTCCGGTAGCGCGGTCAAGCGAACGATTTGCCTTCGAGGAACTCGCAAGGCGGCACGGAGACTACGCGATGGCGGGTCTTGCGGCGCGGGCCCAATTCGACGCGCAGCATAGGCTGGAACGATTGCATCTTGCTTTTTTCGCGCTCGGTGATCGACCCATGCTCGCGCCGCAGGCAACAGCTTGTCTTGTTGATCAAACGATCAATCCGCAAAGTATTAGGGACGCTCAGCAGGCCTTGGGTGCAGATTTATCGCCGCCAGACGATTTGCAGGCAAAGGCTGCGACCAAATTGCATTGGGCTAAAGTGCTGCTCGGTCGTGTGCTTTCGTCCCTCGCGTCACACCAAGGAGCATAAGACCATGAGCGATCCAATTGAACGCCTCCATGTTTCAGGAAGCG
>DENJ01000058.1:19263-87386 GCA_002359635.1 Burkholderiales bacterium UBA2647
TGTTTCAGAAAGCGGCCATGCTTTCAACGCGGTTCGCGGCGAACAAAAAATGCCCGTACGGCTTCAGGTAAATGGGGAGCGCATCGAACGTGAGGTCCTGGTACGCCAACATCTGGTTGATTTTCTGCGTGAAGACTTGGGGCTGACCGGTTCGCATTTGGGCTGCGAGCACGGGGTCTGTGGTGCTTGCTCGGTACTGGTCGACGGAGAACTGGTTCGGGGCTGTCTCATGCTGGCGGTTCAGGCTCAGGGCAAACAGGTGCAAACCATCGAAGCATTGTCCGACAGCGGCGAACTTGCAATCCTTCAGCAGGCCTTTCTTGAGCACAATGCGATGCAATGCGGTTTTTGTACCCCGGGCATGCTGCTTACCGCGAGAGCCCTGATGCAGGAAGTACATGCGCCGAGCCGGGAGCGGATTCGCGAATACATATCGGGTAATTATTGTCGTTGTACCGGCTATCAGGCGATTGTTGATGCGATTGAAACCGCGATCAAGCGGCGTCATGCCTTGGAGGCTCTCCATGCATTGGGACAGCAAAAAGTTTCAAACACCGGCGAGCCAGAGGGGGCTTCGGTATGAATGCTAGATCTGAATTACCAGGCTTGATTGATCATTCTAAAACAACAAACGGTTATATCGGTCAGAGCACGCCACGAACCGGCGCAAAAAAACTGCTGCAGGGCCGTGGTACTTACTTGGATGATTTACGCCTGCCAAGACTTGCCCATGTGGTTTTTTTTCGTAGCCCGCATGCTCATGCCCGAATCAAATCGCTCAAGCTCGATCGGGCGCGCCAGCAAGCTGGCGTGATTGCCGTCTTCAACGGACAGGATATTGCAGCTTTTTGCACACCCTGGGTTGGTGTGCTGGGCCATTTGAAGGGGATCAAGTCCGCCCCCCAGCATGCGGTTGCGGTCGATCGGGTTTGCTGGCAAGGCGAAGCGGTGGCTGCAGTCGTCGCAGAAAGTCGAAGGCAGGCTGAAGACGCCCTTGAATCGATTGAAGCCGACTGGGAACTCTTGCCTGTTGTCAGCGATATGCGTCAAGCCCTCGAGGGCAAAACCCTGGTTCATCCGGACCTCGGTGACAATATTTGCTTTCACCGGGAGCTCAAAACAGAGGGTTTTGACGCGGCTTGGGCAGCGGCTGATGTGGTGGTTGAGAAGACCTATCGATTCGGCCGTCATACGGGGGTCTGTAACGAGCCAAGGGCGATTCTTGCCGACTACAACCCGGCTGACCATAGCCTCACGGTTTATCACGCGACCCAAGCGCCTAACATGATGCAAGATATTTTCTCGCGTCATCTGGATATTCCTGAGTCGAACATCCGTGTGATTTGCAAGGATGTTGGCGGGTCCTTCGGGATCAAAGTACATGTCTATGCCGATGAAATGGCCACCGCCGCCTTGTCGGTGATGTTGCGCCGCCCGGTCAAATTTCAGGCGGATCGCGCAGAGTCCTTCCTGACCGATATTCATGCCCGGGAACATGAAGCGACCATCCGTCTGGCCTGCAAGCGCAATGGCGAGATCCTCGCTTTTGATCTGGAAGATTTGACCGCCATCGGTCCTTACTCGGTCTACCCACGCACCAGCGGCATCGAGGGCAATCAGGTTGTGAATTTAACCGGGGGGCCCTACCGGCATCAGCAATACCGGGCCAAACTCGATGTTGTGTTTACCAATAAGAATGTGACCTGTCAGTATCGCGCGGTCGGTCATCCGATTGCGGTTGCGCTCACGGAGGGCATTGTTGACGAGGCAGCCCGAGTCTTGGGTATGGATCCGGCGGCGTTACGTCGCATCAATCTGATTCCGGATGATCATTATCCTTATAGCTTTCCATCCGGCATCAAGTTCGAAAAACTATCGCACCACCAAAGTCTGGATCGCCTCTTGGCACTGATGAACTATCAGGACTTGCGCGCCGAGCAGGCAAGTTTGCTTGAGAAGGGGGTTTACCGAGGCATAGGCCTGGCTGCAATGATCGAAGTTACCAATCCCTCGCCTGCCTTTTACGGCGTTGGGGGAGCGAGGATATCGGCACAGGACGGGGCAACGCTTCGCCTTGATCCGGCGGGCATGGTTCAGGTGTTGGTGAGCGTCACCGAACAAGGTCAGGGTACCGAAGCGGTCTTTACGCAAATCGCGGCAACTGCGGTCGGTGTGAGCATTGATAAAGTCCGTGTCATCACTGGCGATACAGCCGTGACGCCCTACGGTGGCGGAACATGGGCATCTCGCGGTGCAGGCATCGGTGGCGAAGCGGTTTTGCAGGCAGGTAAGGCCTTACGTTCTAACATATTGGATATTGCCGCTGCGATCTTGCAACAGGATAAAGCCAGTCTTGATGTGCGCGACAACGCGGTGGTGAGCAAGTTAAGCGGTGAGCTAAAGCTCGAGCTTGCTGAGCTTGGCCGGGTGGCCTACTTCAGACCCGATACCCTGCCGATGGGTTTTCAATCCGAGCTCACCGTCACACGTCACTACACGCCAAGAGAGTATGGATTTACCTTTACCAACGGGATTCAAGCCTCTTATGTTGAAGTTGATATCGATACAGGATTCGTAAAGTTACTCAAACATTGGTGCGTTGAAGATTGTGGCACGGTTATCAATCCGATGCTTGTGGATGAGCAGATCCGCGGCGGGATCGTGCAAGGTATCGGCGGGGCCATGCTCGAAGAGTGTCTTTACACCGAGGATGCACAACTTTTGAATGGGTCGTTGGCCGACTATCTGGTGCCGATGTCAGCCGAAATGCCCGACATCGTGGTCGATCATGTGCAAACGCCGACGCGCAGTTCTGAGCTTGGCGCCAAGGGGGCCGGCGAAGCCGGCACAGCCGGAGCCCCTGCAGCCGTCATGAACGCGATCAACGATGCGCTCGCATCCTTGGGGGCCAATGTCAGTACCCAGCCGTTTACGCCTGAACGCGTCTTGCAAGCCCTCGGCAAGGTGGCTTAATCAATGGTCGTTGCTTTTCAGGGATTGGGCGTCATTCTTTTTTCGCACAGACCAGTAGGCAGGAAGCGCCGTGCCATCGCAGTCGCCTAGATCAGCTTCTTGAATGGCCCGTTCATAAGCCGAGAGCGCTGCCTCGACAACCGGCATGTCATGCGCAAGCGATGCGCCTTCGGCCAGCATGCAGCGTAAATCCTTGCAGATCATCGCCATATCAAAAGCCGCCGCAGCGGGCGCCTCACCCGACATCAGGCGCGCAATCGCAGGGCCACGGCCCTTCATGGCGGTCGGTGTGCCGCTGGTATCGCTCATGATGTCGATCAGTTTTTCGGGACTCACTGGAAGGTGGCGAACCAGCGACAAAGCCTCCCCCAACGCCTGCCAATAAACCATAAGCGGCATGTTCACACAAAGCTTCATGCTGGCGCCTGCACCTTGAGGTCCCATGAATTCAACGCGCCGGCACAATTGCTGAAGGATCGGCTGAGCGCGGTCCAGATCCTCTGCAGAGCCACCGACAAGGCCGAGCAATTTTCCTTCTCGTGCAGGGCCCACCGTACCGCCGACAGGGCAATCGAGCATGCTTGCACCGAGTCGATGAAGATCGCTTGCCAGAGACTGGGCAACCTTGGGTTGAACAGTGCTCATTTCAATCACCAGTTTGCCACGAAGCGCTGCTTCGCCTGCACTCAACACGCCGTGCTGGCCTCGATAACAGTCGTTGATCGCTTCATCATGGCTCAAAATGCTCATGATGACATCGACCTCGCTTGCCAGTGCTGCCGGTGATGGCATGGCGCTCGCTCCCTTCTCGATCAAAACAGAAAGTTTCTCAGGACTACGATTCCATACCGAAACTTTTAGGGAGGATTCAAGCAGGCGCTCCACCATGGCAGCGCCCATACGGCCGGTTCCGATCCATCCGATATGCATCATTGATTCCTTTCGAGCTAAAGCGTTGAGATTTGAGCCGTTGGCGTGATGCCCGCGACCTTAAGGTTTCAATGGTCTTGCGAATTCATGTTTTTGAGCAGGCGGCTGTGTTCTGAGTTCAATATCATGAAGCAATCCATCAGACCGTCTAGCAATTTCATTTTCAATCAAACGTCCGCAGCCTGGGCAAAAAAACTGCCTGAAGACCGGTTCGTCATCAATATAACGCCGCCAGTCGCCGATATTCGGATTGGCCGATTGAATCGGGGCGTCATGTTGTTTACAGGCAAGCTTATAGTTCTCGCGCATGAAGCCAAGATCGGCCCTGCAGCCACGGCAGCACCAGCGCATCGAATCCTTGGGCAGGCGGGGCATGTTTTTTCGATCAGAGGCCTTTATACGTCGATTGCCTCCGGGTTGATCGAGCCGATACAGCGCCAAATTCTCAGTGATGGGCTCTAACGCCGCGAGCTCAGGAGCCTTTCTGCCATCGAAGCTTGCACCCGGATAAGCCATTCGCTTTTGGCGGATCGACGCGCGGAGCCTGGCTGTGCGGGTCTCGTCAACCGACTCATCGGCTTTGAAGATCACGCCATAAATGACCTTTGCGGCTTGCTTCGAAACAGCAGCTTGCTCAAAGACATCGTCGCGCACGCGTTCCGGATCGCGCTCAATCGGATCGCCAAAGCCACCACCTGCGGACCAAATGACAGCGTAGACATCGTCGGGTTTTTGCAGGAAATTCTGCTGCCGCAAAGCAAGTGTTCTGGACTCACCATGAATCTCGGCCATATCACCAGGCATTTCGGCTCGGCCGAAGCGATCAGCAATATCGCTATCAGCTTTATATTTGTAGACATTTACCGTGGCAGGGTAACCGCCCATCATGCCTGTGGAAGTTGGCATCGCATTGCCTGAGGATAGCGTGTCATGGGTGATTTGCGGGGTACGGTGCGGGATGAAACAGGACTCTGCCGATAGGCCCCCGCGGTGCAGTCCTGCACCGCCGGAGTCGGTGACTTCCTTACGATATAGAAATAAGAGTGGGAAGCTTTGCTCGGTGTGCTCGATGTTGGGAAGTTTGCAAATGGGGGTACGCGACTGTCCACCCGTTGAAATACCGTCACCGGTGGCGAAGGCACCAATGGCGCCACCAATCGGATCGACCAGCAAATAACCGTAAGCCTCGCCCCACTGATCCTGGCCACGGAAAATCGTCGCCGGCCACTGGCTGGTGCCACCGATGCACATGATGTCCTCGCGCATCATCGGGTCGCAATAAATCATTTTCGACAGCACGTTATAAGCGGGATAAAGAGAAATCTCCATCGCTTGTACAGGGGCTGTTGACACCGAGGCGGGGAAATTCGCGCAATTCATCGTTCCTGGTGAAGGGTCAAAAACAACATGTCTCAGGGCTCCCCCGATTGCAAAGTATTGGTCCCAGCAAAGCAACTGATTCAGGGCAACCATGATCGAGCCACGCCATCCGCTGAAGGTGGCGTTCATGGCGCCATCCTGTTCGGCAGTACCTTCGTTTTCAAAAATAAGGCTGTTGCCGCGCTTATGTAGCGTGAGCAACACACGGTGGGTTTTTCGATCGCCGGGACGCGAGCACTCGACATAGGTGCGATCACGCCAGGTGCCGTCGGGTAGCCTTGACATTTTTTCCAGAAAGGCCTGCTCGCCGTCATTCAGAATCTTGCGCATGACCGCTTTGACCACTTCTGGGCCATAGCGCTTCAGAAGCGTCTCGATACGGTCCTTTGCGGTGCTGTTACCCGCCAGCTGGGCACGAAAGTCCAGGGCAACAGCTTCTGGTTTTCGGGAGGCGCGAAGATAAAGCTCCTCGATATCGCGCCGAATCTGGCCGGCTTCAACAATCTTGACCGGTGGGATCAAGATGCCTTCTTCATAGGCGTTTTCTGCAGCCATGCAAAAACTTGACGGCGTGATGCCACCGATATCGTATTGGTGGAGGCAATTTGTGACCCAGCAAAAGAGCTGATCCTGGTAAAAAACAGGACAAATCAACATCACGTCCTGTTGATGGGCGGCCCCAACCCAGGGGTCATTCGCAAGAAACATATCACCGTCGTTAATGCCCGGATTGTCCGAGCGGTGTTCCAAGATCCATTTCACTTGGGTATCGGTGACGCCTGACATGTATTGCATGTAGGGCCCGAAATAGACGAACTCGCCATCTTCGGTGAGGATCGAAGGGTTCAAGTCCAAGGCATACATCGCTACGGGGGACCCAGACAGTCTTTGAATTGTTGCACCATGTTCCTCATTAACGTTCCAAAGACTATGCCGAATCACTTCGTAAGTGATGGGATCGATTTCGGCAGCGGCATCGCGATGCAATTTGAGTCGCGCTGAGATCGATAAGACCTTGGGGGGGACGTAGCCGCTTTGCTTGCCATCAAAGCGCAAATGACTGGTTTGACTGATCTTTGCCATGATTAAACTCGCAGGAGTGCTTGGTTTCCAGGCGCCGGGAGACTTTGCGACGCATCAAAATGCAACTCGAAATTACCCCAGGCGTCGACCTTCAGGCGTTGATCTGGGCGCACCACAATCGTGGTATCCGTGGTCTCGACAATACAAGGCCCAAACAATTGGTTAGCTGTCTTCAGATTTGCACCGTTATAAACCGGCGTTTCAATGCACTGCCCTGCTTCATCAAAGTAGACCGGTCGTTTTCCTGTCAAAGCCGATTTGACCGGCGATTTGCCTGCTGGCTTTGCACGCGGTAGGTCAGGGCGCTGGGTATCTGCCATCGCACGGACCCGAAAGCTAACCATCTCGAGTCGGGCATCCCGGTATGAGGAACCCTTGCCGTAAATACTTTCATAGCGTTGATAAAAGGCGTTCACCAAAAGATCGATCGTGGCGCTTGTGATTGCGGACAGGCTTTTGACATGTTCCGGCAGAACAATCGGCCAGGGCACTTCGACTTCGTTAATTTGCCCGCGATGACGCATGTCAACGCTGCATTGATAACGACGGCGCTTGGCTGCAATCCCATCGGCTTGCATCTGCTTATCAGCCTTCTTCATCAGCTGCAGGATGCTTTGGCGAACCCGTCGTGGCTCGAATGGTGATGCTTGAATATCGACCTGTTCATGGATGTGGAGGATGTCGGCCGTTGCAGCACCAAAGGCGCACCATGTTGATGCAATGCGATTCAATGGAATGACCACATGGCGAACCCCAAGTTCACGGGCAAAGACAGCGGCATGGACCGGGCCAGCACCGCCAAAGGCAAAAAGCACAAAATCACGTGGGTCCAAACCTTTTTCGACGGTGGTTTTGCGGATGATGTCTGCCATTTTGAATTCGGCGATCTTTGCAATCCCTGCGGCAGCCTGCATGAGGCTAAGACCGAGTTCTTGGGCCACCGCATCGACCGCCGCAATCGACTTGGATTTATCCAGGCGAATACGGCCTCCGAGGAAATTATCTGGATCGATATAACCAAGCACAACATCGGCATCGGTCACTGTAGCCAGCAGATTACCCTTGCCATAACAGGCAGGGCCTGGCTCGGCGCCTGCGGACTCGGGTCCCACCCGCAGGGTGCGTGCCTTGCGGTCCACGCTTGCCATCGAGCCGCCGCCTGAACCGATGGCTTGAATATCGACCTTGGGGATGAAGTACTCGTACTGTGCCACGTTGGCCGTGAAGCTGAACGCCGGCTGCCCTTGATGAATAATGCCGACGTCAAACGAGGTGCCCCCCATATCGGTGGTGATCATATTGGGTGTGCCAATAAGCTGCCCTAGAAACTGGCTTCCTGTGACCCCCGACACAGGTCCTGAGTCAAGCGTGAGCAGCGGTGCCTGAATCGCCCGCGCCACGGAGATCGAGCCACCACCACACTGTGTGATTTGCAAGGCTTGCCGATAGCCCGAATCTCGCAGCTGCCGGTCCAAATCGCTCAAATACCTTGCCGTAACCGGTCCGATGTAAGCATTGAGGGCGGTCGCCGTCAGCCGTTCGTACTCACCCCACTTGGGGGCAAGATCAACCGAGCAAGTCACAAAGCAATCGGGAGCGAGACCGCGAACCATGGCAGCAATTTGCTGCTCGTGCGCGGGGTTCTTGAAGGACCACAGCAGACAAATCGCAATCGATTCGGCACCTTGTGCAAGCAATGATTCGATTGCTTCGCGGGTTTGAACAAGGTTAAGCGGCACAACAACCTCGCCGAAACAGTCAACCCGTTCGGACACGCCGCGAATCATGCGTTTGCTCACGATCGGCAGGGGCTTGCGGCTTTCTGGAAAGTGCACCACCTGATTGAGGTTGCGTGAACTTACGCCGCGCGAGCCGCGCATGATGTGGATCGCGTCTTCATGACCCTTGGTGGTGATCAGACCAAGTTTTGCCCCCCGGCGCTGGATCAAGGCGTTGGTGCCAACCGTCGTGCCATGGGTAAGCACAGCAATACGCTGACAGAAGCTGGCAAAGTCAAGTTTGAGCGATTGGGCGGCTAGCGCCATGGCAGCGAGCATACCTTGACCAAAATGCGGTGGGGTCGAGGGAGATTTGGCTGCAACGAGCTGCCCCTTTTCATCAACGACCACACAGTCGGTGAAGGTTCCACCGATGTCAACGCCCACATGGTAGCTTGCTTGATCGCTTCGCATGGCTCACCTTTGAATAAAACTTTATGCTCGCACAGCTTGACCGGGCTTCACTACAATGCGGGGAAATCCACCGCGAAACTGTCTCGATTTGTACGCTAGAACGATTGCACATGCCAACCAGGCGCAAGCCCAAGCCAAGCCTTGTCGATTTGCGATTGCCGCAAGCTAAGGCCCTCGCTGATCCCGATCAGGCTGAAAGCCTAAGGCTGCCAGAATCGCAACGTCTTGACCCCGATGTGCGACGTCAGCAGATTCTCGAGGCTGCGATCAGTTATTTTGCCGAGGCGGGTTTTGCCGGCCAAACCCGCGAGCTTTCCAAGCGGATTGGTGTAACTCAGTCACTTTTATATCGCTATTATCCTTCGAAACAGGATCTGATCGAGGCGGTATTTGAGGCCGTTTTCTTAAAGCCCTGGAATCCGGCATGGACCAAGGCTTTGCAGGATCGCAGCAAGCCTTTACGGGATCGGCTGATTGATTTTTATAGCGATTATGCGAAGACGGCCTACAGGCCTGAATGGATTCGGATTTACATGCACGCGGGCTTGGCAGGCATGGACTTAAACAGGCATTATTTGCAGATCGTTCGCAGGCGTTTGCTTCATGTCATGTGTCGGGAACTCAGACACGCCTTGTTCGGTGATCACCCGGCACTGCAAGGCGCAGTCGTCGGTGGACGCGAGCTCGAAATGATCTGGAATTTGCATGGCGGGATGTTTTACTGGGCTGTCAGACGCAATATTTTTGCAAGTCCTGAAGCGCGTGATTTTGAACGGCGCACAGCCGATGCGGTTGACTTGTTTTTAGCCGGCGCGGCGGCGCTCTATCCCAGCTTGCTCAAGTCTTTGCAAGCGCAAAAAAACCGCCCTTTGCAAACACCAGGGGTTCACGGTCGTTTGTCTCAAAAAAAAGAACACGGGCTACGATGATGCAGTGATCGCCGGCCTGATGCCTGTTTTCGGTGACGCAATCAAATCGCGCGCTGCAGCCGGAAAGCAAAGGAATCGCGCCGAAGGACAGGCCATCGTCGCTCGGTGCGTGATCTTGCCGGCTTGATGCCGGATCTTTGGGATCTATGGCCCTGTCGCAAAGCGCATGAAGGCCCGCAAACTTATCGCTTCCAGACTTAGCAAAACGCTTGGCCAGGGCTTCCTGGTCATGCGCTAGAACATGGATACGATGAGCTTGTCCGCAGGCAAAGGCATCAAGGTGTTGCGACTGATTCGAGAGCGACCATAAAACCAAGGGCGGACTAAGCGACACTGAGTTAAAGCTGCTGACGGTGAGACCAACAGGAACTTGCCGCGTGCTTGATTGCCCCGTGATCACGGTCACGCCGGTTGGGAACTGCGCAAGCGCATGACGAAATACGCTGTGGTCGGGGCCGCTCATGGGTTGCCACCAACCATTTGCTCGAGCACCGCCATCACGGCGGCCGTATCCTGCTCACCGAGTCCAAGGGCTTGCGCGGCATGATAAATCGGCGCACTTGCCGCAAAAAGCGGTGCTGGTGTTTGCGTCTGAGCGAGGGCTTGGCTGATGATACTCATGTCCTTTTGCCAGACCGAAACCTTCATGGTGGCGTCTTGCCAGTTGCCTGAGGCCATCATCGGGCCGCGCACTTGAAGCATGCGCGATGACCCGGCCCCGTCAGCAACAACCCGCACGACATCGGCCGGGTTCAATCCCATGCGCCTGCCAAGCAAAATCGCTTCGGCCGCCGCCACATTGTGGATGGCTACCAGCAAATTGGCGACCAACTTCATGCGCATGCCGTTGCCAAAACGCCCAAGATCAAACTGGGCCCTTGAAAAGCCGGCAAACAGCGGCATCATGCCGCGAACCGCGTGCTTAGGCCCGCTTGCATAAACCACGAGATCACCGACGCGGGCCTGTGCGCCGGTGCCGGATAAAGGGCAATCAAGCAGCGTGATCCCTGCAGCGGCAAGTCGTTGCTGCTGTTGCTGCTTATCCTCGATTGTCAGGGTGCTTGTTTCGGCAAGCACGATACCTGCGCCTGAGGGCTGCGCTGCCTTCACCATGCCGCCATTTGCCGCCAGGTTGGACTGATGTTTGATCAGCGCATCGCAACTGGCAACAAAGGCCTCGCTTGAGGGTAATGAACTCAGCAACTGCCGGCTGTGATTCAGCAGATCTTGAGGGCTTGCCACAAGTCTGACGCCCGACTTGCGGGCTTTTGCGCTGGCCTTGCGGTTCGGATCAAAGCCGAATACCGAAAAACCCTTACTGATCAATTGATCAGCAATGGCCGAACCCATGATACCAAGGCCGATGATGCCGACAGCCCCTTGATTTACGTTGTCCATACTTGGTCTTCGTTGATCCCTTGATCAATTAACTCTAGTATAGGGACAATTCAAATTATCAAGAATCTCGAAGATGAAAAGTCAAGTATCTTGGATCCAACGCCCTGACGGCAGCAAAATCGCTTGGCGAATGCGAGGTAATCCAAAAGCCTCGCCCGTTATTTTTTCGAATTCCCTGGGTTCAGATGCATCGATGTGGGACCAGGTTGCCGATGCGCTTGCAGCGGATTTTCGTCTCATTTTTTATGACACAAGAGGTCATGGTCAAAGCGAGGCCGCGAGCCCTCGCGCAAGTTTGGCTGATCTCTGCGATGATTTGCTGGCTGTCATGGACGCCGCGGCATTTCCCAGCGCGCAGGTCGTTGGGCTTTCCCTCGGGGGGATGACCGGGCTTTACGCAGCGCTTCATTTCCCGGCGCGTATCGATCGCTTGATGGCTTGCAATTGTCGTGCCCGTGTCGATGCAGCCGGCATGAAGGCCTGGGATGAACGAATTGCTGCTGTGCATGCGGGCGGCGTCGGGTCATTGGTCAAACCAACACTTGATCGCTGGTTTACCCCGGCATTTCAGCAGGCCAATCCCTCGATGATGGATGCGGTGGCAGCGATGGTCGCGCGCAGTTCTGATCAGGGCTATGAAGCTTGCGTACGCGCGATTCAAACCCTGGCGCTGCATGAGCAGTTACAGCACCTGACCGTGCCTGTGTTGTATCTCGCAGGTGCCCAGGATTCTGCTGCGCCGCCAGAGGAAATGCGGGCGATGGCTGAGCGGACACCTGAGGCCCAATTCGAGGTCCTAGACCCCTGCGGGCATATTGCCGCCATCGAAAGGGCGCATGATTTCAACCGAATTGCCAAGGCGTTTTTGCGATGAAACTAGGCATGTTCATGATGCCCTTGCATCCGCCGCAGCGAAAGGCTGCCGAGACTTTGCAAGAAGACCGGGAGGCCATTATCCTGGCCGATCGTTTAGGCTTTTCAGAAGCCTATGTGGGTGAACATGTGACTGACCTGGCAGAGAACATTACCTCCTGCCTCATGTTCTTATGCAGCGTTGCCTTTAATACCCGTCAGATTCGCCTGGGTAGTGGCACCATCAATATGCCTAATTCGCATCCCGCAGCCATCGCTGCGCAGGTGGCGATGATTGATCACCTGCTTGAGGGCCGATTCATCATGGGCATCAGCCCAGGCGGTCTGATGTCCGATGCGGAAGTTTTCGGTAACTTCGGAAAAAATCGTCTCGAGATGTTTGTTGAATCGATTGATATGGTTCTTAAGATTTGGAGCGGTGACGCACCTTATGATCTTGAGGGTAAGTTCTTCAATGTCAGCACCGCAAGAACAATGATTCCGGAGATCGGGCAGGGCATTATTCTGAAGCCCTTTCAGCAGCCTCATCCACCGATCGTCGTTACGGCGGTTGCACCCTTTTCCAAAGGCGTCGCTTCCGCAGCGGCTCGTGGTTGGGATCCAATATCGGCAAACTTCCTGCTGCCTCAATGGGTGAAGTCGCACTGGCCGAGCTATGTTGAAGGCTGTGCCCAAGCCAATCGTCCGGCCGACCCTGCGAACTGGCGTGTTGCGAAAAGTATTTTTGTGACCGATAACGACGATGCTCTCGCAAAGCGCTATGCGCATTCGGCGCAAGGCCCTTATCATTTTTATTTCAAGCAACTGATTCGCAAGCTCGTGGGCTTTGGCGGGCGAGCGAATCTGTTCAAAGAAAACGATGCCATCCCCGATGAACTCATTACCCCCGAGCGGGTCAGTTCACAACTGGTGATTGCAGGCTCGGTGAATAAAGTGGTGGACGAAATCCTCGCCTTTCGGGAGCAGGTTGGGGATTTCGGCACGCTTTTGTATGCAGGTCATGACTGGCTTGATCCCGAGCTTGCCAAGCGCTCGATGACCCTGATGGCCGAAAAGGTGATGCCGGCTGTTAACGCGGCCACCGGCAAGCAGGCAAAAATCGCTGCCTGATTGTTTTGAAGCCATAGGCTTGTCAGCTGCTTGATGGCGCTGGAATCTGCTTTTCATAACATTGAGCGATTTCTGCGCCTGTGCACAGCCGCACTTCAGGTTTCGCAAGGACAGCATCGAGCAGTCGCTCAAGTTGAGCGATCCGGTGCGGTACGCCCATGATGTAGGGGTGGATGCTGATCGACATGACCCTTGTGTGTTTGGCACTGTCAAGCCAAAGCCGATCGAGCTGGGCAAGTCCGCGCCGATAAAACTCCTCTGCGCTATGTGCTTGCAAGAGCATCATCGGGATATCGTTGATTTCCACCGTGTAGGGTATGGAGAGCATTGGTCTTGGTCTTGCCTGCAGCCAGACCGGTTGGTCATCAAGCACCCAATCGGCGACATAACGAATGCCCGCTTCTGACAAGACATCGAGCGTTTCGTCGGTTTCAGTTAATCCCGGACTTTCCCAGCCAAGTGGCGCTGAACCGGTCAGCGAAGCAATCGCATCCACGGTTTGGGCAATCGCCAAGGCTTGATCGTTGACCTTATGCATCGGCCCCTGAACAAAGCCATGACCCATGAATTCCCAGCCTGCCTCATGGGCGGCTTTGGCGATTCGCGGATAGCTTTTGCAAACAACGCCGTTGATTGCCAGGGTGGGCGTGATGCCCCGCTCACCGAGGGCATCGAAAAATCGCCAAAATCCCACCCGCATCCCGTACTCATGCCAGGCCCAGTTCGGTAAGTCGGGCAAAAGCGGTTGACCCATTGGAGGTGACAGCACGGTTCGCGGCATTGCCCCTTCGATCGACCAGTGCTCTACATTCACGATGATCCACACCAGCATTCGTGCTCCATTTGGAGCATGCCATGCGGGTCGGTCAACGATCGCGCTGTAAGGCGCGCGGTCAGACAGCAGCTTTGGGGCCGTCATCATTGCTTTGCTTTTCGCTGGCGCTTTTGTTGCGTCATCGGTTTTCTCATATGAAAATCATAATGAATATGGCAATAAGACCGATTCAGTACCCGACCGTCCGGGCCTGTCTTGCTTCGATGCGCTTTAAAAGGAATGATGAGCGCATCGCGAACGCCGAAAACAGCGTCTGAATCAATATATCGATCGCCTTGCTCAAACACATGGGTGATCAAGCGATCAAACCCTTTGGCTTCAATCATGAAGTGCACATGAGCAGGGCGCATCGGATGTCGTTTTGATGCCTTTAACAAGCCGCCAACGGGCCCATCGTTTGGCACCGGGTAATAGGTCGGTTTAATACTCCAGCAATGGAAACGGCCCTGATCATCGGTGTGAAAAACGCCTCTCAAACGCATCGCGCCATCAAGTTCGCGCATTTGAACATCGTATTGACCCTGCGGATCGGCATGCCAGATGTCGACCCGGGCCGCTTCAATCGGCCGGCCTTCGCTGTCGCTGACAGTGCCTGAAATATAAAGTGGCTTGCCCTCGATACCCTCGGCAATATCCGCACCCAAAGGAAACGCTGGTGTGCTTTCACGATGAAAGGGGCCAAGCACGGTCTGTTCAGTTTCCTGCCCCTGGCTCGGATGGTTCATCTGTGTGACCAGGGTTGAAAGGCCTAAGATGTCAGAAAGGAGAATAAACTCCTGGCGCGAAGCGCTACAGCTTTGTCCGGTTCTTGTTAAGAAATCGATGGCCAGCGCCCATTCCGCTTCGCTCAGCTGCACCTCGCGCGCAAAAGCATGCAAGTGCTGAATCAGGCTTCCCATCACGGCTTTAAAGCGTTCTGATGTTGCTGACTTCATGCGTTCGATGACAGCCGCTGTGACCGCTTCAGCGCTGAGGTTGCGGGTTGAGGCTTTTGCGGTGTTTTTGACCGACGCTTTCGTGTTCATCGCGCAGTCCACCCGCCATCCATCACGAGCTCCGCACCCGTCATAAAAGCTGAATCATCAGATGCCAGAAAGCGTATGCCTCGGGCGATTTCGTCGGCCTGGCCCATTCTTGCCATCGGGTGCCCCGCACGCATGTGTTCGCGAATCTGATCCGCGTCAAGTCCCTTGGATGAAAGCGCCTGGGCGACTTCGCCAGCCATGTCGGTGTCGATGATGCCGGGGTGGACGGAGTTGCTACGAATCCGATAGCCAAGCTGTGCCATTTCAAGCGCGAGCGATTTACTGAACAAACGAACGGCGCCCTTGGTCATCGAGTAAAGACTGCTGGTTGGCGAGCCCACCAAGCCTGCAATCGAGGAAAGGTGAATCATCGAGGCCCAAGGTAAATCAGGGCTGCGCCGCTTCATCTGCGCGATGGCAAACTGTGCACCCAGGACGACGCCCCGGATATTGACTTGCATAAGGCTTTCGAGCAGTTCATCGCTTGCCGATTCAACTTTTCCAAAGCGATAAATGCCGGCGTTATTGACCAGGACATCAAGTAAGCCGAACTCAGATTCAATCTTGGGCATGATGGCTTCCCAATGCCCACGCTTGGTTACGTCGAGTTCAAAAAAGGCGCAACTTGCGCCGAGCGTTCGCAATGACGCAAGCAAATCATCGACGCCGTTTGCGTGCGCATCGCTTGCGATCACCCTGGCGCCGCCCGCAGCCAGTGCTTTGCAGGTGGCCTCGCCAATGCCACCGAGCGCACCAGTGACCAATGCGACGCGCTCCTCGAGGCGACTTCCGGTGTTCTGAACACTCATCATGTTTCTCCTTGGGGCGCTTGCATCAAGGTTTGCTGCATGCGTGCAAACGATTCACCGCGCATCCATCGCTGAAGGTCGGCAGCACTCGCTTGCGCTAGCGTGTAGTCAGCAGGGTTGCCACGCTGGTGGAGCTCGACGTAGGCCTGATGCAGCGCATGCATGGCAATAGCGTAGGCGTGATGGCCGGTGATTCGCCATCGCACGCGGTAAGCTGCCAATTGCTCAGCATCAAGCGATGCCGGCACAGGACCACAGAGCAGCGGCAGTCTTGTGGCGTTTGCGATCGCATCGAGCTGGGATTCATCTTGCAAACCGATCACCATCAGGGCGTCCACGCCGCATTGCTCAAAACTTTTTAATCGATAAATTGTTTCATCAAGACCCTCAATCCTCAGGCAAGATGTTCGCCCCACGATCACCGTGTCAGGATTCGAGCGCCCTTGCAGGGCCGCTCGCATTTTTGCCTGCGCCTCGCTGCGGCTGATCAAAAACTCCTTCCCTTTCGAGCCAAAGGCAGCTGGCAGTGCGGTGTCTTCGATGGTGATGCCCTGCGCCCCGGCATGTTCGAGTTCCTCAACGCAGCGCAGCACATTGATCGGGTTACCAAAGCCATGATCGGCGTCAACAACAAGGCTGATGGCACTCGCCCGACAGATGGTTCGAACGGTCTGGGCAAGTTCAGTCAGCGTGAGCACGATCCAGTCGGGCGCCGCAAGTTGTACATGCGAGGCAATTGAACCGGCCAAAATCCCGGTGCTAAAGCCTGCTTCATGGGCAATGCGCGCCGAGACCGCATCAAACACCGTCGCGGGGGTGTGGCAAATTGAACCGCTTAAGGCTTCGCGAATCGCAAAAGGCCGGCGAGTGCGTTCAGGGTTTGCGAAAGATAGTGAACCGGGGTTTGTCATGGCATGAACTCGCGTGATGTCCCCTGACTCTACCAGCGCAGGATGTCGCTCGTCACGCTTTTGTGTCTAAGGACCCAATAGGCGGGGGCGGCGCTGTTCCATTTCCAGTTTCAAAAAGTCTGCCGGCACGCGCATGAGTTCGGGTTCGGGTTCGTCGCGTTGGATATTGAAGACCCGCAAGAATCGCTCGCCGAAACGGGGGTCGCGGTCTTGAATCGAAACCGGGATCATGAGTTCCGGGCTTTGCCAGACTTCGCGTGTGATCAGCATGGGCTTGTCGTTGCCAACACGCCCTGCTTCAATCGTCCAGGTGGTCAGTTCGCCCTGCACTTGCAAGCCTTCCACAACGCGCTGTCCAAGATCGCTGCGCTGACCAGGTCCCCGCGCTTCCATCCTTTGAAGCATGAGCGCCTTGGCAGCTTCGCGTTGATCCGGATCTAGTGGGAGGGCAGCCGGCCCCTGCCGGTCAAGTCGTCGGGCTCGGCGGCGGTCCGGCTCCATCACCCAGAATTCCCGGGCGGTCGGGTCGCGAAGAAAAACCATGGTTTTGTTGCCGCGCTCGAACTCCTGGCGCAATCGCCCATCGCTGTCGCGGCATGTGCGCGAGCGGCTTTGCATGTTGATGCGATTACCATCAGCAAGCAACTGTTGCATACCATGAACCGCGTCGGCGCAAAAGGGGGCACCTCGGACCACGCGTAAGCGGCCGGGGTCAAGCTGAGGCAAATCCTGGTGGCCTTGCGCCATTCCCGGGGACGTTAGGAGAAGTTGGCCGAGCGTGAGAAGCACTGCGAGGCCTGCCTGGAAAAGCATAAAGGTGAGAGGCGGCATGGTGAAGAAGTCCTTGTTGCAATCAATCCGCAAGACGAAGCGCTAAAATCTGACCGTTCTGATTCGTAAGCCATTGCGCTTGACGGCTTGCACTTAAGTCATCGATGGTTTGTAATGTTCCAAAAAATGGAATTCCAAGCAAGGCCAGTGATTCGGCCCCCAGCGCACTCGACCTTGGGCCCTCGATCGGCTTTCCCGCTTGCGGGTATAGCGATTTGGCAGACCATGCCATGGGGTGACTGAGCGATTGCGCGATGATCATGGGCTGGACCGAGCGCATCATTTGAGCGCTGTAGGCAACCCATAAGAAGGCGAGGGTGCTAAGCGCGGTTGTGCTTGTCAGACGATAAAGCCATCCGAGTTCAAGGCCGATCGCCTGATACCTGATTGACCACAGGCGCATGCGAATGCGCCACCAAAGCCAAGCTGGCGGCTGCTGAAGCGCCAGATCATCGGCCAGTGTCTGTCGAAGGATCGACCATGGGCGGCTTGTCTGAGAAGCCGGATGGCGCTTTGCATCAAACGGTGTATTCATTGCAACTGCCCATGTTGTTGTTTGGGTGGGAGCGGGGAAACGGTGGCGGGATTGAGTGCTTGCGCCAGGCGCAAACGCGCACGATGGAGCCTCGTTCGCAAGGTGTTGAGCTCAACGCCAGCGATGATCGCAGCCTCGGCGTAGCTGCGCTCTTGGATATCGACAAGCAGCAAGGCTTCCCGAAAGACGAAGGGCAGGGCTTCGATAGCGGCCCACAGCGCACGTTGACTTGAGGCGCTTTCAAAGGCTTCAAGAGGTCCCTCAACAAGGGCATCGCCGAACTGCAAGTTTTCATCACCATCGCTGTCCTCGCTAGCAATTTCTCGCCCCTGCCGACGCCATTGGCCAAGGAGTCCATGTCTTGCGATACCCGCCAAATAGCCACCTAAAGAGCCACGCTCAGGATTAAAGGCCCTTGGCTGCTGGGCAAGACTCAAAAAGGCATCTTGCAAGGCGTCTGAGGCAGCCTCCTCACTCGCACCAAGCGCAAGCAGGTAGCGATAGACGGGGCCGCTATGGCGACGATAAATCGGCTCCAGGCCTTGCATGCGCCCTTCACACAACAAGGCTAGAGCTCGCAGATCCTCTGCTGGCTGTTCAGCGCTCACGAATCCATGGTGTCCGGACCCTTGGAAAGTTCCCAACGATGGCCTGTCTTCAAGCGCCTGTCACTTTCTTGTGCCCTCAATAGGCACCGATTGCCAAGCCCGCAGCGACTTGCAGGCCGATTTCCCGACAGGCGGCAAGGCTTGCGGGTGCCAATTGCTTAGGTGCCAGGATGGCCTCCTCGCTTTGTGCCTGGGTGCAAACAATAAAGGCCTCTTGGATCGCAACCAGGCGCCAGCCCTGCACGATGCGGGCAAGCTGTTTTGCGGCGCCCTGTCCATCGCTGCCTGCGCAGACCAAATGCTGATAGCGCCTACCTTGGACCCGTCCAAGCAGCGGGTAGTAGTGACGATCAAAGCATTCCTTCATCGCACCGCTCAGTCCACCGAGATTTTCGGGTCCGATGAAGGCATAGGCTGAGGCTGCAAGCAGGTCATCTGCCTGGCAATGGCTAAAGGGCATGATGCGGACCTCAATACCGGCTTCGCTTTGTGCGCCTTCCAGAAATGCTTCCGCCATGGCAAGACTGCCACCAGTGCGGCTATGAAAGAGGATCAACAGGCTTGGCAAGGGCGCAGTCCTAGGGAATGATGCATGCTTTGAACCATCATCGATCATCGCCCAGGTTCTGGCGCGAAAGGAATTGGCATGGATTTCCCCCTGGTTTCTACCCCAATTGAGGATGCACCTCAACCCTCGCTCGGTCTTCGTGCATCAAGCCTGCAGCCACTTTACGATGCCATTCAGGAACATATTGCGCAAGGGCGGTATCCGGGCTGCCAGATTGCTTTAGCCTGGCAGGGTCGTTTGCTTGTCGAACGCAGTTTCGGTCTGGCGCGCCTTGGCAAGTCGTCGCGGCTGGCATCCGATCCAGACCCGGCCCTTGATGCCCAGGGCCTCGAGGACCAGCCGATGGAGGCTCAAGCCGATCATCTCTGGCTTTTGTACTCGAACACCAAGATTCTGATGGCCGCAGCGCTTTGGAAACTTGCCGAAACAGGGCGTCTGCGATTTGCTGATCCGGTTGCAGACTATGTGCCTTCATTTGCCAGGCACGGTAAAGGTGATATAACGATCTATCATTTGATCACCCATCAGGCAGGCTTTCCCAACGCGGAAGTTCCCGCTTCGATGTGGCATGACATGGGACAGGTCGCGGCCTTTTATGCTGATGTGGTACCCGATTGGCTCGCTGGGAGCAGGGTTCACTATCACGGAGTCAGCGCCCACTGGGTGCTCGCGCTCGTGATGGAGGCGATTACGGGCAAGCGGTTTCAGGATGTTGTGCGAACCCTCGTGCTCGAACCGCTCGGTCTTGCTCAAGATTTATTCATGGGCCTATCGGAACACCATTTGGAACGTATAACATACTTATATGAACCGGATCCCCTGCATCCTGGCAAATTGCGCCTGCGGTCAGAGCATATGAGCGAAACATGGCAGCGTACTGGCGTGCCAGGGGGTGGCGCTTATGGCACGGCACGCGGCATGGCAGCCCTGTATCAAATGATGCTCATGGGCGGTTCATTGCATGGCCAGCAATGGATTTCGCCACGCACCTTGGCCTATGCGATTCGGAATCACACGGGCGACAGGGTGGATCTCTTTATGGGTATGCCGATGCATCGCGGACTTGGCCCGCATTTGCGGGGCACGAGCTTGTCGATTCGCGGGCTTGGCGATATTGCACCGCCCGAAGCTTTCGGCCACGGAGGGGTTGGCAGCTCCTACTGTTGGGCAGATCCTAAGAGCGGGGTGTCTTTTGCCTACATCACCAATGCAAGAATCCCAGAGCCCTGGCACTCCTGGCGCTTGAACCAGATTGCCAACCTGGTGCATGCCGCGATTCGTCCGGTTGCCTGAGGCTTTGTCATGCCCAGTCTTGAATCGATACAGCAGGCCTACCTCGATGCAAGCTTCAAAGGTTTTCCGCTGGATCATCATCCCTTTCAGTTGGGACAGGCCGCTGAACAGGCTTTAAACCTCTTGGCTGGCGATTTGCCCTTCCCCTGTGCCATCTTGCGTGAGTCAGCGCTATCGCATAACAGCCGCTGGTATGCCGCTTTTGCAAAAGAACTCGGTATAGATTTTGCGCCTCATGGAAAAACAAGCATGGCGCCTCAGATTTTTGAGCGGCAGCTGCGCGATGGCGCCTGGGGTATCACGGTCGGGACGGTGCAGCAGGCCTGGATTGCACTGGATGCGGGCGTTGAGCGGGTCTTGATGGCCAATCAAATCGCATCAGCGGGTGAGGCGCAGCGATGGTTATCGATGACAGCGCGTTATCCCAAGGCAATCATGCTCAGCTTGATCGACTCGCAGGCGCAGTTGGAGATGCTTTGCAAGGCGGCTCAAGCCGCGCAGGCAGCGGATCATGCCAGGACGCAGCCCTTCAAAGTCTTGGTTGAGCTCGGGCGTGCCGGTGGACGAACCGGTTGCCGTAGTCTTGAGGATGCCTTGGAACTTGCCCTCGAAGTCAGTCGCCGGCCGGAACTCGAATTGCTGGGGGTTGAAGCCTACGAAGGACTTGCAGCCACGGGCGAGAGCGAAAAAGATGAGGCCATGGTGCATGACTGGATGCAGTCGCTCACAGCGCTCGTTGAGGCCATTGAACAGGCTAAGGCCTGGGATGGCAAGGAGGTCATCATCTCAGCGGGCGGCTCTTCGGTTTTTGATCTGGTGGCGAGGGCTCTGGTCAAGGCAAGACAGCATTTGACATGCTTAAGGCCGATACGCATTGTATTACGCTCGGGTTGTTATATCACACACGATGACGGCAACTACCGAAGACTGCAAACGGCGATGGAGGCCAGAGGCCTGAGTCAGACGATTCGTGAAGGATTGCCGATCACTTGTTGTGGGCCAGCATGGCACCGTGGATGGCTTCAAGGTGTCAAGCAAAGCGGGCTCATGCCGGCGATGGAGGTGTGGGCCTGCGTACAATCAAGGCCCGAACCGGACCTGGCGCTGGTCACCATGGGACGACGTGACGCGGGCTTTGATAGCGGCCTGCCCGCGCCGGTGTTGAGCTATCGTAAGGGACAGATAGAGGCTGTGCCTTCGCATTGGAAGCTGCAGGCCATGAACGATCAGCATGGCTATTTGAGGCTTCATGAGGAGGATGAATTGCAGGTCGGTGATCTTATCGGTTTTGGGATTTCTCATCCCTGCACCACGTTTGATAAGTGGCGTCTTTTTTGGGTCATCGATGATGCATACAATGTCATTTCAGCGATCCGGACCTTTTTTTAGCATGCAACATTTTTTTGAAGGAGTTGATGATGGGATTGTTTGATATGTTTAAGAGCGAGCCGCCCAAGCTCAACCCACGTATGGCTTTAGCCGTGGGATTGCTCTATATGATGGCCTCGGATGGACAAATCGAGGAAGAGGAAATCGGCCAACTGCAAAGCGTTGTGGGTGGTGATCGCAGTCTGCTTGAAACCGCTATCAAGTACTTGCGGGCCGTGAGCTTCGATCAGTTCCTGCAAGCTGCGCCTGGCGTGCTCAACGAGGCGCAACGCCTTTGCTTGTTGGTCAATGCCTGTGACTCCTTGCTTGCCGATGGTGTTGCCGCACCCCAGGAGCAAGCCATGTTTGGACAGCTGCTCAATGCAATGGCCGTGAGCGAAGATCAGTTTCGTCCCTACTTTCAGGCGATCGCAGTCAAGAATAATCGTTCGGTTTTTGGAAACTGATTGAGTTACCTGGTTTTTGCTGTGAATCAAGGAGCGCGCTAGTGACCGTGAAGACAGATTTCGAGCGGGTTGCAACCGAATGGGTAGAGAAAGCGCGACAGTTTCCAGCCGCTATCCTTGCCGATGTTGCAGGACGTCGAGGGGGCTTATCGGGCCGTATCAGGGCATTGAATCCGGCGATGCAGTTGGCAGGTCCCGCATTCACTGTGGAAGTAAGGCCAGGTGACAACTTAATGATTCACGCAGCGCTGATGCTTGCTCGTCCTGGTGATGTGCTGGTGGTCGACGGCAAAGGCGACTTAAGCTGTGCCCTCACAGGTGGCTTGATGGCTGCCCATGCCAAGGCCGCAGGCATTGCAGGTTTTGTGATTGATGGCGCGGTGCGCGATGTTGCCGAGTGCGCGCAGGGTGATTTTCCGATATTTGCCGCTGGGTTCAATCCCAATGGGCCGACGAAAGCGGTTGCAGGGCGACTCGGCAGCCCGATTTCGGCAGGCGGCATCGCGATTGAGCCTGGCGATCTGGTGATTGGCGATGCCGATGGCGTGACGGTTATTCCCAGGTATCAGGTGGCCTCGGTATTGGCTCAAGCTCAGGCCAAAGTGGATGCTGAGTCGGCTCGAATGGCTGAAATTGCTCGGGGAGATTTAATGCCCGATTTTCTAAACGCCTGTCTTCGTCATGCAGGGCTGATAGCGTCGCAGCAGGACTGGCAGGCTTTGGGTGCTTCGGAATAAGTCGCGCGGCTTTCACCCCCAGCAATCGGATTCGCCTGTCGAAGTTGAAACGCTTTAAGCACTGACTGGCCCAATGCCTGAGTAGGGCCGGGTCATCGGTTGCTTGAGCAAAACTTAAATCACGGGTGCTGGTCTTGAATTGATCGTTACGTATTTTAACACTTACGGCACGACAGAGCCGCTCTTTTTTTTGTAAATCAGCTGCAAGTTGCTGGCACAGTCGGGTAAACACCGCACCGAGTTCAAGGCGATCTTGTTTCGGATGCATATCTCGCTCGAGGGTTGTCTCGCGGCTCATTGAAATCGGTTCACTGGCGAGCACCAAAGGTCGTTCGTCGATGCCCCGGCTCGCATCGATCAGCCAACGGCCATGGGCCAAGCCAAAATGAGCTTGCAAATCGCTGGCCTTGCAAGCTGCGAGATGGGCGATTTGGTGAAGGCCAAGGGCCTGAAGCTTTGCCGCGGTTCGCGGACCAACACCATGGAGGCGTGAGACTGGAAGCGGCCAGAGCTTTTCTTGAATCGACGCGGCGGTCAAAAGGCTCAAGCCGTTTGGCTTTTGCATATCACTTGCAATTTTTGCCAAGAGCTTATTTGGCGCAAGTCCGATGGAGCAGCTGAGCCCGGTCGCATCGAAAATGCTCGATTGAAGATGGCGCGCCAAGTCCTGCGCGGCATCGATGTCCCCGCAATGGGTGAGATCGATATAAACCTCATCAATGCCACGATCTTCCATGGCCAGACCGTGGCTGCTGATGATGGCCTTAAAGCGCCGCGAATAGTCGCGATAACGTTCAAAATCGGCAGCGAGTAAGATGGCTTCAGGGCAACGCTCGGCGGCTTTCATCAGCCCCATGCCTGAGCCGATGGCAAATGCCCTGGCCGCATAACTCGCTGTGGTGATCACACCTCGGCCCTGATACTGTCGAAGACGAGGCATGCGATCTGCGGCAATGCGTTCGTGTGAGCCGTACTCGGCAAGCAGACGATCCATTTGATGCGCGATGCTTTTTGAGCGGCCGCCGACCACAAGCGAGAGCCCTTGCAGCTGAGGAAAGCGCAGCAGTTCAACGGATGCAAAAAAAGCATCCATGTCGAGATGGGCAATCAGCCTTGGCAAAGGCTTTTCTGCCATGTTTGCAAGGTCATCGGGCAGCCTTAGCCCCTCATGGAGGACTATTGCTCGCGTTGTTTGCATCTGCAGCGATAATCAAACGGCATTTTTATCTTTAGTGAGCGCACAACCGTGAATATTTTTGCGTCGATTGTCTCGATCATAAGCCTAAGTCTTTTTGCTTTCCCGGTACAAGCACAGTCAAGCGCTGGTCCAATCCGCATTGGCGAGATCAATAGCTATAAGGCTCAGGCTGCCTTTCTTGAACCTTACCGCAAGGGGATCGATTTGGCCCTCGAGGAAGTCAATGCCGCCGGTGGCGTGCTGGGTCGTAAACTCCAAGTCATTTACCGAGACGACAATGCATCGCCTGCCGATGCGGTGCGCGCTGCAGAAGAGTTGCTCAGCGCTGAGAAGGTCGATGTGCTCGCCGGCACATTCTTGTCTCACGTGGGTCTCGCGGTTTCGGATCTTGCGCGTCAGCGCAAGGTTTTTTTCCTTGCCTCAGAGCCGCTCACCGACAAGATTGTCTGGCAACAAGGGCATCGCTACACATTTCGTTTACGGCCTTCGACCTATATGCAAGTCGACATGCTGATTGCGGAGGCTGTCGCGCTCAAGCGTCGGCGTTGGGCTCTGGTGTACCCGAACTATGAATACGGACAGTCCGCGGTAGCAAGCTTTAAGGCTCGGCTTAAGGCTTTGCAGCCTGATGTGGAATTCGTGGCCGAGCAGGCTAGCCCACTCGGTAAACTAGACGCTGGACCGGTCGTCCAAGCCCTGGACGAGGCAAAGCCTGAAGCAATCTTCAATGTGCTCTTTGGGGCAGATTTAGCCAAGTTTGTTCGTGAAGGCAATAACCGTGGGTTATTCGAAAAAGCGGCGGTGGTTAGCTTGCTGACTGGTGAGCCAGAATATCTTGATCCGCTGAAAGCAGAGGCGCCTCAGGGCTGGATTGTGACCGGATACCCCTGGTATGCGATCGATACGCCGGCGCACAAGCGATTTCTTGATGCTTATCAGAACCGATATAAAGATTATCCGCGACTTGGTTCGGTGGTGGGCTACAGCACGATTAAAGCGCTCGCTGCAGGATTTAAGGCTGCAGGCAGCGTCGATACTGAAAAGCTTGTTGTCGCTTTCCAGGGCTTGGCCTTCGATACACCCTTTGGCACAGCACGCTTTCGCGCCATCGATCATCAAAGCACCATGGGTGCTTTTGTCGGGCGGATCGCCGTGCAATCCGGTAAAGGTGTGATGCAACAGATCCGCTACGCCGATGGGGCGAAACACCTGCCAAGCGACGAGCAGGTCCGGCAACTACGCCCCAAACCCTGAGCTGAAGGGCTAGCGATATCGCGACAAGCCTGTGTTGCGCAAACCCTCTGCAAAGGCGAATCGGCCTCGCGCTTGATGGCATCGATGGTTGCGATCCATGGAAAGTCTGCTTATTCAGTTACTCAACGGGCTTGCCAGCGCCTCGACCCTTTTTTTGATGGCCTCGGGCTTATCGCTTATCTTCGGTGTCAGCCGAATCGTGAATTTCGCCCATGGATCGTTCTATATGCTGGGACTCTACCTGGCCTGCACGTCGGCGGCATGGCTTGGGACTAATTTTCCGTCGCAAGATGGTCTGGCGTTTTGGGCGGCGGTTTTGTTAAGCGGTCTTTTCGTCGGGGGTCTTGGTTATCTGATAGAGCGCGGCATCTTGCGTCGGATTTATGCAGCGCCGGAGTTAATGCAATTGCTGGCAAGTTTTGCGCTTGTTTTGATCATTCGCGATGCCGCCCTTGCGATCTTCGGGGCGGAGGATTTGCTCGGGCCAAGAGCGCCCGGGCTTACCGGTTATATCAGTATCTTCGATCGGCGGTTTCCGGTTTACGATTTGATGCTGATCGCCATCGGACCACTGGTGCTTGCTTTGTTATGGGCATTAATTCGATATAGTCATTGGGGACTCTGTGTCCGGGCAGCAAGCGAAGACCGCGATATGTGTGCATTACTCGGTGTGAATCAGCCAGCCCTGATGGCTTCGGTGTTTGCTTTGGGGGCAGCATTGGCAGCGCTTGCGGGCGCGCTGCAAATGCCGCGTGAGCCTGCACATTTGGCCTTGGACTTGCAGGTTGTCGGCGACGCATTTGTGGTCGTGGTGGTCGGCGGGCTTGGATCAATACCCGGTGCTTTTTTAGCCTCGCTTTGTATCGGTATGACCAAGGCGCTTTGTGCTTGGGCCGGTACTGTGACCTGGTTCGGGATTGAGTTTGCCTTACCCAAGCTCACGCTTGTGGTGGAATTCCTGATCATGGCTTTGGTGCTGATCATTCGGCCATGGGGTTTGATGGGCAAGGCCTTGAGCCTTCCCCGTTTAGTGCATCGCCCGGAGACAGCGCCGCGTCCACTGAGTCGCCTGCAGCTTTCGATCTTGTTTGTGGGCATCGTGCTGACAGGTCTGGCAATCGGCTTCTCGGGTCCGAGGGATTATGGTATCGTTCTAGTTATTGATATCATGTTGATGATCATGCTTGCGGCCTCCTTGCATTGGATGATGTCGGCAGCCGGATTGCACTCTTTTGGCCATGCGGCTTACTTCGGTGCTGGCGCCTATGCCGCAGCCCTGTTGAGTTTGAAGCTCAAGTGGGGGTTTCTGGCCAGTGTTTTGCTCGCACCTTGGATTGCCGCAACTTTGGCGATGCTTTTTGCCAGTGCCTGTATCCGGCTGAGCGGTGTTTACCTCGCAATGTTGACACTGGCCTTTGCGCAAATCGTTTGGTCGGTGATTTTCCAATGGGACGATTTTGCAGGTGGCAGTAACGGTCTGGTTGGCATCTGGCCTGAGGGCATATTTGCAGAGCGACGTGTCTTTGCTTATTTTGTTTTGTTTTTACTCATTATATCGTTCTATATAATAAGATGCATGCATCGCAGCTATTGGGCGCTTGCTTTGCGCGCTGCACGTGATGCGCCGCTCAGGTTTCAAGCACAGGGGCTTGCCAAGGAGCCGCTGCAGTGGTTTGCATTTGTGAGTGCTGCCTGGCTTGCAGGGCTTGCAGGTGCCTTGTTCGCCTTTTCAAAGGGAAGCATTGCGCCCGATCTTTTATCCATCAGTCGTTCCGTGGATATCTTGGTGATGGTTTTGCTTGGTGGTTTGCAAAGCGTGTGGGGTCCGCTCTGGGGCGCGTTGAGCTTGACTGTTTTGCAGGACTGGCTCGCCAGAGACTGGGACTATTGGCGGGGAGTGCTCGGGCTGATGTTGTTAGGGCTTGTCCTGCTTTGGCCAGGGGGTTTAAGCGCCTTTAGGCCTGTTAATCCTTTTGTGGCGCGACGATGAAGGGTCAAGTCGCAATGGAGGCGATGGCTCAGGGCGTTTCGTCCACGATGCCGATATTGCAGGCCCGGCGGCTTTGTAAAGCTTTCGGCGGCTTGAAAGCGGTCGATGAACTCAGCTTTTCGCTCGCAAGGGGCGAGTTATTGGCCTTGATTGGACCAAACGGTGCAGGCAAAACCACTTGTTTTCATCTGCTTCATGGGCATTTGACGCCTGATCAAGGCAGTATTTTGCTCCGTGGTCAAGACATCACCAAGGCCGATTCAATCAGGCGGGCAAGCCTGGGGATGGCAAGAACCTTTCAGGTTACTGCCATCTATCCCGCGCTGAGAGTGATTGACCATTTGCTTTTTGCCGAGCGCTGCATGAGTTTTCGCGGGCTGGACTGGCTTGAACCGGTCTCCATCAAGAATTCGTCGCTTGCGCTCGATTGGCTCAAGCGCCTGCATCTTGATGCGCTTGCTGAGCGTTTTGCGCATGAGTTGTCCTACGGCGATCTGAAAAGGCTCGAGCTTGCCATGGTGCTTGCTCAGCGTCCGGCGCTGCTGCTCATGGATGAGCCAACCGCCGGGCTGCCCCCGGCTGAGCGCCAGGACTTGATGCGTTTGGTCGAGACGCTGACGCGGCAAGAGCAACTGGCCGTTCTCTTAACCGAGCATGCGATGGACGTGGTTTTTGGCTTTGCAGATCGCTTGATGGTGATGCACCGGGGCCGATTGATTGCCCAAGGCAGTGCTGAAGTGATTGCAAAAGATCCTGAAGTCAGGCAAGCCTATCTCGGGAGTCTTAACCTCGAGGCAATTCTGTCCTCACGGCATCAGCATCGCGTCGTCGACGAAAAAAGTGCTACCAGCGCCAGCCACTGAGTCATGGCCTTGACGAAGAAGCCATTGCTTGAGGTCAGCAAACTCTGTGCCTTTTACGGTGCGGCGCAAGTCCTCTTCGACATCAGCTTTTTTTTGCGGCAAGGCGAAGTACTTGCCCTGGTTGGCCCCAACGGGGCGGGTAAATCAAGCACGCTGAGGTCAATTGTCTCCTGGATCGATCGCTGGGAAGGTGAGATTCGCTTCAAGGGCCAGTCCTTGAAATCACTTCCAAGCCATGAGATTGCTGCGCTCGGTATTGCGCTTGTGCCGGAAGATCGCCGGATATTCACAAGCCTCACTGTCGCAGAAAATCTTGAACTGGGCAGGCAGGTATTAAAGGCAGGCAGGCGTGGTCCGATGCCTGCGCAAGCAAGCGGCCGACAGGCCTGGGATCTTGATGCCGTGTTGACCTTGTTTCCGGCCCTTGGGTCAATGCTCAGGCGGCCTGCAGGACAGATGTCAGGCGGCGAGCAGCAAATGCTCACGATCGCAAGAGCACTGATGGGTCAGCCCTTACTCTTGTTGCTCGATGAACCGTCTGAGGGCGTGGCACCGAAGATCGTCGAGAGCATGGCGCAAGCGATCCTGGCCATGAAGCAAGCGGGTCAATCCATCCTGCTTTCTGAGCAAAACAGCTATTTTTGTGACGCGATCGCCGATCGACAGCTCAGGCTGCTGCAAGGTTCTCTGTGCTAGGGCCGTTTGACCGGGATCAGGATTTCATTGCGCCGGTTAAAGGGCAGCGTGAAAGGATCGTTATACCTTGCGATTTGTGCGCTGCCTGTGCTGATCCAACCTTTGGATTGAATCCATCGCTGAAGTTCTTCGCTGCGCGTGGCGATGGCTGACTCGGTGGTAAAGCCGGAAAACCGGATGACTGCGAAAAGCCCCTCGCTCACTTCGCGAAGTCGCACCGCACTGTTATTCGGTTTGGGCAGGGTCTGCAAGCGATAACTCGAGGGCATCACGAAATGCATGCGCCATTGTTCACCCTGTGTACCAGGGTCTGGTTCGACGGTGACCGGGGCCGTCATGGCGATTTTTTCAGAACGATCGGGTTGGGTAATCGATTGATTGTTGCCAAAAATATAATCAGCAATCAGCCGAAAGCCGCGGCGTGAGGCCTCATCGAAGCTGCCTTGCACCTGGACCTCAGCAACGGTAAAGGGCGCATAAGACCGCAGTTCCATGCGATCTTCTTGCAACAAGCTTTTGTACGACGGCTCTTCAATCGCCATGGCCAGGCCTGAACCAAGCGCAAAGAAAAGGGCGATAAGCCATTTAGCCATGCGCCAGCAGTTTTTGTGCCAGAGCGGTCCACATGCGAATCGATGCAGGCAGTAAATCGTCATTGAAATCATATCCTGGATGATGAACCATGCATGTGCCTGGCGCGTCACCATTACCCATGAGGAAATAGCAACCCGGCCTGACTTCGAGCATGCTGGCGAAATCCTCGCTACCAGCAATGGGCGGAGTTTGCCCGTCAACCATTGCGTCGCCAAAACATTCCCTGGCAACTTGCTCGACCAATGCGCTGCTTGCAGGATGATTGACCAAGACTGGATAGCCTCTGCGGTAGTTCACCGTCGCAGCACATCCAAAGCTTTCGCACTGAAGCTTGATGAGTTCATGCATGCGTTGCTCAAGTAAATCCCGGGTCTTCGGATCGAGCGATCGCACACTGAGTTCGAGTCTGGCCTCTTGCGGAATCACGTTATGGGTACCTTTGTCCCCGGCAATAAGCTTTCCGATAGAAATCACCGCACTTGCGAAGGGATCGATATTGCGCGACACAATGCTTTGCAAGGCCATGACGACCGAGGCCGCAGCCACCGTGGGATCAATCGTGCTGTGAGGAAAGGCGGCATGTCCCCCTTTCCCGCTGATGAGTACATCGACACGGTCGCTTGAGGCCATCATTGGACCGGGGCGCAATTGCACCCGTCCGAGCGCTACCGTCGGGGCATTGTGCATGCCAAAGATCTGATCGCAGGGAAAGCGATCAAACAGGCCGTCCCTGACCATGGCCATCGCACCGCCCCCGTCCTGACCATTTTCTTCGGCAGGCTGGAAAATTAGATTCAGACGACCAGACCAGTGTTCGCATGCGCCGCCTGCTTTGCGTTGGGCGATCAAGCGGGCTGCACCGAGCAGACTTGCGGTGTGGCCATCGTGACCGCAAGCATGCATGATGCCGGGGCGTCGACTTGCATAAGTCCTTCCCGTTTGTTCTTGAATCGGTAGAGCATCCATGTCAGCGCGAAAGCCAAAGCCGCGTGTCTTGTGAGCAGCGTCTTGACTCATAGATCCAAAGGTCATAACACCGACAACACCCGTCCTACCAATCCCTTGGTACACGTCGTAGCCCCACATGCGAAGCATACTCGCGACCATGGAGGCGGTCCGGTGCTCTTCAAAGGCAAGTTCGGGTTGCTGATGAATACTTTGGCGAAGCAAACGCGCAAGGTAAGCGCTCGTTACAAGTTCTTGATCATCAGCGTCGGCCTGGGCTCGGATGGTGTCAAGCGCTTTTCCGTTGTGAATCGATTCGATGAACGCCAAAGTCTCTGCGTCAAGCGTGGTGTCAGTAGCCAAGTGTGCTCCAGGAACTTTTTGGTTGATGAACCACCATTGTGTCAGCTAAGACGGATTCCGAAAACCCACTGATAACAATCATGAGGATGCTTTATGCGAACAAGAACACCATTAGGCCCTGCGCTCCTGTTAGGGATGTCTTGCGCTCTGGTGCTGACCACCAGCTTTGCCCAGACCATGCCAAGTTCACCGCAAGCCCCTGTTGCACCTGCTGCGCCGGGCATACCTTATTTGTCAGACATGCGATCAATGCATGATGTGCATGGCCAACAGCACCGCAGGCGGATGATGCATCAACACAGGGTAGACCCGGTAAGCGCCCTGACAATGCGGCTTGATCGGCTGGGAAATGATCTTCATCTTAAAGCGGAACAACAGGCAGCTTGGGAAGCTTTGCGCAATCACCTCATCTCACGGGCACAACAGGCTGCTGAACAGATGAAAGCAAAGCGCGCTGCCATGATGCAAAGCGTGCCTGGTCATGCTGCTGCGCGCAGCGCTCCAGAGTCGCCTGGCCTCATCCAGCAAAACCTCAACCCTGATGAGGCGCTTGTGCAAAGGGCACAACGATTGCGGGATCAGGCAAACCAACTCGATCAAACAGCCCTGCTGGTGAAGGCGCTCCACGAAAAACTCTCGCCCGAACAACGCACCATCATGAGATTGCACCGCGAACGGCAGCCCGCCCGGATAAGAGCCTGGCAAGCCATGAAGCATGGTGCGCCGGCGATGCCCGGGTTTGGTCCGGCCGATGCCATGAGGCGGGGTGCAATAAGCGATGACGATTCCCAGGCTATCGGCGGGTTAGAGCAAACCCAAGCGATGATGGCCATGCTCGAAGCCTTTCAAGGTTTTGATCAAGCGGATGCCCTTGATGAGGCATTGTCATTGATTCGATAGCAGCAGGCCTGGTCATGAAGTGATGGCCAGGATCAGCATGCTCAATCCGGAAAAAAGCATCACCGCCTCCATCAGGCGCATGAATGTTTGTTCCGAAAGGGCAAGCACGATGCGTTTGGATAAGGTTGACCCAGCAAAGACAAAGCCACCAATCAACAAACCCTGGCTTACTGCCTGAAGATCGATCACATCGAGTTGATGAAAACGCAGGCCCTTGGCAGCGAACATCAGCAGCGAGGCTGCCGCTTCGGTGCCCAGAAACGCACCCTTGCTTAGCCCAAGCGCTAAAAAGAAGGGTGTATTGAGGGGCCCTGTGGTGGCGACGATCCCGCTCAGATAGCCGATCACCGCGCCGACCCACAACATCTGTGGCGGTTTTAGGCGAATTGCCTGTCGCCCCAGCCAGCGACGCATGGGGATCATCATCATGAGAAAAAGCCCCAAACAGATTTCGACAAAGCGGGGTGTCAGTTGGACCAAGGTGTTTGCACCCAGCACCACGGCCGGGACTGCGCTGAGACTGAAATAAAGCATGGCTTTGAAATCAACGAGTCGCCACCACAGCAAGACCCGGCTGCCGTTGGCAACGATGGCGATCAGCGCAACAATCGGTATGGTTTTGATCGGACCGTAAAGATGCACCAGCAAGGGCATCAACATAATGCTCGTTCCAAAACCAATGACACCGCCCAATAAACCTGCGGCGATCGCGGTAGGATAGATCAACCATTCAGCAATCATCGGATCAATAAAAGGAGCGATCGGCCATGGTTCGTATTGGCGACAGCTTAAAGGATCAAAGGGTTTTCATCACCCAAGCAAAGGATTTCATGGGTCCGGTGCTTTGCAGATGTTTTCAGGACCATGGCGCCCGAGTGATCGCCGACGAGAGCGATCCGAGCGATGTCAGTACGTTTGCAACAAGTATTCGCGCGGCGGTCGAGCATGAACCCATCGATGTGGTGATTGCGAATTTAGCCGTTCCTTCGCCGATCACCCGTGCTCATCAGGTTGACGACGCGGAATGGCGTTCAGTTTTCGGTGCGCTTGTCGATCCGCTGCCGCGGATCGCACGAGGATTCTTGCCTGGGATGATCGAACGCAAGCGCGGCAAATTACTGGTCATGGGCAGTGCGACCGCTTTGCGGGGGCAGCGCAATGTTTCAAGCTATGCCGCAGCGCGTGGGGCGCAGCTTTCTTGGGTTCGCGCCGTTGGGGTTGAGATGGCCTTGCACCAGATTCATGTGAATCTGATCGCGCAAAACTTTGTTGAAAACCCAACTTACTATCCCCCCGAGGTTCAGGCTTTGCCCGCATTTCAAGAACGTTTAAAGCGCGAGGTGCCCTTGGGAAGGCTTGCAAGCCCTGAAGAGGACGCCTTGTTTGCGGTGTTTCTTGCTTCGCGCGAGGTCAATTTCTTCGCAGGCCAGGCATTTCCCTTTGCCGGTGGTTGGATTTAGCGATCGGGCTATGATCGCTGGTAAGACCTACAGATCTGTGACATGTCACGAGGAGACTTCGTTATGGCCATGCGATATAACAACAAGCATCGATCAGGAAAAAGCCAAGTACTGACAAGAGCCACGTTGAAGGCTTTCGGTACCAGTCTGCTCGCCCTAAGCCTCGGGTTTGGCGCCATGAGCACGCAGGTTCTCGCACAGTCAGCGGCTGGCTGGCCCGGCGGGAAACCGATTCGATTGATTTCTCCTTTTCCGCCAGGCGGTACGACGGACCAGCTCGCAAGACTTGTGGCTCAGCCTTTATCGCAGGCGCTCGGTACCCAAGTGCTCGTTGAGAATCGCCCGGGTGGCAATGGATCCATCGGGACACTGGCAGCGGCCAAGGCCCCGGCCGATGGCCACACCTTTGTCTTTGTTTTTGATACGCATGGGACCAATCCTAGTCTGATTCCCAATATGCCCTTTGATACGCGTAACGATCTCTCACCGGTTATGCTGATTGCCACCGGCGCGATGGTAATCGTCGCGCATAAATCGCAACCCCAGCGCAGCTTTGCCGACTTGGTCAAATCGGCAAAGTCCTCACCTGGTGGTGTAAATTATGGAACGATTGGTTCGGGTAGTCTTGCTCAGCTTGCGATGACCAGCCTTTCCTCGCAAATGAAGTTCCCCATGCAACATGTGCCCTACAAGGGCGGCGGCCCACTCGCTCAGGATGCGATCGCAGGACATATTCCGACCGCGATGGCAACCACCGCGCTTTTCTCAAGCCATATCAAGGCTGGAACACTTTTTCCGCTCGCTGTAACCTCGGCAAAACGCGATCCTGTCTTGCCGGATGTGCCAACGGTCGCTGAACAAGGCCTCCCGGGCTTTGAAGCTTTGGCCTGGTGGGGCGTGTTCGCACCGGCAAAAACACCGCCCGAAATCGTTGCTCGCGTGAATAACGAGCTCGCAAAAATTTTCTCAGAGCCTGCTGTGAGGGAACGCCTCACGAATCAGGGTATGAACCTCAGCCTGTCCTCGCCTGAGCTACTGGGTAAATTTCTTGATGAACAAATCAGCCGCTGGGCCAAGGTCATCAAGGAACACGGTATCACTGCCGGCAGCTAGCTTTTGATCAATCCAATACCTTCTGTTGATCAAGTCAACGCAAGTGCGACATGCTTCAGATAAGCGGGGCGCTTGAGCATACGCTGATAGTAGTCCTCCAACGCAGGCAGGGCAGGATGTTCGATCGGTAGTTTGAGCCATCGATGCACAAAGGCCGCGGTCGGGACGTCGGCCAGCGTGAATCGATCGCCATGCATAAAACCTGTTTTTTCAAGCTGACCGTTGATAATGCGCATGCATCGCTCTGATTCGGCAATAGCGTTTGAGATGGCTGCTGCGTTTCGTTTTGCTTCGGGGGTCCGGACAAGCTGCCAGAACAAAGGCGTCATCCCTTGACTGATGCTGATCGAAGCCCAGTCCATCCAGCGCTCGACGCTAAAGCGTTGCACAGGATCTTCTGGCATCAAGTCGTCGCGTCGATGTTTCACGGCCAGATACCGGCAAATCACATTCGATTCAAAAAGTATGGTGCCGTTATCGTCGATGGTGGGTACGCGCCGATTAGGGTTCATCGCCCCGTATTCGGGCGTGTCGACGATCCCGTATTGCAGGCCTGCATCGATTTGTTCGATCGCCAAGCTGAGCTCATCACAGATCCAGAGCACTTTCATCACATTGATGGAATTGCGTCGCCCCCAGACTTTTATCATCATCGACTCCCTATGCTTGCTATTGCTTTTGCACCAACAAAAACGGCCCGCTCACCAAGCTGATCTTCAAGCCTGAGTAATTCGTTCCATTTAACCATGCGTTCGCCTCGTGAGAACGATCCAACTTTAAGTTGAGGAACCTGCCAGGCCAGCGCCAAATGCACAATGCTTTGATCCTCGGTTTCTCCAGAGCGGGCGGATACGATCCCTTGATAGCCGACTGCCTTGGCCGCCAGCCAGGCTTGCAAGGTTTCACTAAGCGTTCCTCTTTGATTGGGCTTAAGCAAGACAGCATTGGCAGCCCCGATGCTTGCGGCCTTTTTGATGCGTTCTGCGCTGGTCACCAGAAAATCGTCGCCCACGATTTGTAAGCGATGGCCAAGTGCCTTGGTAAAGTCAATGAAGCCGTCACTGTCATCTTCGGCCAGGGGGTCTTCGATCGATGCAATCGGATAGCGCCTGGCCCAATCACCCAACATCTCAATCATTGCCGCTGCATCGAGTTCATGCCCTTCAAGCGCAAGCTGATAAGCCCCCTTGTCAAACCATTGGGTGGCTGCGATATCGAGTGCAATCCAAACCTGTTCGCCTGGTCTTAGCCCAGCGATCTCGATACTTTCCACCAGACAATCAAGTGCTTCTTCGTTGCGTTGAAAATCGGGCCACCAACCGCCTTCATCGGCAACCCCGAAGCTGGCGCGACGTTTGCGCATCACTTCGCCCGCGGCGCGATACACCCTGGCGGTCCATGACAGCGCTTGCGCCACCGAGTCTGCAGCAGGGCATGTGATCATCAGATCCTGAATATCGATGCGCCGGCCCGCATGCGCGCCGCCTCCAAAAATCTGGATCTGTGGTAGAGGCAGTTGCCATCGATCATCCGGATGGTTCTTTTGTTTGCTCGCCTCAGGCATGGCGGCGGCGAGATGCTCGAATAGGGGCAGGCCTTTGGACAAGGCTGCGGCCTTCGCGCAGGCGATTGAGACGGCGATGGTGGTGTTTGCGCCGATCATGGCCTTATTGGCTTTTTTATCTGCATCGATCAAGGATTGATCCACAAGCGGTTGGTCACTGGCCGCTAGGCCAAGCAGTCTCGGCCGGAGCACGCTTTGGCACTGTTTTAAGGCCTGCTGAACATCGTAGCCGCCATGATCAAGATCTTGCTCGCCATCACGAAGCTCGATCGCTTCGTGTCGTCCTGTTGATGCCCCTGCTGGCGCTTGTCCCAGGCCGACGCTGCCATCATCGAGTTCGACCTGCGCCTCAATCGTCGGGCGTCCGCGGCTATCCCAAATTCGCCGAGCGTGAAGCTCGATAATGCTGGCCTCTTTCATCTTGTCCCTTTGTCGCCTTTCGCATGCCTGATGGGATTCAGATCTGGCCCTAGCGCAGGCCTGACGCGCCCCATTGCGCATTGATATCCTCAAGGCAAAGCGTAGCAGCAGCCAGGGCCTTGCGGGCAAGCCTTCGAACCAGATCTTTTTGCGAGGCGCTCGTCAGATATTCAACGGGTGATTTACCGTCAACGCGTGCCAGGGCCAAGGCGGGCAAGAGCTTGGCTACCCGTTGCTCAAGACTATCCCAGCTTTCCCAGGCCTGGTACTGATTAAAGGCGCAGCGATAGCCTTCGACGAGTTGGGAAAAACTGGATCGATATAACTCAAGATGCGCGGGCATCCAGAGTCGTTTGAGCAAGAGATGGTTAAGACAAAAGGCAAGATCAAAAGCGGGATCACCCCAGCAGGCACACTCTGCATCAAGAAATACCGGTCCATCAGGTCCGAGCAAAATATTCTTTGGACTGACGTCACCGTGAATAAGGCTATGTCTGCCTTGGGCGGCGAGCCCGGCGAGTTCGAGCAATAATGCCTTTAGGTCCGGATGATTTTCAGCTGTTGCAAGCAGATAAGGCTCAAGACGGATGGCAATAAAAACTGGCATATTGTCGAAGGCCGCAAGCAGTTCGGGTTCTTTTGCAGCCTGCCCATGAATGTGAGCTAAACGAACGCCCACGGCCCTTGCATCATCAGCGCTGCAATGGCCGCGATATAGCATTTGTTTCCACAGCGGATAGTCGGCGTGGGGCAGATAAGGCATCAACAACATGCCTTTTTTCGCATCATTGGCCAGACAGGCCGGGGCATAACTGGGATCGACACGGTTGACAAATCGCATCCAGTCGGCTTCGGAGGCATTTCTTGAGATGGGTGCCTCCCAGACGGCAGCCACTTTGAGTCGGCCTAAAGCACGCTTCACACAGTAGGATTTGCCTTCGCGTTCGAATCGCCAGATGTCCGAGGAAACACCGCCCTCAAGGGGAACCGCGTCAATGATTTCCTCGGCTTGGCACCAAGCGATGTCGCAAAGCCAGTCGCGAAAAGCCGCCGGAAGTCTTTGGGGCTCAGGCCTCGTTGAACGCTGATTCAATGAGTTTCACCAAGCCATACAAGCTTTGATTAACCGGGGTCGCGACCGATAGCCGCTGACCTTCGCGGACCACAAAACCATTGAGATGATCAATTTCAGAAGGTTTCTTGCGGGCGATATCCTGGGCGGTTGAGGAAAGTTGCTTCGGCATGGCCTGCGCAATCTTGTCACAAATCTGTACAGCATCGGAAAGATCCAGCCCCACGCCGGCAGCGACCGACACGGCGACCACCTCCTCAATCACGGCACGCATGGTTTGCCGGATCGCGCTGTTGGCTGCGAGCGTGCCATAGTCGACCTGGGCGAGGGCCGATATCGCGTTGTAAGTGCAATTCACCAAGAGTTTGGCCCAGAGCGCCTGTTGAACCTGCTGGCTGACTTCCACAGGAATGCCGCTCGCGCTAAAGCAAGCTCGAATTTCCTCAAGCAGGGCTGCACTAACGGTGTTGGGTTGCATGGCGACTGCGCTGGACGCCATGGCAAGCTGTTGCTGCGCCTCAGACGGTGGCCCGATGACTAAATCGCCGCGTCCGAAATGCTGAATAAGTCCCGGTTCAGGCATGGCGGTCGCAACATAAACAACCGCTGGGATCACCAGGCGACCGAGCACTTGCTGAGCGCGAATCGGATTGTCAACCCCGTTTTGCAGACTCATCACCCAGCAGTCTTCAGGTAAATGGGCTCGCATCTGGAGCGCCGCATGTTCTGTATCGGTCGATTTAACGCACAGCAAAACACCTTCGGCGTCGCCTAAGTGGCTCGGGTCGCTGCTCACTTGAATCTGCGGCAGCTTTAAGGTGCTTTCCCAGTTGGCGCTTCGAATCGTGAGTCCGCCGGCAGCGATGGCATTTACCTGACGCTCACGCGCAATAAAGCAGACCGAATGGCCCGCTTTCGCGAGCATGCCGCCGAAATAGCCCCCGACGGCGCCCGCTCCCATCACAGCAATTCGCATCAATATCCCCTGTCGACCGCTTACCTACTTCAAACATCAGCCAAGGCCGCTGCATTTAGCAGCGCTGAAGGTTTGACATCAATCAGACGCTGGGCTAATCGTGAAGCGCCGCTTCGCCAAGAATTGAGATCCGCATGCGGTTTTTGATATAAGTACTGTCACGTGGCGGTAGCACCAGTGGCATTTTTTCAGGATCGATCTTGATTTGCGCAAAAAGACTGCCCCTTTTCTCATGAATGCGATCACGAAGTGCCTTGACTTCTTCCATCGTCCTCACATCGCGACAGTCCTTAATGCCACAGGCTCTCGCGATCCCCGACAGACTCACCCCATGTTTTGTTGCCGTATCCTGTTGGCCGGTTTCGCCGTAAGCCTCATTATCGAGCACGACAATGCTTAAATTAGGCGCCTTGCTGATGCCGATGGTGGCAAGGCTACCGATGCCCATGAGCATTTCACCGTCGCCAGTCACCACAAGCACCTGCCTTTTGGGTTGTGCCAAGGCAAGCCCGAGGCCCAGCACAGCAGCGCCGCCCATGGCGCCCCACATCGGGAAATTATTAGCATGATCGCCGGCTGCGGTAATGTCCCAAGCGGGCGCGCCGAGTCCGCCAATCACCAACAGGTCGCCGCGTTCTGCAAGCAAGGTTTCAACAACCTTGCGCCTTTTGAGTTGTTTAGCCATGGTCACTAAGCCGCTTGAGCAAGTTTGCGAAAGTCTTTGGCACCCAACAGCTTTTGCCCGAGCAAGACGGCTGTGGCGCGATAACCGTTATAGGCAAGTTTCATAGCACCTTCAACCGCTTCGATGACCTCATCGGCTGCGTCGGCGCGCTTCACAATCACACCCATGGCCTCCAGGACCGTTTGCGTCGCCTGGCCCATGGGAATTTGCGCAGCATTAAATTCCCCATGATCACCCCGCATGGTGATGAGCATCAATAAAGGGAACTGACACATGCTTGAAAGACTCAGCATGTTGATGCAATTACCGACCCCCGAGCTTTGCATGAGCAAAACCCCACGCTGTCCGCCGAGCCAAGCGCCGCCTAAAAGGGCAACACCCTCTTCCTCGGTGGTGAGCCGCACCATGGTCATGCTCGGGTCAGCCTCGCAAAGCTTGATCAGCGGCGCGTGGCCCGCATCGGGTACGAGCGCAAGCTGCTGAATGTTTTGCGTTTTCAGCAAGGCATAAAGTTCACGCGGCCAGCTTTGATCTGGTTTGGCATCGGCATAATGCTCAAGTTTTTTGCGACGCGTTGCCGGTGTCCTTGTTGTCTTTGAAGCCATATCAACCTTCCTAAGCGAGCATCAATCCGCTGCATTCTAAGGAAGGATTTACAGCAAAGGCGTAACGCAGCACAGGGGTGATCCTGAAGATCGCCTGCGATGCTGTTGTAAAGTCAAAAACCGGACCGTCTCACAGGCCGACTCTGGATCGATGATGGATTCGGGTCAATGCCATGGACGCAGTTTTTAGCGTTTGAAGGAGTGAAATCAAGATGGCACAAGCAGTAAGCGAAGCCCTTGTGGCTGAAATCGAGGCGGCGTTCAATAGCCGTGATGTCGACCGTATTCTTGAATACTTTGCAGAGGATGGTGTTTTTGCCACGGCACGCGGGCCGGTCAAAGAGGGCATCGAACTGAAAGGCAAAAAGGCGATTGGCGATTTTTTGCGCGAGCGCTTCTCCTATATTCCTGACATGTACTGGCATCCTCAGTACCGGTTTGTAAGCGCCTGTGGCCAGTATGCGGTCTCATATTGGATCGTGACCGGCACCAATCAGCGCAGCGGTCTCAAACTCGAGCTTAACGGTTGCGATATTTTTCGGTTTCAAGCTGGCAAGCTGATTCATAAGGACACCTTTTGGAAGGCGATCGAGTGAAATCGCCAGACAGGATGCTTGACCAGAGCGATCAGCCAGCGATGCTGCGACGCGCATCAAAGCGGATCGACGCGGTGGAACTCCCGATCATTCCAACGATTGCAGCGATGGTCAGGGACAATCCTGGCTGTATCTCGCTTGGCCAGGGTGTGGTGAGCTACGGGCCGCCAGCTGACGATGTTGCGCGTCTGCCAGGCTTGATGGCTGACTTGCAATTGAATAAGTACCAGGCGGTTTCGGGTTTGCCTGCACTGACTGATGCGCTCACAAAGAAGCTTGAAGCGGTTAATCGGGTCGACATCGCCAACGGCTACCGAATCATGGTGACCGCGGGCAGTAACATGGCGTTTTTAAACGCCGTGCTTGCTGTTGCCGATCCGGGCGATGAGTTTATCTTGCCGCTTCCTTATTATTTCAATCAGGAAATGGCCGTCAAAATGTGCGATGCTGTGCCGGTTGCGGTCCCCAGCCTTGAAGATTATCAACTTGATATCGAAGCCATCGAAGCCGCGATCAGCCCGAAAACCCGCGCGATTGTTACTGTTTCACCGAATAATCCCACCGGTGTGGTGTACCGCCCGGAAGACCTCGCTCGCATCAATCACCTCTGTAAACGCTATGGTCTTTATCATTTTTCGGATGAAGCCTACGAGTACTTCACCTATGAAGGTGCTAAGCACTATTCGGCTGCAAGCGCCGGGAGCGCTTGCGAGCATACTTTGTCGTTTTTTTCATTTTCAAAGAACTACGGTATGGCGAGCTGGCGGGTGGGCTATGTTGTTTACCCCGAGCATTTGCATGAAGCGATGAACAAGGTTCAGGATACGAATCTGATTTGCGCGCCGGTGATTTCGCAACTTCTCGCTTTGCAGGTGCTTAACCGTCCTCGGGCATCCATCGACGAGCAAGTGAATCATCTGTCGAAAGTACGATCTAAAGTGTATGACATTTTGTCCCCCCTCAGGCCGCTTGCCGATTTTCATCCCACACAGGGTGCCTTTTATGTGCTGGTTTCGCTGCCAGGGGTTGAGGATCCCCTTGCCTTCAATCACTTTCTGGCCAGAGAACACAAGGTTGCCTGTGTGCCTGGGTTTGCTTTTGGTTTAAGCGATACCCAGCTTCGCAACGTTCAGCGTCTGTCCTACGGGGCACTTGCACCAGAAACCGTGGTTGAAGGGGTTAATCGATTTGTCGCCGGCGTCAGGGATTGGTATAAATAATAACGTTCGCGATAGCATAATAGATGAATGCATCGGTTTTAATCAGTGAAGTGGGACCGCGCGATGGGCTTCAGTCGGTCAAGGCTTTCATGCCGACGATCGATAAAATCGCCTGGATTACTGCGCTTCATGCTGCAGGTGTTCAAGAAATCGAGGTGAGCTCCTTTGTGCCTGCGCGTTTGTTGCCTCAACTTGCCGACGCTACCGAAGTGGTTCAACACGCGCTCAAGCTACCTGGCCTCACGGTCATGGCCTTGGTGCCCAACCTGAAGGGTGCGCAGGCTGCAATTGCCGCGGGCGTACACAAGCTGACGATCCCGGTGTCCGCAAGCCAGGCGCATGCCATGGCCAATGTGCGCAAATCACGTGAACAAATGATCGCGGAGGTGGCTCAGATTGTTGCCTACCGCAATGCCCATGCGCCAGGCGTTCATATTGAAGCGAACGTGGCCACAGCTTTTGGTTGCACGATACAGGGCGAGGTGCCCGAAGACGAGGTGCTCGAGCTTGCTTGTGCGCTTGCGGCCTGCGGCGCCGATGAAACGGGACTCTCAGATACCACCGGTTATGCAAACCCGGCGCAAATTCGCAGGCTCTTTCGCCGTGTTCGTGAGGCCATTGGCGTCAAGACTGGCGCTGCACATTTGCACAACACCCGAGGGCTTGGTTTGGCCAATTGTTTGGCGGCTTTTGAGGAGGGCGTTCGTACCTTTGACAGTTCCATGGCAGGTCTTGGTGGATGCCCTTATGCCCCGGGTGCTTCAGGCAATGTGGTTACCGAGGACCTTGTTTTCATGTTCGAGTCGATGGGCGTAAGAACCGGCATTGATCTGAACCGTTTAATGGCTGCGCGTGAAGCGCTAAAACGAGGGCTTCCCGGCGAACCACTCTACGGCATGCTTCCTGAAGCTGGCTTGCCGAAGCATTTCGTCGCGGCTTCGACAAAAGATATAAGCTTAAGCCCGGGCCGATCGCGCAAGGCGGGCAATGAAACAAGAACCGCTGATGGCGCTGGCCATGATCTGCCACTTGCCGGCATCAGGGTACTCGAACTTTCACACATGGTCATGGGCCCAAGCTGCGGGCTTGTGCTTGCCGATCTCGGTGCTGAAGTGATCAAGCTTGAGCCGATCGAAGGTGATAGCACACGCAAACTCATCGGTTCAGGGGCAGGCTTTTTCCCCTTGTTTAACCGTAATAAGAAAAGCATCGCTGTGAATCTCAAGAGCGATAAAGGTCTCGAGATTGTTGAAGCGCTCTTAAGCAGTGCAGACGTCTTGATTGAAAACTTCAAGCAAGGCACCCTCGATAAATTCTCACTCGGAGCCGCGCAAGTTCGCGCACGTCACCCGCAGCTCATCTATGCAAGCTTAAAAGGCTTTTTGCCGGGTCCTTATCAGCACCGAACCGCGCTCGATGAGGTTGTGCAGATGATGGGGGGACTCGCCTACATGACAGGGCGAAAAGGCGACCCTTTACGTGCCGGTTCAAGTGTTAACGACATTATGGGTGGTATGTTCGCTGCCATTGCGATTCTTGCCGCCCTGCGTGAGCGCGAAAACAAGGGCATCGGACAGCATGTGCAGTCTGCCTTGTTTGAAAACAATGTCTTCCTGGTCGCACAGCATATGATGCAGTTTTCGATGACCGGCAAGCCCGCTGCACCCATGCCCCATCGAATTGCTGCCTGGGGCATCTACGATGTATTCACAGTGCGCGACCAGGAGCAGATCTTTTTGGCCGTGGTCAGCGATACCCAGTGGCAAATCTTCTGTGAATCCTTTGGGTTTGACCGCTTGTATCAGGATCCAGCATTTAGAACCAATAACGACCGTGTTCAGCAGCGCGAACGCCTGATACCCATACTTCGCGACGCTTTCAGTCGATATTCGGCAGGCGAACTTGCTCAACGATTTGAAGCCTCAGGACTTCCCTTCGCACCGATTGAGAAACCCGAGCATTTGCTGAAGGATCGCCATCTTCTCGACTCGGGCGGCTTGGTGCCGATGCAATTGCCCGATGGACGTGCTGCCCAAACCGTTCTATTGCCGATTACCATGAATGACAGGCGTCTCGGGCTGCGAGCGGATCCACCCCGCTTGGGTATGGATGGTCCTGAGTTGATGCGTGGGCTCGGTTACGAGTTTTCAACGATCGAAGCATTTCGCCGTGAAGGGGTGATATTCGCCACACCCAGTGCTTCCAGCAATCCGTCCTAGCTTAAGCCTTCAACAATCACATTTTCAACAATGCCTGCGCCAGCGCGGCGAAAGCTTGCAGCCTCAACATAGGCTTTCGACTCAAAGCAGGCAACGGCGCGCTCCATGCTGGGAAATTCGATCACGACAAATCGGGTGAAATTTTCTGGTCCTTCCATAATCCGAAAGGGTCCACCTCGCGCAAGGATTTTGCCGCCAAAGCTCGCAATGATTTCAGGAACAAGATCGGTATACTTCTTGTATTCAACGGGATCGTCGATACGTGAACGAGCTATCCAGTAAGCTGGCATGGTGTGCCTCCTATCGATGAAACACTCGAGGTGACAATCCCGATCAGGGCGTTATCAAACACGATCCTGCGGTTCTACCCGATTCGAGATCATGGTGTGCTTGAACAACCTGTTCAAGCTTGTAATCTGACCCGCGATGCACGCGGAGCTGCCCGTCGAGCAGCATGCTGAAAACCGCGCCCGCACTGTCAAGCAATTCTTGTCTCGATGCGGTGTAGGTCACAAGCGTGGGTCGGGTAAAGTAGAGCGAACCTAGTTTTTGCAATTGCGCCGCCTCAACAGCTGGTGGTGCACCTGTTGTCGTGCCGAAGGATACGAAGGTTCCCCTCGGTTTGAGCGCGTGGATGGAGGTTTCAAAACTAGCCTTGCCAACCGAATCGTAGACAACATCGACGCCCCTGCCGCCGCTCAATTCGCGGATGCGTGCTGCAAGGTCCTCACGACTGCGATCGATCACATGGCTGTAGCCATTTGCTCGAGCAAGCGCGCATTTTTCCTCGCCGTGAGCAACGCCAATCATCGTTGCCCCAAGATGGTGTCCCCATTGGCCAGCGAGTAAGCCAACGCCACCGGCTGCGGCGTAGACAAGTGCGATCTTTCCAGGGCCAAGCGGGACACATCGATTGAGCAAATATTCGACGGTCATACCCTTCAACAACACCCGTGCTGCATCGCCCAGATCAAGCCTGTCGTCAAGCCTGATCAATCGGTCGCAGGGCATGATCCGGTGCGAGGCGTAAGCGCCTGGCGCACCACCGGCATAGGCAACCCTATCGCCAGGTTTCACGTCTTCGACACCATCACCACAAGCGATCACGACGCCAGCAGCCTCGGTACCCAGGCCTGACGGCAGGGTTAGCGGATAAAAACCGGAACGGTGATAGACGTCCTGATAATTTAAACCGATCGCGCTTTGTTCAATGAGTACTTGACCGGGGCCAGGCGCAGCAATGTCGATTTGCTCGACCATCATCTCCTCGGGCGCTCCCTGCTGCTTGATACTCACCGCATGTGCGTTAGTCATGGCCAAACTCCTCCGATGTTGTTCCACAATGAATAGGCGAACAGCTGGCTTAACTCAGAAAACCGCTAAAGAAGAGCGACAAAGTCCGAAGAAGCCTGCACAGCCCAGCAGTTGCAATCTACACTAAGCGGCATGTTTCACCCGTAAATAATTTATCAGGAGACGATGATGACGCTGAATTCGACCAGACAGCTGCGGCAGGCCCCGACTGATCGGAACCCGATTCGAGTTCCAAGCGCCCAGGCGGGTCGTTCGGACTCGATGCAAAAGCCAGGCATCCTTGCCGCCATGATCACCGTGTGCGCTGGCCTACTCCTAGGCGGTTTGGCACAGGCTGAAACGATCCGCTTGCGAATTGCCTCGGGACACCCATCGGCAAACGCTTACGTGAACCTCATGCAGAACTTCTTTGTTCCGGAGGTAACTCGACGAGTCAAGGATAGGACGTCACATACGATTGAGTTCGTTGAAGGTTACGGCGGTTCGATGGTCAAGGTGGCCGATACACTCGAAGGCGTACAGTCCGGCATTGTGGACATTGGTGGTTATTGTTTTTGTTTTGAACCTTCTAACCTACCGTTACACGCTTTTCAGGTTATGCTCCCCTTTGGCACCATGGATCCTGTTACCAGCGTAAAAATGGCGCGCGCGGTTTACGACAAAGTTCCTTTCATGACCAAGGTCTTTGAGGACAAATATAACCAGGTGTTACTCGCCCTTATCGCTGACAATGGCTACAACTTGGGTACTAACTTCGAGTGGAACAATGTCGCTGACCTTAAGGGGCGAAAGCTCGCTGGGGCCGGTTTAAATCTCAAATGGCTTGAGTACGCTGGCGCGGTGCCTGTGCAATCTTCACTACCAGAGGCTTACACCGCGATGCAAACGGGCGTTTATCAAGGATGGATTATGTTTCCCTCGGGCTGGGTCAACTTCAAACTGTACGAACAGGGTAAGTACTACACCGAAATTGGTTTTGGCGCGATTACCTGGCATGGCCTAACGATGAATCGCGCGAGGCTAAACCGCTTGCCGAAAGAAGTCCAGGCCATCATCGCAGAAGTCTCAAAAGAGTATGAGGCAAAGACAGGAACGGTTAATAAGGAAAACTATCCGCAACAACTCAACCAAATCAAGAGTCTTGGCGGTACGGTCAGGAGCCTTCCTGATTCGGTACGTGTGGATTGGGCCAATTCGCTGCGCGCTTGGCCTCAGGAGCGAGCAACTGAACTCGACAAAATGGGACTGCCCGCCACACAGGTCCTGAAATTGGCGCTTGAGGAAGCCGAAAAATTGGGTCACAAGTGGCCGGTTCGGTACGCGATTAAGTAGGCCTTGTTATTCGAAGCCTCAGCGATTGCTGATTGAACCGGATACCCGGGACCGACGCAAGGCTAAGGATGTTGATTCGGCTTAATGATTTTTTGGCCAGGGCGATGCTGGTGCTGGCGGCACTCCTGGCGTTTGCCTTGAGCTTTTTGGTTGTGGCCGACGTGCTTGGGCGTGACATCTGGTTGAGTCCTGTTAAGGGAACCAAAGAGATAGTCGAGATCTCGATCGTGATCATTTGTTTTCTTCAAGCCTCCCATGCTGTGCGGTCTGGCTCAATGATCCGGGTTGATGTGGTGCTTGAGCTTTGTCCTTTGTGGCTAAGACGTGCTCTGATGGTGCTTGGCTACCTGGCAGGCGCGGCTTTTTTTGCGCTGATTGCCTGGGGTAGCGTCGATGGCGCCATCCATGCCTGGGTTTCCAATGAGTTTGAAGGCGAGGGCGCTTTGAGGATACCGGTATGGCCCGCGCGTTTTGTGATCGTTGCTTCCAGTATTTTAGTAACGATCCAATATTTAATCGCTGCGCTTTCAGTCTTTGAGATCTTTGGCCTTCGAGAGGAAGCGGGCGAGGTTCCGCATGTTTAACGGGACCGAGATGTTTCTTGTGGTCGGCGCGCTTTTGCTTCTGACGCTATGTGGCGTTCACATTGCAATTGCACTTGGGTTCACCGCAGCTTTTGGGATTTATCTGATGCAGGGCGACCTCGAGGTCGTGAAGCAGTTTGTCTCGAATACCGCTTACGAAGCCTTGCGCGACTATGTTTTTGCCGTGATTCCCTTATTTATGCTGATGGGCGAATTTTTAGCCCGCTGCGGCGCAGCACGTGATGTCTTCGCGCTTGTAAATCGCGTCTTGGGTCGTTTGCCAGGCCGGTTGGGAATAGCCACCATCTTTGCCAACGCTGTTTTCGCCTTCGTCACCGGCGTCAGTATCGCTGCTGCGGCTGCCTTCTCAAGGATTGCCTACCCGGAGATGCGCAGGCATGGCTATGAACGGGGATTCGCGCTTGGATGTGTTGCTGGGTCGGCTTGCCTTGGCATGTTGATTCCGCCGAGCGTGCTCATGATTGTTTGGGGCATTCTTACCGAACAATCGATTGGCCGGCTTTTTCTTGCAGGCATTGTTCCTGGGATCTTGTTGGTGATTTATTACTGTGCCTACGTGTTTTTTGTTGCATTGACCAATCCGGCACGCCTTGGGGAAGGCGTGCCGCGAAGTGAGCAAGCGCAGGCCGTCACCGGAAAAAGCGGCGAGCCCTCAGGAGCTGAGGGTGTTTCGATTCGTATGGCAACTTGGAGCACCTTGCTCGTGCTTGCACTCGTGGTTGGGACGCTTGGGGGTATCTGGCTTGGAGCCTTCACGCCGACTGAAGGGGCTGGCGTAGGCGCAGTCGGTTCTATGATTGTTGCGGTATTACGAGGCCTGCGCCTTCGCGGGTTGATGGAGGTCATTGTTTCGGTCGGTCGAACCTCTGCGCCGCTACTCTTGCTACTCATTACTGCGCAGCTCTATTCGAGGGTACTCTCGATGACAGGTATCACTGCAGCCGCAAAGGATCTTTTTGTGAATTCAGGACTATCCCCCGGGATGATCTTATTGATCATGGTGGGTATATGGTTTGTACTCGGTTGTCTAATCGATTCAATTTCAATCATTTTGCTTACCGTGCCAGTGTTTGCACCTGTTGCACAAGCGGTTGGCTTTGATCCCCTCGCCTTCGCAATCATGGGGATTATTGCTATCGAAACTGGATTACTCACGCCACCTTTTGGCATTCTTGTTTTTACCGTGCGAGCAGCCTTGCCACAGGAAAAAATCCCGCTCGACGAGATTTTCCGAAACGCAATTCCCTACTGGATTTGCCTACTCGTGCTCGTGATAAGTCTTGGAATTTGGCCTCAACTTGCCACTTGGCTGCCAGCGGTCGTATTTGCGAGCAAGGCGGGATAAGCGCTTTTACAAAGCCCGGTTTAATCCATGAGTTGGCTTGCTTTTACGGGGGCTTCAATCCCATGACGAAGCGCCTCGTCGTTCGCAAAGTTCAGTTCGACCTTCACACCGTTGGGGTCGAAAAGAAAAAGTTGATAGAGCCCTTGGTCGCTGACCATCCGTTCGTTGAATGCGATGTTTTGTGCACGTAAATGCTTCATCATGCCGGGAAGGTCGCTACATCGGAAGGCCACATGATCTACCACGCCGGTACCCTGAGTTTCGGTCGACTGCTGACCAAGGTAGGCGAGGCGGTTTTGACTGACATTTGCACCACCCTCAGTGAGGTGCAAGACGTCCCGATCGCCGAGGTAAAGCCATACGACCGGGAACTTGAAATCGGGGTGCCAGCCTTCCCGCATACCCAGGACATCGACATACCAATCCCTGGTGGCCTGTAATTTGGAGGTCTGGATCAGGAAGTGTTCTAAATGTTCAAGCGGCATCTCAACTCCTCGGTTCGCTTTGGCACTGCGCCTAGTCACAGCTCGCCAGTTAAACCACGATTTGGCACGGATTGAGTGCCACGATTTGCATGCATACCAATACTATGGAGGTTATCAAGAAATGAAGCAATTACGTGTCGGTGTCGTGGGCCTTGGATGGTGGGGGAAACTGATTGTGGACCAACTGCGCCAGTGTCCGAGCGTCACGGTGGTGGTCGCTACGGATCGCGTCCCTGAGCCGGGAAAACGTTTTGTCGCCGAACGGGGCATTGCCTGGGTTGATGACTACGACCATCTGCTGGCTATCGCGGGGATTGATGCAGTGATTCTCTGCACACCGCACGCCACCCACACCGGGCAGATTCTTCAGGCAGCCGAAAAGGGCAAGCATGTCTTTTGTGAAAAGCCGCTTGCCTTGCTCGCACAGGAGGCTCGCCTCAGTATCGAGGCGATGAAATCAAGAGGATTGACACTTGGCCTCGGGCATGAAAAGCGATTTGAACCACCTATCATTGAGGCACTCGCCAGGGTTCGTCGGGGCGATATCGGGATACCTCTGCAAATGGAGGCGAATTTTAATCAGGATAAGTTTCTGGGAATGAGCCAGAATAACTGGCGATTCGAGGAAACAGACGCACCGGCGGGACCGCTAACGGCGACAGGGATTCATCTCATTGATCTCGCGGTTGCTGTTCTTGGACGGGCCAAAGCAGTCACTGCGGCCTTGGGTCGATCCAGTGGTCAACTGCGGAACGGGGACACGCTCGGGATGCTGGTGGAATTTGAAAAGGGTGGGCATGCCTTGATTGGTGCCATGCTGGCCACCCCTTTTTCTGGTCGCTTCGCCCTCTATGGCAGCACCGGGTGGATCGATGTGCGCGATAACGCTCACCCGGAACATCCGCAGGGTTGGACGATGCGTATCTCCCGCCGAGGCTTCGCAGAAGAAGTGTTCAGTTTCCCAAGTCACCCCGCGGTTCGAGACAATCTTGAAGCCTTCGCTGCGAGTATTCTCGACGGGGCAGACTATCCGATTCCAACCGATGATATGGAGGCTAATGTTTCCATCCTTGAGGCAGTGGTAACGTCGACACGTATCGGGCAGCGCGTGCAAATCTTTTCGACGTCAAGGCCTCCTCAGCTTTGAGGGGCGTCAGGAAAGCCGGCAAAACTGAGGATCAGATCGATATGGTTTTCAAAGCCGCTAAAGCCGTGATCGCTACCTTCAACAATCAATTGCCTGGCCCCTTCATAGCGCCTTTTCATATCACGCCAATCGATGATCTCATCACCCGTGGCGGCAAGTAAAAGGTAGCGTTCGGGTCGGCTTAGGCCAATCGATTCGATGGCCCTGAGTTCATCAACATCACCTGAGGTCCAGTGCAAATCAGCATCCGAGTGGTAGGCTTTTAAGGGACCAACATAGCTGGCGAGCTTCACCGAGGGATAAATCGCGGGATTGATCAACACGCAACGAGATCCTTGTTCTTCTGCCAGGTAATGCGCATAAAGACCACCGAGTGAAGACCCTACCAATACATCTTGACTCCGGGGTTTATAACGTTCGCGAATTAAAGCTAAGCTCGCGTTTGGCGACATCGGCAATTGTGGGCAGCAAAAACGGTCGGCAATCGACAGTTGCTCAAAGCGCTGCCTCAATTGCTTTGCCTTGCTTGACTCGGGTGAGGAGCGAAAGCCATGCAAGTAAATCAGTCGATGTGTGTCGCCGTGATTCATGGATGATCTACTTCGGAGGATATGCTGCTTCTTCTTTTCAGATCAATCGATGGCGGTGGCTCAGCATCAATCCCAAAGTCTTTGGCATGCGCTGCGGTGTTTTGCGGCGCGTCAAGTTCCCGGGGCTGGGGCCTGAGCCCATAGTTTTGGGCAATCTCCCAGACATGTCTTGGCACCATGGTTTTGACTCTTGCCGGATGGTGACGCCTCAAAGTGATGAGCGTTTCAATCGCCTTCATTTCGATGCGTGCCCGAGCGAATTCGAGACCTCGGGGACCGATGCGTGGCATGAACCAGGCAACAATAGGGCGAAGCCAGCGAGGCATGCGACGCAAGGGCAGCCCGCCGTCAGCCTTTTTTAGATTCTCCATAAAGGCTTGAACCGCGCTGCGCCTGTTGCCCGCCTGGCGGGCTGAGGCTAAGTCGATCTTGCCTTGGAGCTGGTCGAGCATGAACCGTCCTTTGGCATTGCGGACAATAAGCCATTGGTCACCACTGCCACCCATATAGCCGACAGTGATATCTGACAACACATTACTGTAGTCCACGCAGCTCTTGCAGGTGACCGGAAAGAAGTCAGGCGGAAGATTGCTTAAGGGCAGTTGTAAGAAAGGGATCAATCTTTTTTTGCCATCGGTGTAGCGAAGTTCGACATGATAATCAGCTCTAAATTCAAGATAATTGATCGTTTCAGGTTGTGGATCTAGCAGCGCAAGAAACTCGTGAAATCGTGCGGTATGCGTATTGTCCGAACAAGGTGTTCCGATCACATAAAGCGAATGCAGACCTTGCTTTTCCCAATCGTCTTGCAAAGCGCGCAGCGCGTATACCTGGCAGGGTATGCCAATCACAGCAAGACGATGCAGGCCAAGCGCAAGCGCGGGTTCGATCAAAGCCAGCAGCGGTGCGTAACCCATGCGCATGCCGCGACACTGCGCCAAGGCTTTAGCTTCGGTCACAATCACCGGGCGCGGTTTCCAGGGATCATCAGGATCAGCCTGCATGGTAATGACCGCATCGATCAGACCATGTTCCAGGAGCGCCTCGGCAAGCGCGGTGGTGATCCCGGTCCATTGAGCGCCTTCGCGCGGTTGATGCAATCTGGCGCGGTACATGGCCTGCATCGGTCCGAAAAATGCTTCATCCCCCAATGATTGATCACTGGCTTCAGGGTCAGGCGTCGACAGGGGATCGGACTGGCCTCTGCGTCGGCCATGCACCTTGACTTCAAGCCCATCATAGTCCGGCTTGATGAACTGACAAGCTTGGGCGCAACGCCTCGCTTGCGCGGTTCTTGAAATGCCACAGTCGGTACAAAGTTGCCTGAATACGGCATCTTGTTTCGTTGGATCAGGTTCGAGCGCAAGCATCATGGCACTATAAGCCTATTGAGCAGCTTCGCGAAGCGACGCGCTGCTTTGCGGCTTGAGGCATTTCAAATGGCTTTTCGGAGTGAGTCGGCGATGACAAACATGGATGCACTGAACGAGACGAGTTTGAGTGAACTTTCACCTGCATTGGCGCGTGGCGACATCAGCTCTCGGGACATTGTCGAGCGATGTTTAAGGGTCATTGAATTGCATGAGGCCAGGCTCCATGCCTTTGTCAAGCTTGATGCCGCTTCGGCACTCGCTTTGGCTGATGCGGCCGATGAGCAGCGACGCCAAGGCTATGCCCGCGGGCCCTTGCACGGTCTGCCGGTTGTTCTCAAGGATTTGATTGAGGTGGAAGGTGAAATCACCACGCTTGGATCAAAGCACTTTGAGTGGCGGCGCAGCAAACATCACAGTGCAACGCTTGAACGACTTCTCGCGGCAGGCATGATTCCGCTCGGTAAAGTGCATATGACTGAGTTCGCCTTCGGCGGCTGGGGTACCAATCCCTTGATGGGAACGCCGCACAATCCCTGGGATCTTAACAATCACCGGGCGCCCGGGGGCTCATCGAGCGGAACCGCTGTGGCGGTTGCAGCGGGCTTTTGTCCGGCTGGAATCGGTAGCGATACCGGGGGATCGGTTCGAATTCCGAGCGCATTCAACGGGATCACGGGGCTTAAAGTCAGCCATGGAAGGATTTCTTTGCACGAGACAGGACTTCTGTCCTGGACGCTCGACACGATTGGTCCGATGGCCTTAAGTGTTCAAGATTGTGCATGGATGCTGCAGGTACTGGCTGCGCCCGATCCTCGCGATCCGACCACACTGCAACAACCGCTCGAGGACTTTGGCTGTTTACGCGAAAACGTTCGAGGGATGCGGATTGCGATGGTTGAGGACTCGCAATTGCCGTCGTTCATGGCAAGTGGTGTTGTTGCAAACTGGCGAGAGGCTGCCAAGGCGCTCGAGTCTGCTGGTGCGCAGATTGATGTTGTTCGATTGCCGGATTGGTTCTTCTCGCTTGCGCAATGCACAGGGCGGATTATTGCCTCGGAGGCCTATCATCTTCACGCCGCCTATGTGCATGATGAAAAGGTCGCGCTCGGTGATGCGGTTCGTTCGCGTATTTTGAGCGCTGAGGCCATAAAAGCTGCCGATTACGCGGGAGAGCTAAGGCAAATGCAGCAACGCCGGCATGCTTTTTCGGCCTGGTTTCGGAACTATGAGGCCTTGCTTTTGCCGACGGTTGCATGTGTTGCGCCGATCCTGCCGATTGACGAGTCCTCGCCGCTTCCCGGCTACCTCACCCGTCCCGTCAATTATCTGGGTTTGTGCGCGCTTGCTCAGCCTTCGGGCCTGTCACAAGGGATGCCAACCAGCGTGCAATGGGTTGGCAAAACCTATGACGAAAGCACGATTCTCACCATCGGTGCAGCCTATGAGCGCATCTGCGGGCATCACAAGCTGCGTCCAAAGCGATCAAATTAAGCCGGTGATCCAGATTTTGACGAAGGCTCAGCGCTGAAAGATGGGATCACTGCGCGGTTTTATCGTCACACCCAATGGAACGATCAAGGGCCGCATTGATTGGGAGGGATCTTGTATTGACCGTGTGATCGAAGATCCGTCGCTTCAAGATGAGGCAGGCAGCAAGCTTCCGTTGATCCTGCCCGGGTTTATCGATTTGCATGTCCATGGTGGTGCTGGCAGGGATGTGATGGATGGGGGTGATGCGGTTTCAGTGATTGCAAGCTTGCATGCCAGACATGGCACCACCTCGATGCTTGCAACCACGATGACTGCGCCCATGGATCACATCAAAGCAACCATGGCTGCGATTGCGCTGGCCATGCGAAAGCAAGATGAAGCCTTAGAACGTGCTAAAAATAATCCCAAAACAGACCCATCACCAAAAACGCTCAATTCCCGAAACAGTATCGAAGCCAGCATTCTCGGTGTGCACCTTGAGGGCCCTTATTTGAGTGCGCAAAAGCTTGGTGCTCAGCCTGCCTACACAAAACCGGCCCATAGGGCTGAAATCACTGCCTTGCATCAGATCGCTCCCTTGCGGGTGATCACCCTGGCGCCGGAAGACGAAGCGAATCTTCGCCTCATGCTTGAGCTTCGAGATCACGGGTTTTGTGTACAGCTGGGTCACAGCAATGCGAGCTATGAGCAGGCCTGCGAAGCCTTTCAATGCGGCGCGCGAAGCGTCACCCATTTGTTTAACGCGATGTCGGGCTTACATCATCGCGCCCCCGGCCTGGTCGGTGCCGCCTTGGCACATGCGATCTATGCCGAAGTCATACCCGATTTGTTGCATGTGCACCCCGGGGCAATCCGCGCAGCGTATCGCGCGATTCCATCACTTTACGCTGTGACCGATGCCACGGCTGCGGCAGGCATGCCCGACGGTGAGTACAGTCTGGGGGAGCAAAGGGTTTTTCGCTGCTTGGGGGCAGTCCGCTTGGCTGATGGGACCCTGGCCGGGAGTGCCCTCACCATGGATGAAGCATTTCGTAATCTTGTTTCGATCGGTCTGAGGGTTGAAGAGGCTAGTGCCATGCTGTCTTCCCGACCGGCCGCGATGCTTGATCTGAAGGACCGCGGCAGCATCGTACCTGGCGCTCGGGCTGACCTTGTGGTTTTTGGCGCCGAGTGCTTGCAACTCAGGCAAGTCGTGATTGCGGGTCAATTGATCGATCCTGCCCTGTGATGGCCAGCTCTTGCTGGCTGATCGGACCTTGGCTTTTTCAACGTTCGCCGAGGGCTGCGCGTAAATCACCTGCGTGGGCATCGAGTAGCGCTTCGGCCTGATGCGCGCGCAGCCCGCACTTCAACATCACGATGGCGACCTTGACGCGGTAACCGCAAGCCAGCAAGGTTTCATCGGCTTGGGCTTCGTTGGCCCCGCTTGCCATCATGGTTAATCGCAGGGCTCGTCGATAAAGCTTGGCATTGGTCGCTCGAAGATCAACCATCAAATTGCCGTAGACTTTGTGCAGCTTGACCATGACCGAACTTGAAAAGCTGTTGAGTGCAATTTTTTGAGCGGTACCGGCTTTAAGGCGTGTACTGCCTGAGATGACTTCCGATCCAGTATCAAGAACAATCCCGATCTCTGCCGCGTCAATGAGCGGCGCGCCGGGATTGTTGGTCATGGCGATTCTCAGACAACCCTTTGGTTTTGCTGCCTCAAGCACTGCGATGGCAAAAGGCGTAGCGCCCGATGCTGCGATTGCAAAAACCACGTCCTCCTGCCTGGGTTCGAGCGCAAGCAAGTCAATCGCTGCCTGTTCCCGATTATCTTCAGCGCCTTCAACAGCGAGAAACATCGCGCTTGATCCCCCGGCAAGCAGCGCCGGTGCGCGATCGCGCGACCAGGAAAAAGTCGGAAAGAGTTCCACCGCATCAAGAACACCGAGCCTGCCACTGGTGCCTGCACCCGCGTAGATCAATCGTCCGCCCCGGGCAAGTCGTTCGGCACTCGCATCGACAGCAAGTGCTAAATCCTTTGCTGCCGATTGCACTGCAGCAACTGCGCCTGCCTGATCTTGTACAAAGGCCTGTACCAGCTCGTCCGTGGCATAACGATCAAGTTCTTGATACGATCTGCTGGGCATTTCGGTGCCCGGCGTATGGCTTAGGGTCATGGGAAAACAGCTTGGATTTTAGGGATTCCAGGTGAAAGCAAGCGCCTCGCTTGCCTCCCCAACACGGTTAAGCAGGCGAAGCACATAGTCGCGCCCAGGCTTGAGCACCACCGGATTGAATTGCACATCACCGTGACTGATCGACCAGGCTTCTTGCGGATCCGTGCGTTCGTGCAAAACCCATCGCACAGGGGTTCTTCCCCAAGCGAGCGAACCCAGTGGGGGTTCCCAGCGCAAAACACCGCGTTGATCGGGTTCGATAAGTTGCGGGATTTCCGGGCGCCCGCGAGCGAGCCATGGGCTCGCTGGTACAAGGCTCGACTGTTTGTAGCTTTCTTTTCTCAGGCTTGTCGCAATACCCTCGCGATCATTCAACAGCGCCGTCATGCTGAAATGAATATGGCCGTTGGCGTTTGCATGAAGTCGTTGTAGCTTGATTTGATCGAGGATTTCTTTAGCAGGCCACATGCGTCCCGATTGCGCGATTGAACTCGTGTAAATGCCGGGCCACAAATGGCGCTTCATAGCGATGCGTTGCGCCCAGTAGTCCAGCAGGACTTCAAAGGCTTGTGCCTTATGATCTATTTTCCAGTACAGCTGGGGGGCCAGATAATCGAACCAGCCTTCAGTACACCAGCGCTCCACATCTGCAAAAAGCTGATCGAATTGGCTGAAGCCTTGAATACCAGCCGGTCGTAGCGATGGTTTACCCAAACCAAAAGGGCTGATGCCGACCCGAATCCAGGGCTTCTGGCGCCTGACGCGTTCATAGAGCTTGGCGACCATGCTGTCGACATGGCTGCGCCGCCAGTCTGCCTTGGAGAGCTTGCCTCCCTGGCGAAGGTAGCGCTTGAACTGTGGTGCATCCGGAAAATCCAGTGCCGATTTCTTGTCCTGAGATTGAACGGGATAGGGATAAAAATAATCATCAAGATGAACGCCATCAATATCATAACGGCTGATAACATCCTCGATCACAGTCAGCGTCCACGCCAAGGCTTTCGGTTCGGCAGGATTCATCCACCACTGCTCAGCATACTTCACCACAAGCTGGGCTTGCTGTTTGGCCAGATGCTTCGCGTGGAAGCCGGACCGGGCACCCGCGACGCGAGCGCGAAAGGGGTTGAACCAGGCGTGAAACTCGAGCCCGGTTTTTTTACAGCTTTCGATCCAGTGGTTCAGCGGATCAAAACCGTCTGCAAGCGCTGCACCCTGCTGCCCAACAAGAAATTCACTGCTTGGCTCTAAATCCGAAAGGTAAAGCGCGTCCGCGGAAGGACGAATCTGGACAATCAGGGCGTTTAAGCCAATAAGCTTTGCATGCGCACATAGCCGCTCGATCTCTGCGCGAAGGGCTTGGCTGGATAAACCCGGTTTACTGGGCCAATCGATGTTGTTGACACTTGCCACCCAGGCTGCGCGAAACTCCCGATGAATACCGGGAAGATTCTTGAGTTCCAGCGCCCTTAGACTTGAGGACCTCAGCTGCTCGTCAGCAAGACGCTTGTCCGATGATTGCCTATCGTTGCTGCTTGATGCAGGAAGTTGTGATGGGCCCTGCCGGGACAGCTGCTCGCTGGGTTTGCCCGGCGTCGCCAACGGCGTGCTGTCTGCAGTGCTCGTTGAAGCTTGCACGGACATCTCAGGCTCGAGCGTCCTGCCAAGGCCGCTACAGCCGGCTAAAAGGCCGCTAAGTCCAGCAAGCTGTACACTGGTCTTCAGCGCATGGCGTCGAGAAAGTTTGGCTTGCTTCGCTTCCACGGTGACTCACTTTTCTTGATTGAGCACGGCGAGCAGGGCGGCGGTATGCGCATCGACCAAACCATTGTAAAGACTGGGACGATAGCGCATCTGAAAGGCTGTGATCACCCTTTTTGTGAACACGCTCGATTCACCGTCCTGTTCAATGTCATAGCCTAGCTTTGCGAGCATTGCCTGAACCCACTTCATGTCGGGAAGCTTATCGGAAAAGGCTTTTTCTTGAGCCTCCACTTGAGTCTTATCGGGCCACAGGATCAGGCCCGCTTCAGCAAGGCGCTGCCAAGGAAAAAGCGGCCCTGGATCGACTTTTCGCTGGGGTGCGATATCACTGTGGCCAAGCACACGGTCGGGCCGAATCTGATGCCGGCTGACAATATCCCGAACCAGCATCATCAAGACATCAATTTGCTGCTCGGGATAGGGCAGGAAGGAAAGGCTTCCATCCGCTTGTGTGATGAAACCCGGGTGAACAATTTCAATACCGATTGATGCCGAATTCAAGTTGCAATGACCGTTCCAAAAACTTAGGCCCGCATGAAACGCGCGCAGATTTTCATCAACAAGGCGCAGGATACGTGGCTCGGCCTCATCGGTGATCAAATAATGCGAGGAAACGTTGCCCTTGGTAAGTGTTTCAATGGATTGTTCTAAATTCAGTTGCGTATAGTGAATGATCAAGAAAAGTACGCGACTCTCGCAGCTTGTGGCGCGGTAGGACTCAGCATCAATCCGGATGGATTCGCGCGCTTTGCTTGTTGAAGTCACTGTGCTGTCCGCGAAAAATTTTCATTCAGGTCAATCTTCAAGGATTCAGATTTCAGCCATGAGACGGCGCAACCAGAAAATCGATCGCGCGAGGAAGCGCATCACGCCCAATCGGAACGCCCATGCTCAACATGGCCGCCTCGATGCCCGCTAAGGCACCTAAGATCGTGGGCTCATTCATGTCGCCAAGATGTCCGATTCGAAATACTTTGCCCGCCATCGGGCCAAGACCGCCCGCCATCGCAACCTGAAACTGTTCGCGGGCGACGGTGCGGATCGTTTCGGGATCAAAACCTTTAACGGTTACCGCAGTGACCGATACCGACCTGGCATCAGCTTCCTCGCAGAAAAAGTCAATCACACCAGCGCTTGACCAGGCCTCGATCGCTTTAAAAACAGCACCAGCCAGCCTCCGATGTCTTGCAAATACGGCTTCAAGACCTTCTTGCTGGATCAGTTCAATGGCTGCCCGTAATCCCATCAGCATTTGCAAGGGCGGGGTTCCACAAAACTTCCGGTAAGCATGACTGCCCGTTCGTTTGGTCCAGTCCCAGTAGAACTTGGGTGAGGGATTATCAAGCGAGGCCTGGTTGGCACGCTCGTCAACCACAACAAAGCCCATGCCGGGCGGCAGCATCAGCCCCTTCTGTGAACCACCAACCACAAGATTGACCCCCATGGCATCCATGGCAAAAGGGGATGCAGCAAGCGATGAAACCACATCGACAACATAAAGCGCGGGATGACCAGCGGCATCGATCGCCTGGCGGATCGCTTGCACATCGCTGGTAATCCCGGTCGAGGTGTCGGTTTGAACGACAAAGACCGCCTTGATCTCGCCCGACTTATCCTTGCGCAAGACCTCCTCCACCTCATTGGGATCGATCGGATAACCGGGTTTCCATGCGGTCCGAATCACGCGACGATCAAGCGCTTCGGTTTGAATCGCCCAACCCTCTGAGAAATGGCCTGTGGAAGGAATGAAGACTGCGTCTGCCTCAGCCAAAACATTGGCAATGGCGACTTCCCATGCGCCGTGACCATTGGCCGAGTACAGATAAACCTCGCCCTTTTGGGTGCCCACAAGGGCTTGCATGCCGGATTCGCATGCCTGAATTAAGGTATCGAGTCGTGGGTCGGCAAGGTCAATCGATTGCCGATGCATGGCATCGAGGACTTCATCGGGGATCCGCGTTGGGCCCGGTGCATGCAGAAAACGGGCACCGGGAATTCTTTGGGAAGGATGCACCATAGGGTATGCCGTCATTAAATCTATTTGTAAATAACTTCAGGAAGCCACAAGCCGATTTCAGGAAAGGCGTAGAGCAGGCCAAGGGCGATGACTTGAATGACCATAAAAGGCATCATGCCCGCAAAGATCTGGTTCAAGGTGACTTGAGGCGGCGCTACACCTTTGAGATAGAAGGCAGCCATTGCAACAGGCGGCGATAGGAAAGCGGTTTGTAGATTAAGTGCGACCAGCAGACCAAAGAACAAAGGATCAACACCGAACTTGCCAAGCAGCGGGATAAAGATCGGCATGAAAATCACAATGATTTCAGTCCATTCAAGTGGCCAGCCGAGCAGGAAAATAATCACCTGGGATAGCAACAAGAACTGAATCTTCGATAAGCCAAGCGACATGACCCAGCGCTCGATCAATTCCTGGCCGCCCAAAAGCGCAAAAGCCGCGGAAAAGATCGATGAACCCACAAACAACCAACACACCATGGCACTGGTCTTGGCCGTTAAAAACACGGACTCTCTGACAACATTCATGTTGAGTTGTTTGTAGGCAAAAGCAAGAAGAAAACCACCCAAGGAGCCCACGGCTGCCGCTTCGGTCGGTGTTGCCAAGCCAAAAACAATCGTGCCTAAAACCGAAAGAATCAAAAAGGCGAGCGGAAAAAACGAGGCAAGTAACATCTTAAAAACTTCCAAGCGAACCATCGTTAATCGCCAATAGAGCAGCGCGAGCATTGCAAGCATGATGCCAGCGGTCAGCTTGTACCAAGTCGGTAACGATGAACTTGTCGATTGAGCCTCTGGGCCTGAGGCCTTGGCAGAGCCTGCTTCCTGCAATCCTGTTGATGTTGTAGCGGCATCGGCTTGCCTGGATGCCGCTGAAGCATTGGCTGACGGTGGTTCTGCAAGCCCGGTTGAGGAGGTGCTGCCAGGTGGTTCTGCAAGCCCGGTTGAGGAGGTGCTGGCAGGTGGCTCAGCAAGCCCGGTTGAGGAGGTGCTGGCAGGCGGCTCAGCAAGCCCAGTTGAGGAGGTGCTGGCAGGTGGCTCAGCAAGCCCGGTTGAGGAGGTGCTGGTAGGCGGCTCAGCAAGCCCGGTTGAGGAGCTGCTGGTAGGTGGCTCGGCCAGTGTGCTGCCAGACTGTTCGGCCGATTCTGCAGCAACCCGCATTGCGACCGTCTCGGCGGGTTCGGCAGATGGTGTAGCCGCGAGGTAAAGCAATCCCAGAAAACCGATACAAAAAATTCCTGGGATGAGAAAAATCAGGAATTCCTTCAACAGGGCTTGCACGGGTATATCAAAATTGCTTGCGCCCTTTAAACCCTTCATGAAAGCAGTAAGGGCATGGGTGCCGAAGTGCTCGCGCAACTTCTGTAGCATCGGTGTCAGTTCAACCCGACGTTCTTCCTCACTCAAAGGTGGCATTAAGGCTGGCTTGATCGTGGCGAGAATAACCACATAGGCAATATAAAGCCCAGCCAGCATCAGGCCTGGGAAAAATGCGCCTGCATAGAGCTTGACCACCGAAACCCCCGCGGTTGCGCCATAGACAATGAGCATCACCGAGGGCGGTATCAAAATGCCCAAGCAACCACCGGCAGTGATTGCGCCAGCACTCACCCTAACATCGTAGCCCGATCGCATCATCGCAGGCAGCGCGAGTAATCCCATTAATGTGACCACGGCACCGACGATGCCGGTTGCCGTGGCAAACACTGCACAGGTAAATAAGGTCGCGACCGCAAGCGAACCCGGCACACGAACAAGCGCTAGTTGAAGCGACTTAAAAAGTTTCGCAATCAAATTAGCCCGCTCAACCAGGTAGCCCATGAAAACAAAGAGCGGTATGGAAATGAGAACATCATTACTCATGACCGCGTAGGTTCTTTGCACCATGAGGTCAAGCGTGAGTCCGACAGCTTTGGAGGGGTCTCTTGACCAATAGGCAAAAAGCGCAAAAATCATCCCCATGCCCATCAGGGTGAAGGCTGTCGGGAAGCCCAACATGATGGCCACCACAACCAAGGCAAGCATGAGCAGGCCCAAATGCCCTGTCGTGAGGCTACCCCAAGGCATCAGCACGATGAGCGCAAGGACAATGAGTCCCATCAGACAGAGACCAAACCAAAGTTCTTTACGCATTTCAGTCTGCCTTTACCATCGACTTGAGCTTTTCAACATCCACTTCCTCGACGTCCTCCTCCCGCGAAGGCCAATCACCGTCCCGGATACAGATCAGACAACGCAAGATTTCAACAAAGCCTTGCAGCAGGAGTACTGCACCAGCGAGAGGAATCATGGCCTTGAAAGGATAAAGCGGGGGGCCATCGGCAGTGATCGATGAATGCTCGCGTATGGCCCAGGATTCACCGGCATAGGTGTAGCCGGCCCAGACGATCGCAACCACACCCGGTATAAAAAACAAAATGTAGAGCACCAGATCGAGGCTCGCCTGGGTCCTAGCTTGCAAGAACCCGTACAGAATATCGCCTCGAACGTGACCGTTCTTTGACAGGGTGTAGGCACCAGCCATCATAAACAAGGTACCGTACATCATGATTTGCACATCAAAGGCCCAAGGGTGAGGGCTATTCAAGACATAACGGGCGAAAACCTCATAACAAATCAGCGCGGTCAACGCGATAATCAGCCAGGCAAAAAGTTGGCCGACCCAGGTCGACACTTTGTCAACGAATAGGAAGAGCTTTTGCATTATTTTTATCCTTGGGATCAACCTGCCTCAAGCACTGCGAAGTCCCTGGGCGAGATGTGCCTTGCGGCTTTTAACATTGGCCTTGCGGCTTTCTTCAGGCACGAAGCCGATTATTTCGGAGGATTTAGGCGCTAAAGCGGGAAAAACCGCTGCCTGAAGGCCAAGCGACGTTGCAATCACGCTGAGCCTAAACCCTCCGGGCTGTTACGTATTAGGTTTTAGCCCTTTTTCGCGGGAGCCGGTTTGGCGAAATAGTGATCAAAGGCCATACGACGGTTCACATTGGTGTCGAGATCCCAACGGACAACCCGCTCGGCAAACGCGCGTTGTGAGTCGACGATTTCCTTGAAAAGCGGATTTTCGGCCGACTTCTTCGCAACGACCTGATCATAAACCACCAATTGTTGTTTAAGAATCGCATCGGGTGTCTTGTAAAAACGGACCGATTGTTTCTCGCGCATCTCGATGTAGTCCTTCGAATAACGATCGCAGGCTTTCCATGACATGTCGGCAGACGAAGCTTCAACGGCGTGGTCAATCACCGATTTCAATTTCGCAGGCAGCGCATTGTATTTGTCGCGATTGAACAGAATCTCAAACTGTTCTGCATTCTGGTGGAAGCTCTGCAACATACAAACCTTGGAGACATCCGGGAACCCGAGTAAGCGATCCGAGCTGGCGTTATTGAATTCAGCAGCATCAAGCAGGCCGCGATCCATGGCAGGAATGATCTCGCCACCGGGGAGGGCATTCACGGCAGCGCCCATCGCGGTGAACACGTCAATCGAAATGCCCACAGTCCGGAACTTCAAACCCTTGAGATCCTCAACCTTTGTAACCGGTTTCTTGAACCAGCCGAGCGGCTGTGTTGCCATCGGTCCATAGACATAGGACTGTACGTTCGCGCCAACCGTTTTATAGAGCTTTTCGAGCAGTTCTTTACCGCCGCCGTACTTGTGCCAGGATAAAAGCATGTTGGCGTCCATGCCGAAGGCAGGACCGGATCCCCAAAGTGCGAGGGCGGCATTCTTGCCGTAGTGGTAAACGACCACGCCGTGGCCGCCATCAAGCGTGCCCTTTGACACGGCATCGAGCAGGCCAAATGCTGGTACAACGGCGCCTGCCGGCAAGACTTCAATCTTGAGTTCGCCACCAGTCATGTCGTTGACTTTCTTGGCAAAGTCGTTGGCGTATTCATGGAAAATGTCTTTGGCTGGCCAAGTTGATTGAAAACGGAACGTCGTCGTTGCCTGCGACTTGGCGATCATTGGAAAGCCAAGCGAACCTATCGCCGCTGAACCAGCGGCAGCGCCGCCGAGAAACTTCCTGCGCATCGCGGTACTTGTCATGAAAAACTCCTCGTTGTGGGACATCAATAAATATGTAAAAGCATGGGTTAGCCAAGAACTCTCCCCGGATTTTGCAGGTCCAAGCTTTGGCGGACTTTGTCATGACCGTGAAGATGACGAGCAAACTGGGGTAAAGCTTTTCAGATGATCGCTCAAAACAGCACAGGATGTCACATTGGAGGATTTGTTAGTCATGTCAGGCACCAAGCCGGAGCGTAACAATGCGTAAAAATGGCGCAAATGATTTAAGCGCCGGAAGCGCTAAGGCACCTNNCGATTCAGGGGCTGAAGGGCAGGATTCAGCCGGCAAGACGTGGCCGATGGATGCCGGCATCAGGCGTTGCTGGCGTGAACATCCCCGCGGACTTCGCATGCATTGGCTCGAGGCGGGCAATCCTGAGCATCCAGCGGTGCTGATGCTTCATGGATTTCCTGAGCTTGCTTATAGCTGGCGAAAGCTCCTGCCCTTGATCGCATCGCAGGGTTTTTACGCGATTGCTCCCGATTTGCGTGGTTATGGGGCCACCACAGGATGGGATAGCAGCTATAGCGGTCCCTGGCAGAGGGCTTCGATGATGCAATTGGTTGCTGATGTGGTTGGCTTCTTGCAAGGGATTGGCTTAGGAGAGGTCCACAGCCTTATCGGACACGATTTTGGCTCGCCGCTCGCGGGATGGTGCAGCCTGATGCGGCCCGATCTTTTTCGGCGTTTGGTGCTGATGAGCGCACCCTTTTCACCTCCTGTAACCATGCAGCCAGTCGATCCCCATCGCGCTGATATCGTCGATGGAGCGTTCGCTCAGCTAAATCCTGCTCGCAAGCACTATCAAATTTATTACACAACCGAGCATGCTAACCGGGATATGTTGAACTGCCCGGAGGGCTTAAAGGCATTTTTACGTGCCTACTATCATGTCAAAAGCGCTGACTGGTCATCCAATCAGCCTCATCCGCTGGGCGATCGTTCGGCGAGCACGATGGCGATCATGCCGACTTATTACATCATGCGTGCGGATGAAAACATGGCGCAAACCGTGGCGAGGCATCACCCGAGCCAAGAACAGGTGAGAGCCTGTAAGTGGTTGCCAGACGACGAACTCGATGTCTACGTTGATGCTTACAAGCGCACGGGCTTTCAGGGCGGGCTTAACTGGTACCGATGCGCTTGGGATCCAACCGTACAGTTTTCCCAGCAAGCCTATGCAGGGGCAAAGCTCCGATTACCGACGCTTTTTTTAGCAGGAGAGGCTGATTGGGGTATGTACCAGTGGCCGGGCGATCTCGAGGCGATGCAAGCCGGTTGCTTGCGTTTTGAGGGCGCCTATCGAATTCCTGCGGCTGGCCATTGGTTACAGCAAGAGCAGCCGCTTGCAGTGATGGATTATTTAGAGCGGTTCTGGCGGCGAAGTTAATAGGGACACGGCTTGGGATCAGTCGTTGAGGTGGCAGGCTGCCATGTGGCCTTGCCCAAGATCTTTGAGGATCGGCGCCTCGTTTCGACAGCGGTCCATGGCTTTGGGGCAACGTGGGTGGAAATGGCAGCCCTTGGGCGGATTGATCGGATTGGGGACATCGCCAGTCAATACGATCCGTTTACGTTTGACACTAGGGTCAGGTATAGGAACTGCAGATAGCAAGGCCTCGGTGTAGGGATGCTTGGGGTCGGTGTAGAGCGCACGCGATGAGGCAATCTCCACGATACGGCCAAGATACATCACTGCGACGCGATTGCTGATGTGCTCAACAACCGATAAGTCGTGAGCAATAAACAAATAGGTTAGTCCAAACTTTTCTTGCAAATCTTCAAGCAGGTTAATCACCTGAGCTTGAATTGACACATCGAGGGCTGAAACCGGTTCATCACAAACAATCAGTTTTGGCGACACGGCAAGTGCCCGTGCAATACCGATGCGTTGTCGTTGACCACCGGAAAACTCATGAGGAAATCGGCGCATATGGTCTGCATTCAGACCAACCGTTTCTAAAAGAGAAACGATGCGATCCTCATAATCTCGCGGCGTTTGAGCGAGCTTATGGATACTTAGTGCTTCACCGATGATGCTGGCTACCGTCATCCGTGGATTGAGCGATGCAAACGGATCTTGGAAAATGATTTGCATATCGCGGCAGGCGGCCCGCAATGCTGCCTTATCCATGGCTGTGACGTCTCGCTCCTCAAACCAGACCTGGCCGCTCGTGGGTTCGATCAAGCGAAGAATGCATCGGCCTGTCGTGGATTTTCCACACCCCGATTCCCCCACGACGCCAAGCGTTTCACCGGCTTGCAGCTCAAAGCTCACGCCGTCGACAGCATGCACCTTATCGATGACCCGACTAAGTATGCCGCCTCGAATCGGAAAGTGCTTCACCAATTGCTTCACGCGAAGCAAGGGTTTAGCTGTGCTTTGTGTAGTCATCATCCACCTAACGATACAAAAAACAAGCCACTTGATGACCGTCTTTGACTGGCTTGAGCAGTGGGTCTGCCTCACTGCATGCTGCCTGCGCTTTGGCGCAGCGTGCAGCAAAGCGACAACCCGCTTTGGGCTTAATCAACTTAGGTACGGTGCCTGGGATTGCTTCAAGGCGCTGCTTTTTGTCAGCGGCCAAATCGATCCGAGGAATAGAACGTATCAAGCCTTGGGTGTAAGGGTGCATGGGCTCGCTAAAGAGCTGTTCGACCGAGGCCTCTTCAACCACCTTGCCTGCGTACATCACAATCACGCGCTGTGTGGTCTCGGCGACAACACCCATGGCATGGGTGATCAGCATAATCGCCATACCCATTTGTTCCTTGAGGCGATTTAGCAGATCGAGGATTTGAGCCTGAATCGTGACATCAAGTGCCGTGGTGGGCTCATCAGCAATCAATAACTTAGGGTTGCAGGCAAGGGCCATCGCGATCATGACCCGCTGGCGCATGCCACCTGAGAACTGGTGAGGATAATCATGAACGCGCTTTTCAGGCTTTGGGATATTGACCAAGGCAAGCATTTCGATGGTTTTTGCGATCGCCTGTTGCTGGCTTAAGCCTTCATGGAGTCGCAAAGCCTCAGCGATTTGTTCGCCCACCGAAAACACCGGATTGAGCGAAGTCATCGGCTCTTGGAAAATCATGGCGATTTCGCGCGAGCGGATCGTTCGCATCTCAGCGTTTGTTGCTTTGACCAAGTCGCGACCTTCAAAAAGAATCTCACCGCCAGCAATAAAACCCGGCGGCATTGCAAGAAGCTTCATGATGGTCATGGCGGTCACCGATTTGCCGCAACCCGATTCGCCCACCACTCCCAGCGTTTCGCCGCGGTTGATATGGAGATCAACGCCGTCTACAGCATGCAAGATGCCGTCATCGGTGCGAAAGTGAACCTTTAGATCGCGAACGCGTAACAGTGCTTGCTCAGACTGATTGGATGGCACTGGGAGGTCTCACAAAACCCGGCGCGGATCAAATGCATCACGCAAGCCGTCGCCGATATAGTTAATCGTCAAAACCGTGATAAAAATCATCAAACCTGGGAACAAGGCCCAGTGGGGTGCAATATCTAGATGGTCTTTGGCATCAAAAAGAATGCGGCCCCAAGTCGGAATATCGGGGGGAAAGCCAAGTCCCAAAAACGATAGCGTCGACTCGGCGATGATGGCGGCAGCAACGTCGATCGTGGCGGCCACAATCACAGGTCCCATGGCATTCGGGAGAATGTGTTTGAGCACTTGGCGAGTGGGCGATGCACCAAGGGCGCGGGCAGCTTCGACAAACTCCTTTTCACGAAGCGACAGGAACTGTGCACGTACCAGGCGCGCTACCGGCATCCAGCGAAGCCCCCCGATGACTGCTACCACAAGAATGAACACACCGGTTTCTGGACCAACCCACTTCTTTAACGCATCGTTAAACAAATAGAAAATTAATAACAATAGCGGCAGTTGGGGCAGGGATAAAAATAAGTCAGTGAGCCACATCAGAAACGCATCAACCCAACCCCGGGACATGCCAGCGATGGCCCCGACCAAGACACCGACCAAAATGGCAATCACCATTGCGGCAAGCCCGACTGCCAGCGAGATGCGTCCGCCATAAAGCATTCTTGCCAGCAGGTCCTGGCCAAGATCGTCCGTGCCCATCGGGTGCTTGATCGACGGGCCCGCAAGTCTTGCCGAAAAATCGATATCGTTAATGGGGATGGTCCAAATCAGCGGACCAAGCAGTACCGACAGTGCGATCAAAACAAGAATGACAGCGCTGACAAGTGCAAGCTTGTGACGGCGAAAACGGCGCCAGGCTTCGGAACCAGGACTTTGCTTTCGCCCGGTGCTGCTTGCTGGCTTATCGATAGGAGATGCGTGGGTCGAGCCAGCCATAAATCACATCCGCAAGCAAATTACAAAAAACAACCAAAATCGAAAAAACAAATGTCACCGCCATGATGACCGGGGTGTCGTTGGCAAGCATGGCCGAAATCAATAACGATCCAATCCCGGGTACTCTAAAAATTTGCTCGGTCACAATCGCACCGCCGAAAATGGCAGGCATTTGCAAGGCCACCAAGGTAACAACAGGGATTAGTGCGTTTCGCACCACATGTTTACCGATCACCACGCGTTCAGCGAGTCCCTTCGATCTTGCTGTGGTCACATAATCGAGCCGAATCACATCAAGCACAGCCGAGCGGACATAACGCGTCCAGGATCCCGCCTGAAACAGACCAAGCACGGTCACCGGCATGATCATTTGTTTGAAATGTTCCCAATAAAATCGCCAGCCGGTTTCGGCGATGTCTGCCCGATACACAAAGGGCAACCAGTCGAGCGTGATTGAAAAGAGAAGAATCAGCAGAATGCCGGTGAAAAACGTGGGAAG
>DENJ01000058.1:87484-104701 GCA_002359635.1 Burkholderiales bacterium UBA2647
AGCGTTGTCGGAAGGCGTTGCAAGATGAGTTGATCAACATCCATCCGGCTCACGAAGGAAAAACCCCAGGATCCCTGCAGCATCGCAGTGAACCATGACCAATAACGCACAAGCACTGGATCGTCCATGCCAAATTTGCGGCGCAGCTCCGCGGCCACTTCAGGCGGAACATTGGGATTGGCGGCGAGTTCCCCAAAAGGGTCGCCGGGTGCAAGCGCGAGCACGGTAAACAGTGCAAGACTGATACCGAGCAGACTAGGTATGGCGATTAACAATCGCCGAAGAATATATTGGCTCATCAATAAGACGCAGGCGCCTTTGGGGCGCCTGCTCGCTTTGGTTCAACGCCGAATCAAGCTTCGCGATACCAGTCGCGCAGCATCCAAAGATCGTTATCCCATGCACTTAAAGGGGCGTTGAGTTTGCTCGCCATACCAGCAACACGCGGACGCGCCACCACCGGAATCACGGTGTAATCGCCCACAGCGAGATCATTCATTTTCACGAACATTGCCGCACGCTTGACCGGATCTTGCTCTGACTCAGCAGCTTGATGGGTCGCATCGTATTCGGCATTGACCCAACGCGTGATGTTTCGACCTTGCCACTTATTCGCTTTACTCGACGCATTCGTTGACACAAACTGATTCATGAAGAGCTCAGGGTCGGGCTGCGTCATCGTCGTTGTGTACATCTGTACATCGCAGAAAAACTTGGTGTAGGTGTCGGGGTTGGCGACATCCGATGAGAAAAATACCGAGGCTGCGACCGATTTGAGTTCTAGATCGATACCGGCTTTTTGAGCCGCTTGCTTGATGATTTGCTGGGTTTTTTGACGCGGCGCGTTGATCGATGTTTGAAAAACAAACTTTAAGCGCTTGCCATCTTTGCTACGAACGCCGTCGCTGCCCTTTTTCCAGCCCGCTGCCTCCAAGGTTGCAGCGGCCTTATCGGGGTTGAATTCGTACTTCGCATTTTTCGACACAAAACGACTTGGATTGTTCAAAAAATTTGCGGTTGCAATGCCGGTCCGACCGTAGATGAAGTTTTGAATGCTTTGCTTGTCGACGAGCATGCTCATGGCACTGCGAACGGCCGGGTCGTTTAAGATCGGATGGCGACTCTTAGGGTGAGCACGCTCACCTTCAGTTTCTGTCCATGGGTCAGCGGAGTTCAACTGAATAAATTCGATGTTGCCACCCACGGTAATCGTCGTTTTGCCCTTGCCGCCTGTCTCGAGCCGTTTGAGGACTTCGTCTTCGACTTGAAGATTCCAGGCGTAATCAAACTCACCCGTTTGCAATACCGCACGTGCAGCCGACACCGCATCGCCACCGCCCTTCATCTCGATGCTATCGAAGAAGGGTCGGTTAGGCTCGTGATAGTCGGTGTTGATTGCTCCACGAACCATATCACCGGGCTTGAAGTCGACGAATTTATAAGGTCCTGTGCCCACTGGTTTGAGATTGGTTGGGGCTTCGCGGGACTTTGCACCGACATAAGCTTCAAACAAATGCTTAGGGATGATCATCCCAGCGGTACCTACAAGTGGGTCGGCCCAGAAGGGGCTTGCGCGCGAATTTTCCACCCGAACGGTATAGGTGTCGACCTTGGTGACTTTGACATCCTTATAGGTAGCGATCGTGACGGCGGCTGATGCCGGGTCTGCTGCAAATGCTGCAGTAAAGACAACATCGTCTGCTGTGAAGGCCTTGCCGTCGTGCCATTTCACGCCTTGTTTCAGTTTCCAGATCACCCATTTACCGTCCGGGGCGACGGTCTTGTTGGCAACCGAAGGCACTTCGGCGGCAAGAATCGGCACCAGGTTGCCATCGGTATCCCAAGCAGCAAGCGGTTCATAAAAAATACGCGAGCCTTCTTGATCTTTAGTGCCTGTTGCAAAGTGTGGATTGAGCAGAGTCGGTCCTTGCCACCATAAAACCCGCAAAGGACCTCCACCGCCACGCTTGCTCGGCTTGTACGCCGATTTGTATTGTTGAGCATGGGCCACACCTGCGTGCATGAGCAATTGGGCAGCCATCGGGGCCGTGAGTCCGGCAAGCACCATTTGGTGGATGAAGTCTCGCCTACTAAGCTTTCCTGATTTAACGGCTTCGATTTCTCGGCGCAGGCCAGATTCGATATCAGATAATTGCATGAAGGTCTCCCGAATCTTCGTCTTAAAGGTTTTAATTGGCTCTAGAAGAGCACGTTTTCACAGCAGGGTAAACGGAAATTCAGCTTGCCGCAACTGAAGTCTGCCGATCAGGACAAGCGGCAACAAGCGCATGATTCGGCAAGCTGCTTCATCGCTGATCACTCGGTTTTTTGCGGCTTTGCCGGGTCATTCCAAGCGCTTTGACCGCTTGGTCTGGGCCTTGCGTTCGATGCAATATACCGATAAAAGAAGAACTGTCCGCCGTGGGTATTGCGTCGTGCAGATCTTGTATCAACGCTCGGGTTAAATCGGGGGTTAAATGGGTATAAAAACCAGCTTTACATGCCATGCGCCTTTCGTGCTGAGCATGAATTTTCGCGAGTTTTTCATGAAATGTTGCCTGCTGCGTTGAGGAGTTTTCGATGAGCGTTCAAAGATTTGTCATCCAGTTACCGTGCATGACCCCGGGAACAAGCCGAAGCATTCAATGCTTGCGATTTGGCCGCAAAGGCGCTCGACCCAAGCTCTACATGCAAGCAGCGATCCATGCCAACGAAATGCCGGGCACCATGGCGCTGCACCATTTGATGCCGCAGCTTATTGAGGCTGATGCAAAGGGTTTGATCGAAGGCGAGATTGTTATCGTGCCGACGGTAAATCCAATTGGACAGGCGCAGCTTGTCGGCAATCAACACTTGGGGCGTTACCATTTATTAAGCTACGAGAATTTTAATAGGAACTGGATCGATCTTGCACCCGCGGTCGCTGATCGACTGGCTAAGCGACTCGGCGCCGATGCTAAGGCAAACATTGCCTTGATTCGCAAGACGGCCTTGGCCGTGCTCAAGGAGCTTGAGCCTGTCAACGAGTTACGAACTTTACGGGTCGAGATTCAAAAACTTTCGGTTGATGCCGATTTCGTGCTCGATCTACATTGCGATATTCACGCTGCGCTGCATTTGTTTATGGCAGCCCGTGACTGGCCGAAAGGGGCTGCAACCAGATCAGGGCCGGCCTACGAGCTCGCTGCAGATCTTGGCGCTGAGGCTACCATGTATAACGAACCTTACCCCTCCGCGCTCACCTTTTCAGGTGTTAATGGCGCACTCTGGGCACGCTTGGCCGAGCGTTTTCCTGATGCTGCGATTCCGCAGGCCTGCATGTCTTGTACGGTTGAAATGCGCAGCCAGTTCGATGTCAGTCATGCACAAGGCCAAGACGATGCCGCGCGGCTGCTGCGATGGATCATCCGCCAGGGCATCATCAAAGGCGATCCTGGGCGGCTGCCCCGGCTCAAGGCGCCCGCGACCCCCATTCAAGGCATGGATGTGGCTTATGCCCCCAAGGCGGGCTTTGTCGTTTACCACCTGGAGCCTGGCGCCAAAGTAAAAAAGGGGCAGGCGGTCTGCGACGTGATCGATCCCGAAAGCCCCGATGGTCCAAAGGCACGCACGACCATCCGCGCGCAAACCGATGGTGTGCTTTTTGCCAAGCGCCTTAACGGTTCATTGGCCTGGCCCGGTCTCGTGCTTTACAGAATCGCGGGGGAAGAAAGGCTCGCGCATCGTGCCGGCATGTCGGGATTGGATGATTAATCGGGCGTGGCTACGCCCAAACGGCCCCCGGGTCTTGCCAGATAAAACCATTCCTGGCCAACTTGGGCTCTGCTGTTGGGAAATATCACATAAGCATCTTCAGGGGCTTGAATCAAGGCACCGCTTGCACGCCTGCCTATTAACTCGCCTTTTTTGACGAGATCGAAGCTTTTCCAAGGGTTCGCGAAGTTATCGTCGATGTCATAACGGTCAAAAACATCAAACAATCCCATAACTTCGGGCTTGTCAACAGCGTCTGGCTTTGGGCCAGCAAGCATCCCCAAACACTTAAGGCTGTTGATGATTGCTTGATAAGCGATATCGCGACCGCCAGGATCATCGTGCTGACCGCATTCAAGTGTGATGGCCCAGCCACCCATGGCGCGCATGTACTCCGTGGTACCGATGCCGTAAGAGGGGTCGGTGTTGACCGAAGCCTCTTTGATTAGCCCGCGCTTGAGTTCTTCTGCTCGACGGGCCATCCCCCTCGCGTAGGTGTCAAGCCAACCATACACATAGCGCTTACAGCCCAGCCGCAAAGCAATTGCCTCCTCCTGTTCCGCTTGTGCAAAAGGTTCGAGATCGCGCTGATTATTGTCAGGCCCGAAAAGCGCAAAAGCCTGCTCACCGCTTTGAAAGGAATGTAAATCGAGCAGGCCGTTATGTTCTTTGAGCAGCGGGCATAACCAGTTCGCGATATGGTCCTCGTAATCCACTGGCTTGCTACAGGGCATGAGACGGCGATTGAGATTGCGGTCTCCCTGGCGGCGTTGCAAGCGCCAGGCTTTGGGATTGGTCACGGGTACCAGGCTTAAACGCCCGCAAAGCAAATGGAGCTCGCCACTTATTAATTGTTGAACAATCCGCTGAATGGCAAAACTGCCATGCGTTTCATTACCGTGAACGGCTGCCGTCACGATAAAGCGGGGCCCCGCGCGAGGGCTGTCGAAACGAAAGACCTGAAGCGGCATTTCCTCTTCGATCGGTAAATCCTCCGCGCGATCGCGTTGCGCTGCCGTCGGGAGGGTGGGCAGATAGCCGCCTTCTTGATGCAATTCATGGCTCATGAGATGTTGCCGTCGATGTTGGTTTGGGGCTCGTATGACGAGGGCTTATGGTTCATGCTCATTCCTGGCATCATCCAGGGCAGAAAAACTGAAAGAGAATGCTCATGGTGACACTTTATGCTGAGGGTGATCTACTCATTTCACGCGATGGGGCGATCGTGACCGCAACCTTTAACCGGCCGCAAGCCCGCAATGCCCTCACCTTTGGGATGTATGAGCGGCTCGCCATGCTTTGCCAGGAGGCGGCAAGCGATCAAGAGCTTCGAGCCATTATTCTGACAGGGGCGGGCGAGAAGGCCTTCGCGGCCGGCACTGATATCTCGCAGTTCAAGGCCTTTAGGTCGGGCCATGACGGCATTGCGTATGAAAACCGTATGGAAGCGGTGCTCGGACCGGTCGAAAAATGCCCGGTGCCGCTCATTGCAGCGATTGCGGGTGCATGCACCGGGGGCGGTGCGGCGATTGCTGCTTGTTGCGATTTGAGAATTGCAAGTGCGGACATGCGTTTTGGTTTTCCGATAGCGCGCTCGCTCGGCAATACGCTTGCGCTCGGTAACTTTCGCAGGCTGGTCGCCTTAATGGGGCCGGCGAGAGTCAAGCAGTTGATTTTCACGGCGCGTCTGATGGAGGCCCAAGAAGCCATGGCGATTGGCTTGCTCACAGAAGTCGTGCCGAATGTGGCCGATTTAATGCCAAGAGCGCGCGCTTTGGCCGAGCAGTTAGCGGGCCATGCACCCTTAACCATGATGGCATGCAAAGAGGCCTTAAGGCGCATGCATGCCGAAGGCCTGCAGGCTGATGATCATGACCTTGTGATGCGGATCTATGGTAGCGAGGACTTTCGGGAAGGTATGGATGCATTTCTAGAAAAAAGAACACCAAGATGGCAAGGCCGATGAATCCGAGTTTTGAGCACCTCCAACTCAGTATCGAGGGCGCGGTTGCTGAAGTCAGTTTCAAGCGACCTGAGCGCCGAAACGCCTTTTCGCAGGCGCTCATGCGCGAGATGATTCGCTGCGCGAGGACCTTGAGCGACAGGCTTGATCTACATGTGGTAATTCTCAGAGGCGAGGGGCCTTGTTTCTCAGCAGGCGCCGATTTGCACGATGCTCAGGCTTGGGCTCAGACTGAAAAGCCCTTGCTTGAGCGCCGTGAAATTGCATCGCTCGGTTTTCGCATGTGCCAGGCTTGGGAGTCCATGCCGCAAATCGCGATCGCAGCCATCGAGGGCTATGCCGTGGGCGGTGGTCTTGCGATTTCATTGGCATGTGATTGGCGGGTCTTGGCGCGCGATGCCTTTGTATCGCTGCCCGAGATTGCGCTCGGCATTCCGCTGACTTGGGGCACCATACCCCGACTCAATGCTTTGCTTGGGCCGGCAAAGACCAAACGTCTCACCATTTTATGCGAGCGTATTCAAGCCCAAGAAGCCCATGATATGGGCTTGGTGGATTGGCTGAGCGATCCGGGGGAGGCCTGTGTTGTTGCCCGGCAGATAGCGCAGCAAGTTCTCAAAAAGCCCGTAACAGTGGTTCGAATGAGCAAGGAAAGCGTCCAGGCGGTTGCCAATGTCACCCATCATGCTGCAGGCTATATGGCGCATGATCAAATCGCACTTGCTGCAGCGAGCGAAGAGTCAGTACGGGCACGGGCCGATGCACTCAGAAAATAGCACCTCAGGCCATCGTTCAAACCCTATCCCACCTCGTGCCCTTTTTTTACTGATTATCCTCACCTTGGTGTGGGGTACGAATTGGCCTTTGTTCTCTTTAGCGGTAAAAGAGGTTTCGGTTTGGACCTTCCGTAGTTTTTCTTGCGTGACCGCCGGTCTATTGCTCTTGGCATATGTCAAGATTCGCGGCCAGTCGATCCGTATTGAGCGGCGGCACTGGCCTGTTGTGCTGGTGTCATGTTTTTTATATATGGTGATATGGAATATCACCAGCACTTACTCGGCGGTCTTATTGCCCTCAGGTCAAGCATCAGTGCTGGGATTCACGATGCCCTTATGGGCTGCCTTGTTTTCCTGGCTCTTTTATGGGGAGCCGCTGCGTGGCAGGATGTTGCTGGCGCTCGCTTTTGGCGCAAGCGGTGTGGCTTTACTGATGGTGCCAAGTTTTCGGGACTACGCCAATGCCCCCTTAGGTTTTGTGCTCGGCTTGACCGGCGGAGCGGGTTGGGCCCTGGGGACCATTATCCTCAAACGCGGAGCGGTTGCCGTACCAGCTTCGGTACTCACCGGATGGCAATTGTTGATCACTGCGGTGCCATGCTCCATCGGTGCTGCCTGGTTTGGCGATTGGCAGTGGTTTATCCCGAGCACGACATCGTTGATCGTTATTGCCTACATCACGATCGTGCCGATTTTGGTCGGCAACGTTTGCTGGATTGCGATTGTTGGTTTGTTGCCTACCCAGGTGGCAGGTCTTTCTGCAATCGCTGTGCCGATGGTGGCCATGATTTCAGGCGCATTCATCCATGCTGAACCTCTTGGTCTCACGCAGTGGCTCGCGATGGGATGTACGGCGATTGCGCTCGGATTGCTCTTGGTGCGGGGAAGCGGCGCATCTCGTTAAGCCAGCGATCATTATCGGGAGCGCAGCGCTTACTTGGCGCCCAGTTCGGGATCATGGCCGGCGCTGATGTCGATACGCAAGATGACAAGGTTAAAGTATGCAATACGTGGAACGTTCTGATTGGACCCTGACTGCTTTTTTGGTGATGATGTCAAGATGGCTTTACGAATCTTTGGCGTTAACGTCTTAAGCTTTCTTGCCTTGGTTCTTGCTCTCGATGCACGGGCTTGGGGTTTTGAGGGCCATGAATTGATCGCCCGGCAGGCGCAAATCTTGCTCTCGGATCAAGCCCGAAGTATGGTCAAGCGCTTGCTCGCTCAGGAGGAAGGTGCAACGCTTCCCGGCATTTCAACATGGGCTGATAAGCATCGCGAATTTCCCAGTTCAACCTGGCACTATGTGAATTTCCCAAAGGGTGAGTGTCGCTATGCCAAGATGCGCGACTGTCCTGAGGGCAATTGTGTGATTGAGGCCTTCGCCTCGCAGCTCGCGATCTTTCAACGTTCGAAAGACCCGCAAGAACAACTGAGAGCGTTCAAATTTGTCGTTCACCTGCTTTCGGACGTGCATCAGCCTTTGCATGCAGCCTGGGGCGAAGATCGGGGCGGCAATAGCTTTCAGCTTCAAGCTTTTGGCCGCGGCAGTAATTTGCACGCCTTCTGGGACAGCACGCTGATCCGTCAGGCTGAAGGCGGGATTGAGGCGATTGAACGTGATGTCCAGAGCGAAATCGCCAGACTCAGCGCAGACAGACCAGGTCATATCGAGGCATGGGCGCTTGAGTCTTGTCAGATTGTGGTGCAAGAGGGTTTTTACCCTGCCGGCCGCGTCGTCGATGAGGCCTATGTCCAACAGCATCGGGGTACTGTTGTGCGGCGTTTGGCTTTAGCAAGCCGTCGCCTGGCTGACACCATCAATCGGATGGCGGCAACACGCTAACCATGCAAGCTTATCGCCCATGGCTTGGCATTTTGTTCATGTGCCTGGCCAGCAGCTTTTTCCCGGTCATGAATGGCTTGGCTAAATTAATGAGCGCAAGCTACAGCTCAGAACAGGTTGTTTGGGCGCGCACCTTAAGTCACCTGCTTTTGGTGCTCGCTGTGTTGCTGCCACGTTATGGGCCGCGGGTATTGATCACCAAGCGCCCCAAAGTTCAGTTCCTGCGGTCCTGCATGTTGCTTTCGTCAACTTTTATGTTTTTTTCGGCACTAAAATTTATTTCAATCGCCCAGGCAGCATCCATTTCCTTCATTGCCCCCCTGATCGTTGTTTTGTTGGCTGGACCCTTGTTGGGTGAGAAAGTCACGCTCACCCGGGTTGTCGCAGTCTTGGTCGGTTTTCTCGGTGTTTTGATTGTGATCAGACCTGGAACGTCGGTGTTTCAATGGGCTTCACTCCTGATCGTCGGTAGTGCGAGCTGTTATGCCATTTATCAACTCCTTACCCGTAAAGTCGCTGGGATTGATCTGCCTGAAACCTCGGTGGTCTACTCCGCGCTTGTGGGCTCTGTCATACTAAGCTTGATTGTGCCGTGGTTCTGGACCGACCCCGCAAACTGGATCGATGTGCTCTTGCTGTGCAGTTTGGGTGCGCTCGGCGCCGCGGGTCATTATTGTGTGGCTCGCGCCATGACCTATGCGCCTGCAAATTTTGTCTCGCCGTTTCACTACTGGCAGATGGTTGGCTCGGTTGCCGTGGGCTATTGGATGTTCGGTGATTTGCCTGACAGCTTCACCCGGCTTGGCGCCTGTTTGATTATAGGGGCGGGGCTTTATGTGGGACTTCAAGCTGAGCGATCCGTGCCAAGGCCTGAGCATAAGCCCGGTTGAGCGTACCTGGGTCGCTTGCCGATACTTCCATATCCTGCAACAGTCCATCACCAATGCCATAGACCCAGCCGTGCAGGCTAAGCTGATGCCCCCTGGCCCAAGCGTCCAGCACGACGGTGCTCTGGCCCACATGGCGAACCTGTTCGATCACGTTCAACTCAACCAATCGATCGTGGCGTGTTGCCGGTCCAAATCGCTCCAGGATCGCCTGATGCCGGTCGCGGACATCCTGAATATGTCGCAACCAATTGTCTGCAAGTCCTATACGCGCAGATTCGAGAGCAGCCAAGACCCCCGAGCATCCATAATGACCAACCACAATCACATGCGCTACACCGAGACGTTCCACCGCAAATTGCACGGTTGAAAGCGCATTCAAGTCGGAATGCAGGAAAAGGTTCGCAACATTGCGATGAACAAAGACTTCACCGGGTTCGAGCCCGGTGATCTGATTTGCCGGCACCCGACTATCAGAGCAACCGATCCACATGTAACGTGGATTTTGCTGCGCCTGAAGCCGTTTAAAAAACCCCGGGCGCTCTGATTCCATGCGCTGCGCCCAGGTCTTGTTGGCATCAAAGAGGGCTTTAAGTGACTCACCAACCGCTGTAGCACGATGACCGGGTGCGTCGTCTCCCGGGGTTTGCTGTAGCGAATCTGGCTGCGCGGCAGCGTGAGTGCCGGCAGCCTTCGCTTCAAGATCAGGCATCAGCGAACGACAGCAAGCTGGTCGCGTTTACCCGCTTTGTAGGTGTAAAGTGTGAGTGCTCCATTTTTAATATCACCCTTTTGATCAAAGGCGATGGTGCCCGTCACGCCTTTATAGCCCTCGGTTGCTGCCAGTACCGGCAGGAATTTCGCGGGCTCTGTGGAGTTAGCCTTTTGCATGGCAGCAACCATCACATTAACTGCGTCATAAACATAGGGCGCATAAAGCTGCACATCGGTATTGAATTTGGCTTTGAATTTCTTACCAAAATCTTCCATCGATTTTTTGGCTTCGCCTTCCACACCACCAGCTTCTGCACAGACAACCTGACTGTCGCCCATTGATCCGGCAGCAAGTTTGGGCAACTCGCCCGTGCAAATACCATCGCCTCCCATAAATTTGGCGTTGATACCAAGTTGCTTCATCTGGCGGAGCATGGGTCCAGCAACGGCGTCCATACCGCCGAAAAAGACAACATCAGGCTTTTTCGCCTTTAAGCTCGTGAGAATCGCTGTGAAATCGGTTGCTTTGTCGTTGGTAAACTCGCGTCCGACCACTGTGCCGCCAGCAGACTTGACGCCTTTTTCAAATTCGTCGGCAACACCTTGGCCGTAGGCGGTACGGTCATCAACGACGGCGATACTTTTACCCTTGAGTTGCTTGACCGCGTACTTGCCGAGCGTTCCGCCAAGGTGAACATCGTCGGCCACCACGCGGAAGGTTGTTTTGTAGCCTTGACGCGTAAAGCGCGGGTTGGTTGCGGAGGGGCTGATTTGGGGAATTCCCGCGTCGCTATAAATCTTAGATGCTGGGATCGAGGTTCCAGAATTAAGATGACCGATTACACCGACCACTTTGCTGTCAACAAGCTTTTGTGCCGCTGCGGTACCTTGTTTGGGGTCGGCTGCGTCGTCCTCTGCTAGTAACTCAAACTTGATTTTCTTTCCGCCGATCGTGATGCCTTTGGCATTAAGTTCTTCAACGGCGAGTCTTGCGCCATTTTCATTGTCTTTGCCAAGATGGGCGATACCACCGCTCGTTGGTGCCACATGGCCCAGGCGGACAACCGCTTCCTGGGCATGGACGTGTTGCGCAACAAATCCGATGAACAAGGCACCTGCAATCGCATGAAATTTAAAGACCATCATCAAGCTCCTTTAAGTTAGATCGAACCGGTTTATAAATCGATATAGAAAAAAGATCATCAAGCAAACATCCAAGCACACATCCAAGCAAGCCTTATTCACCGAGGTAGGCTGCGCGAACGCGAGGGTCATCGAGCATTGCTTTGGCCTCGCCTTGCATGATCAACTCGCCTGATTCCATGACGTAGGCACGGTTTGCAAGCTTGAGCGCTCGGGCTGCATTTTGTTCGACCAGCAAGATCGTCATACCGTCTCGATGAATATTGTGAATGACTTCAAAAATGGTATCGACCATGATCGGCGACAAACCCATGGAGGGTTCGTCGAGCAACAAAAGCTGCGGTCTCGCCATCAAGCCCCGTCCCATGGCCAGCATTTGCTGTTCACCACCGCTCATGGTACCGGCAAGCTGTCTTCGGCGCTCCTTCAATCTTGGAAAAAGGGCAAAGACCTTCTCGATGTCATCCTCGATCTCGCGATCGGCTCGCAAGTAGGCACCCATTTGCAGGTTTTCGATGATCGTCATCCGAGTAAAGCTGCCGCGTCCCTCGGGTACCATCACCAGGCCTTGTCTTGCCAATTCCCAAGGACTCAACTCGGTGATGTCTTGATTGTGAAATTGTATTCGACCCGAACGTTTAGGGTGTAAGGCGGTGAGCGCTTTCAAGGTGGTTGTTTTGCCAGCGCCGTTGGCGCCTAAGAGACTTACCAACTCGCCTCTCTGAACCTCAAAGGATATGCCTTTGATGGCCACAATACTGCCATAGGCAACGCTTAACCCTTCGACCTTAAGAAGACTCATGCTGATGAGCCGAGGTAGGCTTCAATCACCCGAGGATCACGCCGTACCTGGTCGGGTGTGTCTTCTGCGATCACGCGTCCGTTATCAAGCACGGTGATCCGATCGCAGATGCCTGCGACGAGCTTCACGTCATGCTCGATCAATAAGACCGTCCGGCCGTCGGCACGGATGCGCTCGATCAATTCACGCAAGACATTTTTCTCGCTCGCATTCATCCCTGCCGCCGGTTCATCCAGTGCCAGCAAACGAGGTTCAGTGGCCAGTGCGCGGGCGATTTCGAGTCGCCGTTGATCGCCGTAGGACAAACTGTTGGCGCGGTGCTGGGCATAACGGCCAATGCCCACATAATCGAGGAGTGCGTGCGCTTGATCGCGCAGCTGTGCTTCCTCATGATAAAAATGTTTCGTACGCCAGATGGCGTCCCATAGGCCAGCGTTTGAGCGACTATGCCGACCGACCCGCACATTGTCGAGGGCGCTCATGTCGCCGAACAAGCGAATGTTTTGAAAGGTTCTGGCAATACCCGCCATCGTGACCTGATGTACCGAACGCGGTCGATAGTTTTGACCCTGAAGCGCAAACTGACCGCTATCGGCACTGTAAAGCCCGGTGATCAGGTTGAACAAGGTGGTTTTGCCCGCGCCATTAGGCCCGATCAAACCATGGATTTGGCCCGCTGCAATACTCAGATTGACATCGGCGAGCGCCTGTAGCCCACCAAAGCGTTTTGATACCTGGGTGATTTGAAGCAAGCTCATTGGGCATGACCTGCGGCGGACTTGACCTTGTCGCTCGGCCACAAACCCTGCGGGCGCAAAAGCATGATGCCGATCATGGCGAGCGCAATCAATAACTGGCGCAAGATCGCGGCGTCGATGCGCCCGCCGGTGAGGTTTTGGATGTCGCCTGCAATGTAGCGCAAAACCTCCGGCAATGCGGCAAGCATGAGCGCACCCAGAATCACACCGGGTAAATGCCCGATGCCGCCGAGCACCACCATCGCAACAATCATGATGGATTCCATCAGGCTGAATGACTCCGGTGAAACAAAACCTTGAAACGCAGCAAACATCGCGCCTGCAACGCCGCCAAAGCTTGCACCCATGGCAAAAGCAAGCAATTTCATGTTTCGGGTGTTGATGCCCATGGCCTTGGCAGCCAGTTCATCTTCTCTGATCGCCATCCAGGCGCGGCCGATTCGAGAGTGTTCTAAGCGATAGCACACAATAACACTCAAAACAACCAGTCCCAGAAAGAGCCAGTAGTAAAGCGTTACTGACGCAATCTTATAGTCGCCAATCATCAGCGGTTTACCGAGGCTCAGGCCCCAAACACTCATCGGGTCGATCCGGTCAAGGCCCCGGGGACCGTTGGTGATGTTTACCGGATGCTCCAAATTATTCATAAACACCCGGATGATTTCGCCAAAGCCTAGCGTGACGATCGCAAGATAGTCACCTCTTAGTCTGAGCACCGGAAGCCCCAAGAGCGCGCCTGCGACCGCCGCTAGCCCCGCCGCTAGCGGGATCACAAACCAGATAGGCGTGTGTAAGCCCTGGGGGAAAACTTGCCCGAGGCTGGCGAAGGTTTCGGTGAGATGCGGTGATGCCAACAGGGCGTACATATAAGCGCCAACAGCATAAAAGGCGACAAAACCCAAATCCAGCAGGCCGGCATAGCCCACCACGATGTTGAGTCCTAAGGCCAAGAGCACATAGAGCATTGCCAGGGCAAGAATCCGAACCCAACCTGCACCGATGGATTGGACCGCCAGTGGAAGCAGCAAAAGCGCGAGGGCGAGGGCGAGAAAGAGCGGCCAGCGGTGTTTAAGCGCCTGCATGATCTATGCCCTGTCTGCGATGCGTTCTCCCAAAAGACCCGAGGGTCTGAGGGTCAAAACGAGAATCAGGGCGGCGAAGGCAAAAATATCAGCGTAGTGAGAGCCTAGCAACCCGCCCGTGATATCGCCGAGATAGCCCGCACCAATGGCCTCCACCAGACCTAGCAAAAGTCCGCCCACCACGGCGCCCGGCAGGTTACCGATGCCTCCCAGCACGGCTGCAGTAAAGGCCTTAAGGCCCGGTAAAAAGCCCATCGCGTGCTGCACCGTGCCGTAATTGGCCGCCCACATCATGCCGGCAAGCGCTGCAAGCACAGCGCCGATCACGAAGGTCGCAGCAATCACCCGGTCGGGATTCACACCCATCAGCGCAGCGACGCGAGGATTTTCCGCTGTGGCCCGCATCGATCGCCCAAGGCGCGTGCTGTTGACCAACATCATCAGCAAAACCAGCACGATCGCGGTTACAAGCAAGATCATCAACTGGGTGACGGTGATCACAGGCCCACCAAGATCGATGGGATCCAAGGGCAGCAACTGTGGGAAAGGCTTGGGATTAGGCTTCCAGATCACCATCGCGAGGGTTTGCAATAAAAGGCTCACGCCCATCGCGGTAATCAAAGGGGCGAGTCGGGGCGCGTTTCTCAGGGGCTTATAAGCGAGCTTTTCGATCGCAAAATTCAGCAAGGCACAAACCGACATCGCGATAGGCGTTGTGATCAGCAATAGCATCCATCCGGATAGCCCCGAGTCGCCCAGCAGGCTGATCACCGTAAAGGCCACCATGGCCCCCACCATCAATACCTCGCCGTGAGCGAAGTTGATCAGATTCACGATCCCGTACACCATGGTGTAGCCCAAGGCTACCAAGGCATACATGCTGCCCAAGACCAGACCATTGATGATTTGTTGCAAAAATGTGTCCATCGCCGAATGCTCGCACAAGAAGCGAAAACGGTACAAAGCAGGCGCATTTGCAGGGACTTCGGCGCATGAGTTGCTTGGACCGTGGCATCGCTCATGCTAGCGTGCATCCGGAACGGGAAGGCGGTTTTGGCACATTTAGGAAGATTTAGCTCCGGAGTTTCCATGCAACTTGATCTCTTACATTGCCTGCAAGCGCGCTATGGTCAAGCCTTCGAATGGCCCGATGAATTGAATGCCGGGCAGTGCGAGGCTCTGGCCCGGATCGCCGATCACAGCAGTCATCGTGCATGGGCCGATCAACCGGTCTCGGATGCCTTATTGCGTGTGCTTGCCGCCTGTGCTTTGAGTGCGCCCTCCAAGAGCTTTTTGCAGCAAGCCGATTTGATTCGCGTGCAGCGCGCTGACCTGCGCGAAAAATTCAATCACTTGATTCCGTCGATGCCCTGGATTGCCGATGCGCCCGAGTTTTGGGTGGTCTGCGCCAACGGTAGGCGCTTGAGACATTTATTTGCTCGCGAAGGTAAGGACTTCGTCAATGAACATCTCGATTCGTTCTTCAATGCCAGTATCGATGCAGGACTTGTATTGATGAACTTCATTCGTGCCGCAGAAGAGGCTGGTCTGGTCTGCTGTCCGATTAGCGTTATCCGAGATCAGGCGAGTCTGGTTTCCAGCTGGCTGGCGCTTCCCGCTCACGTGATTCCGCTCGCGGGTCTTTGCATGGGTTACCCCTTGGCCAAACGCAATCTGCTTCCCCGGCTCGGACTCGAAGCGAGTGTGCACCTGGATCGCTTTGATGATCGGCACATCGATCAGCAGCTTGCCGAGTTTGATCAGCGCTGGATGCAAGCTCAGTCGATAAGCGGCAAGCTCCAGTCTGCCTGGACCAAAGATAAGCAAAAACAGTACAGCGAAGCCCAGCGTGCCGATTGGGGCGCATTCGTGCGCGAGCAAGGATTCTCGACCGATTAATTTGAAAGGCCCAATGATGCAAGATGCTTTAAACGTTGCCCCTAGTGGTTTGAACAAGCAAGCGATGTTGATCGATGGTCAATGGGTTTCCAGCCTCGACGATGAGTGGATACCGGTGGAGGACCCGGCAAAACGCGAGGGCTTCGCGCTTGTGCCGCGTGCGCGTGCCACCGATGTTGACAGGGCTGTCAAGGCTGCAAGTGCCGCATTCAGCCGATGGAAAAAAACATCAGCCGCGGAACGCGGGCGCCTGCTTTATCGCATTGCAGATGACATGGAAGCTGCCAAGGAAAACCTGGCAAGGATGATCAGCCGCGAAAACGGTAATGCCTTGCGAACCCAAAGCCGCGGCGAAGCGGCGCTTGCGGCCGAAGTCTTTCGTTATGTTGCGGGCTTGGCGCGTGAGCTCAAGGGCCACAGCATGTATTTGCAAGCCGAGACCTTGGACTACACCAGGCGTGAGCCCTACGGCGTCGTTGGCGCGATCATTCCTTGGAATGCACCGCTGGTGCTTGCAGCGTTAAAGATTGCCCCTGCACTCATGACCGGCAACACGATGGTGCTCAAAGCTTCCGAAGAGGCACCGCTTGCGGTGCTGGCGATGTCCAAAATCTGTGCCGAACATTTACCTGCAGGGGTACTTAACACCTTGACCGGATATGGCGTGGAATGTGGTGCGGCGATTGCTGAACACCCGGGGATCCCAAAGCTTTCGTTCACCGGATCAACTGCGGTCGGCCGTTCGATTCTGGCCGCTGCCAGTCAGCGGGTCGCTGCGGTCACGCTTGAGCTCGGGGGCAAGAGCGCGCAAATCGTTTTTCCTGATGTCGATGTCGATTTTGTAACCGAAGGTGTGATCACAGCGATGCGTTTTTCGCGCCAAGGCCAGTCATGCACCGCCGGATCAAGGCTTTTCGTGCATGAATCGATTGCCGATCGCTTGATCGAAAGCTTGCATGTTCGGCTTAAGGCGATGCGGGTTGGCGACCCCTTAGACGAGGCTACTGACGCTGGTTCGCTCGTCAATGAAAAGCAGTTCCTTCGCGTCTGTGCTTTTGTCCAGGAGGCTATTGATCGGAAGCCCCAGGCCCTTTTGCTTGGCGGTTTGCCGCCGACCCAAGGACCACTGTCGAAGGGTTATTTCTTTGAGCCGACCCTTTTCTTTGACCTTCCCGACGATGTTCGCATGACGCGAGAGGAAGTTTTCGGTCCGGTCCTATCAATCGCAACCTGGAAGCATGAAGACGAGGTCGTGGAAAAAGCAAATGCCTCGCACTACGGCTTGGCGGCTTTTGTCTGGTCGCGCGCAGGTGCGCCTGCGTTGCGCGTTGCTCATGCGCTCGATGTGGGATGGGTTTTGGTTAACCAAGGCGGCGGTCAGTCGATTGGGCACTCCTACGGCGGTATGAAGCAAAGTGGGGCAGGGCGCGAGTTTTCGCTTGAAGGCATCCTGTCGAGTTACACTGACATCAAGCAAGTGTCGGTGAGTTTGGGCGATCAGGGTTTCGAAAGATTATAGATTATCCATTATATTATATAATATATATTATATAAAGATGTCGTTGATAGAAACATGCTTATGACATTTACCGGTGCA
>DENJ01000084.1:0-245 GCA_002359635.1 Burkholderiales bacterium UBA2647
ACCGAGAGCCACACCACCGGAATCAAATAGGCCACGATCAGGATGATGTATTGCGCCACCTGCGTCCAGGTTACCGCTCGCATTCCGCCCAAGAAAGAACAGACCAAGATACCGGCTAGACCTAGGAAAATCCCAATCTCGAATTGCACACCGGTGAGCCTGGTTGTGATCAAACCTACGCCATAAATCTGCGCGACCACATAGGTGAAGGAACATAAAATGGCAGCGAGAATGCCAAGGGTACG
>DENJ01000084.1:267-10127 GCA_002359635.1 Burkholderiales bacterium UBA2647
CCCGTGAGGTAAAGCGTGCCCGCCATGCCGATAAACGATGCTGCCGACATCCAGTCTGCGCCGGTTGCCATACCGTTATAAAGTGCTGGCACTCGCCGACCCGCCACGTAGTACTCTGAAGCATCGGTCGTACGGCTCATGATGCCGATACCAGCGTATAGGCCTATCGTCGCGAGCAGAAAGATAAAGCCGATCCAGGAACGGCTTAATCCCATTTGCTCCAAAATCGCGAGCACGATCACGAAGGCAAGAAAGCCCCCTGTATAAAATGTATAAACACGATTAAGTCCTGCCTTAAAGGCAGTCATCGACTTCGCGTCAAAGGCGTTGCCGCCGCCTGAATCACCTGCTAATCCGGCCATGATCAATCCTCCATTTCTTCTGCAACGCCGTGCTCTTCATCAATACGCCCCATATAAACAGCGTAATAAACGATGATGAGGACATAAATAGCCAATGCGCCTTGAGCGCCCATCCAGAAGGAAAATGGCCAGCCAAAAAACGTGAAGGAGAGCTCTCTAGCAAAATAGGCAACCACAAAGGTCACCACAAACCAAATACCAAGCAGTATTGCCGTGATATTCAGGTTTTTCTGCCAATACCGCTCATGCGATTCATTGAGTTGCATAACACCCCCTTATGGTTACTAAAAGGACCAGCTTTCTTTGGTCTGGTTTCTTCATCAGCTATAAAAAACTTAGCTATCGTAGCCGCATTCACGGCAACTACGCAATCCAGAAATCAAAGTCCGTGACGTAATTTACAACATCATCAAGGCCTTAAACCGGTTTCCCGCTTTAATTGTTCAGCAATTTTGGGCTCAAAGCCCTGAAGATGGCGAATAATTTCAAGCGCCTGCTCGGTTTCTTGTCGATCGAGATGCAAGCGGGCGAGCTGATACCAACCAAATGGACTCATGGGCTGAAGCTCAGTGTTTCGTCTCAGGGCCTGCACCGCTTCCTCTGAGCGGCCCTGTTGAATGAGAACAAGACCTAGTCCATACCAGGCGCGATCGAGCTTGTCATTGAAACTGATGGCAAGTCGAAACGAGGATTCAGCTTCTGCCAGTAAGGCCTGCTGTTCGAGCAAAAAGCCTAAGTTGAAGTGCAACGCGGCATTATCGTTTTGCTGTAACAGTGCTTGACGCAAAAGCCCGATCGCTTCCGGGCGTGTCCGCCTCTCCTGACCCAAAAAATGTGCCAGTGTGGTCAATACAAAAAAATCGGCTGGACGCAATTGCTGCATGACCCTAAGGCACTGCATGGTTTGCTGATTCAGACCTAAAAGATTGAAAACGAAAACCTGACAACGCATCCATAGCCACTGAAGCGTGTTAGCTATTTGCATAGCTCGACCCCCATGGTTAAGCAGGCATTGATCTTTGCAAACAGTGCGGCGAACCAAATCATGACCATGATGAAAAAGGTCACCAGCGGTATATGCCTGTCGATCACAATTCGCGGCGTGATCAGGCGAACAAGGCTCTCAAACGGCTTGGTGAGCAGCGTGAGGATTTGATAAAAAAAGTTTGTGTCACGGCGAGCACCGGCGAGCACCGCGACCAAACCCCTGCCGAGTAAGGCCATCAGCGCGATCTCGGCGATCAACTTCACCACACTGGCGCCAAGTAGCATCCTGCCCTCCTAGTCAATGTCGCTTGAGGCTTCTGCTACAGACGCTGGTTGAGCTGTTCGAGAATAGCCGGGTTTTCCAGCGTTGAAGTATCTTGGGTGATCGCCTCACCGCGTGCAATCGACCGCAGCAGCCGGCGCATGATTTTGCCAGAACGGGTTTTTGGCAGATTATCGCCAAAACGGATGTCCTTCGGCTTGGCGATTGGACCAATTTCCTTACCCACCCAATTGCGAAGCTCGTTGGCGATTTGCTTGGCCTCATCACCGCTCGGACGTGCACGCTTAAGCACCACGAAGGCACAAATCGCCTCTCCTGTCAGGTCATCAGGTCTGCCGACCACCGCTGCCTCGGCAACCAAAGCGTGGGAGACAAGGGCCGATTCGACCTCCATCGTGCCTAGCCGGTGCCCGGAAACGTTGAGCACGTCGTCGATCCGGCCCGTGATGGTGAAATAGCCGGTGTCCTTGTTACGAACGGCACCATCGCCTGCGAGGTAATAGCCTTTGAGTTCTTCCGGAAAGTAACTTTTCTTGAAGCGCTCGGGGTCGCCCCAAATCGTACGGATCATGGAAGGCCATGGCCTCTTGATCACCAAAATCCCGCCTTGCCCATGGGGCATCTCATGGGCGGCTTCATCGACGATTGCTGCATCGATACCGGGTAATGGCAAGGTGCAGGAGCCCGGCACAAGGGGCGTTGCACCTGGAAGTGGCGTGATCATATGACCGCCGGTTTCGGTCTGCCAAAACGTGTCCACAATCGGGCAGCGCTCACCACCGACATGTCGGTGGTACCACATCCAGGCCTCCGGATTTATCGGTTCGCCCACTGATCCCAGCAAACGCAGACTGCTCAAATCAGACCGGGCTGGATGCACGCTTGCATCGGTTTCGCTCGCTTTGATCAAGGAGCGAATCGCCGTCGGCGCGGTGTAGAAAATCGTGCAGCGATGCCGTTCAATCATTTTCCAAAAACGTGCCGCATCAGGATAGCTGGGCACCCCTTCAAAAACAATTTCTGTTGCACCCACGGCAAGCGGTCCGTAGGCGACGTAGGTGTGGCCTGTTACCCAGCCGACATCCGCGGTACACCAAAAGACATCGCTCGGTTTGATATCGAAAGTCCACTGCATCGTAAGCATCGCGTGGAGCAAGTAACCCCCCGAAGCGTGTTGCACGCCTTTAGGTTTACCCGTCGAACCTGAGGTATAAAGAATGAATAAGGGATGCTCGGCCGGTACCCAGACCGGTTCACAGTGATCGCTCTGCCCTGCTTCGACATCATCCCACCAAACGTCTCTCGGCGCATTGAATGCAATCTGTCCGCCGGTTCGCCGCCAGACAACAACATGTCGGACAGCATCACAATCACCCATCGCAAAAGCTTCATCGACAGCAGGTTTGAGCGGCATATGCTTGCCGCCGCGCACCTGCTCATCGGCAGCAATGACAAGGGTCGCGCCGGCATCAACAATACGCTCGTGCAGGGATTTACTGGAAAAACCACCAAAAACCACCGAATGCGTGATGCCTAGCCTTGCGCAAGCCTGCATCGCCACCACAGCTTGTATGGACATGGGCATGTAAATGATGGCGCGTTCACCCATGCCATGGCCGAGCGCTTTCAGCCCGTTGGCAAACCGGCAGACACGGTCGTGAAGTTCACGGTAAGTGATGGCGGTAACCGCGCCATCGTCTGCTTCAAAAACAATCGCAGTCTTCTGTTCGGTGGGTGTACCAAGATGCCTGTCGAGGCAGTTGTAGGACACGTTCAGTTCGCCGTCGTGAAACCAGCGATAAAAGGGCTTGTTCGTTTGATCAAGCGTTTGGGTGAAGGGTTTGTGCCAAAGCAGGTTCTGTCTCGCCAAGCCGGCCCAAAATCCCTCATGATCAGCATCAGCCTGCGCACACATGGCCTGGTATCGCGCCATACCCGATACATTAGCCTGATCGACAAATCCCAGTGGTGGGGGAAAGACACGGTTTTCCTGCAGCACCGACGTGATGGCAGCACTCATCGCTAGCTCCTCGAAGAATATTCAAACTTCCATTTTCTAATACCCTGGCCAGCGATAGCTGCCAGGGGATGTCCGACAAAACGATCGTTATGCGCTTACAGCGCCCTAAGCGGGCCCCAACAAATGCCTATCCTATAGAATCCCTGCGATTCAGGCCAGGGGTTAGATCATGACGACAATTCGCGAAGACGATCTTATTCAAAGCATCGCTGATGCTTTCCAGTACATCAGCTACTACCATCCGCTCGATTACCTAAGGGCACTTGGCGCAGCCTATGAGCGTGAAGAAAGCCCTGCGGCTCGCGACGCCATCGCACAGATTCTCACGAACAGCCGCATGTCGGCCGAAGGTAAGCGGCCCATGTGCCAGGACACAGGCATCGCGACAGTGTTTTTGAAGGTCGGCATGAATGTGCGCTGGGACGCCAAGCTTAGCCTGAGCGAGATGGTGAACGAGGGCGTCCGCCGGGCGTACAACCATCATGACAACTTGCTGCGTGCGTCGGTACTGGCCGACCCCGCTGGCAGTCGAAAAAACACCAAAGACAACACGCCAGCCGTTATCCATACCGAGATCGTGCCTGGTGACCATCTCGAAGTGATCGTTGCTGCAAAAGGCGGCGGCTCGGAGGCAAAGAGTAAGCTGGCCATGCTGAACCCAAGCGATTCAATCGTTGACTGGGTTGTGAAGACGGTGCCAAGCATGGGCGCAGGTTGGTGTCCGCCGGGCATGCTCGGCATTGGGATCGGCGGCACACCCGAAAAAGCGATGCTACTTGCCAAGGAAGCCCTCATGGCACCGATTGATATGGCGGCGTTGCTCGCCAGAGGCCCCGCAAATCGGCTTGAAGCCATGCGCATCTCGCTCTACGAAAAAGTAAACGCCTTGGGCATTGGAGCCCAAGGACTCGGGGGCCTCACGACCGTGCTCGATGTGAAGATCCTCGACTACCCGACCCATGCCGCTAACCTGCCCGTGGCGATGATTCCCAACTGCGCAGCAACCAGGCATGCGCACTTTGTGCTTGATGGCAGCGGTCCGGTGAGTCTTGAGCCGCCATCCTTAAGCGACTGGCCGCAGATTACCTGGACAGCCGACACGCAACGCTCGCAGCGTGTCAATCTTGATGCGCTCACACCGGAGCAGGTGGCCGCGTGGAAACCGGGGCAGACCTTGTTACTTAACGGAAAGATGTTGACAGGTCGGGATGCCGCCCACAAGCGTATTCAGGATATGGTGGAGCAAGGGCAGCCTTTGCCGGTTGACTTCGGCAACCGGGTTATTTACTACGTAGGGCCGGTTGATCCAGTGCGCAACGAAGTCGTTGGGCCTGCAGGACCCACGACCGCCACACGCATGGACAAATTCACCGACACCATGCTCGGTAAAACCGGGCTTATCGCGATGATTGGCAAAGCTGAACGCGGGCCGGCCGCAGTCGAATCCATCCGCAAACACCGTGCTGCCTATTTGATGGCTGTGGGCGGCGCTGCCTACCTGGTTTCTAAAGCGATTCGCAGCGCCAAAGTCGTGGCTTTTGAGGACTTAGGCATGGAGGCGATTTACGAGTTTGAGGTCCAGGACATGCCGGTCACGGTCGCCGTTGATGCCCACGGCGAATCAGTGCACGAAACAGGTCCGAGAATATGGCAGGCAAAAATCGGCAAGATACCTGTCGTCACAGCTTGATCACGATCGATCAGTTATCAGGGGTTAGCGCATGAGGATTGTTATTGCCCAACTAAAGCACGAAACCAACACTTTTTCACCGGTGCCCACCGACTTGTCGCGCTTTAGCCGGATTGGTGATCAACCGCCATGTGGCGCGGATGCAGTCAAGGAATACCGCCATACCGGCTCAGCGATCGCTGCGATGATTGATTTGGCGGAGCAAGCTGGCGCGGACTATACCGTTGCAGTCGCAGGCAATGCACCGCCAAGCGGTCCAGTTCAGGATGCGGCCTACGAATGGATGGTTTCTCGCATCTGCGATGCGGTCAAAGCGGGCTGCGATGCCGTGTTGCTTGATTTGCATGGTGCGATGGTGACCGAGCGCTACGACGACGGTGAAGGTGAGCTTTTGCGGCGATTGAGGGCGATTGCGCCGCATATACCCATTGCTGTTGCGCTCGACATGCACACCAACCTCTCCAACACCATGGTTTCGAACGCAGACCTGCTCGCCGGGTACCAAACCTACCCTCATGTCGATGTCTACGAAACAGGTCTTAGGGCGGCGAAGCCGGTGATCGATTGGCTCGTGAGCAAGCGGTCAGGTCAACAGGCAGCTGTGCATGGAGGCGGGCAACCGATAGCCTGTAAGGCTTGGGGACAAGTACCGATGCTGCCTCATGTGATGCGCCAGTCAAGTCTTGATTCACCCAACCGTGAAATACAAGCACGCTGCAAAGCGATCGAAGCTGAAGGCGCACTCGCAGCAAGTGTCTTCGTTGGCTTCCCCCACGCCGATATCCCCATCGCCGGGATGAGCGCCCTTGTCATCGACCCCAGTGATCAGGCCCGAGCCGATCGTTGGCGTGACGAACTGCTTGCAATGTGCTGGGAGGCAAGAGCATCTTTTGTCTACCAGATCGAGCCGCTTGACGAAGCCATCTCGCGAGCGAAACAACTTGCCCAGCATGCCGCCGAGGGCAAGCCCGTGGTCTTGCTTGATCACTACGATAACTGTGCATCGGGCGGCACGATGGATACCACGGCAGTTCTTGCAGCGATGATCCGAGCCGATCTCCAACAAGCCGCCGCGTTTGCAATCTTTGACCCTGAAGCCGTTCAAAAACTCATGACCATCGGCATTGGCGCTGAAACCAGCTTGCAACTTGGTGGCAAGCTAGACCTGCCCTCGCTCAAGCGTCAGGGCGAACCGCTTGAGGTGAAAGGCCGGGTAAAAACACTCAGCGACGGTCAATATCGCTTCCGCGGCCCGATGGCGAGGGGCGAGCGCGCCAACATGGGCCCTGCCGCAGTCTTGCAGGTTGGAGGTATCGACATCGCGGTGATCAGTCGACATGTTGAACCTTTCGACATCAACACCCTGGTCACGCTAGGCATTGACCCTTTCAGCAAAAAGTTTTTGATGTTGAAAAGCCGCGTGCACTGGCGTGCAGGACTGGGTGACCTCGCAGCAGCAGTGGTCGAATGCGCCGGCGTTGGCGTATGTACTTCGGACTATCACAGTCTGAGTTTTCATAGGGTTAGACGACCGGTGTATCCGCTTGACCTCGATACAAGCTTTGAGGCTGGTCAAGTGATCCAGGGAGGCTGACAACATGGCTCGCATTGCAATTGGCGGTATGCAACATGAAACCAATACCTTTGCGCCGACAAAGGCGAGCTATCTTGCCTTTGAACAGGGGGGTGGTTGGCCGGGTATTCAACGCGGCGATGCTTTGTTTGCGGCGCTTGAAGGCGCCAACATCCCCGCTCAAGGCGCAATCGAAGCTTTTCGCGCGCAAGGCCATCAATTGCTTCCTCTGACCTGGGCGGCTGCTTCACCCTCGGCACATGTCACGCAAGATGCTTTTGAAAGCATTGTGGGTGATATTGAACGAGGGCTCAGAGATGCGGTTGATCGTGCTGAAGGTGTTGATGCGGTCTATCTTGATTTACACGGCGCCATGGTTACCGAGGACCACGAGGATGGTGAGGGTGAAATCTTGCGGCGGGTCCGGTCGATTGTCGGCGCGCGCGTGCCCGTGGTTGCCAGCCTTGATCTGCATGCCAATGTGACGAAGGCCATGGTGGAACACGCCGATGCCATGTCGATTTATAGAACTTATCCACATGTCGATATGGCAGAGACCGGCGCACGCGCCGCTTTTCTGGCTATGCAAATGCTCGCAACAGGTAAGCGCCCGATCAAGCGGCATCATGCATTTTCATATCTGACAGGCATTCCTTCGCAGTGCACCTTTATCGAACCAGGCAAAAGCCTTTACGAATTACTCGGGCGTCTCGAGCAGCAACATGGATGCTACCTGTCCTTTGCGCCTGGTTTCCCGATGGCCGACATCCATGAGTGCGGGATGAGCGTGATTGCCTACGGCTTTGACGCCGGCAAGCTTGATCAGGCCATGAACGCGATGGTTGATGCGGTTGAAAGTGCCGAGAAGGATTTTGCCCTTGAGCTATTCACACCACAGGATGCGATTCAAAGGGCGATGCAGCTTGGCAGCCCAGGCCGGCCTGTGATCATCGCCGACACGCAAGACAATCCTGGCGCCGGTGGCAACGGTGACACGACAGGCATGCTCGAAGCCTTGTTGGCGCTCAAAGCACAAGACGCCTGCCTTGGACTGTTGATTGATCCGCTGGCTGCTGAACGCGCTCATGAAGCCGGTCAAGGCGCAAGCCTGGCATTTGAATTAGGGGCGACATCAGGGTTGGCAGGACATCAAGCTGTTAGGCGTCGATTCACGGTTGAGCGGCTTGGCGATGGCAGGTTCACATGTACCGGGCCGATGTTCAAAGGTTTTAGGATGCAGCTCGGCAAAATGGCTTTACTGCGGCATGAAGGCGTCCGCGTCGCAGTGGCAAGCATCAAGTGCCAAGCTGCTGATCAGGCAATGTTTCGCCACCTCGGTGTCGAGCCGATTCAACAAAGGCTGATGGTGCTCAAGAGTTCGGTTCATTTTCGTGCTGACTTCCAGCCCATCGCCGCAGCGGTCATCGTTGCACGCTCACCTGGACCCGCACTGGCCGATCCTGCCGAATTTGCCTGGACTAAGCTGCGCCCTGGGGTTCGCTTGCACCCACTGGGCAAAGCTATTTAATCAACACTGCATCGCCCAGGCTTATGCAAATGCTCACTGCTGGCAGAGTTCCGAGCGGCTCCGACTGGTTGTTGATCGATGTCGGAAACACCTTCTTAAAATGGGGTCGGTACTCGGCGATTAGCATTCAAAACGCAGGCAAACAAGACCATGCCGATGCGAACAACACGCCATTAAACAAATCACCACAGGTTTATCGCCTGGCCCTTGAGCACTGCATTGTTCAAGGCCGCGTCCTGCTAGCAGAAATTCCGATATTGGCCATTGACTGGCGCGAACAGGCCTGTCCAGCCATGATTGTGATTTCGAGTGTCGCCGGGACGCGCGTGCGAAATCCATTGCTGCGCGCCCTTGAAGTTTGGCATGATGCGCCCGCGCCGCGTTGGATCAGTTCCTTGGATGAGGAATGCGGCGTTCACAACCGTTATAGGAACCCAGGACAGCTTGGGAGCGATCGTTGGGCAGCGCTCATCGGTGCGAGAGCGCTTGTTGGATCGCAGGCAGCCCTGGTCGTGGTTTGCGGCACCGCCACAACCATGGATTTGCTCGACACGGAAGGCAACTTCGAAGGCGGGTCGATCATGCCCGGACTTGGTTTGATGCAACGTTCACTGCACGAACGAACCGCAGCCCTACCCGATGCAAGCGGCGAGTATCTTCAGTATCCCCGGCAGACCGTGGATGCGATTGCTTCCGGGTGCTTGCACGCTCAAGCAGGCGCGGTCGAGCGCGTGTTTCGCCAATACAAAGATGAGCATCCCAAATTGATTTGCATGTTATCTGGCGGCGCGGCTCGGATGCTCTCACCTCGGCTGGAAATCGCGCACCGTCTGATTGACAATCTCGTGCTCGAAGGCTTGTTCCACATCGCCATGCAAATGGCTGCCAGGCAAGCCATTGAACATCAAGGGTGATCGATCAAAAAAACAAAGGGCCCGCTCCTCGAAGCGCGCTGTCGTACCAGCGCTAGTGCCCGAGAATTTTCGATAAAAAATCTTTTGTTCGATCACTTTGCGGATCATTGAAAAACAGATCAGGGGGCGCTTGCTCAACGATTTGACCTTGATCCATGAAAATCACCCGATCTGCAACCGCCTTGGCAAAACCCATNNGGACGCAGACATAGCGCCCTTGCGATGGCCACCCGTTGCTGTTGTCCACCCGAAAGTTGCAAAGGGTATTTGTTTGCCTGTTCGGCGATTCGAACGCGCTCAAGTTGCTGCATCGCCCTTTCCTCGGCCTCTTTGCGCGGCACCTTGCTCACCCACATCGGCGAAAGCGTCAGGTTCTCAAGGACAGTCAAATGGGGAAACAAATTGAATTGCTGAAACACCATACCCACTTGTTTTCTTACGGCATCGATCGCCTTCACATCGTCACCGAGGGTAATACCATCGATCACGATATCGCCCTCCTG
>DENJ01000079.1 GCA_002359635.1 Burkholderiales bacterium UBA2647
ATCGTCGAAAAAATGTTCACTTTTGAGGACTTGATCGAGCTCGAAGACAAGGCGATCCAGACCTTGATGCTCGAGGTCACACAAGACGTCTTGGTGGTTGCCCTTAAAGGTGCTTCACCAAAACTTCGCGAAAAAATATTCAAAAATATGGCCAAGCGCGCAGCCGATACGGTGCGCGAAGATCTTGCGGCAAGAGGACCAACCAAGGTTGCCGATGTCGAAGACGCACAAAAGCAAATTCTGACCACGGGCCGAATGCTCCACCAGGAAGGCCGAATCATCATGGAACGCAAGAAGGAGGGTGGCGACGCAGGCTTCCTGTAAACCTGCATTGCCTTGGCCAAGGCAAGCCTAAGCTGACGATTTGGCTTCCTGGTCATCGAACCACCGATACAAACTTGGTAACACAACCAGTGTTAACAGGGTCGAAGTAATGAGACCCCCGATCACGACGATGGCTAGCGGGCGTTGAACCTCAGAGCCCGGCCCAGTTGCGAAAAGAAAGGGCACTAGACCCAACAAAGCCACGGTGGCGGTCATGATCACAGGGCGGAACCGCTGCACGCAACCTTCGCGTACGGCCTCTGCAATGGATAGACCGTCGTCGCGAAAGCGTCGGATGCAAGTGACAAGGACTACGCCGTTTAAGACGGCAATGCCCCATAGCGCGATAAATCCTACCGAGGCTGGCACTGATAAGTATTCGCCCGTTATTGCCAACCCGACGATGCCACCGATCGATGCAAAGGGCAGAACCATGATGATGAGACCAGCCATCTTCAATGAGCTGAACAGCATAAAAAGCAAAAAGAAGATCGCTGCGATGGTGACGGGAACGATAATGGATAAGGTGCTCATTGCTCGTTCCATATTCTCAAACTGTCCGCCATAGACAACATCAAAACCTTCAGGCAGCTTGATTTCTTGATTCATCCGATTCTGGACCTCTTGCACAAAACCACCAAGGTCACGGCCCTCAACATTGGCGCCGACGACCACGCGACGCTTGGCCGATTCGCGACTAAGTTGCGCCGGCCCATCCCTGAGTTGAATTGAGGCGACCGACTGAAGCGGTACGAGGGCGCCATCGGGGGCTTTGAGCGTGATTTGCTTGATGACTTCCGTCGAGTTACGTGCGTTTTCGGGAAAACGCACCACAATACCGAAACGTCGCTCGCCTTCGTAAAGGAGGCTGACCTCTTTACCACCTATGGCTGTTTCAATGATGGCATGGACATCGGCAACATTGATGCCGTAGCGGGCAATCGCTGATCGGTCAATATCGATGAGCAGCGATTGTTGTCCGGATAGCCGTTCAATACGAATGTCTTTTGCTCCGGGAACCGATCGAAGCAATCGTGCCACTTGCTCAGAAGTTCGCCTTAAATCATCAATGTCTTGACCAAAAATCTTGATGGCAAGCTGCGAGCGCACCCCAGTCACCATTTCATCGACCCGCTCTGCGATCGGTTGTGACAAGACAATTTGCACGCCTGGGATCGTCGATAAGCGCTGACGGATTTCTTCGTCGATTTCATCTTGGGTTCGCTTGGTATCTGGATCAAGCAGCACAATCGGATCAGACTCGTTCGGTCCGACGGGATCTGCTGGCGATTCACCGCGGCCAAGTTTTGAAACCACCATGCGAACGCCTTCGACTTCAGAAATGCTTCGCATGGCAGCCATTTCCATGGTGACGGATTCTTGCAATGAAATGCTTGGCACGCGATTGATTTGGGGTGTGAGGGCTCCTTCCTTCATGGTGGGCATGAAGGACTTACCCAACAAGGGAAAAAGCGCGAGTGAACCCACCAATAAGACGACCGCTGTGAGCACGGTAAGGCCACGACGGGCAAGGGAGCGATCAAGCAGGCCTAAGTACGCCGACTTAAGTTTCGCAATCACCCAAGTGTCATGACCCGCGCCGCCCTTCAAAATATAAGAACAAAGCACAGGGGATAATGTGAGTGACACCAAAAGCGCGACCCCAAGCGCAATGGCGATCGTGATAGCAAGCGGCGCGAAGAGTTTGCCTTCGATGCCTTGTAGGGTCATGAGGGGAAGAAATACAAGAATAATGATGACAATACCGAATGCTGTGGGGGTGGCGACCTCCATCGTTGCATCACGGATAAGACGCAGTCGCGCCAAGCCACTGACTTGCTTCGTCCCGAGTCGATGAAAAATGTTCTCGACGACGACAACGGTCGCGTCGACCATCAAGCCAATCGCAATCGCTAAACCGCCGAGCGACATTAGATTCGCCGAAATACCATAACGATTCATCATGATGAAGGTCGTGAGCGGTGCGATGATAAGGGTTACCACCACGATCAAACTCGACCGTACATCACCTAAAAAGATAAACAAGATAACAACCACCAAAATGATGCCTTCAATCAGAACTTTAGCGATCGTCCATAAAGCCGCATCGACCAATTCAGTTCGGTCGTAGTAGGGCACGATCTTGAGGCCACCAGGCAAAAGGCCTTTTTGGTTGATTTCATCGACCCTTTGTTTGACGCGGGTGACAATCTCTTTTGCATTACCCGCTCTAACCATTAAAACAATACCTGATACCGATTCGGTGTAACCACCCTTGATGATCGCGCCTTGGCGAACCTCGTGACCGATAGTGACCTCAGCGAGATTCTTTACAAAGACTGGCACACCGTTGAGTTCCCGAACGACGATATTGCCGATATCCTCAACCTTACGAATAAGGCCAATTCCACGAATCAAATACTGCTCTGATTGTTGAGGCAGTACGCCTCCAGAAGCATTGGCATTGTTTTTTGCAATCGCCTCGAACACATCATTGACGGTGAGTCCGTAGTGAAGCAATCGATCAGGCTTCACCAAGGCTTGATACTGCCTAACGTAGCCGCCTTGGGAATTGATCTCTGCAACGCCGGGAATCGATCGAAGCAGCGGGCGGACCACCCAGTCTTGAACGATGCGCCGCTCGGCAAGTTCTTCAGGCGTGAGTTCGCGCTTGCCATCATCAGGATGATCAAGCGTGTATTGATAGACTTCGCCAAGTCCTGTGGACAAGGGGCCCAGGACAGGCGAAATGCCCGGCGGCAGATTGCCCCTGACTTCAATCAGCCGCTCAGTCACCAGTTGTCGTGCAAAGTAAACATCGGTTTGGTCGGTAAACACCAAGGTAATAATCGATAAACCGCTCTTATTAAGCGATCGCATTTCCACAAGACCCGGAAGCCCCGTCATTGCAATCTCAAGCGGAATGGTGACGAAGCGTTCGATTTCTTCTGGCGAGCGGCCAAGCGCTTCGGTCGCAACCTGAACCTGGACGTTGGTGACATCCGGAAAGGCATCGACCGAAAGCTTCATCGATGCGCGGATGCCAAAGGCACAGACCACCATGGCGATGACGACCACCAGCAGGCGCTGGTTCAAAGCGCCTTTCACCAATCGAGCAAGCATGGCTTATTCCAATTCAGCGCGCTTGCGCTCGTTGTTGAGATGAAAGGCCCCACGCATCACAATCGGTTGACCCTCCGTTAGGCCGCGAAGCACTGGCCTTTGGCCGTTGATAGAAGCAGCGACCTCAACCGGAATCAGCTTGAATTCGCCCTCCTGACGCTGCAAAAACACATAGTCACGGTCGCCGTCGCGAACAACGGCGCTATCGGGGATCGCCAGGCGCTGTTCGGTTTCACCAAACAAGCGCATCGTCGCGAGCATTTGCGGTTTGAGTTCGCGAGAACTGTTATCAACCTCCGTGCGGACCGTGATTGTTCTCGTATCGGGTTGAATCGTGTCGCTCACAAAAACAATCCGGCCGCGAAAACGCTTTTCACCCAGCGCCGGCACCTGGACGTCAACGACCTGTCCAAGGCGTACCGATCCTGCGGCCTGCTCGGGTAGGGACCCTACAGCCCAAACCGTATTGAGATCTGCGACGGTAAACAAGGCGTCACCAGGCTGTGCCACCTGGCCTTGGCTCACTTTGCGCTCAACAATCACGCCTCCCCGCGTGGCTACGATACCAACGGTCGGATCGAGTTGACCGCTTTCGCGTAATCGCTTTTGCATGCTGTGATCAAAGCCGATCAGTGACAACTGATCGGCAGCGGCACGTAATTCAGCCCTCGCAATTGATTGCTCCGATTCTCTGCGCTGCAATTCGGCAGCTGAAATGACATCAGCTTTGAAGAGTTGTTGGGCACGATCAAGAGCACGTTCTGATAATGAATAGGCCGCGTTGGCGCGCAAATAGTTTAATTGCGCCTGCGTTAACTCCGTACTGCTGATGCGAGCTAGCATTTCTCCGGCCCGGACGCGTGCACCAACGTCAGCTGAGATCTCCACAACCCGGCCGGTGACCGAGGCGCCGATTCTTGTGATTCGCTTCTCATCGACCTCAAGACGGCCCGGAATCTCCTGGGTCCGCTCAACAGTGGCGCGAGCGACTTTTCCAACTTCAAAGCGTTTGAGCATCTCCGCGCGAGGGCGCACGATATCGTCGTCGTCTTCGCTTGCGTCTTTACGCTCCGAGGGCTTGCCCGCCGCTGCGCTATGGTTTTGCTCAAGCTTTTTTCCGGGTACTTCGGCCGTTTTTTCTTCGCCTGGCTTGGCATGCTGACCGCAAGCGGCAAGCGTGAGCGAGAAGATGCTGATGAGTACAAGATTTAAAGCAGGCAGCGTTGGAAGATGACTCATGGTGTGGCCTCAGTGGTCAAGACACGAATGGCAATCGATGCTGCCTGTTGCTCGAAACGCGCGGAGAGTAAATCTGCTCTTACAAGTCTTAGCACACGTTGCGCATCGATCACATCAAGAATGCCTCGCTCACCGAAGCGATAGGCAGCCTCAGCGACGCGTAAGGCAGACTCTGCCTCACGAATAGCGCCTTCGCTGAGCGATTTCACGCGCAGCGCGGCAATTTCAAGTGCGGCCCAGGCACTGTCAAATTCCCGAAGTAGACTTTGTTCGCGCGCCTTCAGCGCCAGTTCGGCGCGCTGGACTTGAGACTGTGCTAAATCAATGGCTGCCTTGCGGGGGTCAAGTAACGGCACTGCGAGCGATGCGCCCAGTAAAGTTTCATAACGCGCCGGTCTATCCAAGCCGCGGTCTCTTAATTGGGATACTTGCAAATCCACGCCTGGCCAACGGCTCGCCCTGGCTTCATTCACGCGCTCGGCGGCTGCCCGCACTTCAGCACGCAGCGCCATCAGATCCGGGTGCTGAGTGAGCAATTGCCCTCGGACAAGCGTCCGGTTGGGAACCTGTACAGGGTCTTCGAGGCTTGCCTGGATCCCCCACCCAGGAGGTAAGTCAACCCCAACGACTTGCTGCAGCCGAATGCGGGTTTGTTCCAGCGCAAGCCTGGCGACCTGGCTTCGTTGCTGGGCGCCGATCAGTTCGGCGTCGGCCTTAATCAATTCATATCGCGCTGCATCACCGCTTTCAACGCGTAACTTGACACGGGCCCGTGTCGATTCTAATAAGGCACGGGCTTCATCGGCAGCGCCGATTTCTGCCTGTCTGAGTAAGACCTCGTAGGCAACGCGGCGAACCAGGCCGGCGATCAGAAAACGTGCTGCATCGACTCTGGCGGCCTGGGCCTGTGAGAGCGAGGCAAAAGAGGCAATCCTCGCGCTTCTGAGGTCTGGGTTCTCAATAAACTGACTTAGTGATAAGTTTTGGATCTGAGATGAGGGGTCTTGGAGTGCGGCTCTTGCCGACTCACGTCCAAGCCCGATTTCCACCCGTGGATTCTGGAATACGCCTGCAAGTGATTGTGCTGCTTTGGCGCCGCTGAGATCGGCGCGGGAAAGCGACAACTCGGGATTGTTTTGAATCGCAAGCTCGACCAGTGCCTCGGGCCGAATCAACTCGGCTGCATCAACGTTGGCCGTGGCACAAAGCGAGATAAAAAAACATAAAAAAATCGAAACCCGATAAGCTTTCTTAAGCCTTTGCATGGACGAATCAACCTTGAGTTCTTGTGGAGAAGGCGCCAAACCCGCGCAGAATACCCTTGGCCAAGTACCCGCTATTCATCTATGGTCATGGGGTCGCTTGCTACCGAACCGCTTTCGTGAATACCCGCACCCGTGGCGCACCCGGCACCCGAGGCGCACCCCGCACCCATGACGAGCCTAGACTTATGACGAGCGCGCTAGTGAGCTCGGGGTTTGAGCAGACGTTCGCTACGATTCATCGATCGAATCTTGACGGCAACAAGCTCAGCGCCTCTTGCGAGTTGCAAAGGAACCTCAACACCGGCCGCACCGAGTGACCAGACCTGACGATAAAAACTTGCCAGGTCTTGAACGCGCTGACCTGCTACCGAAAGCACCAAGTCCTCTGACATGATGCCTGCTTGCTCTGCAGGGCCATCAGGGCTCGTATGTTGAACGACAAGCTGATCGTCTTGCTCTTCAAGATAGAGTCCCAGCCAAGGCCGTGGTGCGAGCCCGCTGTGTCCTTGCTTTATCAGCGCCTGAAGAATGGGTATCAAGACATCGATGGGGACCACCATATTGCTCTGCTGAGTCTGTCCTTGTTGCATTTCCTGGGTGAGTAATGAGCCGATGCCGACCAGCTCGCCGGCCTGATTAAGTAGCGGGGAGCCACTCCACTCGGGGTGAGCAGGTTCGATGAACAAAGCACGATCGAGCAAATACTCCCATGAACCGGCAAAGGGCTTAATCGCGACGATTGAGGTCTTAAGGCACTGGTGAATACCGCCGTGCCCGAGCATGTAAACGGTTTTTCCTTTGGCTAAATCGCTCGCTTTACCCATCGGAATAAAGCCGCAATCAAGCGGGCTGAAACTTTTCAATAGGCCAAACCCTGTTGCCTGATCATAGGCCAGCACATCGGCCTGTACCACCGAGCCATCGCGTTTGCGACACCATATTTGCTCAGCCTCGGTGACCAGATAACCGATCGTGAGAATATGTCCGTGGTTATCAATCACCACCCCGTGCCCGCTGCGAATGGTTCCCAAGATCGGGGCTGTGTAGGCTTGATCGGGTACTTGGACATGAAGTTGGAGCAAGGCGTTTAGGCTTTCCTCAAGGCTGAAGTTGAGTTGCTCGGGGTCGGGGCGAAGTGCTTTGGGAAAAGACCATGGATCAAGACTAAACATAGGTGCATACTCGGAAAAAGGGGCGTGTCGTCAAATCGAACGGAGTCATCTTAAAGCTTATGAATGCAGTGATCCAAAACGTTAGCCATGCTTGCGTCACGGTTGAGCGACGACTCGTCGGTCAGGTGACTTTTTTTGTGGCAATCGACCAGCCCCTATGAACCCTCATGCGCCTGAGGCAGCTGCGCAATCGAGGGCGAAAAAAAAAGCGACGCTTTACGTTGACCTGATATCGCCCTATGCGTATTTCTACTTAAAGCGCATCGATCAGCTTCATGCCTTGCTTAATGTAAGCGTCACCCCGGTCTTGTTTGGGGCGATGCTTTCGCATTGGGGACAACTTGGTCCGGCCGAGATTGAATCAAAGCGGCGCCACACCTACCAGCATTGTGTCTGGCTCGCGAAGCGTTTTGGATTGCCCTTTCAGATGCCAGCTCGCCATCCATTTAACCCGCTTTCGGCGCTGCGCCTACTTGTCGCCATGGGTAATCCGCCGCAGGCTATCGTTCAAGCAAGTTCATTTGTTTTTGAGCAGGGACGTGACCCAGAACTTGATTTTGCCGGCCTTTGCGACATGCTGGGTGTTGATGACGGTGTATCGCGCATTCAAGAGCTCGCTGTGAAGCAGGCCTTGCAAGCGCAGACCCAGGAGGCCATCGATGCAGGTGTTTTTGGCGTGCCAAGCCTTGTGGTGGATGGTCATTGTTTTTGGGGCGTTGACACCATGGATTGGGTGATGGATTACCTGCAGGACTCGCAGATGTTCGAGCGATCTGATATGAAGTCGATTGAGCGTGTTGCCTGGGGTGTGCGGCGAAAGACTGGCGAAGAAAGGGGACTTCGGTGAATATTGCGGCAGACTTGGTTCATTTGAGCTATTGCAGCCAGGCACGAACTGGACTTCAAGCGGCGGATCTGGATAAAATTCTTGAAATTTCTAAAACGAATAATCATCGTGATCAGATCACAGGGCTGCTCACCTACAGCGGAGACATATTTATTCAATTTGTTGAAGGTCCTAAAGCATCAATCGATCATTTGATGTATCGCTTGCGTGGCGATGCGAGGCATAAAGACTTGATCGTGCTGTCTGAAGGGGTCGAACATCTGCGGCTCTTGCCTGACTGGGACATGGAACTTGTGACGGCTCAAGAGGCACACGGCTTGCTCCGCGATGCATTACGGGAAAGCGATCGCTACGGCACGGTGATTGCTTTATCAAGACTGCTGGCGAAACTACAACCCGAGCTTTATCAGGATCTTGATGAGAACGACAACTCGGGCTAAACAATATTTGCTTAAACAGGCTTGTGCGCTGAATTGGCAAGCAGGCGCCTATAGCACTATCATCCCGATTTGCTTCTTACTTTTCTAACCCATTTGGAGTTTGCACGATGAAGCTGATCAATCCCAAAGCGCTCGCTAAAGCGCTGCGTCAACTCGCCTTTGCGGCAAGCGCCGCCATGATGAGCATCGGTCTGGCTCAAGCGGCAAACCTCAAGTGGGCGGCTCAAAACGACATTCTCACGCTTGACCCTCACTCGCAAAACCATGCGACGACCAACAATATCGTGGGCCATGCCTATGAGGGTCTGGTGCGCTACGACAAGAGCTATCGTATCGAACCTTGTCTTGCGACCAGTTGGCAAACCGTTAACCCGACAACCTGGCGCTTTAATTTACGCAAGGATGTGAAATTCCATGACGGTTCAAGTTTTACTGCCGATGATGTGATTTTTTCCTTCGACCGTATCAGGCAACCTCAAGGCACCATGCAGATTTATGTGGCCGGTGTGAAGGAGATCAAGAAGATTGATGATCACACCATCGATTTGATTCTCGACAAGCCAAATCCTGTGCTCTTAAACAGCCTGGTCACTTTCATGATCATGGACAAAGAATGGGCCACGAAGAACAAGTCAGAGAAAGTACAGGACTACAAGGCCAAGGAAGATACCTTTGCTTCACGTAACACCAACGGTACAGGTCCTTTTCTGATCAAGGAGTGGGCACCTGATCAGCGGATTGTCATGACCGCGAATAAATCCTGGTGGGGTAAGTCAGAAGGCAACGTCACTGATGTGACCTACACCCCGATCAAGGCTGATGCGACAAGAATTGCGGCCTTACTTGCAGGCGACGTCGACCTGGTGACCGATCTGCCCACCCAGGATGTTGCACGCTTGCGTGCCACGGCGAATCTATTCGTGCTCGATGGGCCCGAGGTGCGGACGATTTTCATTGGCATGGATCAGGGCAGTGATGAATTAAAGTACGGTATCAAAGGCAACAATCCGTTTAAGGATGTGAGGGTTCGCCGAGCGCTGTCCATGGCGGTTGATCGCCCGGCAATACAGCGCACTATCATGCGTAATTTGTCGATTCCTGCGGCCATCATCGTTGCTCCTGGTGTGCACGGTCATGCTGCCGAACTCGACAAAACCGGCCCGGCAAACGTCGAGGCAGCGAGAAAATTGCTGGCCGAAGCAGGCTACCCGAATGGTTTTGAGTTCACCCTTGACTGCCCGAATAATCGCTATGTCAATGACGAAGAAGTCTGCCAGGCTGTTGTTGGCATGTGGGCGAAAATCGGTGTGAAAACCAAGCTCAACGCGATGCCTTTTGGCCCTTTTATTTCTAAGATTCAGAACTTTGATTCGAGTGCTTATCTGCTCGGTTGGGGTGTTGCGACTTACGATGCGCAATACAGTTTGCAGTCCTTGGTTCGCACCAAGACCACTGGTGCAGACGGTAACTTTAATTTGAGTAAGGTCAGCAACCCCAAGGTGGATGCTCTGGTTGATGCGATGAAGACTGAAATGGATAAGGCAAAGCGAGATGCCATGATTCGTGAGGCTCTAAGCATTACCCGCGATGATGCGCTTTACATTACCTTGCATCATCAGATGCGCCCCTGGGCCATGAAAAAGTCGGTCAGCATCGCCCACAACTCCAACGATGCACCCAAAATGTACTACGCCACGGTCAGGTAAGCATGTTGATGTTTAACTGATCTGCTTTTTTTCTGAGCTTTTGTTGCTTTGTTTGCATTTATTGTTAGGAGACTGCTTCAGGCCAGCATGGTCATGTTAGTTGTGGCCTTCATAGCGTTCTCATTGTTTCAATATGTTGGCGATCCGGTCCTGTCCATGCTGGGACAGGACGCCACAAGCGAACAAAGGGCTCAACTCAGAGAAGATCTTGGGCTTAACAAGCCTTTTTATGTGCAATTTGCTCATTTTGTGGGCAATGCCGTTCAAGGGGAGTTCGGTGTATCGTTTCGGCAGGGGCGTAAGGTTTCAGAGCTGCTGGCGGAACGATTTCCGGCAACCTTAGAGCTCGCGGTCTGTGCCGCCTTGATTGCGTTGATCTCCGGAATACCGATGGGTGTTTATACCGCCTTGCGTCGGGGCGGGTTGTTGAGTCAATTGTTTATGGGTATTTCCTTGCTCGGCGTGTCCCTGCCGGTTTTCCTGGTAGGTATTTTTTTCATTCTTTTCTTTGCGGTCTTGCTCGGCTGGCTGCCTTCTTATGGTCGAGGTGAGGTGGTGCAGTGGGGACGACTCAGTACAGGTTTAATCACGATTGATGGGCTTAAGCACATCGTACTTCCTGCCATCACCTTGGCATTGTTCCAGCTTGCTTTGATCATGAGGATGGTTCGTGCTGAGATGCTGGAGGTGCAGCGTACTGACTACATCAAATTCGCCAGGGCAAGAGGGCTAAGCGAGAAGCTTGTCAACTTCAGTTACGCGCTCAAAAACACCCTTGTTCCGGTGATCACCATTGTCGGCCTACAACTCGGATCTTTGATCGCCTTCGCAATTGTTACGGAAACTGTTTTTCAGTGGCCCGGGATGGGTCTGCTGTTTATTCAGTCCGTGCAAACCGCCGATGTACCCATCATGGCTGCCTATCTGGTCATGATTTCCTTTGTGTTTGTGTGTATCAACTTGGTCGTCGATATGCTTTATGTGACGGTCGATCCGCGGCTTCGGGTTGATCCGGGGGGAGCAGGGCGTCACTGATGTTCAAAACATGGCTTGACGGACCCGTAGCCTACAGTTTCAGCCGTTCCCGGGTTGCTCAGTTTGCAGCCTTGATCGCTGTGCTGATGTTTTTTGGCGCACTGCTAGCGCCATGGATTGCGCCGCACAACCCGTTTGATTTGGCCAGTCTCGATTTAAACGACTCTTTACTGCCCCCGGCGTGGTCGGAGCAGGGCTTGGTTAAGTACGTGCTTGGAACCGATGATCAGGGCCGTGATGTGCTCTCCACCATTCTTTACGGTTCGCGCATCTCTTTGTTGGTGGGGTTCAGCTCGGTGTTGCTTGCGATGTTTCTGGGCGTGGGTCTCGGTTTGCTGTCGGGCTTCGTGGGCGGGCGACTTGACGCCATCATCATGCGGATTGCGGATGTGCAACTGTCTTTTCCTGCGATCCTCATTGCGCTGCTCATCGATGGCGTGGCGAGGGTGGTGTTTGCCGATCAAGGACATGGCGAGGGGGTGGCGATTCTTGTATTGATCGGATCGATCAGCCTCGCCAACTGGGTGTCCTATGCAAGAACGGTGCGAGGCTCAACCTTGGTGGAGAAAAACAAAGAGTATGTCCAGGCGGCCCGAGTTATCGGTGTTCCTTCGATTGCCATCATGCTCAGACATGTTCTGCCCAATGTGACCGGACCTGTGTTGGTGATTGCTACGATTAATATCGCGACCGCGATCATCACCGAGGCGACCTTGTCGTTTCTCGGCGTTGGCGTCCCCCCCACAACGCCCTCACTCGGTACGATGATTAATAACGGCAATAATTTTTTGTATTCGGGCGAATGGTGGCTTGTGGTATTCCCAGGACTTGCGCTGGTCTTGCTTTGTATGTCAGTGAATTTGCTCGGTGATTGGCTCCGTGATGCCCTCAATCCAAAATTACAATAACCATCCAGTTGTTGAAGCACCCTTGCTTGAGCTTCGTCACCTGCAGGTGGAATTTCCAACGCGCAAGGGTCTATTAAGAGCGCTCGATGATGTGTCATTTAGTATCGGGCGCGGCGAGACGCTTGGAGTTGTCGGTGAATCGGGCGCCGGAAAATCCTTAACGGGTGCTGCGATCATCGGCTTACTCGAACCTCCCGGACGCATTTCGTCGGGTGAAATTTTGCTCGAAGGGCGGCGCATCGATTCGCTTCCAACGGATGCCATGCGCAGCTTGCGCGGTAAAGAAATCGCCGCCATTTTTCAGGATCCGCTTACCTCGCTGAATCCCTTGTTCAGCATTGGCCGACAGCTTACAGACACGATTCAAACCCATTTGCCTTTAACGTACACCCAGGCGCGCCAACGGGCAATCGACTTGCTGGCGCGTACCGGGATCCCGGCTCCGGAGCTCCGAATTGAACACTACCCGCATCAGTTTTCCGGGGGCATGAGACAGCGTGTTGTGATTGCGCTTGCGCTTGCCGCCGAACCCAAATTGATTGTCGCGGACGAGCCCACGACAGCCCTCGACGTTTCGATTCAAGCCCAAATCATTCTTTTGCTGAAGCAGGTTTCCCGTGATTTTGGCACCTCGATCATGTTGATCACGCATGACATGGGCGTGATTGCCGAAACAGCCGACCGTGTTGCCGTGATGTATGCGGGTCGCGTGGCCGAGATCGGTCCGGTTGATGCCATGATTCATCGCCCAAAACATCCCTACACCAAGGGCTTGATGGCTTCCATCCCTTCCATTCGCGCGCATCGTGAGCGGCTTGCGCAGATTGAGGGCGCCATGCCCCGGCTTGGCGCAATCCCCAAGGGGTGCGCATTTAATCCGCGGTGCTCAGAAAGCTTTTCGCGCTGCCAACTCGAACGGCCTGAACTGCAGCCGGCCGGCGAGTCACAAGCCGCTTGTTGGGCGCTAAGCCAGTGAAGCCATACGCTGTTTCCAGATCAAAGGCCTCTGCCGAGTCCGATGGCCAGACGCTCGTCCAGGCCATCCAGGTTAGTAAACGCTTTGATGTGAGCGAACCTTGGTTGAATCGGCTGATTGAGCGAAAGCCCAGGCGTTATTTGCAGGCTGTGGATCAGCTTAACCTTGAGATAAAGCGGGGCGAGACCTTCGGGCTGGTTGGCGAGTCGGGCTGCGGGAAATCAACAGTTGCCCGCCTTTTGGTCGGGCTTTACGCCTGCAGCAGTGGTGAGGTCCGATTCGAGGGGCATCCGCTGCAACATATTGATCGTATTAAAGAAAAAAACGAAACATCCTTGCGTCGAAAAATCCAAATGATTTTTCAAGACCCGTACGCGAGCTTAAACCCCCGTTGGACCGTTGGCGAAATTGTTGCTGAGCCCCTGAAAGTACACCGCATGCTTGACAGTCGGGCTTCGATGCAAGAAAGGGTCGCTGTGCTTCTTGCTCAGGTTGGCTTAGCCGCTTCAGATGCTGAGCGTTACCCCCATCAGTTCTCCGGGGGACAGAGGCAGCGTATTTCGATTGCACGTGCGCTTGCTTCGGAGCCCGAGTTTCTTGTGTGCGACGAGCCCACCTCGGCGCTTGATGTATCGGTCCAAGCGCAAGTGCTCAACCTGATGAAGGACTTGCAGGCTCGGCGTGGCCTGACCTACTTGTTCATTTCACATAATCTCGCCGTGGTCAGACATGTCAGTGACCGGGTTGGTGTGATGTATCTGGGCCGCCTCGTTGAGGTCGCACCGAACGAAGATTTGTTTGATAAGGCCCTACACCCCTATACACGCATGCTTCTGGATGCAATACCGGATTTAGAACGTACTGGAAAGGATCGAACCCCTGTCGCAGGTGAAGTGCCCAACCCTCTTGATCCGCCAAGTGGTTGTGCTTTTCATCCACGATGCCCGCAAGCAAAGGCGCGTTGCGAGCGGGAAAGACCGGTTCTGAGTATGGTCGACGCAAGAAGGCAGGTCGCCTGTTTTGCGATGACTGACCCAGCGTTTGAGTTGGACGAGGCGCGTTAAGCGACGGGTCTGCGAGCCGGCAGTTAACTGATACGGCGGTTCAACGAGGCAGCGGTTCCGCTAGGTAGCGGTCCCACTAGACGGCGGTACCGCTGATGAGTTGTCCTTCTTTCATCACCCACTTGATGCCATCGCCTTGGCCGCAGAGGACTTGGATATCCTCCAGCGGGTTAGCTTTAAGCAGCAAGAGATCGGCAATAGCCCCTTCAAAGATGTCGCCAAGCTCATGCTCACATCGCAGCAGCCTGGCGGCCTCACTGGTGGCGGCCTGAATGGCTGCAGCCTCGCCGAGCACCGATGCACGAATCTTGAATTCTTCCGATTGCAAGCGATGCGTGGGCCCGAGCAAATCACTGCCAAAAGCCATGGAGACGCCGGCTTTGGCAAAAATCTCTAGAGACCGCATGCCTTGCCCGCGTACAGATTCAATTTTTGCAAGCGATGCCGCAGGCAAGCCAAGCGCCTTGCCTTCATTGGCAAGCGCATCGTAAGTCACCAGCGTCGGGACAGCGAAGGCGCCTGCATCGGCCATCATCGCAGCGGCTTCATCATCAACCAGATTGCCATGTTCGATACTCCGAACACCACAGCGAACCGCCCGCTTGATCGCCCTCGCCGTGTAGGCATGTGCCATCACATAGCTTGAGGCATTGTCGGCCTCGTCGACTGCCGCCCTGATTTCGTCTTCGCTGTAGCCCAAAAAGTGGATCGGATCATTGGGTGATGCAACCCCGCCTGATGCCATGATTTTGATTTGCGTTGCGCCGCGCTGAATTTCCTCTCGAACGGCCTTGCGTATCGCATCAACACCGTCGACGACTCTTGCAATGGCAGCAACTTTGACCGTGCATCCGCAAGGCTCGATGACGTCGCTACGCTCGCGCATATCGCCGTGACCACCCGTCTGAGACAAGGCGCGCCCCGATGGAAAAATCCTTGGTCCAAGAATCGTACCGTCTGAAGTTGCCTGCCTAAGTGCATCGTCGGCGCCGCCGGCGTCGCGAACCGTGGTGAAACCGCGTCGAATCATACCCTCCAGTATCGGGAGTGTACGCAGCACGGCCAAAACGTTCGGCAGCCTGCCAAGGCGCCCTAAGTGCATTTGTGAGGCTAAAACATGCACATGGCAGTCGATCAATCCAGGCATCAGGACTGCATCTTCAGCATCAATTTGTTTCGGGGCATGGACTGCCGGACGTTCTAACAATCGTCGCAGCGTCTCGCCGTCGTCGCTTGGCACGATGGTATTAATGCGGCCATCTTCGATCAATAAATCGCAGCGTGCACTGAGCGACCCCTTTCTGGTCTGAAGCATGCGCGCATTGCGGATCAATATGCCTTGGTTCATGAGCGGATCGTAGCGGATAATCAAGCGATGATCGGGAAAATTCCAAGCATTAGCCTACTGGAGCTGGATGAGCCCCGGAGCATTGAGCGATTAAGCGGTGCTTTTGAGCAACTCGGCTTTGTGATCATGACCGATCACAATATTTCTCAGGCCTTGATTGATCCTTTTCTTGGGATGTTCAAGCAATTTTTCGGCTGGCCTGAGCAAGACAAACTTCGCTTTCGCCTCGCTCAGGCGGGAGGCGCAAGGGGTTACACACCTTTCGGTGTTGAAACTGCCAAAGGTAGCGATCATGTTGACCTGAAGGAATTCTGGCATATCGGTCGGGAACTGGGTGCCGAGCATCCCTATCGAGTCTACATGCCGCCAAACCTATGGATTGATGCTATTGAAGGCTTCCGTTCCCTCTGCCTTGAGGTTTTCGAGGCATTCGATCGTGTCGGGCGGCAGATTCTGCGGGCGATCGCCAGGGTCCTCCAACTGGATCACGATTTTTTCGAAGACAAAGTCGATGCTGGCAACAGCATTTTGCGCGTCATTCATTATCCGCCGGTGCCGGCCTCGCCCACGCAAAGCCTGCGTGCCGGAGCGCATGAAGACATTAATGTGATTACCTTGCTATTGGGTGCAGAAGAACCCGGTCTGCAAATTCGCTCCCGCGCCGGGGATTGGTTGCCAGTGAATCCGGAAGCCGGGTCTATGGTGGTTAATGTTGGCGATATGTTGCAGCGACTCAGCAATGGGGTTTTGCGGTCAACCAGTCATCGTGTGGTGAATCCTGCAAGTGATCGTGCCTCGAGTTCGCGATACGCCATGCCTTTTTTCCTGCACTTTAATCCGGATTTCCTGATTGAAGCGCTGCCAAGTTGTTGCGGCGTGGGTCGCCCTTTGCCCTCGCCGCCGATGCTTGCAGATGACTACCTGCAAGAGCGATTGCGCGAGATTCGTCTTAAATAAAATGACGATTAACATTAACTCCGCCCTGCAGGCCGCGCTTGGTATTGTTGTTTTTATGGTCCTCGTGCTGCCTTTCTCAAAGGACCGTCATCGTATTCATTGGCGCCTTGTAGCGATCGCTATCGGCTTACAGTTTTTGATTTGCTGGACGATGCTCAAGGTCCCGTTTGTGAAAGAAGCGCTTGTGCAAACCAACCTGGCCGTCGCAGCGCTTGGTTCGGCGACGCTGCGCGGAAGCTCCTTTGTGTTCGGTTACCTGGGGGGTGGTGAGGCGCCCTTTAGCGTTACAAATCCGAATCGTCTGGTGATCTTTGCTTTTCAGGTCTTACCGCTTCTCATCGTGATGTCAGCGCTGTCGGCGCTGCTTTGGTACTGGCGGGTACTTCCCTTGCTGATTCGATCTATAGCGGTCATTTTTGAAAAAACACTTGCCGTGAGAGGGCCTGCCGGTCTTGTAGCAACAGCAAACATTTTCCTCGGGCAGACTGAGGCACCTTTATTGGTCAAACCCTACCTCGCTGGTATGACAAGGCATGAACTCTTGTTGGTTATGACTGCGGGCATGGCAACGATCGCGGGATCTGTGATGGTGATTTACGCGGCAATGCTTGGCGAGTTTTTTCAGGGTGCAATGGGACATCTGATCACAAAGTCTGTCATGTCAGTACCTGCATCGGTCTTGTTTGCGCACTTGCTCCTGCCAGAAACAGAAGCCAAGCAGCAAGGACTACAGACGCCGCCTCGAATCTATCAAAGCACCATGGATGCGATCACCCGCGGCACCAGTGACGGGCTCTCACTTTACTTGAATATCATAGCGATATTGATTGTATTAACAGCCCTCGTCGCTTTGGCAAACGGCCTTGTTGCTTATCTGCCCGAGGTCGCTGGCGCGCCGCTTAGCTTGGAAAGGATTGCAGGCTGGGTCTTTGCACCCCTCGCCTGGTTGATGGGTATCGATTGGGATGAAGCGCAGCGGGTCGGTTCCTTGCTTGGTGTAAAGAGCGTACTCAACGAGTTCGTCGCCTTTATTCAACTGAGTGCCATGCCTGCTGAAGCCCTTTCGGATCGATCGCGCCTCATCGCCATTTATGCGCTCTGCGGATTTGCGAATCTCGCAAGTATCGGGATTCAAATCAGTGGTATTGGCAGCATGGCACCAGAGCGGCGTTCAGATCTGGCAGCGCTGGCCTTGCCCGCTTTTCTTGCAGCCACCCTGGCTTCCTGTATGACAGCGAGCGTGCTTGCAATTGTGACCAGTTGAATCATGGTTGATTCAATCGCCTCCCCAGCAGATAAGCCATGCTTGCGCCAAGCAGCAACAATAAGCTCGCTGATGCCATTTGAAGGATCTCGAAACCAAAGCGCGTGAGCACAGGTGAGCCGATTGCAACCCCAATCGATTGCCCTGAGAAAAGACCCGCGGCAAAGGCTGCTATGCCCGTGCCTCTCGCCTGAGGGGACATCTGCGTTGCTTGCACCTGCAAGGTGTTGTGAACCATGAAAAACCCCAGCCCCATCAGCGTGCAATACATCAGTTGGACGGTCCACAATGGGCCGCCCACACAAAACATGCCCAGGGCAAATAGCGATGCACCGCCGACAAGAAGACCCCGCTCGCCAAGCGATCTGATCAGGTAGCTCGCCGCAAGGCTATAGCATACGCCGCCGATTCCAAAACCTGCTGCCGCAAGCCCTGCTTGCCATAGGCTTAGGTGGTATTGAAGATGTAAGTAACTCGGTACATAGGCAAAAGCGCTATAAACAAGCAATCCTTCTAAAAAAACAACCATGAGGATGATGCGCGCCCAGGAGATCCTTAGGACCGATCCGAATTGCGTAGCGATCGCGAAGAAGCTTGGCCTTGGACCATTGACGCCTTGATAAGCCCCAAGGCTTATCGATGGATCGTTGGCCCCTCTCAGACTGCTTGAGGTATTTAGGGTTGAAGCATCTAGGTCAGCTGAAAGTTGAACGAATCGACGTGTATCGAGTGTTAATAAGACCGCAACAATGGCTAGAACGATTGCTGGCAGTGCAAAGCTCAGGCGCCATCCTAGGGTATCCGCCATGATGCCACCGGCGACTTGCCCGAAAACCGCACCCGCCGTTGAACCTGTCATGAGTCGAGCAAGTACGGCTTGGCGATGGTCATAAGCTACCGAATCACCGATCCAGGCGAGCGATAAGGGGATCAAGGCTGCACAGGCAGCTCCAGCGATAAAGCGAAGCGCTAAGAGCTGGGGAAGGTTCATAGCAAGCATGCAGGCCGCAGAAGCGATCGCCGCTGCGATCGTGGCGTATCGAATCCATCGAAGCTTTCCTGCGTAGTCCCCCATGGGACCATGGACCAATTGAAAAAGACCATAGGCGATGCTGAAGCTCGTGATGACGTAGGCAACCTCGCCAATGGCATGATCAAGTTCTTTTGCAAGCTGAGGCAGCATCGGGTCACATAAACGAACCGAGGCTTGGCTGGCAAAGGCAGCCAGGGATAGCGTCAGCAGGGTACGGCGCTGCGTGCTTTGATGAGTTGCCGCGTCCTCAGGTTCAAGCGCTTTCATGGGCTCGCTGCGCGAACATCGGTGGCACCACCATAAACATCAAGACTTGCTGTTTCATGGCTTTCGCCCCCAAGTGATTGTTTCGGAGAAGTTTTTTCTTTCGTTATTGTAAATGGCGCAGGCCAGCTGATCCTGATTGATTTTTCTTGGCAAGACTCAAAGAACGACTCCAAGCTTGAAGCGACGCGTAAATGAGCGATGCAGCTTGCATGCTGATGCTCGGATCGGCGACACTCTCGGGTGAACAGTTCTCTAACGTCACGGAGGCATAGCCATGAAGAAGAAAATCGCAAGCGCACTACTGGCGCTTGCAAGCGCAGTCATCCAGCCCGCGCTGGCAGAAATCAACATCGGCGTCACGCTCTCGGCAACAGGGCCCGCGGCCTCGTTGGGTATTCCAGAAAAAAATACCGTCGCACTTTTACCCGCTACGATGGGGGGTCAGAAAGTAAACTATATCGTTCTGGACGATGCAACAAATCCAACCGAGGCGAATAAGAACGCCAAGCGGCTTGTCGCTGAGCACAAGGTTGATGCGATCATCGGTTCAACCACCACGCCAACCTCGCTTGCGGCGATTGAAGTTGGTGCCGAGACTGGAACGCCGGTGATCACCATGGCACCCATTCCACCGCAAACAGGCGAAAAGCACGCCTGGTCTTTCGTCACACCCCAGGGTATCAACATCATGGCCAGTGCATTGGTTGACGTGATGAAGGCTGCCGGTGTGAAGAGCCTCGGATTCATCGGGTTTGCTGATGCCTATGGTGAGGTTTGGCTACAAGCCATGAAGGCGCCGCTCGCCAGTGCGGGCATTTCAATGAATACGGTGGAACGCTTTCAGCGCACCGATACCTCGGTAACCGGCCAAACGCTCAAGCTGATGGCTGCCAATCCCGACGCCGTGCTTGTTGTGGGTTCAGGAACGCCCGCCGTGTTGCCCCAGGCCAGCCTGCGTGAGCGCGGCTTTAAGGGTCGCATCTATCAGACCCACGGCGTCGCAAACCGAGACTTCTTGCGGGTTGGTGGCAAGAATGTGGATGGTGCTGTATTTCCGGTTGGTCCTATGTTACTTGCCGAGGAACTGCCCGATAGCCATCCCAGCAAGCGTGCCGCGATGGATTATGTGAACGCTTACGAGAAAGTGTACGGCAAGGACAGCCGGTCAACCTTCGGCGCCCATGCCTGGGACGCTGCTTTGCTGCTTGCCAATGCGGTACCCCAAGCGCTCAAAAAGTCAAAGCCTGGCACCGCTGAGTTCAGGCGGGCTTTGCGCGATGCGATTGAAGCGACCAAGGAACTTCCCGCAGCACATGGGGTTTTCAATATGAGTCCAAGCGACCATAACGGTTTGGATCAGCGCTCGCGCGTGATGGTTCGCGTAGAGGGCGGTAACTGGAAACTCATGACGCCTTGATCAAGCGATGCGCATCGTGAATCTGCACAAGGAGCCGGCCGGAGTAGGATTTGCCCCGCCGTTGCTGCGCATTGAAAAGCCATCGAGCGACTGTGTTTTGCTTTCCTCGGGGCATCGCTTGCTGCCTTTTTCACGTTGTGTCGGCGAATGGCTTGAGCATTGGGCTTGCTATAGCCCCGACCAGGTACTTTTTGCTGAGCGGATGCTTCAGTCAGATGGAGGGAGTCAGCCTGCCAAGCCCGCACCATGGCGAAAAGTTAGCTATCGAATGGCACTTCGGTGGGTTTATGGCCTCGGGGAAGCCTTGCTCGACCGTGGTTTGAACCAGGATAAACCGCTTGCGATTTTGTCGGACAACAGCATCGATCATGCTTTGCTGAACTTGGCTGCGATGCATGTGGGCGTGCCCGTGGTGCCTGTGTCGGCCGCTTATTCGTTGATGTCCAAGGATTACGCCAAACTAATCTATATTCTAAAACTGATAAAACCTGGGCTGATTTATGTGAGTGATGGTGCCCTTTACGCCAAGGCACTGCATGCGGCCTTGGCGGCACTTGATGAGCCGACCCCTGGGGTTTTGGTTTCCCAGCATCCGATCATTTCGCCTGATGGCAACCAGGCCGAGCTATTTCAGGATTGGGCGCAGACTGCGCCTGGTGCGCGCGTGCGAGAGGCCTTCATGAAACTTGGTGCTGATACTGTGGCCAAGATTCTTTTTACCTCAGGTTCAACCGGCCTGCCTAAGGGCGTGATCAATACCCAGCGGATGTTGTGTTCGAATCAACAGGCCATAAGCCAACTATGGCCTTTCCTCGCTTCAAGACCTCCTGTGATCGTGGACTGGCTACCGTGGAGCCACACCTTCGGCGGCAACCACAACATGCATCTGACGCTTCGCCATGGTGGAAGTCTTTATATCGACCACGGCAAACCTGCACCAGGGCTGATTGAGCGAACAGTCGAAAACCTTAAGGATATTGCCCCGACCCTGTATTTCAATGTTCCTCGCGGTTTCGATTTGTTGTTGCCCTTTTTAGAACAAGACGCGCTTTTGCGAGCGCGTTTTTTTTCGGAACTGGACCTTATTTTTTACGCTGCTGCAGCTTTGCCTCAACCTTTATGGGATCGGCTGCGAGGCTGTGCTGAATCGGCATCAGGCACCGTCCCCGCGATGGTCTCAGCCTGGGGTTCAACAGAAACCGCGCCGCTGGCGACCTCGGTGCATTACCCGATTGATCAGCCAGGCATTATTGGACTTCCGGCTCCAGGTGTGACCGTCAAGATGCAGGCCAACGCCGACAAGTGGGAACTGCTTGTAAAAGGGCCCAATGTCACACCAGGGTATTTTCGGGCAGCGTCGCTCACAGCGCAGGCTTTTGACGAAGAGGGGTTTTATCGCATCGGGGATGCCGGCCGTTTTTTTGATCCGGATCAACCGGCAAGAGGATTGGTCTTTGACGGTCGTATTGCTGAGGACTTCAAGCTCAACTCGGGAACATGGGTGCATGTGGGTGAGCTCAGGGTCCGGGTGATTGCTGAGGCCGCGCCTTTGATTCAGGATTGCGTGATTACCGGGCATGATCGCCAGACGATAGGGCTTTTGATTTTCCCCAACTGGGCTGCCTGTCGAAGCTTATGCCTTGACCTTGACGATGCCGCGCCGAACCAAAAGGTGATCGCTGATCCTCGCGTTCGCGAGGCGATTCGCAGCCGGCTGAGCAAGATGGCCTCTGCAGGCACCGGAAGCTCGACCTATCCAACCAGAGCCATGCTCTTGCTCGAACCGGCATCAATCGATGCCAACGAGATGACAGACAAAGGCTATATCAACCAGAGGGCTGTTTTGGATCACCGGCGTGAAAGCGTGGCGCGACTTTATGCCGCTGTATGCGATCCGGACGTGATTGTTTTGTGCTGATCAGATCGTTCTATTCATCTGATCGTGATACTTTCGAAAATAAAACCTTTTAGTCCTGCAACACCGGGCGCCATGCTTTACTGCGCGTCATGAACCTGGATATCGTTATCCTTCTTGCCCAAGACGGCCTCACCAACGGTGCGATCTATGCCTTGCTTGCCTTGGCCCTGGTGATGGTTTTTGCTGTAACGCGGGTGATTTTTGTGCCGCAGGGCGAATTCGTTGCCTTTGGTGCACTCACCCTGGCGTCGTTACAGGCAAATAAGTTCCCGGGCACCGTGTGGCTATTGCTGATTGCCGGGATTATTTGTTTTCTCCTGGACTGGCACTACCAGCGCCGGCTGGGTGATGGTCTGGGAAGACGCCTGCGTTGGTCTTTGCTCTGGCAGTTGGTGTTCCCGCTTATCCTTGTGATCGCGCTTTGGATGGCGCAAGCCTCTTCCTTCAAGTTTTCGAACTTGCCGCTTATCGCTCAGTTGTTACTTGCTTTATTGATTGTTGTGCCCCTCGGTCCGATGATTTATCGGCTTGCTTTTCAGCCGATGGCCCAAGCGCCAGTGCTTGTTCTGCTGATTGTTTCAGTGGCGGTTCATCTGGTTCTGGTGGGCATTGGGCTTGTTTTTTTCGGTGCAGAAGGTTCGCGTACGCCGCCTTTCAGCGAAGGCGCACTCACGCTTGCCGGTGTTCCTGTAAACGCACAAACGCTATGGGTTTTAGGGACAAGCATATTGTTGATGATCGGATTAGGCTTATTTTTTGAAAAAAGCCTTTTTGGGAAGGCTTTACGTGCCACAGCGGTAAATCAAACGGGTGCCCGATTGATGGGCATCGCCCCAGTGTTCGCAGGCCGACTGGTGTTTCTGCTTGCGGCGCTTATCGGTACTTACTCCGGGATGCTGATTGGTCCCATCACAACCATTTATTACGACACAGGATTTCTGATTGGTCTGAAAGGTTTTGTCGGTGCAATCATTGCAGGGCTTGTAAGTTACCCACTCGCAGTAGCCGGCGCCTTGCTGGTCGGATTGCTTGAGGCCTACGCTTCATTCTGGGCGAGTTCGTTTAAAGAAGTTATTGTTTTTTCATTGATTATTCCTGTCCTGCTCTGGCGCTCGCTTCGTCATCAAGACTTGCACGACGAGGCCTAGTCCTTTGGCCAAGCGAACAAGCGTCATCGTGTTGTTGCTGAGCTGGGCCGCGGCGCCCTGGGTGCTTTCAACCTATTACCTCACCATGGCTAACCATATTGCCATGGTCGCCTTGGTGGCTTTGGGATTGGTTTTGATGACAGGCGTGGCAGGTTTGACGTCGTTTGGTCAGGCTGCTTTCGTGGGGCTTGGTGCTTATGTGGCGGCAGTTCTATCCACGGCATTCGGACTATCGCCCTGGCTCGGCCTAGTGGCCGTGATGTTGATGACCGTTTCGCTTGCCTTTGCGCTAGGGTGGATCACGCTAAGACTTTCAGGCCACTATCTGCCACTTGGCACGATAGCCTGGGGTTTGAGCCTGTACTTCGTCTTTGGCAATCTCGAACTGCTCGGTGGTCACACCGGTTTGTCGTCAATTCCTGCGATCGAGATTTTTGGGATCAGTTTGAAATCAGCGAACGCTATCTATTATTTAATTTGGATCACGCTTTTTGCCGCGATGCTACTGACGGATAATTTGCTTCACTCGCGCGAGGGGCGTGCCATACGCGCACTGAAGGGTGGGGTGCTTGTTGCCGAGTCGATGGGCGTGAATACAGCGCGCTCAAAAATGATTGTTTTTGTGCTCGCTGCACTTTATGCCGGTGTTTCAGGCTGGCTCTACGCACACTATCAGCGTTTTGTGAATCCTTCGCCATTTTCGCTCCATATTGGTATCGAATACCTGTTTATGGCGGTGCTTGGCGGCGCCGCGCAGGTTTGGGGAGCCTTACTAGGGGCGGGGGTTGTCACGCTGCTCAAGGAATGGCTACAAGATTTGTTACCTCGATTACTTGGCGCATCGGGTAATTTTGAGAGCATTGTTTTCGGCTTGCTGCTCGTTCTTTTGCTTCAACATGCGCCCAAGGGACTCTGGCCCCATGCCGTAGGTCTGTGCCGAGCTTTGGTTGGCTCGCAGCGATCAGAACCGCCAGGTACACCAGTCGCAGCTGCATACCTGGAGCGCGACGTATCGCTTTCGGGCTTGCCAACGAGAACTCGGATGGTTGGCACCAAGCGCGCTGATTTGCTCAAGGCTCAGGGGATCGAAAAGCGATTTGGTGGGCTGATCGCTAATCAGGGTATCAGCCTTGAACTCAGACAAGGAGAGATACTCGCTTTGATCGGTCCGAATGGGGCCGGAAAGAGCACCCTGTTCGACTTGCTGACTGGTGTCCAGGCGCTGGATGCTGGTGAGGTTTTCTTCTGTGGCGAGGCCATTCACGGGATGCAGGCCAGGGATATTGCCAAGCGCGGACTTTGTCGCAGTTTTCAACACGTTCGTCTGCTGCCTGAGATGAGCGTTCTGGAAAATATCGCATTAGGCGCACATCTTCGAGGCACCCACGGCCCGCTGCATGCGGTCTTACATCTAGAACGCCGCGAGGAGCGGGCTTTGATGCTTGAGGCGGCACACCAGGCAAGGCGCGTCGGCTTGGCGGAGGTCTTGCACTTGCCCGCAGGATCGTTGGCGCTCGGTCAACAACGCACGCTTGAAATCGCCCGCGCACTTGCAGCCGATCCGCTTGCGCTGTTGCTTGATGAGCCTGCTGCCGGGCTGCGCTTCGGCGAAAAGCAGCAACTCGCTGAATTGCTTCGAGAACTGCGCAAGGATGGCCTGGGTGTTTTGCTGGTTGAACACGACATGGCTTTTGTCATGGGTCTGGCCGATCGGGTTGTCGTGATGGAGCATGGCATCGTGATTGCCCAAGGTGAGCCTTCGGTGATTCAGCAGGATCCCCGTGTGATCGAAGCCTACCTCGGTGTTGATCTGGGATGAACGCGGGGCCTCGGACGCAAGGCCATGGTGCAGCCCAAAGCGGGGAGTTGCTAAGGGTCGAAGGTCTTCATGTTGCCTATGGGGAAATCGAAGCGGTGCGGGATGTGAGCCTTTCGATGTACTTCGGTCAAGTGCTGACCGTGATCGGCGCGAATGGCGCCGGAAAGTCCACGCTATTGCAAGCGCTGATCGGTTTACTTCCTTATCGCGGTTCGATCAGCCTGGAGGGCCGATTGATCGATCATGCTGATGTGGAGTCAAGAGTTCGCTTCGGTATGAATCTTGTACCTGAAAAAAGAGAGCTTTTTGTGTCGATGACGGTTGAAGATAACTTGATTCTTGGTGCTTTCCACCGTCGACGACTGGGCAAGGCAGATCGCCAATTGCAACTGACCGAAGTCTACACACGATTTCCGCGACTTGAAGAGCGCAAGCAGCAGCTTGCCGGCACACTTTCCGGCGGCGAACGGCAAATGCTGGCGATGGGCAGGGCCATGATGGGGCAGCCAAAGCTCTTGCTGCTTGATGAGCCGAGCCTGGGGCTTGCCCCGCGTGTGGTGGCCGACGTGTTCCGCGTCATTAGGGACTTGAAGCAAGCGGGTGTGTCGATTCTTCTCGTCGAACAAAATGCCCGGGCAGCCCTGCAAGTTGCAGACTATGCCTACGTCATGGAAACCGGGCGAGTCGTTCTTGAAGGCGAGGCCGCGGCCTTGCTTAACGATCATCGTTTAATGCAAAGCTACCTGGGTGCTGTCGCCCCGACTATGAAATAATTCAGGTCGGGCCCCCCTAGCTCATGCTTGGTT
>DENJ01000110.1:0-1478 GCA_002359635.1 Burkholderiales bacterium UBA2647
CGCCGTGATGGCGCCCGTGACATTGGCTACCCGCAGGCGCGGCCGAGGTACCTGGCCGTTGCCGTTGAATTCGAAGCCTTCAACCTCAATGGGAAATGCCTCATAGGCGTTGCCTTGCCAGACAACCCGCTGCTGCAAGGCATTGGTTCCGGCATGAAAGCGAACCGGCCCTTGGCCAAACAGTGCCAGATCCAGCACAAAAAGTTCGATCACGCTGCTGGGGGCAAGCTTCTGGATTTCGGAGGTAATCGCAGCTACTGTCATGACAGATCAAATACCTGTTTGAAGGTGACCCGCACCGTTTCGACATTGGGCTCATCCACTGATCGGCTCCACTCCTCGCACACGAACTTGCCAGCCGTTCCACCAGGAGGAGTCCAGTCAAAGGCCTGCACGGCACCCCGTGAGCGCAAAAACGCATCGATTGCGCTCGCCTCGGTGCTGGTTCGCCCCCGAAACTCCAACGACCAGACCTGGGGCTGAGTGTTGATGCCGAAGGCCAAACGCTGCTCATAGCCGTCGCCAAAGGCCACACGGCGAACGCTGGGCCGCATCGACAGGTTGGCTCCAACCGAAGGGGTCCAGGTAAAGGTTGCCACTTACACCGCCCTCCGGCCGTCAAGCAAACCACCGGCGCGCTTTTGGGCAAGCAACTCCTGACGTACAGCACTGGCTATCGCCCGGCCAAGATCACGTCCGCCTGGGTCATCCCCACGGCTGGACGCGCCAGCATCGGAGACGCTGACCGAAATGTTGAAGACGTCCCCTGCGGACGCGCCACCGCTCATCGTGACCGGAATGGATCGGCCGTCTGGCAGCGGCACATAGGCCTCGGGCTTACTGCCCTCGCCAAAGAGAGCCACCTGTGGGGAGTTGGCAATGCCTCCGGAGGCGTAGGTGCGCAGCGCGATGGGACCGGCTGAAGTCATTACGCCTCCATCGGCAAACCCAAAGAAGCTGCTCATGGCACGGGCCAGGGGCAGCGTGATCGCGCGCTGAATCTGGATGCGAATCAGGTCTGAAATGATGGAATTGGCAAGAGATCGGAAATCGAGCTTGCCTGTCATCACAAAGTTCACCAGCGCATCCGTCATCCCGTTGAAGGCACGCACCGTGGCCGACTCCATCTGCTTGCCAATCTGCTCGGCCTCTTCAGCCACCATACGCAGCCCCTTGGCAAAACCAGCCTCAGGGTCCGCCAGTTCCTTAACGCGCTGATTGAGCAAGGTGGCTCCATCGGCAGCTTGGCGGGCGGATTCCTCGATCTTTTTCAGCGCATCGGCCAGCTTTTCATTGCCCGGGGCGGCCTCTACCAACTCGCGGGCCTGAGCCGCCAGCGTGGCCAGTTGATTGGCGCTATCCCGGCGGGCTGCTGCAAGGCGCCGCAGGGAGTCCAGTTCACTGATGGCGCCCGTCTCACGCAGAGTCTTGATCTGCTCTTCGATCGCACGAAGTTCGCTTTGTCCCCGCGCGGCCTG
>DENJ01000110.1:1574-2815 GCA_002359635.1 Burkholderiales bacterium UBA2647
AGCTTGTCCTGGGTGGTCTTGGCCACCGACTCAAGCCCACGACGCAGAATCGCTTCCTCCTCATCCGTCAGTGCCCGAAGCCTTTCGGTGAAGTCTTCCTGGGCAGCCAGGCGGGCCTCGGTCGCCTCCTTGAAGCTGATGTAGCCCTGGCTTTCATAGAGGTCGATGATGCGCTGCCGGTCTTTGAGGATGGCACTCTCCACATCCACCTGCCCCTGTAAGCGCTTAATTTCACTGTCTATGCCTGCCATGGCGTTCGCAGTGACGGCGCCAGTTGCCGTGCTGTAGTTCAGGCGCTTCCTGGGCGTGGACGCTTGCGTGACGGCGTTTGAGGCCTCAGTACCCTTGCGAATGTCCTCGAATCTTCGCGTGACCGCATCGGCCAGCAGCGGCATATCCCAAAGGTCAACGTAGTTCTGGTTGGCCTGAGCGACGATCGCATTGCGCTTCTCTAGGGCAGCTTGCAGACGTGCGCGGTTTTCCTCTGAGAACGGGTTCAAGCCCTTGCCACCCGCCAAGAAATTGCCGGCAAGTTCGATGTCGGCCCAGACAGCAGAGAAGCTGCCGATCACCGACTTGATGGTGTGACCAATTCCCCGCAAGGCATCGATGACAACCGCGATGGCGTAGGCCGTCTTTTCTGCCCAGTTGGTGAGCGTGCCTTCAGAACGCAGGCGCTGTACGCCATCAACTGCGTTATCCGTTCCCAAGACCACGTTTTTGAGCTCTTGGTACAGCACCGACAGCGAGGGGATTGCGGCGGTAACCAGGGTCTGCGCCACAAAGTTCGATTCGGCACGCATACGGCCCATCGCCTTGGAGGCCTGGTCGGCTTCCTCGATCTGCTTGGCCGTCAGTCGAATATTGAGGTCCTGGTTCTCCGCCAGATCCTTGAGGAAGGGGAGCATCGTTGCCCCGGACTTTCCAAATAGCTCCATGGCGATAGCTGTCTTGCCAGCGCCGTCCTCAAACTCGGCCAGTCTGAGTGCAACATCGTTCATGACCTCTGCGGGATCACGCAGGTTGCCGCTTGCGTCCTTGGCGCGCACACCCAGGAACTGGAGGGCCTTGGTCGCACCGGCCGTTTCATCATCAACCCCCGCCAGCCCCTTGGACAGCTTGGCCAGGCTTGCGCCAATGGCCTCCATGGCCGTGCCTGAGATGGTTGCAACCGGTGCAAATCCCGAGAGTGCGGCAGCGCTCGCGCCTGTCTGCTCCGACAGGCCCTGCAGAGCCGCTGC
>DENJ01000110.1:2910-4383 GCA_002359635.1 Burkholderiales bacterium UBA2647
TCCTCCCGGAACTCGGAAGTCTCTGCCGAGAGCTTGACAACCAAGGACCCGAGATCAGCCATGCTTTTTCACCTTATGAGAGAACATGGCCTTGAAGCGGGCGACATTGAGGCGTGTATCGTCTTTGGGCGTTGTGCGCTCGATGTAGGGCATGAAGTCTTCAGGTGTGAATGCCCTGGCGTCCTTGGTTCGATGGGCATTGGCAAAGGTCGCAGCGACCACGCCGCTTCTCAGATCAGCTCGCATCTCGCCAAAGGGTTCTAGTTGGTAAAAGGCCATCCACTCGGTCAGTTCATCCGACCCCACACGCGCCAGCAACTCACGAACTGGCATGCCCAGGGCAAGTGCCAGCCGAAAGACAGAGCGTCGAAAGGGGTTGGCCTTTAGCCCTTTTTTGCAGCGTCTACCTGATCGACGCCGATGCCGTTCAGGCGCTGGGCCACGGAGAAGACGCGATCTAGCGCGCGAGCACTCTTGCGCCCCAGCGCCGCGATCTCGCTATCGTCAAACAGACGATCGCCCTGGGAATCGCATAGGGTCAAAGCCACCAACCGAGCGCGGACGTTCTCCATGCGACCATCCTTTTCAAGAAGGCTCGCCTCAAAGGCATCCCGATCCGTACCACTCATGGTCCGCACCAGGACTTCGCCCCCCCACTCAGGAATATTGACCGTCTCCCGCGGAAGATCATCGGCAGCCAAGATGGCGTCTTTGGAAAGAATGTTCATGTGCTTCATGCCTCGGTGATATCGCCGTCGATTTCAATGGTTACGCTTGCCTCGACCACGGCGTCCACGCCGCCCTGCACGCTGAACTGCGTCACATAGCCATAGAAGGTCCAGGTTGCAGCAGGCGTCGTGTCGGTGAAGGTGATCTTGAATTGACGTCGGGTTCTATTCGCTCGATCGGTGCGCAAGCCCTGGTGCACCGTATCGTCTGGGTTGAAGTGAATGCTCAGGGACAGTTGGCCCTCATCACGAAGGCCGACCCGCTTCTCCTTTGAGGTTGAAGCGAGGTTGGTGACATCGATGACCGACGCCTGGCCTCCGGGTCCCTGAAAGGACACGACGTTGGGGATGGTCTCAAAGGTGGTGGTACCGAAACGGGCAATGGTGATGCCCTGCGCGGTGATGGCAGTACTAGGCATAGAGAGCCTCCATGTGAAGAAACAAAAGTCCCGCCTTGCAGCAGGTCAGCGGTAGTAGGTGAAGTCCACGGACACTCGGTAGATCCGGGCTTCTTCATCAAAATCAGTCAGGCCCATGCGCACATCGGCCACCGTATGGATGTCCGCGAGCAGTGCTGCGAGTACCTGGTCTTGCAATTGGTCGCATTGCGCAAGCGTGCGGGCATAGGCGTCGACCTGCACCCTGGAACGCCTGAGCGAATTGGGTCCGTCGAGCGAGACGACACTGGCGCTGTCAACTGGGGTGTAGACCAGCGTTGGGTACTGGGCGTCCTGGGGAGCCACGA
>DENJ01000009.1 GCA_002359635.1 Burkholderiales bacterium UBA2647
ATGTCAACCACAAGCGGCTTGCGTCTGTGCTCAACATCCCACCATGAATCAATCGGATCTGGTTGATCATCGAATTTCTGAAGCCCGCTCGGTATTGCGGCCTTTGGAATCATATAGCGCTCACCGAGTGATTCAAGTGCGCGTTTTTGCCCTGAACCCATCCTGCCCCTGCGAATAACGAAACTGCGAATGCTCGGCTGGTTGGTCCCAGGGTTGTTCCCTGATTGAAATGGGTGCACAGATCGCGCGACTAGGGGTGACTTGTCTTTTCGTTGGGCGTTGCTGCTAATAAGCTTCTCGAACGCGTTTTTTGCCTCGGCGAATGACCTGAAGTGAATGGCCTGCCACTTTGCATCAATCGCGGCGGCAACATTTTGCTTGCTGTCATCGAGAAATAAGATGGTGGATGGATCCTCGATCGAAAATCGCTGCTGTGCCAGTTTAAAAATTCTCTGGTCGGGCTTGATGAGATTGACATCGCAGGAGAAAATTCCTTGCTCAAAGCATTCAAAAATCTTTTGCTCTTTGACTATCCGACTCGCAAAAATGTTCGGCATATTAGAAAGATAAAAAAATCGCATGCTTTCGCGGTGCGCTGCGGCTAAGTCGCATAACCAGCTCCTAGCGTCCTTATTCGGTTGCAGCTTTAAAAAGAGCGCTTCGAGCAGTTGATGTATGGTAATCGCATCAGCGTATCGCTTCAGACGCAATTGCGTCTCGGCCTTGTCGCGAAACCTTCGTGCGATTCGGTCTGCAAGTTCGAAACTTGTACAGTCGCCTTTATCCAGCATCAGCCAATCCGCGCTGGATTCATAATTTTGGAAAAAGCATTCAAAGGCAGCATCCGGGCAACAATCTTCCAAGAGTTCAGCCAAAAACTCCCGCGGGCGCCAGTCAAACAAGACGCCGCCTAGGTCAAAGATCAAATTCTTAATTGCCATTAGGCTCGAAACGATGCTATTCGGTTGAGAATCTTTACAGGATGCGGCAGAGTTATGCTACAAAGCTGAACGCGGCTTTGGAAAAGGTTGACGATGTCGATCGTGAAACCTTCTAAGGCAACTTTGTTCATACAACAATTTTTGTATCAAGAGTCTAAATAATGAGCGGCACGAATAATCGCGTTGAACTCAGCGACTATTCTGAACGGTTTGATGGTTCAGATTTCGACGATGAAATTATCGGCAACGGCGGCAATGACACGCTATACGGCAACGGTGGCGACGACTTGATCGAGGGCGGAAAAGGCGACGACGTTCTCGATGGCGGAAGCGGCGCCGATGGTATCAGAGGGAATGAAAACAATGATCTGCTACTTGGTAGGGACGGTGATGATGTCCTTGAAGGTGGCGATGGTGATGATTCGCTGGACGGTGGTGCCGGCAATGACTTACTTGCCGGCCAAGATGGGGGCGACAGTCTGGTGGGCGGGATGGGTGATGACACGCTTGCTGGTGACAATGGCGACGACCGAATCCTGGGCGGATCAGGAAGCGACCTTATGGAGGGTGGCGAGGGTAACGACACACTAGCCGGTGAGGACGGAAATGACGAACTCCGCGGCGGTGACGGAAATGACTCTTTGAATGGTGGTGCGGGCGACGATTTTCTTCAGGGCGATGATGGCGACGACACGCTTGATGGTGGCCTCGGACAAGACGAGTTGATCGGCGGTGAAGGCAACGACTCGATGGTCGGTGGGGACGGAAATGACACATTGGTCGGCGACAATGGGGCGGATGTTTTGCGGGGTGACGCGGGATCCGATGAGCTCGATGGCGGTGACGGTGACGATCTGCTCGATGGCGGCTTGAACGACGACAGGCTTGAAGGGGGTGCGGGCTCCGATACCTTGCTTGGCGGCTCGGGTAACGACGAACTCAACGGCGGATTGGGATCCGATTCACTGGTCGGTGGCGATGGCGACGATAACTTAAGGGGAGATACAGGCAGCGACTCATTGTTTGGCGGCAATGGTAACGACAGCCTTGAGGGCGGTGTAGGCAATGATTCGTTGGATGGTGGCGCGGGCAACGACTTGCTTCAAGGCGATGATGGCAACGACACGCTTGATGGTGGCCTTGGACAAGACGATTTGATCGGCGGTGAAGGCAGGGATCGCCTGACTGGAGGTCTCGGCAGCGACAAACTGGACGGTGGCGATGGCATTGATACGGCCATCTTTGAGAAGTCGCGTGCTAGCTATAAAACCGAGAAACTTGATCAAGATGACATAACGATCTGGAAAGTCACCGACCTAGCCACGGGTGATGTCGATGAACTGCGCAATATTGAAAAGCTCGAGTTTGCAGTTGTCTCCTCGAACTTGTACCAAAACCCGCTCAAGCCGACTCAAACCGAGATCAACCTGGACACTGCAGGGACGGCCGCAGTGGCCTACCGGGTCTACAAGGCGGCTTTTGCACGGGAGCCTGACTTTGAGGGCTTAGGCTACTGGGTGTCGGTGTTGGACCAGTACTTGGACCCGAAACTGTCGCCTGAGAAAAACCCGTTTTTGCTCGATATCGCCAAGACCTTTGTGGAGAGCACCGAGTTTAAAACGAAGTATGGCAACAACGGTGACGATGTCACCAATGAAGGCTATGTGCTGAACTTGTATCTCAATGCCTTGGGGCGAGATCCGCGCATCCCTGATGCACAGGGCAAACTCGACCCTGGCTACCCTTACTGGGTCAAAGTGTTAGATGGCAAAGAAGCTTCACGATCTGACGTATTTGTTTACTTTTCCGAGTCCGCTGAGAACAAAGCATCTGTCGCTGAGGTCATAGCAACCGGTGTGGAATACGTGCCTTACGTACCGCCAGGGCTTTGAAGTTCTTAGCTTTATTTCACCGTGTTTCCAACAAGAATCCTGACTTGGCTGAAATTGGCGGGCATAGTTCAAAGGTAGAATGGCGGCTTCCCAAGCCTCAGATACGGGTTCGATTCCCGTTGCCCGCTCCACCGACTCCATTAGCTTCCGTCGGGAACCCCTTGTTCAATCAAAAACCTTTCTTCAATCAAAAACCTTTCTCTGGAAACTCCTTCTTGAATAAATGCCGCTAACCATCGGGGAGCCTTTCCTCGCCCTGTCCATGTTTCGCCAGTCTCGGGATTGCGATACTTGGGAGAGACCTTGGTTTTCGTACGATTGACTGCAGATTTTGGATGGATTGCGGATTTTTCAGTTGTTTTATTTTTTTGTGCGGTCTCGGTGAGGTCATTGACTTCGACCTTCAGTTGCTTCATTAATGCCTTGACCTTAGTGACTGCTTTCTGTTTTTGGATCAAACTTTCAGCTTCTAACTTTTTTGCTTTCAACTGCAATGCTTTAATCTGCTTCTGAATACTGTCGTAGTTTTGTCGGGGCATTTGTGGTGGCCAATGAAATTGTGTTGATAGATGATGTTAATTTACCTTAACACGAAGGATAGATTAATCGGCGGCGTTTTGCAATGCTCCTGGTGAGACAGCGCGGTAATGCTTAACTAAGCCTTCTTTGGAGCAAATGATGAACAATGTAACCGTACAAAGCGTGCTTGATTCAAAGCTCATGAAGCTTATTTACACAAGTCCAAAATCCTCAGTCAAAGACGCGATGGCGCTTAT
>DENJ01000068.1 GCA_002359635.1 Burkholderiales bacterium UBA2647
ACAATCTTACGAGGTCACTGACCCGACCATCGATAGCCAAATGAACTCCCTCAAGGCTTCTGGTGCAGACACGTTTTTTAATATCACGACGCCAAAATTTGCAGCGCAAGCGATTAAGAAAGCGGCCGAGATCGGTTGGAAACCAACCCACTACCTCAATCAGGTCTCAGCGTCCGTCGGCGCAGTTCTTACACCTGCGGGACTCGGCAATTCGGTTGGTGTGATTAGCACGCAGTACTTCAAAGACCCCACCGACCCTCAATGGATCAACGACCCTGCAATGAACGATTGGCGTGAGTTCATGAAGAAATACTATCCAACCGGCGATTTGAACGACGCTTTCAATGTCTATGGACCTTTAGTTGCTCAGACCCTCGTTCAGGTGCTCAAACAGGCTGGAAACGACCTAACAAGGACGAACGTCATGAAGCAAGCCGCGAATCTTGACATCACATTGCCTCTCTTACTTCCGGGAGTAAATATAAAAACTTCGACCGACGATTTTTACCCCATTTAGCGAGAGCAACTCGTACGCTTTGACGGCAAGGCATGGGTGCGTTTCGGTAAAATCTATGGTCGTTAGTGGTAGACGTTTCGACACACGAGTAGATAACGTAAAGATATAGGGCGAAGACATGGTCGATCGTATTAGTTAATAGATCAATCATTGCCTTCAGCCTTAGAGATAAAACCTTGGTGATCGCCGCATAACTTTATTACCTGGGTCTTGCGGCATTGCGCATTAATGCATGCTCGGGTGGACAGATTGCCAGTTAATAGCTGGGTTCGACATCGCTGACAAATAAGGATTTGTAAGGATAGTCCCCAACAGGCCCTAAATTATAGGTTTCATAGCCTTGGTCGTAAGTCCACTGCGCAGCAAGCAGCCAAGCGTAAAGTCCTGGCGAGTCGTTGCGAAACGCTGGATTCCACTGACAAAAGCTCCCATAGACCTGCCCACGCTCGGGCATGATGACCGACACGTCCGTGAGCACTGTCTCACCCATCGGATCCTTGACTTGGAACACGAGTAACTCAAGGTGCCGCACGTAGTCGAGAAAACCATCGAGCTCTTTTTCTAAGATGCCATAGCGAGAAAAGTGCTCACCACCCCAAGCAAGTAACTGTTGCCTTGTAAGATCTGAGCCTGGCAGGCAGTCAATGTGGTGGTTGTACTTTTGATGTTTGGCTCGAAGCTTCTTGAATTTTCGCTGTCGATAACCGTCATCCCAATACCCTCTTTCACGTACCCGAACTAAGCCATAAGCATCCCTAATCGGATGGCCCCAAGGACTCTCGGGTGGCAGGGCATACACGATAAGTGGTTTTTCGGCCATCTGCAGCATGGTCTCGTTAACAGCGATGTAAGGGCAAAGTGCATCCCGGCGTGTAGTGAAGTAGGCGATGTCGCCATGAAAGCTGTCAATGCAAAGATTATGTTTGGTCCAACTCTGATAACCAAGCAGATACGTCTCGGTGTCTTGCCTATCGCAGATCAAGGTCTCTGAGTTCGATGCGGTTAGGAGGGCATCCACAGCATCGACATAAGATGAAGGCGTTCTGTTAGGGCCAATTGAGTTCTAGAACAAAGAAAGGTCTAAGGGGCTAATGGATTAGCCGAGTTTATCCAACAAGCGAGTGCTTGAAAAGCAAAATCTTACGTTACATCCCCTAAGTATTCATACGAGGATGTCTGCGCTTAATACTCGACGAATTCCGTCATTGTCGTTATTGTGCGCAGAGCTCAACAGACTGTTTCGTCGCATGGTAAAACCGACAGCCCCACGGACACCCTGCCGAATTCGCAGCCTGCGGCGTAGCGACAAAGCGCGCTACCTAGCAGCCGTCCAAGCGCGTTGGTCGGTGTTTCGCACCTGGCTTGACCTACCAAAGACCGAGGCTGATTTTGATCGTTGGATCGGGGGTGTTCGATCGAGCAAAGATAAAGTCTTTGCGATCTGGTGTACCCAACCGCGTCAACTGGCAGGGATCGTCGAGCTTCGAGGTGTTTGGCATGAAAATTTCAAAAATTGCTATATCGTTTACTACGCGTTCGAAGGTCACGAAGGACGAGGATTGATCAGTCAAGGGGTACGCTTTGCATGCCGCTATGCATTTGAAAGGCTTCGACTGCACCGACTTGAAGCCAATATTCAGCCCGAAAATCTCGCATCAAAACGGCTTGCTATGAACTGCGGCTTTCACTACGAAGGCTACAGTCCTAAGATGCTCAAGTATGGTGGCAAGTGGCGCGATCATGAGCGCTGGGCAAGACTCCGGGATCAATAAGATCTAGGCGATCAAATTTAGTCTTGAGCCAGGAACTCCTATGCCGATAGGACTCAGATTTCGCCGATTCATAATATTCACAACCTTCGTCTTTGGAGCCCCACGCCGAGATCGCCATCTATCGAGAGGCCGTCTTTCGAAGCACCTTGGCAACGGCAGAAAAGTAAGTCATCGCAAGCTTTTCAGGCACAACTATGCGCTTGCGTGAATCGGCAGCTTGCGCCACGAGCGCAACAAGCTCGAGGGCGACGAGTTGATGAAGACGCTTGTGTATCGTCGCCGGCGAACCGTAGCTTGAATCACTCATCAATTGTCGAACTGAACACGCATCTCCCTCGTACCACCTGCCAGCAATTTGATTGAGTAGTGCCCAGTGGTCAGGACTAACTTGTGCCAATCCCATCTCTTTAGCGATATGTTCAAGCTGTTGATGGGTCGCAAAGAACACGGCAAGTTCGTCGGCAGCTTTCATTCTTGGCATGGTACATGGCCCAAAAAAGTTTTAAAAAGTGGATCGTATATGAAAATGTCCTGGTATGGGTTGACTGTTTCGGACATTTTGGATTCAGGGTCAATCAATCCTAGGATGTCCAAAAACTTTCCATCAGTTCAACCCTGTAACTTTATTGCTGCCACACGAATTAGCTTGATCTACATTTGCATGAGTGGTTACCGGATGTATCCCAATTTGCTCATCTACTGAGCACAAGTTTCGATTAGTTCGATAACGATCGGGTAACTAACAACATCCCGAGGCGCAATTAGCATTAGTGCACTCAGCCTAGTTATTCGGCTGCGGCTACGCAAGAGATCTTCTCCTTGAAGGTTTACGCTTTGGTTTATTTCATTTGCTTTTCCTTAAAATAACGCCGCAACTGTCGGTCGTGCCTGCTCGCCGCAGTGGAAGGCCCAGGTTTCACCCAAGGCTCCCAGCCGGGGTCCTTAACACCCATCGGCTTAT
>DENJ01000100.1:0-23227 GCA_002359635.1 Burkholderiales bacterium UBA2647
GATCGGCTCAAAGCCCTCGAGTTGAAACTGCAGGCGATCGCCAAGCTTGGGGAACTTTGAGCGCACCAGCGAGCCTAAAATCGCAATCTCGCCCTTGCAAAGATAACGACCTCGATCATTGGCTTCGTTAGCCAGCCAGGCCAAGGCCTCCAGAGGATGGCCCATCAAGTCTCTTCCAAAGCCGCTGCCAACGATCTCGTCATTGATCTTGGCGATCCCGCTGAGGCTTCCAAGGCCTTCATTTGCCGAACCAAGACTTCGCCAGTCACGGCGCCAACGACCGATGATCGCTCCCTCGTTCCAGGCGTTATCGGCGAGGAGTTGCAAACCGTGATGGACCATTTGCTCGTAATCCGCCATGCGATCATCGGCAATTTCCATCGCCGGGGCAAGCGCATCAACCGCCTCTAAAACGCTGTAGCGATCATGCCTGCTTGTGCCTCGACCGCGGGGAGGTTTCAAGTCAGCGCCCAAACGAACGGCGATCTCAAACTCCACCAACAGCCTCCCGTAGCCGCTGTATTCGGTCTTCGCCGGCGATTCGATCACCTGTTTTGCATGCAATCGACCGGCAATCGGCGCATCAAGCCCCACCATGGCCTGCATGACAGGCGTTGCCAGCGCGATTTTCCAGCCCACAGGCTCGCCACAGTCGACAGCTTTAAGCCGAACAAATGCGTCTTGAGTCATGATGGCTTCAGCGCTTGAGCGCGCTGCGATGGCTTCAGGCATCGCAACAAGCGCTGCCTTTTCCCGGTGCTGTTGCACCAGCCATGCTGCAAGGGCCTCGGCTTTTGTCTTCATCCTGGAAGTATTGCTGCTATCGAGGCGATGAACAAGGGAATAAATCCCCTCGTCCAGCCTGTGGTCGCTCGAATGCACCAAGCTGGAACGGGTTTACGCTTTGCGGTCTTTTTCAAAAAAACAAAGGCGCTCATGATGAACGCAAACTTGCCCGACTGTGCTGCTGAGGCACTCGATCGCGAAACAACGAGCCAAGATCTTGGTATCCCGATGTCAGAGCAAATCAGGCAGCGGATCCGGCAAGCCGGTGCGCGTTTTCACGCGAACGACAACATCGCCGCTTTCATTGAACCGGGTGAACTCGATCTACTCCTGAACGAAGTGCAAACCCAAATGGAGAAGGTGCTCAAGAGCCTGGTCATTGACACCGACAGTGACCACAACACCCAGGAGACCGGCCGTCGGGTCGCAAAAATGTTTTTGCAGGAAGTTTTCCGTGGCCGCTATTACGGGATGCCCGCGCTCACCGAATTCCCGAATGTCTCAAACCTCAATGAGTTGATGATCATCGGACCGATCACCGTGAGAAGCGCTTGTTCGCATCATTTGTGTCCGATCATGGGTCATGTTTGGGTTGGCGTGATGCCCAACGAACACTCCAACCTGATTGGATTATCCAAGTACGCGAGGATCGCAGATTGGATCATGAGCCGGCCGCAGATTCAGGAAGAAGCCGTTGTCCAACTTGCTGACGTGCTACAAGACAAAATGTCCCCTGACGGACTTGCCATCGTGATGGAAGCCGACCACTTTTGTATGCACTGGCGGGGGGTGAAGGATGTTGACTCGCGCATGATCAATTCGGTCATGCGCGGCTCCTTCCTCAAGGATGCTAACTTGCGACGTGAATTTCTCTCGTTGATTCAATCGAAAAAGGCCTAAGCCCATGTTGGTTCGACTCCTCTACGCCAGCCGCCCCGCCGAGCAAAGCGCAAACAGTTTCGTTGACGATATCTTAAAGAGCTGTAGGGAAAACAACCCCCAGCACGGAATCACCGGCGTATTGTGCTTCAGCGAGCAAGCCTTTCTTCAGCTTATTGAAGGCGACCGTGTCGCGATCAATCGCGTTTACGGACAGATTGTTCAAGACCAGCGGCACACTGACGTGACCCTTTTGCACTATGAAGAGATCAACGAACGCATTTTTGGCAGCTGGACAATGGGTCAGGTCAATCTTGAGCGGATTAATCCTTCGGTGATTCTCAAGTACTGCCCCTTGCCCGTGATCGACCCCTTCGCCATTTCGGGAAGCGCAGCACTCGCCCTGCTCAAGGACCTCTTCGCAAGTGCATCGATCGTGGGACGGGCCTGAAAACCTTCGTTTCCCGAGGCGTCACGGGTCTGACCAAGCAGCAAAGTCATGCAGGATTGACATTGCGCGTGTAAAGTAAGCGGATGATGCAAGGCATCTCCGAACCAGCGCCCCGTTCTGCGCCGCAGCAAATCCCGCTTTCCTCGCCTCTGCGATGGCTTGCTCGCGGGTGGCGTGATTTAAACGAGACTCGTTTTCTCGGGATGCTCTACGGGGGCATCTTCGTGATGATGGGTTTATCGGTCCATTGGATGTACTCAACCCTCTGGCAGATGACCATGGGGCTGACGGCAGGTTTCTTTCTGATGGGCCCGTTTTTTTGTTGTGGGGTTTATGAGCTTTCTCGGCAGCGCGAATCGGGCCAAAGTCCCGATTTGCTGGCAAGCCTCTTTTCCTGGCGACGCAACACGAAATCAATTGCTTTTTTTGCAGCCGTGCTGACCTTTCTGATGATTGTGTGGGCGAGGGTCTCGGTGGTGATTTTTGCGCTGCTTTCCCCCCATGAAATGCCTAATGTGGCAGGCGTGATTGAACAGATCCTAAGTCTCAGTAACCTGGACTTCATCGTGGTTTGGGCTGCTGCGGGTTCTGTTTTTGCCTCCCTGGCCTTTGCCCTGTCTGTCGTCTCAATGCCCATGATGCTGGATCGCCAATGCGACACGATGGAAGCGATTTTTCGTAGTGTTCGCGCGCTCTGGCTCAACCCGGGCGTCATGCTGCTTTGGGCCCTCATGATTGTTTTACTGATCGGTACAAGTCTTGTGTTTTTTCTGCCCTTGCTTGCAATCACGGCGCCGCTTATCGGCCACGCGACTTGGCATGCTTATAAGGATTTACTCGAGTGAGGGGCCGGCCTTTTCTCATAAAGACCATCGCTCCGATCGGCCCCAACCCGAAGCGCCATCCGTCCTAGGCGCAACACCGATGCAAAGTTCAACAACGCCGAGCGGGCCTCGCAGCTTTTGGATTGGTACGCTTTGTTATCTCAATGCTGCATTCGTTTGGGGTTTGAACATCCCGCTCACCTCAGCCTTGTTCGCAAGCTTCGACCCCTTTTGGCTAGCACCTTTGCGATTGAGTATCGCCTCTTGCCTGCTGGCCATGGCGGTGCTGCTAAGCCTAGGCAGCGCTTCGCTGAAATCGCCCATCCCTGCCGGCAGGGTCTTGCTGATGAGTCTTTGTGTGAGTTGTTTTTTTACGCTTTATAACCTCGGGCTTTTACATAGCAATACCATCACGGCCGCAGCGATCATGGCTGGTTCCCCGGTCTATGGCGCGGTGACCACGCGCTTGATGACCGGGGCAAAGCTTGAAAAGGGGTTCTGGGGTGCGGCCCTACTGACCATGATCGGTGCATCGATCGCAATCTATGGCAGATCGGAGCGCAACGACCAGGGCCTCATGCTCGAAGGCGGTGAGATCCTGATTGTGCTCTCGATTGCCGCTTGGACGGCTTACTCGATTCTTTCGCAGCGATGGTTTCCCACAGACGTGCCTCAGTTGCAGCGCACTTTCCTCACCACGCTGGGCTCGATTCCCTGTTTGCTCGTCTTTTGGCTGATCGCTTGGAGCAGCGGTGTGGTTGGCGCACCCAATTTTCATCCCAGTGCTGAAGCCTTGCGAAATCTTTTCATCACGGCTGCTTTTTCGACAGCCTTGGGCGCTGTCACCTGGAATATTGGTGTTGCCAGGCTGGGCATTAATGCCGGGGTGATGTGGCAAAACACCGTGCCGGTTTTTGCCGTGCTGATCTCATTGGTGGCGTTCCAAGTGCAGCCAATGCCCGAGCAAATGCTCGGGGGCTGTGTGGTGCTATCAGGCGTTCTTTACATGCAATGGCATAAGCTCAGGCTGAGCCGGGCCCCCAATCAGACCTGAGCCTGCCACTAGTCGGCTTTGGCAACCACCCGGCCAAGTACCGTTCCGGCCTTGAGCCGATCGAGAATGTCTGAAACCTCCTGCATGCTGCAAACCGCCGTTGGAATGGGCTTGAGTTTACCGCTGCGTGCAAGCGCAACAACCTCCTGCAACTCTTGAAGCGATCCAACATAAGAACCCTGAATGGTCATGGCGCGTTGAGCAAGCGGGACAAGTGAGAGCGAAAGTTCGCCACCGTATAGACCAACGAGTACATAGCGGCCACCCTTGCGCAAGGCCGCAATCGCAAGTGAAGCAGTGTTTTCAGCGCCCACCAGATCGAGCACGCCCCAGACGCCCCCTGACAAGGCCTGGAGTTGTTCAAGCGCGCTCGCATCGAGCGGGTCGACGCAAACATGCGCGCCGGCCGCTTTCGCCGCATCCCATTTGCTGCGTTGAATCTCACAAACCGCGATGTGCTCATGGCCAAGCGCCTTAAGCACAGCAATGGCCATCAGGCCGAGGCCGCCTGCGCCCATCACAACAATCCAGTCGCTCGGCTGGCAAGGCAGCAACTTGAGGGCGGCGCTGTATGTGGTGAGCCCCGAACAAGCAAGAATCGGTGCATAGCTTGGATCAATCCCGCTCGCGTCAACCAGATACTTCGGGTGCGGCACCAGGATATGGTCGCCGTAACCGCCAGACCGTTGAATCCCGATATAGCGGGGTTTGGAGCACCAGTTGTCCATGCCCTCAGCACAACGGGCGCAAGCACCGCAACCGGTCCACGGATAAACCAGTCGATCCTCGCCCAAAGGCGCATCATGCGCCTGAGGCCCCGCCGACAAAACCGTGCCGTAGGGCTCATGGCCGAGGGTAACGGGTAGCGTCATGCCGCGTTGCGACATGAGAAATTTCTTACCCCCGCCCAGCTCAAAATAGCCATCCCGGATGTGAACATCGGAGTGGCACACACCACAGTACTTCACCCGCACCAAAACCTCGGTGCCCTGGGGTTGCGGCGTTTCACGAATCGCCTGCTGCAAGGGCATACCCCATTCGGTTACTTCATAGCTGATCATTTGCATACTCCAAGATGGGCTCAGTTCGTCGATGGTTTATCACAGGTTGGGATCCGCAGTTTTGCTGCGAAGATCGTGGAACGCAGACCACAATGTGGAACGCAGACCACAATACCCTGGCAGATCTGCTACTGTGCCGTCATGCAGATCAAAGAAAGCCCCCAAGCATACAACCATCAAGGTATCGATTCGAAATACGCCTGGTTCAGGCTGTGTATCTCGCTCCTCTTGATGATTATCGGCGGCAGCGGCATGTATATGGCGATCATCGTCTTGCCCGAACTACAACAAGAGTTTGGTGTTGCCAGAGCTGACGCTTCCATGCCCTACACGCTGACCATGATTGGCTTTGGTGTGGGCGGGGTGTTGATGGGTAGGCTCGCCGATCGCTATGGCATCTGGCTTCCGATCGTGCTTGGGGGAAGTTGTCTTGGCGCGGGATTTCTTCTTGGCGGCGGTGCCGCAAGCCTCTGGTACTTTAGCCTGGTGCAAGGCTTGTTGGTGGGCATGCTGGGGAGTTCATCCAGTTTTGCACCCTTGATGGCTGACACTTCGCTATGGTTTTTAAAGCGACGAGGGATTGCTGTCGGCATTGTTGCTTCAGGAAATTATATGGCTGGCGCAATTTGGCCGCCGCTGGTCAGACACTGGGTCGATCTTTATGGCTGGCGCGACACCATGATGGGCGTTGGCATCTTTTGTGTGATGACCATGCTGCCGCTGGCCTTACTGCTCAGAAGAAGAGCGCCAGGCCATGCGCCTGTAGAAGCCGGCATGGACGCGAGACAGGCAACAGCCACAGCAAGTAGCACCCACTCGCCCGAGCAAAGTTTAGGCATTTCGGCAAGGGCTTTACTGGCGCTGTTATGCATCGCCGGCGTTTCTTGCTGTATCGCCATGGCGATGCCACAAGTGCATATCGTGGCCTACTGTACCGATCTAGGATTTGGTGCCGTCAAAGGCGCCCAAATGCTCTCTGCCATGCTTGCAGCGGGCGTGATCAGCCGCCTGATCTTTGGCGTGATCTCGGACCGTATTGGCGGGTTGCGCACCTTATTGCTCGGTTCGGTGCTTCAAGGTCTGGCTTTATTGCTCTTTATTCCCTTCCAGGACCTGAGTTCTTTATTCATCGTCTCTGCACTCTTTGGGCTTTTTCAGGGCGGCATTGTTCCTGCCTACGCAATCATCATCCGGGAGTACTTCCCACCCCAGGTTGCGGCCACCCGTGTCGGCATTGTGATCATGTTCACCCTGGGCGGGATGGCGCTCGGGGGTTGGATGTCGGGCTGGATCTTCGATGTGAGCGGCTCTTACGAAGCCGCCTTTATCAACGGGATCGCCTGGAATCTTGTCAATCTTCTGATCGTTCTTGGCTTGCTTTACCGTCAGCGGAAAATGAAGCAACGCTTCGTCACTGCAAACCACGCTGCCTGAGCAAAGCCTCCACCCTGGGCTCGCGACCGCGGAACGCGACATAGGCTTGCATCGGTTCCTCGCGGTTACCCGCGCTGTACACCTTGTCGTGTAACCGTTTTGCAAGCACAGGGTCAAAGGGATCACCCGCTTCAAGAAAGGCTTCAAAACCATCGGCGTCCAAGACTTCCGCCCAAAGATAGACGTAATAGGCCGAGGCATAGCCCGAGCCCGAAAACAAGTGCGCAAAGTGGGGCAAACGGTGCCGAAAACCAATCGCTTTTGGCATGGCAATTTTTTTCATCAATTCGCGCTCGAACTGCTGTAAATCGAGACCTTCAAAGTCTGTTTGCTGATGCAGCGCCAGATCTGCGAGCGCACAGGAGAGATATTCCACGCTTGAAAAACCCTGATTGAATGTTTTCGCCTTGAGTATCTTCTCGATCAGTGCATCTGGGATAGGCTCACCCGTCTCAACATGCAAAGCATGGCGTTTAAGTATCTCGGGTTGCAAAAGCCAATGTTCAAAGAGTTGCGACGGGAACTCCACGAAATCGCGCAAGACATTGGTACCGGCGAGTTTTGGATAGGTCACCTTCGAGAGCAGACCGTGAAGCCCATGGCCAAATTCATGAAAAAGCGTGTGCGCATCATCTAAACTCAACAAGCAGGCTTGCCCGGCAGACTGTGAAAAATTATTGTTGTTAACAACAATCGGACGCTGGGGATCACGTAAAGCCTGTTGATCCCGAAACGTGCTCATCCAGGCACCTGAACGCTTGCTAGTCCTTGCGAAGTTATCGCCAAGAAACACACCAATATGCTCGCCGGATGCGCCCAAAACTTCCCAGGCTTTCACAGTCGGATGATAAAGTTTTAGATCATAGATCGGTTTGAATTGCAGACCAAACAATCGGGTCGCAACATCAAACATCGCATCGACCATCCGATCAAGCTGAAAATAGGGCTTGAGCGCTGACTCCTGCAAATCATAGCGAGCCTTCCTTAAGCGCTCGGCCCAAAAATGCCAGTCGTGGGCTTCGATGTCGAGAGCCTCGCCCTGCGAAGCAGCCAGGGCTTCCATGTCATGCTTTTCCGCTTCGGCTCTCAATCGAGCAGGCGCCCAGACACGCTCCAACAGCTCACGCGCAGCTTTTGGTGTGCCTGCCATGGTGTCATCGAGTGCATAGGCTGCGTAGTTGGGATATCCCAAAAGGCTTGCAAGTTCTTGACGTCGCTTCAGAATCTCAATGATGACCGGTCGATTATCATGCGAACCGGGATGCTCGCCGCGCTCGCCCCAAGCCGCCCAAAGCTTCTGACGAAGATCGCGGCGCTCGCTAAAGGTCATAAAGGGCGTGACCGAGGAGCGAGCAAGCGTGATCACATGGGCATCATCCTCGCGTAACCCACGTTCGATGGCCGCCTGCCTTGCCGCAGCACGAACAAAATCAGGCAAACCCAGAAGATCGTCTTCGCTGCGCAAGATCATGAGAAAATTGGATTCATCATGCAAAAGGTTTTGCGAAAACTCGGTATAAAGGCTCGCAAGCGCTTCGGTGATTTCGGCAAAACGCGCCCTGTCGCTCGCCGATAGCGTGGCGCCATGGCGAACAAAATCAAGATGCCATCGCTCAAGCAGTCTGCTTGACTCGGCATCGAACTTCCATGGCGCAGGCTGCTGATACAAGGCATCGACCCGGGAAAAAATCCCTTGATCGAGCATCATTTGATTGAAGTGCGCCGCCAAGCGCGGTGCCATGTCGCGTTCAACGGCTTGTAAGGTACTTGAGGTGTTCGAGGCGGTTAAGTTATAAAAAACATTAATAACTCGCTGAAGGCTCAGGCCCGATCGTTCAAGCGCAATAATCGTGTTATCAAAATCAGGACTTGATTCCTGATGACTGATCGCCGCGAGTTCTTCACGATGAGCTGCCATCGCTGCTTCGAAAGCCGGCTCGAAGTGATCGGCTTGGATGCTCTCGAAAGGAGGAATCGCGAAGTTTTCCTCCCAGGCGGCAAGCAAGGGATTATCTTGTGGGTGCTTTGCTGTATTTTCCATACGATATCGTAGCTTTACATAAGATTTACTTGGGTTTGACCCAGGCGAGTTCCAGCCAATGCCAATAGCCTGTTGCAAAAGGCCACAACACATAGGCACGCGGATGATCGCTGCAGAATACCTTGGTGGTCAGGTGATCAAGCCACTCCCCGTGGGCCTTTAAGGCCTTCGATTGAGCGAGGTCTTGCATCAATTCGGCATTTGATCGGAGCCTGTCGCTATGCTCAATCCATGGTTTTTTGCTATATATTTTGTATTCTTCGGCGGTGATTCGAACAGGCCCTGAGATGCGATCATGGAGACTTCCCCAAGTTCTTCCGCGCAAACGATCCTTTAGGCCGCTTAAAGCGTTTTCCAAGGCGGCGAGTTCATCCTCCGAAGAACGACCTTCGTGCATGCTGATCAGGGCTTGCTGTCCAAGCATGTTGTCGAACAAAATAGCGGCATTAGGGTAGGTATCCAGCAAGGTATCGAGTTGCTCAAGCGCATCAGCCCGCTTCCAAAGCAATTGACTCAAGCCACGGTGTCGAAGTCGAAAAAGCCCCTTCGCTAAGGGATCAAGATCCACCGCGATCAGGCGCGAAAACCCTTTGAGCCATGAGCGCTTGAGCATCCACCCGGCACTGCAACCCAAGAGCAAAAGCTCACCGTCCTTCGGTCCGCAGGCTTGGTGATAGCCGTTGATCGCATCGCGGGTCGACTGCCAGGGCAATGCGCGCCGCCAGGCACGCCAATGCCAAACTGGGCCGCCGCTGATTGAACTCACTTAAGCCGCAGCGAGCCAGGCCCCATACTGAGCCAAGTCAACATTGCCACCGCTCAAGATCACGCCAACTTTTGCACCAGGCCCAAATTCGCGCTGCCTCATTGCTGCCGCTGCTGCGAGGCAGCCTGTCGGCTCGATCACGATCTTCATCCACTGCGCAAAAAATCGCATCGTTTCGATAAGCGCCCCATCCGATACGGTTTCTATCGCAGTGACATGCTGCCGGATGACTGCAAAGGTGATATCGCCCACGCAGGTGGTGCGAGCCCCATCAGCAATCGTGTCGGGTACATCGATCCTGACCGGTTCGCCGCGAGCAAATGCAAGTTGCACATCGTTGCCAGCCTCGGGCTCAACCCCGATGATCTGACAACCCGGCGAAAGCGCATTTGCTGCCAGCGCGCAACCCGACAAGAGACCACCACCGCCGAGGCAGACGTAAAGTGCATCGAGGCTACCAACCTCTTCAATCAATTCCAGGGCGCTTGTACCCTGACCTGCAATCACCATCGGATGATCGAAAGGCGGGATCAGACAATAGCCTTCGCGTTCAAGCAGGGCTTTTGCCACCGCCTCGCGATCCTCGGTGCGTCGGTCATAGTGAACAATCCGGGCGCCGAAAGACCGGGCAGCCTGCATTTTTGCCTGGGGCGCATCGTTTGGCATCACCACGACCGCTTTGACGCCTTCAATCTGACAAGCCCTTGCAATCGCCTGACCATGGTTACCCGATGAAAAGGTGATCACCCCCGCCTCACGCTCCTGCGCACTGAGTGCGCGCACCGCGTTTAAGGCGCCACGAAACTTGAATGCCCCGGTACGCTGGAAATTCTCACACTTGAAAAACAAGCGCGCACCGGCACGGCGATCAGCCTCGGCGCTGCTCAAAACCGGGGTTCGCCGGATCTGGTCAGCGATTCGCGAGGCAGCCTCACGAACCGCTTCAAACCCCGGTACGACCGATTGCTCAGTCTGCATACTGTCCGGCGGCGCGGATCACCTTGCCCCACTTTTCAATCTCGGCGCTCAAATGCGTGCGCAGGCCCTCGGGCGTTTGCTTGGAAACCGGGGTAATTTCAGCACCAAGGTCCTTCATGCGTTTCATCACTTCGGGATCCTTGAGCGCAGCTTGCAGCGCCGCGGTCAAGCTGTCGATCACGGGTTTAGGGGTGCCTTTCGGCGCATAAACACCGTGCCAGACAACCACTTCAAAGTCCTTTAGCCCTTGTTCGTGCAAGGAGGGTGTGTTCGGCAATGCACTGATGCGCGATTTGGTCGTAACCCCGAACAATTTGACCTTGCCAGCGCTGATATGAGGAATCGTCTGCGTGGTCTGATCACAGAGCACATCGACATGTCCGCCCATGAGGGCAGTAAGTGCCGGAGCCGTTCCATTAAACGGAACCGTTGTTAAATCTGTGGCAATGGTCTGCTGAAACAAAGTGCCGCATAAATGCGAGACCGCACCAAGTCCCGCGTTGGCAAGATTGACTTTTTCCTTGTTGGCCTTGATCCAGCCCACCAGTTCATCAAAATTTTTAACCGGCAAGTCCTGGCGGCCGATCAAGGTCATCGGGACATCGACCGCTTGGCCGATGTACTCATAATCGGTCAGTGGATTGAAAGGAAGCTTCCTGTAAAGCGCTGGTGCAGTGGCCATGCCGTTGTGGTGAATGAACAAGGTATAGCCATCAGGTTTGGCCTTGGCAACGATATTGCCAGCGATGGTGGCGCCGGCACCTGGCTTGTTGTCGACCGCTACAGCCTGACCCAAGGTTTTCGTCATCGACTGCGCGAGTGATCTGGCAACAATATCGGTGGGTCCACCCGCGGCAAATCCAACCACCAAGGTCACTGGTTTCGTTGGATACGCTTGCGCCATAGCAGCGGTGCTTGCAAGGGAGGCGCCCAGACCAAAAACAGCGGACGCGAAACTGATGCTCGCAGTGCTTGCGGCCTTAAGGGTTTGTCTGCGAACTGCCACGAACTTTTGTTTCAACATCATCATCGGACTCCTTTGTTTCGCTATGATTTTTAATTCGTTTCAAGGTGACTGAAAACGACTCAGCCGGTATTTCGGAAAATTCCCCTCGGATGCTATCCCCATGCTGATCAATCTCAGGGGCCGGATCAAAACATCCCGTTTGCCAATCGGCATCAAAGGGAGGCGCCATCATTTGAATCTCCATCTCACCAAGGGGCATCGGCCAATAGCGCGCCTGTGCATGACTTACGACGGCCTCGACTGAATTGATTCCGCCAAACGCTATATCAGCGACTTGCAGAGACGCTTCCATCTCGGCGCGGGTGCGAGCTGCAAATCGTTGGCCAATCAATGCATCGAGCGCTTCACGATGCTTGACACGGTCGGCATTTTCTATAAAGCGCGGATCTTGTGCAAGCCTGACATCGCCAAGCACATGTTCACATAATCGCGCAAACTCGCGATTATTTTGTACTGAAATCAGTAACATCTCACCATCGGCACAACGAAAACCACCGTAGGGTGCGATAGAGGGATGTTGCAAACCCACCCTCGCTGGCGCCTTATGGCTATAAATCTGGTGTAGCAGCGGAACAGCCATCCAGTCGAATGCACCAGAGAAAAGCGAGACATGAAGGCTCGCACCTTGGCCGGTTTTCTCACGCAAAAACAGGGCCTGTTGCACCGCCGACAAGGCATACATTCCCGCACCGATATCACAAAGGCTCACACCGATTCGTCCGTAGGCTTCAGGGGAACCACTGACTGCAAGCAGACCGGATTCGCCCTGAACCAGAAAGTCGTAGGCCTTGAGGTTGGCCCGTTCACCTGATTTTCCGTAGCCCGATATATCGAGCGTGATCAGGCGAGGGTGCAAAGCACGCAACTGCGCCGACCCTAAACCCAGCCGATCGACCGCGCCAGGGGCCAGATTCTGGATAAACACATCCGCTTTCGCAATCAGGCGCTTCATCAAGGCTAGGTCATCTGCTTGCTTGAGATCCAGCGCAATAGACTCTTTGCCTGTGTTGAGCCAAAGAAAATAAGAGGCCTGGCCATGAACCGCGCGATCGTAGCCGCGGGCGAAGTCGCCTTCGGGCCGTTCAACCTTGATGACCCTGGCACCTGCCTGTGCAAGGCGGGAGGAACAGTAAGGCGCGGCAACGGCCTGCTCCAGGCTGACGACGGTGATCCCTTCAAAGGGCTTGTTGATCATGGATTTTTTTTAGCTGTGAAATCACCGGCCATGATGGTCACGAGATCATTCAAACGAACATAACGACGAAAAGCCTCATTCACCTCTTCCAGCTGAATCGATGTCCGCAAGTCGCGCATGGCCTGCAAATGGTCAACCGTCCGCGACTGCTCCTCGAGCCAATTCAAGGTGCCTGCGAGGACAGATTCCTGGGCCCAGGCCAGATTAATTTCGGCCTCAAGCCCTTGTTTAGCCTTTTCCAATTCGGAGGCATCAAAACCTTGCGCCACAGCACGTTCAAACTCTTCGCGCATCAACTGCTGCAATCGTTCTAAATTTTGAGGTGCAAAGATCGCATAAAACATCAGTGAAGCGGCTCGGCCTGGCTCACCGCCTGAAAGGGAACCACCGACGCCATAACTGAGGCCCTCTTTTTCTCGCACACGATCCCATAAACGCCCTGTTGGTGAGCCACCACCCGAAAATATTCTGATCGCTAAACGCAGCGCTTGATAGCTTCGAACGTTGTCGCCCAACTCAAATCGACGCTGAGCGAGCCAGATCGCGTTCTTCTTTTCCGGGGTCATGATGCGTTGAGCCTGCGGCTTCAAATCAAGTGCGGGGCGCTCAATACGCTCGTAACCCACAAGCGGCGGCCTGTCGAGGTTCCACTGTTTCCAAAATGCCATCAATGCCTGATGGAGTCTTTCTGCTGACAAATCACCGATAACACTGACTGCCATGGGCCCAGGACGAACAAATCGATCCCAAAAGGCTTTCACCTCATGCAGTTGCATGGTCTTGAGCGTTTGAATACTTTCCTCAAAACTTGGCACATAACGGGGATCCCCTTTGGGATAGCTTGAGAGCTTGGCTGACATGGTGCGGAAGGCGATGGCCTGCGGATCTTGTCTTGACGATTCAATCGATGCGATCGCCGATGCCTTCAACTCCTCAAATTCAGCCTGTTCAAAAGCTGGTTTGCTAAGCGCTAGGAATAAGAGCGATAAACCCTCTTCAAAACGATCGGCGGGCAGCCTTAAGGACAGGGTGAGCCCTTCAGCGCCACCTTGAATACCCCACGTCGCCTTGAGTGCCGTCATAGCCTCGGCATAGGCTTTCTTCGACTGACCGACGATGCCCCGTGAAAGCATTGCGATGGCGAGTCCGGCCGCATCGCTCTGATGCTGGAGATCCTTCAAATTGCCATATCGAAGATTAGCCTGCAGAACGACAAGATTTGAAGCATTTCGCTTACGGATACTTTGCAGGGTCAAGGCTGGTGCCAGCACATCTTTACGCAGTCGGGCTTTGATATGAGACGGCGATACCTCGAAGGCTTCACCCTGATCGATCGCCGTTTTCGCTGCAAACCCTTGCATCGCCTCAGCCACGGTTGCCTGACGTTGTTCGGGAGATCGCATTGGTTTTTGTTCGGGCTCGAAAACCCCGAGGGTGCGGTTTGTTTCAAGCCAAAAATCAGCGGCCACCCGATTCACATCCTCAAGCTTGCTTGCGGCAATTCGATCACGTTGCTGAAACAACATCCGCCAATCGCCCAATGCAATCGCCTCGGAAAGGTTATAGGCAACGCGCTCAGGGTCAGCAAGCATTTGTTCATACTGGGTCAAAAAATAGGCCTTCGCCGCAGACAATTCCGCTTCGGTGAAGGGTTCGCGCGCAATCGACTCGGTCAGTTCAAGCAAGGCTTGTCTTGCCTTGTCCGTGGCCTGATCCGACTTCAACTGCAAAGCAAAAATCACATTTGAGGGCTCTGGTGCCGAGCGCGGCCAGCTCCACAGCGAAGCGGCGAGTCCTTTTTTAACAATACGTTCGCTGATCCGGTTGTTGGGACCGCCCATCATGTGGGTGGCAAGCACCATCGCCGGGAAATCCTGATGCAGCGCTGACGGCACATGGTAGGAGAGCACGATCGCAGGTGCCTCACCGACGCGGCGCAGCGTCAACGCTCGTGCGCCTTCCTGGACCGGCTCAACCGTGTAAGTCGGCTCCAAGGCGCGCTCAGGTTTATCGATTGCCCCGAAGGCCTCTTGAACCCATGCGATCACTTTATCGCGATCAAATGCGCCACTCACAAGCAAGGCCGCGTTGTCAGGGCGATAATGGTGGCTGTAGAATCGCTTTAATCTTTCGATCGATACATTTTCGATGTCTGAACGGGTGCCGATGATGGCCTTGCCATAGTTATGCCAGGTATAGGCTGTTGCAAAGACCTGCTGATACAACACACCCACCGGATTGTTCTCGCCACGCTCGAATTCATTGCGCACCACCGTCATCTCTGAATCGAGATCCTGCCTGCGAATATAGGCATTCACCAGCACATCGCCAAGCCATTGAATCATCCATTGGGTATTCTCATCGCTGCGTGGAAAACTGGCGAAGTAATTGGTGCGGTCCCAGGATGTGGTGCCATTCACACGGAATCCCCGACTTGACAGTTCAGCGATCCCCTTTGGAAACTTTGGTGAACCCTTGAACACAAGATGTTCTAAAAGATGCGCCATCCCGGTCTCGCCATAGCCTTCATGGCGCGAACCCACATTAACCGTCAGATTGATGGTCGTTGAAGCTTTTGTATTATTCGGATAAAGGATCAGTTGCAAACCGTTGGGCAGACGATAGGAAAACATGCCCTCGACCTGATGGACCGGTTGCTGCGCCCAGGCGGGTGCTCGCTGCGCTTCGCTCGGCATCGCCACCAAACCAAGACAGAGACACAATAAAGGCAGGATACCCGTGCCGAGCTTGCCTTCGGGTCGCTTGAAAGTAGACGCCTTCAACAACAGAAAAAAAGCATTAAAACGATTTAATGTTTCGCAGATTCCCTGCATGTCAACAAGCCCCTGAGGTTCAAACCATCAACACACGATGCGCGGCCGGCACCTTAAGCTGCGGAAGCTTACCAGTGCGCCTGAACCGAGAAGCGGAAGCTACGCGGTTGAACAGGGAATAAGTAGGTGCCGCCCCAGGACTGGGTTGGTGCTTCACGCCAATCTGCTCGGTCCAAAAGATTGCTGACCGCCAAGGTCCAGCGCAAACGCATTTGGGGAAGCTTTTGTTGCCAATGCAGTGCGCTATCCCACTGCCAACGCGAAGGAAGTGATAACGCAGGGTCTTGAACCGATTCGCTTGCCAACAGCACCGGTTTGCTGCCCACGGCGTAGATACGGTTTTGCCACTGCCAATCGGGATTAGCGATCGGCCAGCGATGCAGCAAATGCACGGTCCACGGTGCCACATTGATCACTGCGGCCCCCGCACGTGCTTGCAGTGGTGCGCCTTCTTGGCCTTCGATAAGCGACTTGAGGGTCTCGGCATACAGTCGTTGCGCAGTCCACTGAAACTGCCCCAAGCTTGAAGACCTCAGATTCGCCTGTAACTCAAGGCCTTGATGTCTGGCGACGATTGCTGCCGGTATGCGCCGTAATGCCTCATCGGCACCATCGATAACCACTTTCACATCTGCCGCACTCGGGCGATCGATCCGAAAAAGCGTGATGCCAAGCACTCCTTGAAGCCCGGCCTCGCTTGACCACGACTTACGAAAGCTTGCCTCCCATTGCTTGCTGCGTTGCGCTGCAAGCAGTGCTCCTGCGTTTGAATAAAGGGGCCTGTTTGGAACCACCTCCGTTTCCACACCCTCGGCGTACGAGAGGTAAGCATGCTGGAACCCCTGGGTTTCATAGCTGATTGCTGCAAAAGGACTGGTGAAACCTTGCTCAAAAGCTGTCGCTTCGCTGCCATCACTGAGCCTTGAGTCGCCCCTGATGGCCGAATGCCGCGCGCCCAGCCACAACACCATAGGCCCTCCTGAGCTAATCCGGTCCTGGACTGACCATTCCTGCGTGGCAAGAAAGCGGTTACGGTTCGGGTAGGTCGCAGACGGATCAGCAGGCAAGATAACCGTACGAAAGTAATTGGTTTCTCCAACGAAGTTATAGGCCTGCGCGGGCTCGAGTTGCTCGCTCAAGCGACTCGCCCTGAAACCGACAAGAACCTGATGCGAAAGCCCGCCGGTAGCCAGTTTGCCCTCCAATTGAAGCGATGAGGCCTGTGTAAGTCGACGCTCGTTGAGGCTCCGATAATCATAAAGATCGGCATCACCATGAGCGCAAAATCCTGGGTAAATACCCTCCCGGAAGCAACCGTCCGGGAAAGCAAGCCTGTCGTCTGTTCTAATGGATTGAACAGCATGATGGGCTTTGATGGCCCAATCTTTGCCAAGGGGCTGGACAAACCTCAAAGCGCTCGCTGTTTCCTGACTCTCGAAGGGCTGCGACCAGTTCTGATCGTTCATGTTTCTGCGGGGCAGCACCGGTGGGAGGCTTGTGCCGCCCAGTAAACTCGCCCCCGGCACCGAAATCTGACTGTAGGCATGTCGCTCGAAATGCCACTCGAGCAATCCCCCAGTTGGCACCCGCCAGTCGAGAAAGCCCGAGAAAAACTGCCGATCACCGGGCGCTTTTTCCGCCATCGGTCTTCGTTGTTCAGCGGCCAGATTGATGCGGTAACCGAGGCTGCGAGATTCGCCAACCCGATCAGCAAAATCTGCCGAAACATAACGGGTACCACGCTCGGAAAGACTGAATTCGGCGCTGCGAATCGGCTGATTACCGGGTCGCTTCAGCACAAAATCGACCATGCCACCCGGCGACGAACTGCCGGCAAACATGCCCGATGCACCTTTTAACACCAGCACCGAGGCCTTGTTTTCGAATGCGATCGGCGCGTGTCCGTTCACAGGCATGCCGTCGCGCCGGTAGTTCAATCGTGGATCGATGAGCAGGCCGCGGATGGCGAAGTTTTCCGGATAGCCGAGCGTGTTGTACGCATCGGAGACCGCGGGATCGCTTCGAAGTACCTCCGACAATGAAGTAGCCCCGAAGTCACGAAGCAATTCTGGACTGATCAGATTGATCGAAAAAGGAAGCTTCTCAATTGAATCGCTGAAACCAGTCAGGCCCTCGGCCTGATGCTGCAAACCGCTGCTGCGTATCTCGAGCCTTTGTGGCTGTGCATCAGAGGTGCTCACCAGCGCGAGCAAGCAAAGTCCCGATAGACATTGATGGGTTTTTTTAGCAGGCATGGCTCTCTCAATCCTTGTGCAAGCCTTCGAACACTGAAAGCACAAGTCAAAAAAGCCGGGGATAGGGCAAGCTGGGCCAGCCAAAAAAAGACCGGCATTTACGAACACCCGCTTCCCTGCGCAAGTCTTAACTCGATCAGGTTCGAAGGGTTTTTCTCACCCGTCTGCAAGCAGACGCACCAAGCAAGTCATGCTTGACGCGATTTTCCGGGACCCCTAGCGAAACGCAAACTTAACACATGACGAAACAATGTCATGAGCAATCTCGCGCCATGGACAAGGTTTTCTCGGATGGAAAGTTTTTCCCTCGGATGAAGTTGGTTTTCCCGGACGCTAGGACGTGCAAGTCGCGCTGCTGATAAGCCTTGATTTCGCGACGCGGAAGCGTTGCTCAAAGTCGCCTTGCAGCAAGACGACCCGCTCATGCCCGGCCGCTCCGGTAAGCGGCGGATACTGCTCAATCAGGGCACGACTTCGCGCACGGTGACCTGGCCCATCACGCTGCAAACCATCTGCCTGCCAGGCGATGTCATCGGCACAGTGAAGATGAAGCCAGTGACAGCGATGCTTGTCAGCAAGCTCTAGCATCAGCGCCTGTGCCCTTGCGAATAAGGCCCGATCGCCGAAGTATTGAAGGCTGTAAATCGCTGTCATCCAAGGTGAGGCATCGCAGATCAACATGGGACCACTTGCCTTCGGATCAATGTCGCAAAGCGCCCGCTCGATGCCTTGACATTGCGCAGCGAGGATTTCTATCTGTTCCTCCCAACGCGGACTACGCTGATATTGATCGACAAAGCATCGCAGGACTTCGGGAACATAATTAACCCTGCTGTCTTGAGCGAGGGCCTGCGCAAGTCTTGTCTTCCCTGTGCACTCACCGCCAAGCATCGCAATCAGGCACCGCGTTCGAAGGTCGCCAGACCAGCTTTGCTTGGGGCTGAGGGTCATGGCTGCGCATTGCCCAGAGGCTTTGCAGCAGCTTGCGACGCATCTTGAGGCAGCGAAGCGCTCAGCCGCCATGCTTCCAGGTTCATTTGCTTTCGCCATTGCGAAAAACCGATGAGGGCCAAAAGCGCGAAAAGTAAATAGAGCCCCGCGGTTGCCTTCAAACCCTGAATCCAGAAGAGTAGGACCCCGGTGAGATTTGCCGCGATCCAAAAAAGCCAGTGCTCAAGCCGCTGCCGCACCATCAGGATCTGGGCAACCAGGCTAAAGGCAGCCACAAAAGCGTCACCCAAAGCAGCCTCGCCACCCAGCAATCTCAGCAAGCCAAAGAGCGCGAGCCAAGCAAGCAAAGCGCTCGATAAGGCAAACAGTCGCCCGCGCAGCGCCATCAACCCAGGGGAAAACGCTTGCTTTCCCCATCGCAACCAGCCCCAAATCGCTGCGAGGATAAACACAAGCTGCAATCCACTGTCCGCCCAGAGCTTAGCCTCAGCGAAAATCCCAAGATAAAAAAGGCTTGAAATCACCCAGAAGACCCAAGTGACGCGCCGCCCCAACACACCCAGGCCAACGGCGAGCAATGCACTGAAGACGGCAAGCCATTCGATCCAAGCTGCGCTCAATTCGCGGTAACCTCGTCCCTCATGGAACATCTCGTCCCTCATGGAACATCATCGTAGCACCGACCGTTGGCTGGGGATTGCCGCTGCCATCGTCTTACTCATTGCCGCAGTATTGGTGGTTTTGCCCTTTTTTAGCGCCTTACTATGGGCTGCTATCGTGAGTATCACGCTTTGGCCGCTGCGTGAACTGCTGGCCCAGCGTTTACGGCTTGGGAGCAATACGGCAGCCGCCTTGATTTGCCTGGCTTTACTCGCACTGCTGGTGGCGCCGATCGCTGCTGCCAGCGTTTTGCTTGCGAATTACACCGAGGACCTCCTCGGACAGGTCCGCAATCTGATGCAAGACGGGCTCCCTGATCCTCCGCTTTGGCTTGCCTCGGTTCCCCTCATTGGCCACTGGCTCGCGGATCAATGGGCCAATTACCGTCACGATGGTAGCGCCTTGCTCACACAGTCACTTGCCCTTCTGGAACAGCACCGCGGCCTGATTCTGAGTGCTGCACGCGAAGTCAGCACGGGTATTGCTGAGCTCTTGATTGCCGTCTTCTTGTCGTTTTTCGTCTTGCGGGACGGCAAACGGATCGCAGCCTGGCTGAGCCACGGCGCAGGAAGGCTTTCCGAAGAAGGACCTGAGTTACTGGGTCTGACAGCCCGTACGATTGAAGGCGTTGTCTACGGCATTGTCGGAACCGCTGTGGTGTCAGGTTTGCTCGGATGGGTGGGCTATGCAGTGGCTGGCGTACCCAAGGCCTTGACCCTCGGTTTACTCACCTTTCTCGGTGCCTTTGTACCCTTCGGAACCACGCTTGTCTGGGGGCCGGCTGCTTTCTGGTTGCTCCAACAAGGCGAAACAGGCTGGGCTGTTTTTATCCTGGTCTGGGGCGCTTTAGTGATTTCAAGCGCCGACAATGTGATCAAGCCGATGTTGATCAGCAGGGGCTCGGCCATGCCTTTCGTGCTCACCCTCGTGGGTGCAGTAGGAGGCGTGATTGCTTTTGGTGTGATCGGCGTGTTCTTGGGTCCTACATTGATGGCCTTGGCCTGGTTTCTCGTGATGCAGTGGATGGCCCGGGCCTTGCCCATGCCGAAGCAGCAAACCAGTGTTGAAGGCCCGAAACGCAACGCTGAAGATGTAGATCGAGGCGATGTGCGATAAGAGGACCCGTGATCGTCTCGAGCGGCGCAACCCAGTCCCACTGCAAGTCGCGAAACACTTCCCCAATCGCTGCCGCCAACATGACATCGCCCTCGACGTTAAGCATTGGCAGTAAGGCTTGCGGACCTTGTTGCGCAAGCTGAGCCAATAAACGGGCCTCAAAGGCTAAGCTCAGTGTCAAGTCATAGCGATCGGCAGACCAGGGCTCAAAAAAACCATCTCGCGCAATACGCATCGACCACTGTTCTGGCAGCCCGGCTGGTGCATGAAGCAGCCGAAAACAAAACGTCTTTCCGGCGAAACCGGAAAGACGTTGTGCTGCCCAGGGGTTTTGCTTGAAGAGCGCACCCAGCCCTGCAAGGCTGAGGCGCTCAAAACCTGTCTTAATGGTTGTTACCCATTTGTTGAATACCGGACAGCACCCAGCCCACTGAACCTTGCAAAGGTTTACTGAGATTCCAAACCTCATCAAAGGTCTGCGGCGGCATGTTGCGCCCTTCGCGGATCAAGCCGCTGAAGCGCACGCTTGCCAGGTACTCGCCGTCTTGGGTTTCAATACCGAGCAATTCCGCGTCGAGTCGAACCACTTCGGTGTAGTTTTCGCCCTGCCGCGTGCGAATCTCGGCCGCAAACTCGGCAAACAACTGCGGTGTGGTGAACTCGCGCAAGTCATCCAGGTTACCGGCATCGTTGGCAAGCTGAAGGCGACGGAAATAATGCTTGGCGTTTTCAACAAAGCCAGCAACATCGAAATCAGCAGGAACGCCCCAGGGTTGACTAGCTTGCTGACCGGATGCAGCGGCAGGCTGATTCATCGACCCAAACAACCCGCCGGCAGATGCAGTCGGCTGCGCAGCGGACTGCTGATTAAAGAGGCTGTTGCTCTGTTGAGCCTGACCGTGTCCCGCCTGGGAAGTCGTGCCCGAACCCGCACCAGCGGCAGCCCAGGCCGGTTGCGCGGCCGGCGAAGCGCCCTGATTTGCTGACTGACGTCTTGCCATCACCATCCGGATGATGAAGAGAACTGCCATCACCAGCAAGGCGATCATCATGAAGTTTGCAAGTTCTTCACCAAAGCCAAAATGCGATGCGAGCGCAGCAAGACCCAAGCCTGCTGCCAAGCCTGCGATGGGTCCCAGCCACTTGCTACGTTGCGACTGTGCAGCAGCCTGTGCACCTGCCGCGGCCGGCGCGGCAGCCTGGCCCGGCGCAGCCTGAGGCGGCGTAGCCTGCTTCTGGGTTGCGATTGACGATTGCTTGCCGGTCGAGCCTCCCGAACCCAGGCGCTTGTTCGCTTCAGCGTCGGCACTGAAAAGACCGGCTGTTGCAAGTGCGAGAACCATGGCAAAACTTAGCACACCGTGCTTTAAGTTTTGTAATAACAATTTGAATTTCGAGACGACAAACGAACCCATAACATTTCCTCCGTGAATGTCAAGCAGCCAAACGGCCATTCGATGACCCATCTTAAGCTTTAGTGCCCTCGTGTAAAGCAACCACGCCACCAGTAAGGTTGGTGTAGCGAACCGATTGAAACCCAAGATCACGCATCAGGGCCGCGAGGCTCTCCTGGTCGGGATGCATGCGAATCGACTCGGCCAAATAACGATAACTCGCCTCATCCCCGGCAACCAAACGACCTAGGCGTGGTAGCACCTGAAATGAATAAAGATCATAGAGTTTTTCAAGCGAGGGATGAACCTTGGAGAACTCCAAAACAAGCAGTTTTCCTCCGGGGCGCAACACCCTTCGCATTTCGCCTAAGGCCTTATCCTTGTGGGTCATGTTGCGCAAACCAAATGCCACGGTCACGCGATCAAAGCGATCCGATTCGAAGGGCAGGGCTTCCGCATCACATTGAATCGCCGAGGCCATTAAGCCAGCATCAATCATGCGGTCGCGACCTCGCGAGAGCATCGCCCCGTTGATATCGGATAAGACCACATGGCCTTGATCCCCAACGCGCTTTGCCATCGAAACGGCTAAATCAGCGGTGCCCCCCGCAACATCCAGGACTTCCATGCCTTCGCGCAGGTCGGCAAAAAAAACCGCTGCATGTTTCCACAGTCGATGCAAACCACCGGACATTAGATCGTTCATCAGGTCATAGCGTGGAGCGACCGAATCAAAAACGCCTGCCACACGGGCAGCCTTTTCATGACGATTTACTTTGGAGAATCCGAAATCGGTTTGGTCTGCCATATCAAGCACGCATGCCTTGTGATGAGTTTGATGTTGTGGTCTGGCCCGCAGGGCTTAATCCCTTGATGCGCCAGCGGCTTGTAGCGCCAGCAAATAATCTTCCCACATGGTCTCTTGATGTTGACTGAATCGGTGCAGCAAATCCCAGGCGTAAAGACCAGAGTCATGCCCGTCGCTGAACACGAGTTTCAGCGCATAGTTGCCAACCGGTTCAATCGCATCGATACGAACCTCGCGTTTACCGGTTTGCAAGACCTGCTGCCCGGCTCCATGACCTTGAACCTCGGCCGAGGGTGAATGCACCCGCAAGAATTCAAAACTGAGTTTGTAGCGCTTAGCGTCTGCATAAACAAGTTCCAAAGCACGGGATTGCTGATGCAACACGATCGATTCAGGTATTGGCGCCATCAGACCAAGACCCGTTCGATACCACCTTGGTTTGCCTTGGCCACGTATTCGGGCAACCATTGAGGTCCAAGTAAATGCAGCGCCATTTCCACAACAATATAGTCGGCTTCCATACCGGTCACATCTTCATAACGATTCAAACCCTGTAAGCATGACGGACAGGACGTGAGCACCTTTAGCTTTTGCGCCGGCTCACCCGCACCCGATGGCGCCGCGCTGCGCAACTGCTCGGCAGCCTTGAGTAATTCCTGCTCTTTGCGATAGCGAACCTGTGTCGCAATTTCCGGGCGTGTAACTGCAAAGGT
>DENJ01000100.1:23245-56164 GCA_002359635.1 Burkholderiales bacterium UBA2647
CTGCTTCATGGGACTGTGGCAGGGGTCATGGTAGGTGTAACGTACTCCGGTTGCGTTTTCCAGCCGCATGCCTTTTTCCATCAAGAACTCATGAATATCAATGATGCGGCAGCCCGGAAAAATGTCATGAAATGCATAAGACTGTAATTGATCAAAACAAGTGCCACAGCTTACGACCACGGTACGGATGTCGAGATAGTTCAGGGTGTTGGCGACCCGATGAAAAAGCACACGGTTATCAGTAATGATTTTATCGGCCTTATCGAACTGACCTGAACCCTTTTGCGGATAGCCACAGCAGAGATAGCCCGGCGGGAGCACGGTTTGTACGCCAACTTCCCAAAGCAAGGCCTGTGTTGCTAGACCCACCTGAGAAAATAAGCGCTCCGACCCGCAACCCGGAAAATAGAATACCGCTTCACTATCAACCTGCGTGTTGTGAGGGTTGCGAATAATCGGCACATAGCGTGCATCTTCAATATCAAGTAAGGCCCGAGCCGTTTTCTTTGGCAGATTCCCGGGCAGCTTGCGGTTCACAAAATGCAAAACCTGTTCGCGCATCGGCGGCCGTCCCACGCTGGCCTGGGGGCGCTCGCGCGTGGGTCTGGCAAAGCGCTTGAGTAAATCAGCGGCGAGCCTTTGCGCACGAAAACCCACATCAACCATCGCAAGCCGGGTGGCGCGAATCGTGTCGGGATCGGTTGCATTCAAAAAGAACATCGCTGCCGCGTTGCCGGGGTTGAAACGCTTCTTGCCCATTTTCCGGAGCAAGTTGCGCATGTTCATCGACACCTCACCAAAATCGATATCAACCGGGCAAGGCGACTCACATTTGTGACATACCGTGCAATGATCCGCAACATCGGAAAATGCCTCCCAATGACGAATCGACACGCCCCGGCGGGTCTGCTCTTCATAGAGAAAGGCTTCGATCAGCAGCGATGTGGCGAGAATCTTATTGCGTGGCGAATACAGCAAATTGGCGCGCGGTACATGGGTGGCACAGACTGGCTTGCACTTGCCACAGCGCAGGCAATCTTTGATCGAATGGGCAATCGATCCGATATCGGATTGCTGCAAGATCAATGACTCCGCACCCATCAGGCCAAAGCTTGGCGTGTAGGCCCTGCTCAGGTCTGCACCCCGCAATAATTTGCCGCGGTTGAAGTAGCCCTTAGGATCGACCCGCTTTTTATATTCGGCAAAAGGCTCAAGCTCTTCATCCGTCAAAAATTCAAGCTTGGTGATGCCAATGCCGTGTTCCCCGGAAATCACCCCGCCCAAGGAGCGGGCTAGCGCCATGATGCGTACCACCGCTTCATTGGCCTGCTGCAACATGCCGTAGTCGTCGGAGTTCACCGGAATATTGGTATGCACATTGCCATCGCCTGCGTGCATATGTAAAGCCACAAACACGCGGCTGCGGCGCACACGCGAATGAATGGCTTGAATCGCGTTGCGAATCGGTTCGAAATAAACGCCTGAAAACAATTCATTGAGCGGCTTCAGAACATCCTGCCGCCAGGCGATACGAATACTGCGATCCTGAAGCAGTTCAAAGAGCTTGGGGTCACGCCCTTGATCAATGGCCGCCTGCCATGGGCCAAGCAGCTTGGATTGCTCATCAAACAGGGACTCAAGTCCGTGCGCTTTTAGCGTCGGGAACAGGCCTTTCACAGGCATGTCCATGGCATCCATGAGAAAACGCCAGCGCGCTGTGGCCTGATGAATGACTTTTCTCGCATCTTCCAAACGCTGTCCGAGGAGTTCGTCTAGGGAACGTTTGGCAAAATCAGGATCGTCTCCCGGCGCAATCGGAAGCTTGGTGACATCTTGAGCGAGAAAGTCCAGCACCGCCTGGGCCAAGGCGAGCTTGTTGGCGGTGGATAATTCGATATTGATGCGATCGATACCATCGGTGTAACGTGCCATCATCGGCAGCGGTATCACCACGTCTTCATTGATCTTAAACGCATTGGTGTGTCGGGCGATCGCGGCGGTGCGTGCTCGATCGGCCCAAAAAGTCTTTCGTGCATCTGCATTTACCGCTATAAAACCTTCGCCACTGCGCATATTGGCCAGACGCACAACCTCCGCACTTGCGCGGGCAACAGCGTTCTCGTCATCACCCACGATATCGCCAATCAAAACCATTTTGGGCAAACCACCCCGACGTGATTTAGTGGCATAGCCCACGGCGCGCAAATAGCGTTCATCAAGGTGTTCAAGGCCTGCCAAGAGCGCCCCGCCCGGTCGTTGATCAAGGTAGGCTTTGATCTCAACAATCGAAGGAACAGCGAGCGCGGCCTGTCCGAAAAACTCAAGACATACGGTCCTGGTGAACGAGGGCATGCGATGCAAAATCCAGCGTGCCGCCGTGATTAGGCCATCGGTGCCTTCTTTTTGAACGCCGGGAAGACCGCTCAAAAATTTATCGGTGACATCTTTACCAAGACCGAGCTTTCTGAAGCGATTACCCGGAATGCTCAAGGATTCAGATCGAATCGCCTCGCCCTGCATTTCACCTTGCGGGTTAAGCTGCTCAGGCGCATACCATCGCAACTGGAAGTTCGCAAGCTCAGCATCATGGATCTTGCCCAGGTTATGGCCGATCCGCGTCACCTCAAGCCAATTGCCCTGCGGGTCCACCATGCGCCACCAGGCAAGATTATCGAGCGCCGTACCCCAAAGCACCGCTTTTTTGCCACCTGCGTTCATCGCAATATTGCCGCCGATACAGGAGGCTTCCCAGGACGTCGGGTCAACCGCAAAAACAAAACCCGCCCGGTCTGCAGCCTCAGTCACCCGCTTGGTCACGGCACCGGCTTGGGTTTCGATCACCGCCACCTCAACATCTAAGCCAGGCAAACGCGAGCGCTTGACCTCACCAATCCGCTCTAGTTTCTCGGTGTTGATCACCGCCGACATCGGATGCAGCGGGATTGCCCCGCCGGTGTAGCCAGTGCCACCACCGCGCGGGATAATGGTTAAATCCAGATCGATACAGGCTTTAACCAGCGCAGCGATTTCCGCTTCGGAGTCGGGTGCGAGCACCACAAAAGGGTACTCAACCCGCCAATCGGTCGCATCGGTAACATGCGACACCCGAGACATCGCATCAAAGCAAATATTGTCTCGCGCGGTGTGTTTGGCAAGCAATCGCAAGGCACGCTTGCGCATCGATGCAGCCTGCGAGAGTTGCTGCTCAAAACGGGCAACCGCACGTCTTGCCAGTTCGAGTAAAGCAGCAACATCCTCGGTGAGCCCGCTACCGTCTTCCCCGCGTTTTTCGATAGCACCAAGCCGATGGTGCAAGGCCTCGATCAACAAGGTCTGACGCTTTGGGTTATCGATCAAATCATCTTGCAGGTAGGGGTTGCGCTCGACCACCCAAATATCGCCAAGAACCTCATAAAGCATGCGGGCAGAACGCCCTGTTTTTCGCTGCGAGCGCAGTTGTTCGATCAGCAACCAGCCCCGTTCACCGAGCAGGCGTATGACGATCTCACGATCCGAGAACGAGGTGTAGTTGTAGGGTATTTCGCGCAGACGTTGCAAGCCTGCGCTATCCGCCTGGACTTGCGCAACTGGCTCTAAAGGGTTCATTAATGGCGCATTCATGTTTTGATTGTACGTAGGCTCTCTCGCATTGCAGCATTTCCCCATAATCAAAACGTGTTCGGCTGGTTTCGACCTTGGCGACAAAGCGCTCAGCCCTTCTTAGGGCAGCAGTGTTTTCCAGAAATGATCCGGAACCTCCATCAGTAACCAAGTCATGATGATGTAACGCAAACATTTACCCACCGCGATCCAGGCTAGACAAGACCAGAACGGCAGCCTCAACCAGCCTGCCACGGCACACAAGGGGTCGCCGACGATGGGCAGCCAGGCGAGAATCAAGACTTTCGGGCCCATCTGTTCAAACCAGCCCAAATAGCGCTTGCCACCGTTTTGACCCAGTGCACCCATGGCGGTGGCTGCCGTCTGTGCGCCGCGTCCCATCCAGTAATCGAGCGCCCCGCCAAGGGTATTGCCCAGTGTTGCGACGGCAATCGTCAGCCAGAACTGGTCTGGATTTAGCTTCACATAGCCGAAAACAACCGGCTCAGAACCCATTGGCAGAAGCGTTGCCGACACAAATGCCGTGATAAAAACAGTCACCAAGCCGAACTGCGGCAAGGCGAACCAAGCCAGCACTGCCGATAAAGCATGGCTGAGCGCCTCACTCATTGCCAGTAAGCCGATCTAAAATCCAGGCTTAACCGCTTCCGGGCCAGCCTCCCATGCCGATTGATTACCTGAAACGCATTCTCACCGCCCGGGTCTATGACGTGGCAAGAGAAACCCCGCTTGAGCCAGCCCCCGGTCTTTCCGAGCGAATCGGACACCGCCTCTTGCTCAAGCGCGAGGATATGCAATCGGTGTTTTCCTTCAAGTTGCGCGGGGCCTATAACAAAATGGTGCGCCTGAGCGAGGAGGAACGCGCCCGCGGCGTGATTGCCGCCTCGGCCGGAAATCATGCCCAAGGCGTTGCACTCGCTGCCCAGCACCTCGGATGCCGTGCAGTCATCGTCATGCCGGTCACAACGCCCGCCGTTAAAGTCGAAGCGGTCCGCGCAAGACAGGCGCAAGTGGTGCTTGCCGGCGATAGCTACAGCGACGCTTACAGTCATGCCCTCAGTTTGCAACAGAAGCATGGCCTGATCTTTGTTCACCCTTTTGACGATCCCGACGTGATCGCCGGACAGGGCACCATCGGGATGGAAATCCTGCGCCAACACCCGGACCCCATCGAGGCGATTTTTGTGGCAATTGGAGGCGGCGGTTTGATTGGCGGCATTGCCGCCTACGTCAAACAAATCCGTCCGGAGATTCAAATCATCGGTGTGCAGACCGACGACTCCAACGCCATGGCCCGATCGCTCGCCTGCGGCGAGCGTGTACTTTTGTCCGAGGTAGGACTTTTCTCAGACGGCACGGCTGTCAAGCAAGTCGGGCTTGAGACCTTTGCACTCGCTCGACAGTTTGTTGATGAAGTCATCTGTGTCAACACCGATGCGATTTGTGCTGCGATCAAAGATGTCTTTCAGGACACACGCTCGATCATGGAACCTGCGGGGGCGCTTTCGATTGCCGGGGCAAAGGCTTGGGCCGAAAGAAGAGGCCAAGCGAGAAACAAGACCCTTGTGGCGATCGCTTGCGGCGCCAACATGAATTTCGACCGATTGCGATTTGTGTCGGAACGCGCCGAAATCGGCGAGCAGCGTGAGGCGATTTTTGCAGTAACCATCCCTGAAGAGCGCGGTTCTTTCAAGCGTTTTTGTGCGCTGATCGGTGAGCGCAATGTGACCGAATTCAACTACCGGATGAGTGACCTCAAGCGCGCTCATGTCTTTGTCGGGATTCAAATCCTTGAACGGCAGGAAGCAAACGAGATTGCTGCTGTCTTTGCCCGGGACGGTCTTGACGCCATCAACCTGACCGATGACGAAATGGCCAAACTCCATATCCGGCATCTGGTGGGCGGCAGCTCATGGCATGCCAAGGACGAGCGGCTCTTTCGTTTTGAATTCCCGGAACGTCCAGGCGCCCTGTCACGCTTTCTCAGCCAAATGCGCCCGGACTGGAACATCTCGCTCTTCCACTATCGCAACCACGGCGCAGACTTTGGTCGCGTGCTCGTCGGCCTCCAGGTCCCTCAGACCGATGAAGCCGCTTTCCAACACTTTCTCGAAGGATTAGGCTACCCGCATCTGGAGGAAACCGATAATCCGGCCTATCATCTGTTTTTGCGCCCCCAGGGGCACTAAACATGGCGTTCTCAAGTTTCTGCGATTGTTTTTTATTGCTTATCCCGGCACGCGCTTACCTCGACGAGATCTTTCCTGTCCTTCACCATGCAACTGCTCACTTTCGGACTTAACCACCAGAGCGCACCGCTTGCCATGCGTGAGCGGGTAGCCTTTGCCGGGGAAAGTTTGGTCAAGGCCGCGCTTGATCTTAAGTCGAGCGTTGGCGCGCTGCTGCGCGAGTCAGCGATACTGTCAACTTGCAATCGCACCGAGATTTACGCTGCTAGCGCGAATCCCCAGGCCGCCTCGTTGGCGCTTGAACAATGGATTGCCGCGCATGGCGGGCTCAAGGCTGGTGAAATTCGAGCGCACACCTACCTGCTACCCGGCGATCAAACCGTACGTCATGCCTTTCGTGTGGCAAGCGGTCTTGACTCGATGGTGCTTGGCGAGGCGCAAATTCTCGGACAAATGAAGGATGCGGTTCGAACGGCCCATGAAGCGGGCTCCTTAGGCCCGAACTTGCATCAACTTTTTCAGCGCAGTTTTGCGGTCGCCAAGGAAGTGCGGACGCAAACCGAGATCGGTTCCCAATCGGTGTCGCTTGCGGCGGCCGCTGTGCGCCTTGCTGAAAGGATTTTTGAGCGCCTTGAAGATACCCGGGTCTTGTTTGTTGGGGCAGGCGACATGATCGAGCTGGCCGCCACACATTTTGCTGCGCGGCATCCCAAAGCCATGCTGGTGGCAAATCGAAGCATCGATCGAGCGCAGCGACTTGCGCGGCGATTCGCCGCCCAAAGCATGCCGCTACCAGAGCTTTCAACCCGCCTGCACGAATTCGATATCGTGGTGAGTTGTACGGCGAGTTCGCTGCCTATTATCGGGCTTGGCATGGTTGAACGCGCACTCAAAGCAAGGCGCCACAAACCGCTGTTCATGGTGGACCTGGCGGTGCCACGCGATATCGAACCTGAGGTGTCGCGCCTGCCGGATGTATTTCTCTATACCGTCGATGACCTGGGCGATCTCGTACGTCAGGGCATGGCTAACAGGCGCCAAGCAGCCTCGCAGGCCGAAGCAATCATTGAGGCAAGGGTTGAACACTTCATGCACTGGCTGGCCAGAAGGCGGGCCGTGCCGGCGATCCAAGCCTTGCACGATAAGGCCCAGGCCCTTCGCCGCCTTGAACTCGAACGCGCGCAGCGCTTGCTTGCCAAAGGCGAGGATCCCGCCAAAGTCATTGAGGACCTGTCGCTGGCCTTAACAGCGAAGTTCTTGCATGGACCAACACAAATGTTACAAGACGCGGCGGGCCTTGGTTCTGAGGCTCAGGATGCGTGCTGGTTACCGAATCGAGCCCACGGCAAGCGGCTTGACCTGATGAACCGATCAAGCAAAAGGCTAAGCCTGCGCAACGCAGAGTCCTAGCGACGATCGATTTGCCGGTAACTGCCTCAATGGCAGTCCGATCGTTTCATTGAGCTCGCCCCGATGCTGGGGATTTCAGAAGGGCTCACCCCGGTACCGGGGATTTCCTGTTCGCCACCCCCTTCAACGATCTAAAGCCCATGAAACCCTCGATGATTCAAAAACTTGAACAGCATGCACAGCGTCTCGAAGACGTTAATCGCCTGCTTTCCGGTGACCAGCTTTTAAAAGATCCCAAGGCGCTTCGCGCTTATCACCGCGAGCATGCCGAGCTCACCCAGTTGATGGGACACTTTCAAGCCTGGCAGCAGGCGGGCCAAGATTTGCTTGCCGCGCGAGAAATGATCCAGGACCCCGAACTCGGCGACTGGGCAAAGGAAGAAGAGTCCCATGCCATGCTGCACATGGAGCAGGAGTTGAGGTTGCTCGAAACCTTGATGCTACCCAAGGACCCCAACGACCATCGTAATGTCCTGTTGGAAATTCGCGCAGGCACGGGTGGCGATGAGTCTGCGCTATTTGCGGGTGATTTGCTCAGGATGTATCTGCGCTATGCCGAGCGACGTGGCTGGCGCAGTGAGTTGCTGTCGGCAAGCGAATCGGAGCTCGGGGGCTACAAAGAGGCCGTGGTTCGCATCGAAGGCGAGGCGGTGTTTGCCCGTATGAAGTTTGAGTCCGGTGGTCATCGGGTTCAACGCATCCCGGTTACCGAATCGCAGGGCCGGATTCATACCTCGGCCTGCACGGTTGCCGTGCTGTCCGAGGGCGACGATATGGGCGATATCGTGCTCGATCCTGGTGAATTGCGCATTGATGTGTACAGAGCCTCGGGAGCCGGCGGACAACATGTGAACAAAACCGAATCGGCAGTACGGATCACGCATTTACCAACCGGCATCGTTGCTGAATGCCAAGACGATCGTAGCCAGCACCGAAACCGAGACAAGGCCATGCAAGTGCTGATTGCGCGGATTCGCGATCAGCGAGATCGGGAGGCGCAAGCTAAAGAGTCTGCGCACCGCAAAAGCCTGATCGGTTCAGGCGACCGTTCGGAACGTATTCGCACTTATAACTTTCCTCAGGGCCGAATCACTGATCACCGTATCAATCTCACGCTTTACCGCATCGCCGCGATGATGGATGGCGATATCGACGAATTGCTCGACGGCTTAGCCGCAGCGCATCAAGCCGACTTGCTTGCGGGCCTTGGTGATCAATAGCGCGGCACAGCCTTGAAGATCAAAACGACCTGCAGCCTGGCTCAGGCGCTTCGCCTGCCCACTGAGGGGCCCGTGAGCAGGCTAGAGCGGATCATGCTGCTTGAGACCCTGCTTGCAAAGCCTCGCGAGTATCTTCTGGCACACGATGACCACATCCTTGATGAGTCCTTATTAGAACGGTATAGAAAACTTCTCACCATGCGTGCCGAAGGCCATCCCATGGCTTATCTGACCGGCCATCGGGAATTTTTTGGTCTGCGTTTTGAGATCAATCGCGCCGTCCTGATTCCCAGGCCCGAGACCGAATGGCTGGTGCATGCCGCGATCAGGCTGTTGCCTGAGCATGGCACCGCTATTGATCTTGGAACAGGCAGCGGTGTGATTGCTGTCGCGCTTGCGCATTGTCGACACGATGCCAGGCTTCTCGCCTGCGATATCAGTGACAAGGCGCTTGAGCTTGCCATGCGAAATGCGCAGCAAATTCTTGGACCTGATCACCGCCTGCGTTTTGAGCGTAGCGACTGGTGGGAGGCTGTGCCCATGCTAGGCCTGGCGCTGGCGCTTGCCAACCCGCCCTATCTGTCGCACGACGACCCTCATCTGGAGCAAGGGGACCTTCGTTTCGAACCACGGCTTGCGCTCAGCGACCAGGGTGATGGCCTCGGAGCCATTGAAGCGATCATGGAGGGCTTTAAGCATCGATCAAGGATTGGCCTGATCGAAGATCCTGGTCTTTTATTCATTGAACACGGCTATCAGCAAGCCGAAGCGGTGAAGGCACTGGGTGAGAGCAAAGGGCTATACCATGGCTTTGAAGCGATCGATTTGGCCGGGCATCCGAGGGTGTCCTGTTTTGGGCTCAGGCCCCCCAAGGCCGACGTACTTGACCGGCTGAAAGACGCAAGTTTGACGTGGTCTTCAGGAACTGCCTAGAATCAGTTTTATTCGAATACAGGATCACTCCATGGAAGCCAAAGATTTCATTGCAAAAACCGTTGCCGACAACCCCGTTGTCTTGTTCATGAAAGGTACCGCACAATTTCCTCAATGCGGCTTTTCAGGGCGTGCCATTCAAATTCTAAAAACAGTCGGGGTAAAAAACCTGGTGACCGTGAATGTGCTGGAGGACGATGACGTCAGACAGGCCGTGAAAGAATTCGCCAGTTGGCCAACAATCCCACAGCTCTACATTAACGGTGAGTTTGTTGGCGGTTCAGACATCATGCAGGAAATGTTCCAATCGGGCGAATTGCAAAAAATGGTTGAAGGGCCTCAAGCTTAACGTCCTCGTATGGGTTTCTAGGAGGGCTCAAGCCACCAAGCGCATCGCGTTTCTCAATGAAGGCATCGCGTTTCTTGCTCAGCGCATCGCGTTTCTAGAAGCCAACCGCCTGACCGTCGCGCCGATGGTCGGATCCGCTTCGGTAGCCATCCGTGAGCGATTCCCCAAGCCGTCCGATGGCCTGCGCACTGCCAAAATCGGTTGAGTCTGCGGGCATGGCCCGCAGATCGTGGCCTTTTGCTCGAAGGCCTTCGAGCACTGCTTCGGGCATCTCTGCTTCGACGGTGAGGCGTCCCTCATCATTGATACGCCAACGGGGCGTATCTGAGGCCTCTTGGGGACTCAAACCATCGTCGACCACCGACATCGCGAGCTGTAAGTGACCCTGCGCCTGCATATTCCCGCCCATCACCCCGTAAGCCATCAGGGGCTGACCGTGCTTCGTCAAGAAGGCTGGAATGATCGTGTGGAAGGGCCGTTTTCCTGGTGCAACCTGATTGGGATGTCCGTCTTCCAATGAAAAACCCCAGCCGCGGTTTTGCAGGGCAATGCCGCCAGGCGCAACAACACCTGACCCAAAACCTTTAAAATTGGACTGGATAAAAGACACCATGCTGCCCTGCTGATCGGCGGCACACAGGTAAACCGTGCCGCCGTGATGCATCTTGCCCGGACCATAGTTCGCGGCTTTGTGCAGATCAATCAACCGGGCACGCTCAGCAAGATAGTCCTTGTTCAATAAGGCTTCGGGCGATATTTTCATCGATGCCGGATCTGCGATGTGGGCCTGCAAATCGGCAAAGGCAAGCTTCATGGCTTCGACTTGCAAATGGATTCGCTGTGCAGACAATCGGGGCTGATCAGAGGCCTTGAGCGCTTCAAGCATACCCAGCGCCATTTGCGCACCGATGCCCTGGCCATTGGGCGGGATCTCGTAGAGGCGATGGTCCTTGTAGTCAAAGCCAAGCGGTTCCACCCAATCGCATTGGTGGGCAGCGAGATCGTCTTCCGTCATGTCGCCACCTGTTGCCCGGGCAAAGGCTGCAATCGACGCAGCGATGTCGCCGCGATAAAAAGCTTCGCCCTCGGTATGCGCGATGCGCTCAAGTGTTGCCGCCTGCTCGGGATAGCGCCAGATCTCGCCTTGACCAGGCGCTTGTCCGGCGCGCGTGAAGGATTCGAGAAATCCCGGATGCTGTTTGAGCACCGGCACCGCTTCTGCCCAATGCCTTGCAATCACCCTGGTAACCGCGTAGCCGTCCCGGGCATAGCGGATAGCGGCGTCAAAAAGATCGGCAAAAGGCAGCTTGCCAAATCGCTTCGAGAGCGCAACCCAAGACGAAACAACGCCGGGCACTGTCACCGAGCCCCAGCCTCGCTCAGGCATGGTTTTTCGGCCCGCAAAATGTGCTGGCGTCCAGGCCGCGGGGGCGCGACCCGATGCATTAAGTCCGTGGAGTTTGCCCTCGTGCCATACCAGGGCAAAGGCATCGCCACCAAGACCGTTCATGGTCGGCTCAACCACCGTGAGCGTGATCGCGCAGGCAAGCGCCGCATCGACCGCGTTGCCACCGCGGGCAAGTGCTTGTAGTCCTGCTTGCGCCGCAAGGGGCTGAGAGCTAGCAACAACATTTCGAGCGTAAACTGGATTCATGCCTAGGGATCTTTCGCAAACGAGCATCAGCCGGGCTTCAATGCTACCAAGCCAGTAGAATCACAGCATGAGCAAACGCATCGTCGTCGCCGTATCAGGAGCCAGTGGCGCCATTTATGGACTGCGCATGCTCCAAATGCTTCGCCAGGCGCAAGTCCACTGCGACTTGATTGTCTCGCCCTCTGCCTGGCTCACGATTGATCAGGAGCTTCCCGGCAAACGCCAGGCATTTCTCGATCTCGCCGCCGAGCATCATGCGTTTCGAAACATCGGGGCGTCGATCGCATCGGGTTCTTTCGCCCATGATGGGATGGTGATCGCGCCTTGTTCCATGAAGACGCTTGCAGCGATTGCGCATGGCTTTGCTGATAACCTGATGACGAGAGCCGCCGATGTCACCCTCAAAGAGCGTCGGCGCCTTATTTTGCTTGCGCGTGAGACCCCTTTGCATCTCGTGCATTTGCGAAATATGGCCGCCGTCACCGAAATGGGAGGCATTGTGTTTCCCCCGCTACCGGCCTTTTATCACCGCCCTGAAAGCATCGACGATCTTGTCGGCCATAGCTGCGCCCATGTGATGGAGTTGTTGGGCATGGCGTCTGTTGACAGGCCTCGATGGCAGGGGCTAAACACCCATGGCCAGGAAAGTTAAGCGGTCGGAAAACCTGGCGATGGACAGCAAACCTGGCGATTAACAGCAACACCATTGAGCGTCGAATTCTTAAAGGGAACACACCATGAAAATCCTCGCCCCTGTTGATGGCTCAAAGGCCTCACTGAAGGCCATCAAACACGCCTGCAACATGCTAGCGTCCGCACCGCAGTTTTCTGTCACGCTGATGAGCGTACACGACGATATCGCGCTCAAACATGCCCGCAGCATTGTCGGTTCGAAGGCAGTGGACGGCTATTTGCAGGAACTTTCAGACAAAGACCTTGCAAGCGCCCGAAAGTTACTCGACAAAGCGGGCGTGAAGCATGAGGTGCTGATCCGCACGGGTCATATCGCTCAGGAGATCGTCACCCAGGCCGATGAAGGGGAGTTCGATCTGATCGTGATGGGTAACAAAGGCCGCAGCGCCTTGCGTGATTTACTGATCGGCTCGGTCGCACAACGCGTTTTAGCACTGGCCAAAACCCCGGTCTTGCTGGTGAAGTAGCTCAAAGCACAGGGGAAAAACGACTGGACCATGATGCCTTGCGGCTGGCGCCACGGTTTCAGGCGGTCATTGCCAGCGATGTTTGTGGTGCCCCCGGCAGGATTCGAACCCGCGACCTTCGGTTTACAAAACCGCTGCTCTACCGACTGAGCTACAAGGGCAATGGCGCAAAAACCTTACTTTACACGGGTTAGCTTGGGGCGCGACTTCGAAGCACCTCTTGCAGCACCGCGCGCACGCGTGGCTGGCGACCCTTCGGTGGTGGGCGCTTCATCGTCTTGAACCGATTGCTTATCAACCGAACTTAACGCAGCCACAGGCCTTTTTGACGCCGACAAGGCAGCGCTTGCATCCCGCTTCTCCGGCGCCAATCCCTCTGGGTGCTGCGCTGTCGATGCCGACCCAGTCGCTTCAAGATCCGGTGAAAGCTGCGCTTTGCTGTCGGGGGCTTGGGCTGCCAGCGCTTCCTGGCTTTGCGAGGGAGCTTTTTGCGGCTGACGCCGCGGTCCTACGCTTCGCATACGCTTGGCCGACTCCACAGGCGCCTTCCCGGTGGATGCCTGCCCTTCCTTGCTTGGCGCGCGCTGGCTTGAGGCCAGAGCAAGCGAAGAAACCGAGGCGCCTTGGGGGCCTGTTGGCTTAGGCGATGGCAGCGCTGGCGGGGCTTGTGCTGCATCATGCACTTCAAGATGAGCCGGCGCTTTACTGACCTCAAATGCCATACCATGGCCGGTTTCCCGGGCATAAATCGCCGAAACATTGCTGATCGGTATCGAGATATCCCGTGCAATACCACCGAATCGTGCCTGAAATTCAATCCAGTCATTGCCCAAGCGCAGTCGGTTAGTAGCCGCCAGGGACACGTTCAGCACAATCTCCCCCGCTTTCACATATTCAAGGGGCACATGGGTGTGCTCATCGACTGCTACGGCTAAATACGGCGTGTGTCCCTGGTCCGAGCACCACTCATGGATCGCCCGAATCAGATAAGGCTTGGTGGAATGCTTATTCATCTCAGCGCCGCATGACCTTTTCGGAGGGCGTGAGTGCTTCGATATAAGCCGGCCGAGAAAAAATCCGCTCTGCATAACGCAACAAAGGTGCTGCGGTCTTGGGCATTTCAATCCCGTAGTGGTCAAGACGCCACAAAAGTGGTGCGATCGCCACATCGAGCATGGAAAAGTCTTCGCCAAGCATGTATTTGTTTTTCACAAAAATGGGCGTGAGCTGGGTTAGCCGGTCACGAATCTGCTGACGAGCCCCGTCGAGCTGCTTGGCAGCGTCTTTGTGTTGATCACGGCGCTCGAGCTGATGCACGTAGATAAAGAGCTCGCGCTCGAAGTTGAACAGAAACAAACGTGCGCGCGCGCGCATCACCGGGTCCGCAGGCATCAACTGGGGATGTGGGAAACGTTCATCGATGTACTCGTTGATGATATTGGACTCGTAAAGAATCAGATCACGCTCAACGAGGATCGGAACCTGACCATAGGGATTCATCACCGAGATATCTTCAGGCTTATTAAAGAGATCGACATCGCGAATCTCAAAGTCCATGCCTTTTTCGAAAAGCACGAAACGGCAACGCTGACTGAATGGGCAGGTCGTGCCCGAATACAGCACCATCATGTATTTTCTCCTGAGGGCAGCGCGACGCGCCCATCACCGATTACCGCCCATTGACATCACGCCTGCAGCCCGAAACCGCGATGCATGATCCCGAGCTGGCGGCCTTGGAAACTATTTGATGTCTTTCCAGTAGGTCTTATTTAACCACCAGGCCAGCACAAAAAAGCCGCATAAGTAAAGCATGACCCAAACGCCAAGGCGCTTGCGCTCTATGGCTGATGGGTCAGACATATAAGTGATGTAGGCGGTGAGGTTAGCCATTGCATCATCGAATTGCGCAGGGCTGAGGTTGCCGCCTTGCGGCTTGCCAAGCATGTACTGTTTGCCTTCTTTCGCAGGCCCAGCAAGCGTTTCTTTGGCTTCCGAACGCAGGCCCGCTTCATCAAAACTCACACTGGCCTTCACAAAGGAGCCCTTGGGCGCGTTTTTTGCCGCCTCACCTTTAGCCGCATGAACATCTTCAATCACAACGCCTCGTGAACCCTGTAATTCCCAGAGCACATTGGGCATCCCCACGTTGTGAAAAAGCGCATTGTTCCAGCCGGTCGGGCGGGTACTGTCACGATAGTAAGCACGCAGATAGGTGTAGATCCAATCCGATCCCGTACCTTCATGCGAGGAGCGCGCTCTGGCAATAACCGACAGATCTGGCGGTTGCCCGCCGAACCAGCTTTTCGCGTCTTCAACGCGCATCGCAATCTTCATGCCTTCGCCAACTTTTTCCGCAGAAAAAAGCAAATTGCGCTTGATTTGATCATCGGTCAGACCAATGTCGCGCAGCCGGTTGTAGCGCATATACTGGGCACTGTGACAACCGAGACAGTAGTTGACGAAAAGCTTGGCCCCCTCTTGCAAGGCCGCTTGTTCGGTCAGTTTGCTGGTCGGAAAACGGTCGAGCGGAAAGTCAGAACCGGCTGCATGCACCGGTGTCTGCGTGAGCACAAGGGCTCCGAAGGCAAGTCTGGCAGCAAGTCGCATAAAGATATTCATGATGACGATCTCAACCCGGGATTAATGCGCTTCAAAGACCACGCGATCTGGCACTGGTTTGGGTTGACCCATGGTGCTCCACCAGGGCATCAACACAAAAAAGGCAAAGTAGATCAAGGTGCAAACCTTGGCGATCAAATTAGCGATCGGTGAGGGGGGCTGAACGCCGAAGTAGCCAAGAATCACAAAAGCGATGATAAAGACCGCGTAGACATATTTGTGCCAATCGGGGCGATAGCGGATCGAGCGCGCTGGACTTTGATCAAGCCAGGGTAAGCCCGCCAAAATCAGCACCGAGGCACCCATGGCCACCACACCCCAGAACTTGGCATCAATGATGAAAAAGCCACCGATCAATGCGAGCACGCCGGCCAGATTGAGGATCTTTGTTCGGGCACCGCGCACCGTGGTGAACACCAAGAAAGCGTAGAAAATCAGAAAGGGGATCATCCAGTAAAGCAAAAAGTCTTCGGTGGTTGCACGCAAGACCGAATAAAAGGGCGTGAAGTACCACACAGGCGCAATATGCGGCGGTGTCTTTAAAGGGTCAGCCGGGATAAAGTTGTTGTATTCCAGAAAGTAGCCGCCCATTTCCGGGGCGAAAAACACCACCGCTGAGAAAACCAGCAAGAAGCCAGCCACACCCATGATGTCATGCACCGTGTAGTAGGGGTGAAACGGTATGCCATCAAGCGGCCTGCCAAGCGCGTCTTTCTTGGCCTTGATCTCAATCCCATCGGGGTTATTGGAGCCCACTTCATGCAGGGCCAAAATATGCGCTGCGACCAAACCGAGTAAGACCAAGGGAATCGCAATCACGTGGAAGGAGAAAAAGCGGTTGAGCGTGGCGTCACTCACCACATAGTCACCGCGGATCAACAGGGAGAGATCGGGTCCGATAAAAGGAATCGCTGAAAAGAGATTCACGATCACCTGTGCACCCCAGTAGGACATCTGCCCCCAAGGGAGCAGGTAGCCCATAAAGGCTTCGGCCATCAGACATAAAAAGATCGCGCAACCGAAAATCCACAGTAACTCGCGTGGCTTGCGGTAGGAGCCGTAAATCAAACCGCGGAACATGTGCAAATAAACCACCACGAAAAAGGCCGAGGCGCCGGTTGAGTGCATATAGCGAACCAACCAGCCATAAGGTACATCGCGCATGATGTACTCCACCGAACCAAATGCGGTCGCACCGTCTGGTTTGTAGTTCATCACCAGGAAAATCCCCGTGAGAATCTGGATCACCAAAACCAGTAACGCCAGCGAACCGAAAAAGTACCAAAAGTTGAAGTTCTTGGGTGCGTAATACTCGGTCAGATGATCTTTGATCATCGGCGTGAGGGGAAAGCGAGCGTCGATCCATCCCATCACGCCGGTGGTTTCAACTTGCCTGTCCTTTGCCATGCGGTACTCCTCAGTGTGTTGCGCGTTACGACTTATTCAGACTACTGCGACATCGCAGCGGTTTGCTACATCGCATTAAAACCCGTTACGAGGCTTAACGCCGAAGCCTATGCAGCGATCCGGGGCATTTGTTGGCTGCGCACCCCGATGAGTGCGTCAAACCTTCGAGCAAACGATTTATCCGGCCAGCTGATCAAGCCGCGTCCGATTCTCCAATCAGCAAACGGGTGTCGGTCAGATACTTATAAGGTGGCACCTCGAGGTTGTCGGGCGCCGGCATGTTTTTATAAACCCGGCCCGAATAATCAAAGGTCGAGCCATGACAGGGACAGAGCCAGCCGCCAGGCCAGTCATCGGGCAAGGAGGGCTGAGGGCCTGCGGCAAACTTGTCACTGGGAGAGCAACCGAGATGGCTGCAAATACCAACAACCACCAAATATTCGGGCTTTAAGGACCGATGTTCATTTTGGGCCCAAGTCGGCGTCGGATAGTCCTTGCGTTTTGAATCGGGATCGGCAAGCTTTGGCGAGGTGACTTTCAAGGTTTCAAGCATTTCGGGCGTGCGCCGTAGCACCCAAACGGGTTTACCACGCCATTCAACACGCCTAAGTTCCCCAGGCTTGAGATCACCAATATCGACCTCAACAGGGGCCCCTGCCGCTTTTGCGCGCTCGGAGGGTTGGAACGTCATAACAAAGGGCAAGGCCACTGCCGCGCCACCGACCGCGCCAGCGGCTGCGGTTAGGGCCAGCGCGGTGCGTCGGGATCCGTCACTCGGATTGCTGTTTTCGCTCATAGCTGTGATCAACCGTTCTGAACCAGTGCGCGCATTCTACTTCAACATCGCAGAAGCTTCCACGCACTAGGCTGGATTGGGGTCCTCAATGAAGCGGGACTGCAACGGAAATCGTGCTTGTAAATGTTTGCCAAGCGCTTGGACACCGAAACGTTCGGTGGCGTAGTGGCCTGCCGCGAAATAAGTGATGCCTATTTCCCGGGCCATGTAAGTGCTTCTCTCGGAGATTTCCCCGCTGACAAAGGCATCAGCGCCCAAATCAGCGGCTGCCTGAATCATGTCTTGCGCGGCGCCGGTACACCAAGCGAGTCGTTGAATCGGACGGTCAACCGCGCCGACGGCAAGCACCGGGCGCTCCAGGTGAAACGCGAGCTGTTGCTGTAAAGCCTCAGCGCTGACCGCTTCGGGTAAGTCTGCCCTGGCGATCAATTGCTGCTCGCCGAGCAAGGCGGGGCTTGGCCATCCCATCACGCGGCCAAGACAAACATTGTTGCCCACTTCTTGGTGGACATCCAAAGGCAAGTGGAAAGCGAATAAATTGATTTCCGCCACAAGCAGGGCACGCAGGCGCTTTTGCCGATAACCCACAAGACGCGGGTCCTCGCCTCTCCAAAACCAGCCATGATGCACAATGAGTGCGTCAGCACCCCAGTCTGCCGCCTTCTCGATCACCTCCCGCGTGGCTGTGACCGCAACAGCGAGGCGACGAATGTGTGCTTTACCTTCCACCTGTAAGCCATTTGGGGAATAATCCTTAAAACGGTCGATCTCAAGCCAATCATTCAAATAGACGGCCAACTGATCTCTCGCGATTCCTTCCATATGCATCGACTCTGGTTATTGTTTGCGCAAACTGTCACCGTGCTGGTCGCGGGCTTTTTTGTGATCTCAACCTTGCGCCCTGAATGGCTCGGCAAGAGCGCTGAGACTCGCCCGGCGGCCTCCGAGTCGGGGGCGTCCAAAAAAGAGCCTTCTTCCTCGACGAGCACCCCAACGGCCAACCAGAGCATTGTGTCATACCGACTTGCGGCGGAACAGGCAATGCCTTCGGTGGTCAGCATTCAAGCGACAAGCCGGGTGCGACTGCCTTCAAACCACCCGCTGCTCAATGATCCGATGTTTCGCCGGTTTTTCGGGCCTGAAGGGCGTGCCGAACCAGGCGGTGGCCTGGGAAGCGGGGTTGTGCTTGCCGCCGACGGTCTGATCGTGACCAACCACCATGTGATCGACGCCGCTGAAGATATTGAAGTTATTGCCCCCGACGGGCGGCGAGCCAAGGCAAAAATCGTTGGCGGTGATCCGGAGACCGATCTGGCTGTGTTGCGCGTGTCCTTAAGCGAACTCAAGCCAATATCAGTGGGCAACGCGGATGACGCAAGGGTTGGAGATCCCGTTTTGGCGATCGGCAATCCCTTCGGGGTCGGGCAGACCGTGACGATGGGGATTATCAGCGCGCTTGGCCGCAACCAACTCGGCATCAACACCTTCGAAAACTTTATTCAAACCGACGCTGCGATTAACCCTGGCAATAGCGGCGGACCCTTGGTCGATGCCGACGGACGCTTGCTGGGTATCAACACCGCCATTTACTCGCGCACAGGTGGCTCGCTTGGCATCGGTTTTGCGATTCCCGTGAGCACGGTGCGAAATGTCGTCGACCAGATTGTTGCAACAGGATCGGTCACGAGGGGCTATATCGGCGTTGAGCCCCAAGACATCACCCCTGAAATGGCTGAGGCCTTCAAATTACCCCGTCGCGAAGGTGCGATTATTGCCGGTTTGCTGCGCAGCGGGCCGGCCGAGAAAGCCGGCGTCAAAGTTGGCGATATTTTGCTCGAGGTCGACGGCCAAACCGTCAGGAATACGGCAGGGATGCTCAACTTGATTTCACAGCTCAAGCCCGGGGCTCAGGCCGAACTGAAATTTCTGCGCGAGGGCAAGGAGGTCAGCCTGAAAGTCCAGGTTGGCAAAAGGCCAAGGCCGGGGCGTGGCGAGCGTTAAAGCAAAGCTTGATCTGCCTTGGCTGAGGCCAAGGGTCACACGCGGGTTTTGTTGTTCCTCGGAGGGTTTTGTTGTTCCTCGGAGGGTTTTGACCATCCAGGGCGCTTACGACACATCGCCCGCCTTAGCCGCTTCGCTATCCGAAGGTGCCCGGCTTCTTGCGGTCACAAAGCCAGAAAGAAAAATGCCAAGCTCGTAGAGCAGAAGCAAAGGCACGGCAAGCATGAATTGGGACAATACATCGGGCGGCGTTAACACGGCAGCAACCACAAAAGCGCCAACGATCACATAGCGACGCGCCTCGCGCAATTGCTCGGTGGTAACAATGCCTAGTTTCACCAACAGCATTTGTACGACGGGGACCTCGAAGGTTAGGCCAAATCCAAAAAAAATCGCCAGGGTGAAATCCCAGTACTTTTGCAAGTCCTGCAAGGTTTCTGCCCCTGTTTGTTGGGTGAACGAAAAGAAAAATTTATAAGCTGCGGGCAGCACGAAAATATAGGCAAAGCCAATGCCAACGATCAGAAAGAAAACGCTTGACAGGATGAGGGGCATCACAAAGCGCTTTTCGTGCTCGTAGAGACCGGGAGCGACAAAAGCCCAGGCCTGGTACAAAACAACCGGCAGCGAAATCAGCAAGGCGGTCAGAAATGCGATTTTTGTGAGCGTGAAAAAGGCACCAGCCTGATCGATAAAAATCGCCTTCGAACCTGGCGGCAGCGCTTCAGTGAGTGGTCTGGCCAGGAACTCCATGATTTGCGGGGCAAAATAAAAGCTCACGCCGAAGAAGACAACCACCACCAGCAGCGCGCGGACCACGCGGTCGCGCAACTCGGTAAGGTGAGACATGAAACTTTCTTCTTGCATGCTTAACGATAAACGTTGCGCCGTGGTCTTTTTCGTCCGAGCAGTTTCTCACGTTCGATTCGACGGTCTTTGATACGGTCGCGCGCGCGACGCACCGCATAAACAGCATCCCAGTCCGTGGGCGCCTCATTCAGACCCACCTCGGCGCCGATTGACTGCAATTCAGACTGGGCCCCGCTCACGGCCTCCTGGACGCTCGATTCAATGGACTGGGCAGCATCTTGCACCTGGGTCTTGAGGCGTCGCAACTCCTCGAGCTCCATTTGACGATTGATGTCGCTTTTAACCTCGGTCACATAGCGTTGAAGTTTTCCGGTCCATTGCCCCACTTGGCGGGCCACCCTCGGCAAACGCTCAGGCCCGAGCACCACGAGCGCAATCACCGCGATCATGAGCATTTCGCTTAATCCGATATCGAACATGGCGGGCGAAAGGCGTCAGGTGGCGGGGGGCAAGGGCCGAACCAGGGTTCATTATGGCAAAGCTTGTAGCCTTGCCATGCGCATGCGACGCGAACTCAGTGGCGCTCTTTCACATCCACATCAATGGTCTTGGCCGCTGCTTGCTGCGTCAATGGCGCCGCTTGCGCTGGCGATGGGCCGACCGCCGAGGCAGAAGCCGTGCCAGCAGGCTCGCCAGCCCCTGGGTTTGCACCATCTTTGATGCCATCCTTGAAGCCCTTGACGGCACCGCCAAGGTCTGAACCGAGGTTGCGAAGTTTTTTCGTCCCAAAAACCAAGAGGATGATCACCAAGACGATCAGCCAGTGCCAAATGCTAAACGAGCCCATATCTACTCCTTCAAGGGCGCGGGGCCACGAGAGCCTAAAGGCTCGGGACCGCCCATAACGTGGATGTGAAGATGATACACCTCCTGTCTTCCCACACGGCCATTGTTGATTACCACGCGAAAGCCGTCGTCGCAACCCTGCTCTCGGGCCAGCTGCCCTGCCATACCGAGCATTTTTCCAAGCAAGGCCTGTTCCCTGATGTCGGCGTCATAAAGGTTGACGAGGTGCTTCTTGGGGATCATCAAAAAGTGTATCGGTGCAGCCGGATTGATGTCATGGAAAGCGAGCATCACCTCGTCTTCATAAATTTTCTTGCTGGGGATCTCGCCAGCGACGATGCGGCAAAAAATACAGTGTTTTGTGTCGCTCATTTCAAGGCGCTCCCTGCAAATCGCGGGCACCTGCTTTGCGTGCCGCTTTTTCATCGAGCCCTGAGATGCCTTCTCGACGCTCCAGCTCGGCGATGACATCCTGGGGACCCAGACCGTAATGTTCAAGCATGACAAGACAATGAAACCACAGATCTGCACATTCGGCCACGATCCGATGACGATCGCCGTCTTTGGCAGCCATCACGCATTCGGTTGCCTCTTCGCCGATCTTCTTCAAGATGCCATCCTCGCCCTTGCCCAGCAATCGCGCCACGTAGGACTGACTCGGATCGGCATGGCGCCTCTGGGCAATGACTGAGGCCAAACGTTTGAGTGAATCGTCGGAGCTCGTCATGATCGACCCTGTTTCATCGGTAGACCTTCTCGGGGTCCACCACAACATCCTCGGCGATCTGCCATCCTGCGCCATCCCATTGGTAAAAAAAGCATGACATTCGGCCGGTGTGGCAGGCGACCCCGGTTTGCTCGACTTGAAGCAACAACGCATCACCATCGCAATCGAGTTGCAGGCGGTGCAGCTTTTGCCGGTGGCCCGATGCCTCGCCTTTTCGCCACAGCCGACCCCGGCTGCGCGACCAATAACAAGCATAGCCAGTGGTCAGGGTTTCGCGAAGTGCGTCCTCGTTCATCCAAGCGAGCATCAGCACCCGACCGGTATGAACATCCTGGGCAATCGCAGCAAGCAGTCCCTGTTCGCCAAAACGCAACTGCGCAAACCATGCCTGCTCAAGATGATCAGCGCTTTGGCTTGGCAACTCACTGTGCATGGGATGATTCAACATGAATAGCAGTCTAAGCGCATGGGTATGCCGCAAGCTGCCATATGCGATTTCGCCTGCGCAATGCTCGCCTCGCCGAAATGGAAAATCGAAGCGGCCAAGACTGCGTCTGCGCGTCCATCAATAACCCCATCGGCAAGGTCTTGCAGGCAACCTACGCCGCCTGAAGCGATCACCGGGATCGATACGGCCTCTGATACCGCGCGGGTGAGCGCAAGATCAAAACCCTCGCGGGTGCCATCACGGTCCATGGAAGTGAGCAAGATTTCGCCTGCCCCCCGATAAGCGACTTCTTGCGCCCAAGCGACGACATCACGCCCCATGGGCTTTCGGCCGCCATGGGAGTAAACCTCCCAGGATTGCGCCTTCGCCCGCGCGTCGATAGCCACCACAATCGCCTGCGAACCGAAAAAACCGCTTGCCTCATTGATCAGATCGGGATTTGCAAGCGCGGCTGAATTGATGGACACCTTGTCCGCCCCAGCATTGAGCAAGCTGCGCACATCGGCAACGCTACGCACCCCGCCACCGACCGTGAGCGGAATAAACACCTGCTCGGCCACCGATTCAATCACATGCAACATCATGCTTCGTTCGTCACTTGAAGCGGTGATATCAAGAAAGGTGAGTTCATCGGCGCCTTGTTCATCGTAGCGACGCGCGATTTCCACAGGATCACCGGCATCCCGAAGCTGCACAAAATTAACGCCCTTAACCACCCGACCCGCGGTCACATCAAGGCAGGGGATAATCCGACGCGTTAGCATCGACGTCGGCAGAGGGTCATGAAGCGTCCTGACCACGTGCGGCAATCCGTTCGATCGCCTGCTTTAAGTCAACCGCCGATTCGTAAATGGCGCGACCCAAAATGACGCCGGCAACCCGATCGGCTGCAGCGTCAAAGAGCGCTTCGATGTCTTCGAGACTGCCGATGCCTCCGGAGGCGAAAACCTCCATGTCGACCGCTTGTGCAAGGCGCAACGTGGCTTCGATGTTGACCCCGCCAAGCATGCCATCGCGGCCTATATCGGTATAGATAATGCCTTCCACCCCGTAGTCTTCAAATTTTTGAGCTAAATCAAGCACGTCATGGCCGGTCAGCTTGCTCCAGCCGTCGGTGGCAATCTTGCCGTCTTTGGCATCGAGCCCAACCATCACTTGACCGGGAAAAGCGCCGCATGCGTCGCGCAAAAAACCAGGATTTTTGACCGCTGCGGTGCCGATGATCACATAACTGATCCCGCCGTCGACATAACGCTCAATGGTGTCGAGATCGCGTATACCACCACCGAGTTGAATCGGGATCTGATCGTCGACCGCTCGCACAATACTTCGGATCGCCGCTTCGTTGATCGGCTTACCGGCGATCGCCCCGTTCAAGTCGACCAGATGCAAGCGCTCGGCGCCAGCATCAATCCAGTGTAGGGCCATGGCGGCCGGGTCGTTGGAAAACACGGTTGCGTCGTTCATATCGCCTTGACGCAAGCGCACGCAACGACCGTCCTTAAGGTCGATGGCAGGTATCAGCAACATAGTCGTTTGGAGAAAAAGTCAGGGGTCCCAGCGAACAAAATTATCGTAAAGGCGCAAGCCCGTCGATGCGCTTTTTTCCGGATGAAACTGGGTCGCAAAAATATTATGGCGTGAAACCGCTGAGGTAAAGCGAATGCCATATTCTGTCGATGCGGCAATGTGGGAAGAATCAGACGCTTGGACATAGTAACTATGGACAAAATAAAAAAAGCTGCCCTGATCGATCCCTTGCCACAGCGGATGCCCCACAAAGCCTTCGCTTGGCCAGACACGATTCCAGCCCATGTGCGGAATCTTCAACCTTGAGGCTTGATCAAAACGCAAGACGGCACCCGGCAAGAGCCCAAGCCCCTCACTCGGACCCTCTTCGCTGTGCTCGAAAAGCATTTGCTCGCCAATACAGACGCCGAGCAAAGGCTTTGTTTCAGCAGCCCTGAGCAAGCTATCGAGCAAGCCGGATGCTCTGAGTTTGCGCATGCAGTCGGGCATGGCACCTTGCCCCGGCAGGACGAGCCGATCGCAGCGATCGATCGCCTGGGCCTCATCACTGACGATGATGCGATGCGTTGGCGCCACATGTTCGAGCGCTTTGGCAACCGAGCGCAAATTGCCCATGCCGTAATCGACAACCACGATGTGCTTCATAAGGCTTTCAGCGAAGAGACGGTCCTGGCATCTGGGGGCGAGCGCAATGGCTTGGACTAGAGCACTTCCTTGGTCGACGGTATGCGTCCCAAGCTTCGATCGTCGTGGCTGACGGCCATGCGCAGGGCACGTCCGAAGGCCTTAAAAATCGTCTCGCATTGGTGATGGGCATTCTCACCGCGCAAATTGTCGATGTGAAGCGTGACAAGTGCATGGTTCACAAAACCCTGGAAAAACTCGTGCACGAGATCAAGGTCAAAGCTGCCGACCATGCCGCGCACAAACTTGCAGTGGAACTCAAGACCCGGTCTTCCCGAAAGATCCACGACAACCCGCGACAGGGCTTCATCGAGTGGCACATAGGCGTGGCCGTAACGCCAAATGCCGGCTTTGTCGCCGATGGCCCGCGCAAAGGCCTGTCCCATGGTGATGCCGATATCTTCGACCGTGTGGTGGGCGTCGATATGCAAATCCCCCTTGGCCTGGACCATCAGATCGATCAGGCCGTGCCTGGCGATTTGGTCGAGCATATGATCAAGAAAGGGCAGCCCTGTTTCGAAAGCATGCTCGCCCCGACCATCAAGGTTTAGGGCGACAATAATTTGGGTCTCTGCCGTGTTGCGGGCAATCTCAGCTTTGCGCATAGACACAATGATACATTCGCAAGCATGAAGCGCTTCTGGAACCCCTTTTTATCGGCTTTGACCCCCTATGTGCCCGGCGAGCAGCCGCGTCTTGAAGGCTTGATAAAACTCAACACCAATGAGAATCCTTACCCCCCATCGGCCAAGGCAATCGATGCCATGCGTCGCGCTTTGGATGATTCGTTGAGGCTCTACCCGGATCCATCAGGCACTGCGCTGAAGCTTACGCTCGCCAACAGACATGGCTTAAAACCTGAACAGGTCTTTATTGGCAATGGCTCCGACGAGGTGCTCGCCTTCTTGTTTCAAGCCTTGATGGGACAGGCAGGCGGTTGCTCCTACCCGGCGATAAGTTATAGTTTTTATCCAGTTTACTGTCAGCTTTTTGGTGTTGAAAGTAAGCCCTTCGGGCTGTCAGACGATTTTTCAATCGACCTCTCTAAGGTAGACCCTGAAGCCGGTAGCCTGATTCTGCCCAACCCTAATGCGCCAACCGGTATTGCCCTTGCCGCCGAAACGATACTTGCACATGCCCGCCAACATCCCGAGCGCCTGGTTGTGGTGGACGAGGCCTATGTCGATTTTGGTGCGATGTCCTGTGTTGGCTTCATCGACCAGGTTGACAATCTCATGGTGGTGCAAACCCTGTCAAAATCCAGAGCGCTGGCAGGCCTTCGGGTGGGCTTTTCCTTTGCCTCGGCGGATCTGATCGAGGCGCTTGAGCGGGTCAAAAATAGCTTTAATTCTTATACCGTTGATCGGCTGGCCATGGCCGGTGCGATCGCGGCAATCGAGGACGAAACCTGGTTTGAGTCCAACCGTGCACGCGTGATTAACAATCGCGAAGCGCTCAGCGATTCGCTACGAAGCCTTGGTTTTGTCGTCCTCGAATCCAAGGCGAATTTCTTATTCGTTCGCCACCCAGCACATGATGCCGGCGGACTTGCGCAAAGTCTGCGCCAGGAAAAAATCCTGGTCAGACATTTCGCCAAACCCGGGATCGATCAATTTTTAAGAATCAGCATCGGCACCGAAGATCAGTGCGCTGCGCTGCTTGGCGCACTTCACAGCCTCATTGCCGCCGAAGCGGCATGAGCTTGCAGCCCTTCGGCTTGGGCCAGACAACGCGCCAGGGGCCCGAGTGCTTTGGCGCCTTGTTCGCTCATCTGAATCAGGCTTGATCGCTTTTGAAAATCATACACACCAAGCGGTGAGGAAAAGCGAGCGGTCCTCATGGTCGGTAAGACATGGTTCGGCCCGGCACAGTAATCGCCCAGGGACTCCGAGGCCCAAGGGCCAAGAAACAAGGCGCCAGCATGACGAATTTGCCCCGCCCAAAGCTCAGGGTTTTGAGCGATGATTTCAAGGTGTTCGGCGGCAACCTGATTAGCAAGCTCGCAAGCCTCTTGCATATCGCGTACCTTAACCAGCATGCCGCGATCGGCCATCGATCGTTCGATCACCGCGCGCCGCGGTAAGCTCAGCACGAGTTTGCTCAGCGACTGATGAACACGCTCGATGAAATCGGCGTCCGGACAGAGCAAAATCGCCTGCGCAAGTTCATCGTGTTCGGCCTGGGAAAACAAATCCATCGCCACCCAGTCGGGGTCGACTTGCTGGCCATCGCAGAGCACCAGAATTTCCGAGGGGCCCGCAATCATGTCGATCCCCACTTTGCCAAACACCCGTCGCTTGGCTTCAGCCACGTAGGCATTGCCGGGGCCTGTGATCTTGTCTACTGCCGTGATCGTCTCGGTGCCGTAAGCCAAAGCCGCAATCGCTTGTGCCCCGCCAATGGTGAAGACCCGATCGGCCTGAGCGAGCGCGGCAGCGGCAAGCACCAAGGCGTTACGCTGTCCATCGGGGGTTGGGACCACCATGAGCAATTCGCCAACGCCCGCAACCTTGGCAGGTACGGCGTTCATCAGCACTGACGAAGGATAGGCAGCCTTGCCGCCCGGAACGTATAAGCCGACGCGGTCAAGCGCTGTGACCATTTGACCGAAACGACTGCCGTGTTCGTCGAGATAACTCCAGCTCGGGCTCAACTGCTTTTCGTGAAAGCTTTTAATACGCTGATGAGCCGCCTCAAGGGCATAGGCCTGATCGGCTGGCAAATCGGCGAGCGCCTGATGGCAAACGCTTAAAGGAATCTCCAGATCGGCAAGCCGATCCGCTCGCAAGCGGTCAAAGCGCTCGGTATAACGCAAAACAGCCGTATCGCCTTCCTTGCGGACGGCCTGAATAATCGCTGAAACAGCCGCTTCAACCGCCTGGTCTTTTGCGTCTTCCCAAGCAAGCAAAGCGGCAAAGCGCTGCTCGAAATTCGCATCTGCAGTGTTGAGACGGTTAACAGCCAGCGCTTGCAAGCTCGGTTGACTCATCGGGTTTCAAAAGCCTTCAGATAAGGGGCAATCCTTGCACCACGGGTTTTCAATGCGGCCTGATTCACGATCAGGCGGGAGGAAATCTCGCAAATCTCCTCGACTTCGACCAAATGATTGGCCCGCAGGGTGCTTCCCGTGCTGACGAGATCGACAATGGCGTCAGCCAAACCCACGAGCGGCGCAAGTTCCATCGACCCATAAAGTTTGATCAGGTCAACATGCACACCTTTTGCGGCGAAATGACTGCGCGCGGTCTCGGTGTATTTGCTTGCAACCCGCAATCTGGCGCCTCGGCGCACCGCGTGTTGGTAGTCAAAACCGGCAGGCACAGCCACACACATCCGGCATCGGCCAATGCCCAGGTCAATCGGCTGATAAAGCCCTTGGCTGCCGTGTTCGAGCAAGACATCGTGGCCCGCAACCCCCATATCGGCTGCGCCATAAGCCACATAAGTAGGCACATCGCTTGCGCGAACAATGAGCAATCGCAAATCGGGATCACTGGTCGGGATGATCAATTTGCGCGATGCAAGCTCGCTGGGATCGACCCTCACGCCTGCCTGAGCCAACAAGGGCGTGGTTTCCTCAAGCATGCGGCCCTTCGAGAGGGCCAAGGTGAGTTGCTGGCTGGACTTAGTCATGGCTACTTGCGCAGTTCATCGGGCATGTCGGGTTTTGGCAGTCTGTTTGGGGCAGATTTTGTCGATTGCCCTACTTCAAGCGCTCAAGTTGGGCCCCCAGGGTTTGCAGCTTTCGCTCCATGGCTTCGTAACCCCGATCGAGGTGGTAGATTCGCTCAATCGTGGTCCTGCCGCGTGCAACCAAACCCGCGATCACGAGACTGGCCGATGCCCGGAGATCGGTAGCCATCACATTGGCGCCCGATAAGGCCGGCACCCCTTTCACAATCGCGGTATTACCCTCGATTTGAATGTCGGCTCCAAGGCGATTGAGCTCTTGGACATGCATGAAGCGATTCTCAAAAATGGTTTCGTGAATCACCGAGGTGCCGTCAGCAAGCGCATTAAGCGCCATGAATTGGGCTTGCATATCGGTGGCAAAACCCGGATAAGGCGCGGTGCGCAAATTAACCGGACGGGGCCTTGCGGGCATTTCCATGTCGATCCAGTCATCACCGCATCGAATCCTTGCGCCGGCATCGCGCAGCTTTTCAAGACTCGCGTCCATGCTTGCCGGTTGCGCTGATTCCAGGCGAACACGACCCCCGCAGGCAGCGACCGCACAGAGAAATGTACCTGCCTCAATCCGGTCCGGCATCACCTTGTAGCGCGTTCCCTGCAGTTCCTCCACGCCCTCGATCGTCAAACGGTCGGTTCCAATCCCGTCGATCTTGGCACCCATTCGAACCAGCATCTGAGCAAGATCAACCACCTCGGGCTCACGCGCAGCATTTTCAATCTGTGTCGTGCCCTTTGCGAGCACCGCTGCCATCATTAAATTCTCGGTGCCTGTGACTGTGACCATATCGGTCACGATTCGAGCCCCGTGCAAACGCTTGGCCCTGGCGTTGAGATAACCGTGTTCGATACGGATCTCGGCGCCCATTGCTTGCATGCCCTTGACATGCTGATCCACCGGACGCTGGCCGATGGCGCAGCCTCCCGGCAAGGACACTTTGGCTTCGCCAAAGCGCGCAAGCAGCGGCCCCAGCACCAGGATGCTGGCGCGCATCGTCTTCACGAGTTCATAGGGTGCCTCCACCGAGTTTACGGCGTCGGCTTGAACCTGCATGCTGTGGCCATCGCGAACAAGTTTCACGCCCATGCCGGCCAGTAGCCTCTGCATGGTGCGGATGTCCTGCAATTGAGGCACATTGGATAGTTCAAAGGGCTCAGCGCTCAGCAAACAGGCGGCAAGAATGGGAAGCGCTGCGTTTTTTGCACCTGATACTTCGATGCTCCCCTCGAGTCGATGCCCGCCATGAATTGCGAAACGGTCCATGGCGTCCTCAATGCTCGCGGGATTCGGCAGCTTCCGCCGGGGTGAGGGTTTTCATCGACAGGGCGTGGATTTCCGCTCGCATCCGGTCGCCGAGCACCGCGTAAACCATTTGATGGCGGGCAATCAATCGCTTGCCTTCAAATGCCTTGCATACGATCCGGGCTTCAAAGTGATGCCCATCGCCACTTACCTCCAGCTCATCACAAGCAAGACCTGCCTCGATGTAGCCGCGCAATGTTTCAGGTGAAAGCATAGGTTTTCCGTCGCTAAAGAGTTTGAGTCGCTGAGGCCGCAGACCCCGATTCTTGCATGATGTCCAAGAAAACATCTTCCAGGCTGCTACCCTCAATCTGCAGGCTTTCGATTGACCGGCCGCTGAGCCGAATCGCAGCCATCATCGGCTCCAAGTCAAGATAGTGCTTAAAGCGCAATCGCTCGGTACCTTCGTCGCTGTAACGCACAAGCAGCACGCCACCTTCATAGCGAGAAAGTAACTTGGCGGTTTGATCGAGCGCCACCACACGCCCCTGCTTCAGCATCGCGATACGGCCACACATCGCTTGCGCCTCCTCGAGATAGTGCGTGGTGAGCACAATCGTGTGCCCTTGCTGATTGAGTTGCCCGATGAATCGCCAAAGACTTTGCCGCAGTTCCACATCAACCCCGGCTGTCGGTTCATCAAGCACGATGACCGAAGGACGATGGACCAGGGCCTGCCCGACCAGCACCCGGCGCTTCATACCACCCGATAGCGCACGCATGTTTGCCGATGCCTTTTGGCTTAAGTCGAGATGATGCAGCAGTTGATCGATCCAGTCGCTATTGGGCTCGACACCGTAATAGCCTGCCGTGAGTTCGAGTGTTTCGCGAACCGTAAAAAAGGGATCGAACACAAGCTCCTGCGGCACCACGCCAAGCTGCCGGCGAGCCTTTTCGGGGTCAGCAAGCACATCGACGCCCATAACCTCAACCGATCCCTGGCTTGGCTTATTCAGACCGGCAATGATCGAAATCAGCGAGGTTTTACCTGCACCGTTCGGACCGAGAAGCCCAAAAAACTCGCCTTGCTCAACGCAAAGATCAATGCCATCGAGCGCACGCAAAGCGCCATAGGACTTTGCAAGCCCTTTCACGCGGATGGCCGGGTGCTGGCTTCGTTGGGAAGCCTCGGTGCCTGCCATGCTATGTCTCGACGCCTGTCATGCTAATCCGCACTGCCCGCCATGCTCGTTTGGCTCGGAAGGGTTTGGGTTGGCGGGGATTGACTTGGCGAGGTCTGGCTTGGCAGGGCTTGCCTCGGCAAACCAAGCGGAGAGACCATAAACCAAAACAAGCTCTTGCAAATTCTCAGGGATCGCATGCCAGCGAAGCCTGCTGCCCCGAGCGCCGGCACGCCTTTGCAATTCGATAAGACCAGCCAATCCGGCAGAGTCGAGACGTTCAACACCGGAAAGATCAACCTCGATCGATTCAGCTGAGCCATGGTCGACCAACAAGCGATCGAGCACCGGAATGACATCGTTTAAAGCCTTGGGCATCACCGTCAAATCCCAAAGCGAGGGTAGCTTCAGGACTTTCTCCGGGCTGATCACAGCTTGCGCGCTTCAAGCGAGCGATTGCGATCGGCCAGGGTTGCAATCAGGCCATCAAGGCCTCGGGCATTGATTTCTGAGGCAAACTGATTTCGATAGGTCTCGACAAGCCAGACGCCGGCAATATTGATGTCATAAATTTTCCAGCTTTCGCCTTGCCGATAAAGCCGGTAGTCAAGCCCGATCGGATCGCCTCGAGACCCGACGATTTCAGAGCGCACAACCACCTCGGCTTCAGCAGCGTCGCCGCGAAAGGGCTTAAGGCGGATCTTCTGATCCCGTAGGGATTGCAAGGCGCCGGCATAGGTACGCGTGAGCAGGTTGCGAAATTCCAGGCTGATTCGCTGCTGCTGTTCAGGTGTGGCACTTCGCCAGGTGCGCCCGACTGCCAAGGCGGTCATACGCTCAAAATCCACATGGGGCATCACGACTTGGCTCACGAACTCACTGAGCTTTTGCGGATTATTCAAGAGCTCTTGCCGCTGCTGTCGGACTTTATCCAGAATCTCGTTACTCATACGTCCGACAAACTCGTCGGGGCGGGTTTGCGCCGTCGCCGGCACATTAAGCAGCGCGAGAAAAAAGAAACCAATGGCGAAAAAAACAAAACCCCGTATCAACACGAGAGGGAAGAAAAAAGATCGAAGCTCGATCCCCGGGAGGAAGGATTGAGAAAATCTAAACATGGGAAACTCATTAATGTTTGCACGGAGGAATTCCCGATTTTAGGCCGATTGACCGCAAGAACCCCTAAAAGCACTTGAGATTTACTCCGGTGGCTCACCATCGTAGATTTGGTTGCGCCGACGTTGCAAAAAGGCATCACGGGCAAACAAGTAGCGATCGATCACAAGCAAACCAGACGATTGCGAGGCTTCCAGAAATTCGGCGCGCGCTGAAAGCAAGCCTGTGGTGATCAAGGCATAACGCGTTTCAAGTGGTGTGATTTGCCTGAGGGGTATGAAGGGCTGAAACAGCACTCTTGCAGTAGCGTCTCGAAGGGTCGACGGCCCGAAAAGAGGCAGCACGAGATAGGGACCGCTGGGCACGCCCCAGACCGCAAAGGTTTGGCCGAGATCCTCGGTTTCGTGGTAGAGCCCCGATTCGGTCGCAACATCAAAAAAACCAATCACCCCGATGCTGCTGTTGACAAGAAATCGGGCCAGACTGATGGCTGCTTTGGAAGGTTTGCCTTGCAGCAATTGGTTCACCAGGCTCACCAAATCATCCAGATTCAGGAGCATATTGCTCAAGCCTTCGCGTAGCGGTCGGGGCACGGCCTTGATGTAAGCCTTTGCCGCGGGACGAATCAACTGCCGGTCAAGTTGCTCATTAAAGTCAAATACCATGCGATTCATCGGCTCAAAGGGATCGCTCGCAAGCACAGCCGCCGAATCGGCGGGCCGAAACCACGAGACCGGTTCGATGCCCTGTTGGTCGGCATCATGCTGAGCAAGCTCAAGGCGTACCTCGACCAAATCGAGCGTGTCAGCTGATGCCATCGGGCTTTCTGCCCGGGCCTTGAGGCTGTAGCCAAAAAGCAGCGTCACCAGCAAAAGCACAAGCCATGACTTAAGGCCCGGTGTCACGGCTTGTTGTCCCGGATACCGTCGTGCAAAACCCAATCCCCGAAGATGGACGCGCATGGTCACTTTTCTGAGCTGCCTGCCTGTTCAGCGCTACGATATAAAAATTGGCTGATCAATGACTCGAGTACAACCGCTGACTGCGTCATCTTGATTTCTGATCCGTCGCCCAGGTTTTGCTCCTGCGCGCCGGCTTCAAGACCGATGTACTGTTCGCCGAGCAGGCCGGACGTAAGAATGCGCGCCGAGCTGTCTTTGGGAAAAACAACGCCCAGATCAAGACTCAAGATGACTTCGGCTTGATAGGTCTTGGGGTCTAAGCGAATCGAGACCACCCGCCCCACCACCACGCCGGCGCTTTTGACCGGCGCGCGAACCTTTAG
>DENJ01000100.1:56226-73293 GCA_002359635.1 Burkholderiales bacterium UBA2647
ACGGCCAGATCGCGCCTTGCAGTCGATTGCTGCTGAGCCATGAACACCTCGTTTATTGTCCAAATAAGAGTGCAGTGAGCAGGAAATCAGCGCCAAGCACCGTCAACGATGATGCGACGACCGCCCGGGTGGTTGCCTGAGAAACCCCCTCAGGCGTTGGGCGTGCAAGCCATCCCATGGCCAGTGCCGTCGCACCACAAATCCAGCCGAAGACAAAACTCTTCATTACCCCGCTACCGACATCATGCATGACATCGACCCCGGATTGCATTTGCGACCAAAATGCACCGCTGTCGACCCCAATCAGAACGACGCCAACAAAATAGCCGCCACCAATCCCGACAGCAGAAAATAACGCAGCCAGCAGCGGCATGGCAATCAGAGAGGCCGCAAAACGCGGCGCCAGAATGCGCCGCAAGGGGTCAATGCCCATCATCGAAATCGCATCAAGCTGCTCACCGGCTTTCATCAGACCAACTTCTGCGGTCAGCGAGGTGCCGGCTCGGCCTGCAAACAAAAGCGCTGCGACCACAGGACCGAGTTCACGGACCAGGGAAAGCGCAACCAGCAGGCCAAGCGCCTCTTCTGACCCGTAACGGTTAAGGGTGTAGTAGCCTTGCAAGCCAAGCACAAAACCCACGAACAAGCCCGACACCAAGGTGATCGCGAGCGAGCGATTGCCGACGAAATGCAACTGGGCCATCAGCAGGCGGGGCCGTGCGAAGGCAGCGCCCAACAGCAAACCAAGCCGGGCGTGGAAGCTCGCAAGCATGCCGAGGTAGCTCAGCGACGCGATCACAGCAGCGCCGAGCGACCTCAAGCCGTGGACGACGCATTTGGCGATCATGGTTGGTTCAAGGCAAGCAAAGCATCTAGGCTTGGGCCAGGGGCATGGAAAGGCACCGGTCCTTGTTCAGTCCCGTCGATAAATTGACGCACGAAGGGATCGCTGCTTTCGCGCATCGCCTGTGGGGTACCCATCGCCATGATTCGCCCCTGCCCGACCAAAATAATACGATCGGCAATCGCGAGGCTTTCCTCAACATCGTGGGTCACCAGCAAGGTGGTAAGGCCCAGCGCTTTGCTCAGCCGGCGCAATAGATTGGCCACCGTGCCAAGCGAGATAGGGTCGAGCCCTGCAAATGGCTCATCGCACATCAGAATCGGTGGATCCAGGGCAATCGCTCGTGCCAACGCAACCCGTCTTGCCATGCCACCAGAGAGCTCCGAGGGCATTTGCGCTGCCACAGCATGCAAGCCCACCGCGTGGAGCTTCATCAGTACCAAGTCGCGAATCATGCGCTCAGAAAGACGGGTGTGCTCGCGCAGAGGAAAGGCGACGTTTTCAAACACCGTGAGGTCGGTAAACAACGCGCCCGCCTGAAACAGCATCCCCATGTTTCGGCGCAAGGCCCTTAATGCTTCGCCATCGAGGCTCTCCAAGCTGCAGCCTTGGACTTTAATGGCCCCCTTTTGCTGACGAACCAAGCCGCCGATCAGCCGCAAGATCGTTGTTTTCCCGCTGCCCGACCCGCCCATAATGGCCAGCAACTCACCCTTGGCGACCGAAAAACAAAGGTCTTGTAGGATGGGGCGCGCGCCATATCCAAAGTCGACAGCATCAAATGAGATCAACGGCTGGTTCATGAGGGCGGATTTCGACCCGAGGCTTTGGCCGATGATTGATGGACCATCCTCGGGCGCTCTTCAAGCAAGCGGTCCTCAACCACCTGCAAACCTTCGCCGCTGCCCGTGAGAATGAGAAGATCCTGTGCCTGTAAAACACCAAGGTCTGCGGCTGCGATCCGTTGACCTTGACGGATGGTGGCAATCAAGCGTGCATCATTGTGAGTGATCAAACTCGACACTTCATGCCCGGCCCATGGGGAATCATCGGGCACCTCGATGCTGCGCAGCATCACCGAATCGTGCTCGATCAAATCTTCAGCACGATCATCTGCCCCCTCAAAATACCCCTGCAGCATTTCATAACGATCGGCACGGACTTCGCGAACCCTTCGAAAGACCCTCGGCAACGCGACACCGGCCAAAGCCATCACATGCGAGCCCATCATCAGACTGCCTTCGATGATCTCAGGAATCACCTCGGTGGCGCCTGCTTCACGAAGCCGCGCGATATCGGCCTCATGCGCGGTTCGTACGAGCACTGGAAGCTTTGGCGAAATTTGCCGCACCAGATGCAAAACCCTCACGGCAGCCGCGGTGTCATCAAAAGTAATCGCCAAGGCCGCAGCGCGTTGCAAACCCGCTGACATCAGGGCTTCGCGCTTTGAGGAATCGGCATAGACCACCGGTTCGCCCGCCTTTGAAGCAATGCGCACCCGATCAGGATCGGTATCCAGCGCAAGATAAGCGACCGACTCGCTTCGCAACAGTCGGGCTAGACTCTGGCCGCTTCGCCCAAAGCCGCAAATCACCACATGTCCGCTGCGACCAAAAGCCTTGCTTGCGATTTGCTGCATGCGCACCGATTGCATCATCCAATCCTGGGGCGACAGCCGCATCGCAAGCCAGTCTGCCCGTTGAATCAGCACCGGCGCGGCGAGCATGGACAAGAGCATCGCCGCAAGCATTACCTGCATGGTCGAGGCCGGAAAATAGCCTGCGGCAAGACCCAGACCGAGCAGCACAAAGCCAAATTCACCAGCCTGTGCAAGCCAAACTGCCGTCCGAATCGCGATGCCGTCACTCGCCTTGAGCGACCGAACCAAAAAAGCGATCAAAACTGCTTTCAGCGGAATGATCAGCACCAGCAGCATCAATACTTCGGGCCAAATCGCCGGCAATTCACGCACATCGAGCTTCATCCCGATGGTGACAAAAAACAAACCGAGCAAGAGATCACGGAAGGGTTTGATGTCGTCTTCAACCTGCACCTTGAACTCGGTTTCGGCAATCAACATGCCAGCGACAAAGGCACCCAATTCCATTGACAAACCAGCGGCATGGGTCAGCCATGCAAAAAAGAGACTGGCGAGCAAGACATTCACCGTGAAGAGTTCATGGGATCGCTGTCTTGCCACCATCCGAAACCAGCGACGCATCACAAAAGGGCCGATGCGGAGCAACACAAAAAGCAATACCGCGGCCTTGAGCAAAGCAAAAAAGAGGTCGTTGAGCAGCGACTCGCCGCCGCCAAGGGCAGGGATGACGACCAGCAAGGGAATGACCGCCAGATCCTGGAATAACAAGACCCCGAAGGCACGCCGCCCGTGCTCACTTTCAAGTTCTCGCCGCTCGGCCAGGAGCTTGGTGATTAAAGCGGTCGATGACATTGCAAGTGCCGCACCGATCACAAAACCGGTTTTCCAGTCTGCCTCTGCGGGCAGCAAGCGTGTGATCATCCAAGCCGGCAGCACCATCAGCATCAGCACCGACAGGATAAGCGTCGAACCGACCTGCAAAGCGCCCAGCACAAAAACATGCTGCCGCATGGAACGCAATTTCGCGAGATTAAACTCCAACCCCAAGGTAAACATCAATAGCACGACCCCGAGTTCGCCAAGATGCCGGACCACATCGTCGTTTGCCAGCGCACGCGACAACCAGGGGCCGAGCAAAACGCCAACAAAGAGATAGGCCACCAGGGGAGGTTGCCCGAGCTTGCGCAAGCCAACCACCGCAGCAGTAACCGCGAGCATGAGGCCGAGCGCAAGCTCAAATAGACCGGGGTTTGTATACTCAGACATCACCCTATTCTAGGCCCCGCTCAAGGATTTCATGCCCAAGCCCGTACTCGATCCTCTGAGGCTCATCGCATCGGCGCGCAAGGCCCTTGATATTCAAGCCCAAGCGCTCGAAGCGCTTGCCGCTGGTTTGGTGGCCGACGCACAGTGTCCGCAAAGCGCTGCACTCATCAAGGCTTGCAGCCTCATGCTTGAATGCAGGGGCAAAATCATTGTCACCGGGATCGGTAAATCAGGGCATGTCGCCCATAAAATCGCAGCCACCTTAGCCTCGACAGGGTCGCCTGCTTTTTTCCTTCACCCGGCTGAAGCCAGTCATGGTGATTTAGGCATGGTCACGCACGAGGATGTGGTGCTGGCGCTATCTAATTCGGGGCAAACCGAGGAGATCGTGCGTATCTTGCCCCTGCTTAGAAGACGCGGCACTGCGCTCATCGCGATGACGGGAGATGCACACTCAACGCTTGCCCAGCAGGCCGATGTCCATTTGCTGGTCAAGGTTGAGCGCGAAGCCTGTCCACTCAACCTGGCACCAACCGCGAGCACAACAGCCGCCATGGCCATGGGCGATGCGATCGCCGTAACATTGCTCGAGGCCAGAGGCTTTGATGCTGAGCAGTTCGCCTTGTCGCATCCCGGGGGCGCACTCGGCCGGAAATTGCTCACCCTCGTCAGCGATCTGATGCGCACAGGCGATTCGATCCCCTCGGTTCGGATTGAAGCCGACACCAAAACAGCGGTGCTCGAGATGACGAAAAAGCGTCTCGGCATGACCGCCGTGGTTGATCAACAACAGCGCGCGGTTGGCATTTTTACCGACGGCGATCTGCGACGCGCGCTGGAGTTAGGCACCGATTTTCTCAGTCAACCCATTGTCGATTGGATGCATCCGAGCCCAGCCTGCCTTGGCCCTCAGGCCTTGGCCAGCGAGGCGGTGCGGATCATGGAGGCAAAACGAATTACCCAGGTGCTGGTGACCGACCATCAAGGCATGCTCGTGGGTGCACTCAACATCCATGATCTGCTTCAGGCGGGCGTGGTCTAAATGCTTAGGCGGGCAAGATTTCGGGTTTTCCGCCTGAGGCTTAGCTGGCCCCAACTTGGCCTGCTCTTGAGTCTGTGCCTTGTTGCCAGCGCAAGCGCTTACCTGGCACTTACGCTGGCAAGCCGTCATGATCCCCAGCCCACGGTGCTGGGACGAGGGCAGGCCGACTATTACGCAACAACCGTGCACATGCTGCGCTATAACCATCAAGGCGTGGTCTCGATGCAATTGCGCGCTGACCGCCTCGACCATCTTCCCGATCGTGAACAACTTAGGCTGATCCAGCCAAGGATCTGGCTGAGTGCCGGCGCAAGCGACACCCAAATTTCCGCCCTGGAGGGTATCACCAGCGATGACGGCGAAACTGCCAGTCTGAGCGGCTCGGTGGTGATTGTCCGGAAAACGGAGCATGCAACAAGCCTGCAAATTCGCAGCGAGCGCGCTTTCATCGACGCCACCAGGCAGCGCGTGGAAATGCCCGATGAAGTTCGCATTGAACGAGGCGAGCATTGGGTAAGCGGCAAACAGCTGGTGCTTGACCAGGCTGACAAGCAATTGCGTCTTGGCGCCAGTGTGCAAGCCTTTTTCCCGCCGACACAAAGCGAGCAAGCGTCGCCCTTAATCACAGCGAGATCAAAGCCATGAGGCAGGACAACCCGTTGCAGCAGGCCGGACCGAAGCGACAAGGCATCATCAGGGCCATGGTCTTCGGAATCATCCTGAGTTTGTTAAGCACGCCGCTCTGGGCCGAACGCGCTGACCGACTCAAGCCAATGACGATCGAAGCCGATCATTTTGTTCACGATGAGGCGAGGCGGATCAGCAGGTTTCAAGGCAAGGTGATTCTTAACAAAGGCACACTGCAAATCAGGGCTGATGAGCTTGAGGTCATCGAGGATCAGGCGGGATATCAGTCGGCAACCGCGCTTGGCAAGCCCGTTCATTTCAAGCAAAAGCGTGAGGCGGTCAATGAAATGATTGAAGGCAATGCGCTCAAGCTTTTTTATTCAACCCGGGAAGAAACCTTGCGGCTTGAGCAGTCAGCCGAAATGCGCCGGGTGGTCGAAGGGAAACCAGCCGATTTAATGCAAGGCGAACTCATTGTTTATGACAGCCGCAAAGAGCGCTATGAGGTGAGCCGCTCAGGGGCGTCGCCGAGCGCCATCCCGCAGGCGACAAACCCGTCAGGCCGCGTGCGGGTCGTGATCCAACCAAAGCCTGAAAGCAAGCCCTGATGGCGCTTTCGGGTGTCTTATTGCAGGCTCAGGGGCTCACCAAAAGCTACAGACGACGTAAAGTCGTCGACAAGGTCTCTCTTGAAGTTGCAGCCGGTGAGGTCGTCGGTCTGCTGGGTCCGAACGGAGCGGGAAAAACAACCTGTTTTTATATGCTTGTCGGACTGATTGCGAGCGATGAAGGCCTTATCAGCCTGGATGGTTTGCCCATCGGTCACCTGCCAATCCACCGGCGGGCAAAAATGGGGCTTTCCTACTTGCCTCAGGAAAATTCTGTTTTCCGCCAACTCACGGTTGAAGAAAATATTCTCGCGGTGCTACAACTCAACCCAACAAGTTCACGCGAGGCGCAGCAAGCGCAGCTTGAACATTTGCTTGGCGAGTTACAAATCGAACACATCAGACGGCAGCCTGCAATCGCACTTTCCGGTGGTGAGCGCAGAAGGGTGGAAATTGCCCGGGCGCTGGCAACATCCCCGCGCTTTGTGCTACTTGACGAACCCTTTGCAGGCGTTGACCCGATTGCTGTGATTGAAATTCAGCGCATTGTTTCTTTTCTTCGTGATCGCGGGATTGGCGTTCTGATTACCGATCATAACGTTCGAGAAACACTAGGCATCTGTGATCGTGCTTATATTTTAAACGATGGGAAGGTGCTTGCCGACGGCAGACCACAGGCTTTGATTGTCAACGAGCAGGTGAGAAAGGTCTACCTTGGTGAACACTTCAAGATGTAGGCCTTCGGTATAACGATCTAAAATTCCCCAATGAAGCCCACGTTACAGTTCCGCATCGCCCAGCAGCTCACGTTGACACCGCAGCTGCAACAGGCGATTCGCATGCTGCAAATGTCATCGCTCGAGCTCGCTCATGAAGTGGAACAAGCACTTAGAGAAAATCCTTTTTTAGAACGCACCGATGAAAGCCTCGACAGCTTCGGATCAGGGGATTTTCAGGCCGCTGACCAGCTCGACCAAGCAGTCTCCGCGGACCGTGAGCGCATCAACGATCCGTCGACGTTGCAGCCTTCATCGCATGGCTTAACGGGCGAACATCTGCCTGTTCGTGATGAGCCGCTTGCTTTCGACGCCAAGCCTTTGGTCTTGAGCGGCGAAGCGGCACAAGACTTCCATGCTTTGTCGATTGACCAGCCAGTGGACTTCACAACCATTGAATCGTTTGACGATTTAGGACGGGCCCTCCATGCCGACGATGCGGGGCAGTCGTCAAGCAGCGAGCACACGCCAGCCGCCGACGACCCTAAGGCCTGGGAACAAGCGGCATGGGACTTGCAGGGAAATAGCCGCAACGATTCAGATGATGAAGCGCGTCATCGCGATTGGCGAAGCACCGAAGATTTGCTGAGCGATCATTTAAAACAGCAATTGCTCGCATGTCATGTGACTGAGCGCGACAGGGCGCTTGTGCAATGGTTGATCGATGCGCTCGACGAAGACGGCATGTTGCGAGAGTCGATCGCCTCAATCCAAGAGGGTTTGCCCAAAGAAGCCCAGGTCGATGAGGATGAGTTGCTCGCTGCGCTCAAACTTTTGCAAAGCTTCGACCCGCCCGGCGTGGGGGCGCGGGATACGGTCGAATGTCTGAGCATCCAATTGCGACAACGCGATGCCGGTGATGTTCAGCTGCTCGCCCTGCGCCTGGTCAATGAGCAGCTTGAAACCCTCGCCAAGCACGACTTCATACGCTTACGGCGTCAGCTTGGCTGCAGTGAGATCGCCTTGCAACAAGCTCACCGCCTTGTCTTGAGCTTGAATCCGAGGCCGGCAGCGGGCTTTAGGGGCGCAGAGCCGCTCCCCTTTGTGGTGCCCGATGTTGATGTGCGCCAGGTTGGCAAACGTTGGCAAGCTTTTCTGATCCGCGGCGCTATGCCGGAGATTCAACTCAATGAGCACTATGTCCGACTGCTCAGACAAAACAAATCGCCCAAAAGCGAAGCACCAGGCTTAAACGACCAGGTGCAATCGGCGCGATGGCTTGTCAAAAATCTCAAGCAACGCGGTGAGACGATTTTGCGCGTTGCCCGTTTTATCGTCGACCACCAACAGCGTTTTTTCAGCGTGGGCGAGGTTGCCATGCGACCGCTCGCCATGCGCATGGTGGCCGAGGCGCTTGAACTGCACGAATCAACCATCTCAAGGGTCACAAGCCAAAAATACATGCTGACTCCCCGAGGGACCTTTGAGCTCAAGTATTTTTTCACCGCCCAAGTCGGCCAAGAATCCGCAGGCGACACCGCCCAATCGAGCACCGCCATACGCGCCCGTGTGAGAGCAATGATCGGCGATGAAGCTGTCGATAAGCCGCTTTCTGATGCACGCATTGCCGAACTCTTAACAAACGAGGGCAGCCAAGTCGCCAGGCGCACCGTGGCGAAGTATCGCGAATCGCTCAAGATTGCACCTGCCTCGCAGCGCCGCAAACGACGAATCTGATGTATTGTTTTCATGCAGACATTGCTAAGTGCGGTTTTCTACCAAGGAGCTTGTATGAATCTGTCCATTCACGGCCATCATGTCGAAGTTACACCAGCCTTGCGCAGCTATCTCACCGGTAAACTCGAACGGATTCACCGACACTTTGACCAGGTTGTGGATGCCGATGTTTTTATGTCCGTCGATAAACTTGAGCAAAAAATCGAGGTGAATTTGCACGTTAAAGGCAAAGAACTCTTCGCTGAGTGTAAGAATGCGGACCTTTACGCCGCAATCGACCTCGTCGTGGATAAACTTGACCGTCAGGTGCTCAAATACAAGGAGCAAAGGCATGCCCATCAGGCTGTTGGCCTTGGGCGTCAATCAGCCATGCAATAGCATGAACAAAATCAGTCAGCTCATTCCCGAAACAAACCTGTTGCTCAACCTTGAGGCGAGCAGCAAAAAAAGGCTCTTCGAACAAACCGGTTTGATGTTCGAAAACCACCACGGCCTTTCAAGCAGCAAGGTTTTTGATTCACTGTTTGCGCGCGAGCGGCTTGGATCGACCGGGCTTGGTGCGGGCGTTGCGATTCCTCATGGGCGAATCAAGGGGCTTAAACAGGCAATCGGCGCCTTCGTGAGACTTTCCAAGCCCTTGCCTTTTGACGCGCCCGATGGACAACCGGTGAACCTCGTCTTTTTTCTCCTGGTCCCCGAACATGCCAACCAGGAGCATCTGGAGCTTTTGTCGGAATTGGCAGAAATGCTCTCGGACGAGCAATTCAGAACCGGGCTCAATCAAGCGCTTGACCGCGCCGAGGCGCATCGCATCATGCAGGGCTGGCAGCCTCAAGCTGCTTGAGCCAAAGGCTACACCAAAATGTCGGTGACCATTCAACAGTTGTTCACCGAGACGGCTGAGTCGCTGGCGCTGGCCTGGGTTGATGGCGAGTGCGGTGCTGGCCGATGTTTCCTGGATAGCCTGCGTGAGCCCGCCGACATGGTGGGCTACCTGAACCTTATCCATCCGAATCGATTGCATGTGATCGGGTCAAACGAGGTCGCCTACTACGAGCGTCTCGACGACATTCGCCGTGAGGCCTTTTTCGTCGAGTTACTTAAAGGCAGGCCGCCCGCTATCGTGATGGCAGAGGGCTTATCGGCACCTGAGGAATTGCGCTCCCGTGCGCATGCCGATGACCTGCCGCTGTGGGTATCACCGCTGCCTGCCGCACGCGTGATCGAAAGGCTCCGCCAGCACCTTGGCAAAGCCATTGCCGAGCAAACCACGGTGCATGGCGTCTTGATGGATGTGCTCGGGCTTGGCGTACTCCTGCAGGGCGAATCCGGGCTTGGCAAGAGCGAACTCGCCCTGGAATTAATCAGCCGAGGCCATGGGCTTGTTGCCGACGATGCGGTTGAGCTTGCCCGTATCTCCCCGGTGCTGCTTGAGGGCAAGTGCCCAGTCTTGCTGCAGAATATGCTGGAAGTACGCGGCCTCGGTCTTCTCGATATTAGAACGATCTTCGGCGAAGCAGCAGTGCGCCGCAAAATCCGCCTGCGCCTGATCGTCCATCTGATGCGACGCAGCACCATGGAGCAGGAGTACGAACGCTTGCCCCTGCAGGCAATCACTCAGACGATTCTTGGGATTGAGATTCCCAAAGTGGTGATACCCGTCGCTGAGGGCAGAAATCTCGCTGTGCTGACCGAAGCTGCCGTGCGCTCGACGATTTTGCGTCTCCGCGGTATCGATTCCATGAAGGTTTTTTTTGAGCGACAGCGCGCCTTGATGGACGAGGAGCAACAAGCTGGTTCGACTGGCGAGGGTAGCGTTTAAACCATGCGTCTGGTCTTGGTCACTGGATTATCCGGTTCGGGAAAATCGGTTGCCATCCGGGAACTCGAGGACAACGGTTTTTTTTGTATCGATAATCTGCCCTCGCGGTTCCTGCTCGAGGTCTGTCAATCGCTTCAGGCTGAAGGGCATGAGCGGGTTGCCGTCGCCATCGACTCGCGCAGCCCCTCATCCCTGCCATTGCTGCGCGAGGTCTTGCGGACGCTTTCCGGTATTGGTATCGAAACACAAACGATTTTTCTTGAAGCCCGCGACCATGAACTGGTTCAGCGGTTTTCAGAAACCAGAAGGCGGCATCCGCTTGCACCCGGCGGCGAGCAACTTGCGTCACAGGGCTTACGCGAGGCTATTGCCAAAGAAAGATCGATGCTCGAGGCGGTAAGACAGGGCGCAGCCACACTCGATTCTACCGGCATTCATCCGCGGCAGTTGCGTCGATGGATTAGCGATATCGCCGCCGCCACCGCGAAAAGCATCACCCTTAGCCTTGAATCCTTCGCCTTTAAACATGGTGTTCCCGAGCACGCCGATTTGCTGTTTGATGCGCGTTGTTTGCCCAACCCCCACTACGAGGACCATCTTCGGGCGCTCGACGGACGCGATCTTGCGGTCGCCGACTATCTTGAAGCAAGCGAACAAGGACCGGCGCTGGTGAGTTCAATCGAAGGCTGGTTGCGGCGCTGGCTTCCTGAGTACGCACAGGACCAACGATCCTACCTCACGGTTGCCATCGGCTGCACAGGCGGCCAGCACCGATCGGTCTGGACGGTAGAGCAACTGGGCCACCGGCTCGCGGACCTGGGCGCCATCATTCGACATCGCAGCCTGGTGCAAGCATGAATCATGACGAAAATGAATAACGTTCCCCTTTTCCCGCTTAGCTATCCGCTTTTTGAAGAAGGTGTTTTACCGCTTCAAATCTTTGAGCCAAGATACCTTGATCTCGTGCGCGAATGCACCCGTGAAGCTAAAGCCTTCGGCGTCTGTATGATCATCGACGGTAAAGAAACCGGCCAGGCCGCCCAACACGCCGAAGTCGGTACCCTGGCCTTGATCCGAGATTTCGATCAGACGGAAACCGGTTTGCTTTACATCCGGGCGCTTGGCGATCGGCGCTTCCGTATTGCCAGGCGCTGGGTTCAAACCAATGCCTTGATACGAGCCGACGTTGAAATCTTGGGCGATTTCGATGATCTATCGATGCAACCAAACGATGACCAGTTCGAGAAACTCAGTCAACTGCTCGAACAGTTGCATCAACAACTCAGGCAACAGCATCCTGATGCTTTTCATAAGGTTATTGAAACCCCGCTACGTTATCAGGACCGGCATTGGGTCACGAACCGGCTGATTGAACTCATTCAGGTTCCCCCCGCCCAAAAGCAGCAATGGCTTGAAGAGACGCGTTCGCGCCGCTTTGTTTCTTTATTCCATTATTTAGATCAACAAGGGGCTTTTTAGCGCTGATGCGCTTCAAAAAGCTTGCGCAGGCAGCGCGGAATACCGAGCCTCAAGGCATCTTCTGGTCGAATCCAAAGCGCCTGAGCATGCCCAATGCAACGGTCGTCGATCCGAAATTCCGGCCCTGCTTCGCTCCCAACCCTGCTCTTGATCGATATTGCATCGATGTTCAAGCGGATATGCAGCACAGGCGCACGAAGGCGAAAATGCGTGAAGCTTTGTTCGAGTTGGGCGACATGTTCGAACTCGGCCCCGGGCTCTATACTTGCTTTTAGCATGTCATTGATCACTTCCGGCAAGGTCGTGTGATCAACAAGCTGCAGGCCTGCCTCCCGCCAAAGCGCTTGCATGGTTTGCGTGATCGAAAACCCCTCTTCGAGGGTCTCACGGGACGGCTTGGTGGCTTGTGCTCTGGCTGGTCGCTTAGCGCCTTCACCAGCCTTCTCTTTACGTTCGCCAATCGCCGTCTGGTCGCCATGCAAGGCCGCTGTCAATGTTTCGGGTAGAACCTCAAGCGCAGGTAGACTCCACAAGGATGCCCAAATACCCTGCTCGGGACGGCGAAACAACAAGATCCGCTGTCCATCACTGATCCAGAACATGAGCCAGTAGCGAAGCGGCAATGTCTTGGCAGGCTTGGCCAAGGGAAAGGCGCGTGGCTTGCCTTGAGATCTTGCCTCGCATAGGCTTTGCAGCGGACAGGCATCGCAGGCCGGCTGTCTTTGCAGACAACGCGTTGCACCCAAGTCCATCAAGCCCTGTGTGTAGGCTGGCATATCCTCCGCCTGGGGTAATAAGGACTCCGCCAAGGACCAAAAAACCTTAAGTGCTCGGCTGCTCTGGGTGTCGAGTTCCAAGGCAAACACCCGAGCCAGCACACGTTTGACATTACCATCGAGAATCGCAGCACGCCGCCGAAACGCAAACACTGCGATCGCCGCAGCGGTTGATCGACCGATACCGGGCAGCGCCTCAAGCTGTTTCTCATCGCGTGGAAATTCACCCTGGTAGCGGGCGACGATGGCTCGGGCACAGGCATGCAAGTGCCGGGCTCGGCGGTAATAACCCAAGCCGCTCCACAATGCCAAGACCTCGTCCAATGAGCCCTCGGCAAGACGTTTTACATCAGGAAAGCGATCGATAAAGACCTCGTAATAGCCTATAACCGTGGCCACCTGGGTTTGCTGCAACATGATTTCGGACACCCAGATCCGATAAGGATCCTGGGTGTTCTGCCAGGGCAGTTGGTGACGGCCTTCAAGACGCTGCCATTGGACAAGCCTTGCGGCAAATTCGCCCTTTTTCATGCGTCCTTGGCTCATTAACGCTGGCAGCCCAGGCAGGCAAAGCTCGAACGCTGGGCTTGTATAAGGCGCTTAATCGTCCCCCCGCAACGCGCACAGGTTTTGCCATCGCGAGCATAAACCGCGTATCGATGCTGAAAGGCGCCGCTTTCACCGTCTGAGCCGACAAAATCTCGTAGCGTTGACCCACCAGCCGAGATCGCCTCCTCCAAGACCTCGATGATGGCTCGCGCAAGCCTTTGATAACGTGCCAGTGAAATTCGTCCGGCACTGCGCCGTGGATCGATTGCTGCTCGAAATAAGGCCTCACACGCATAGATGTTGCCCACACCCACCACAGGCTCGCCACTCAAAAGCCAGGGCTTAACCGCAAGCCTGCGACGGCGACTTTTGCGATAAAGATGGTCACCAGAAAACGCCAAATCGAAAGGCTCAAGCCCAAGCCTTGCCAAGAGGGATTGCGCCCGCCCGGAAGATTCCATCTGCCCATGGGATTGCGCCCGCTCCGGATCCTCAACAACGCTCCAATTTGCCGTCTCGATGTCATGGAGCCACAACACCGAGCCAAAACGCCTCGGATCATTGAGCCTCAGGATTTTTGCGCCTTCAAACTCCCACTGCACATGATCATGCTTTTGCAAGGGTACATCCGGCCCAATCAATTGCACGGTCCCCGACATGCCCAGGTGGACGAGCATCGTGCCTGTGGAAAATCGAAAAAGCAGGTACTTCGACCTTCTCGAAACCTCAAGGAGTGGCTGCCCCTGGCAGGCTTTTTCAAGTGCTGCGCTCACGGGCCAGCGCAGCGCCGCGTTAAAGACCTGCATACGCTTAAGCCTTCGCCCCTTCAACACAGGATTTAAACCACGGCGAAGCACTTCCACCTCGGGTAATTCGGGCATCGACGATCATCCTCGACAGGCGCGCAGGTATGCGCGATGAACGCGCATCAGCAAAAAGGCCAGCAAAACGCGCAATCCGTCACGGGCGCTTCACGCAGCCATCGGCTCGCTTGGATCAACACGGTTTCGCGAATCCCGCTAGGATAGCGAAATGAGCACGAAGCGAATGTCAACCATCCACCTCAAAGCAAAACTTGGACTTGCTGCGTTCTTGATCAGCCTCTTCACGGCGGTTGCACCGCATCGCGCAAGTGCAGCTGAGGAGGCAGGCGGTCCCGGCGATGCGCTTGAAGCCGCAGCACTTGCAGCAGCCGATCAATCAGAGGCCAAACCCGGGGTCGAGCTTAGCCCTGCTGTGGTGTTTCAGGTGCTTGCTGCTGAAATCGCCGCCCAGCGCGGCCAGCTTGGGACAGCGGCACAAACCCTTATTGAACTGGCCAAAACCACGGGCGATTCAAGGCTGGCACGGCGGGCAACCGAGCTTGCGCTTCGCGAAAGCGTGTTTGCGCGTGCGCTGGCAGCTGCCGAGCTTTGGCGCGACCTTGCCCCTGGCTCATTGCAAGCAAGACTGGTGCTCGAAAATCTTTACCTGGCGGCATCGCGGTTTGACCAAGCGGGTGAATTGATCGGCAAACGCCTGGCGGCAGCGAAAACAGCCCAGGAGCGCGCTGCAATCTGGATCAATTTGCGCCCCTTGCTTTTGCGCAGCGGTCGTCCCCAGGCTGTGATCAGCCTGGTGGAATCTCTTCAACAAAACGGTCGGGACTCAATCGGTGAGGCGCAGGCAAGTCTTGCTTTACTGCAGGTTCAAAGCGGTGAGAAGCAAGGTGCGCAGAGCATTGCCAGCTTGCTCACGCAAAAGCTCAATGCAAACACGCGGCTTGAACTTGCCCAGGCTGCCATGCAGTTAAAGCGGCATGATTTAGCGCAGGCACCGCTTGAAGAGCTTGCTCAACAAAGCAAAGAACCAGCCCTGCAATCACAGGCTTTATTGCTGCTTGCACAGTTAATGCGCGAAAGTGACCGGGCGGAAGAAGGGTTTCGACTCCTCGATCAGGGTCTTCGACAAGACCCGCAGCGTATTGAATTGTTATACGACCACGCGATGGCAGCAGAAAGGCTAAACAAGCTCGATGTTGCCGAGCAAAGCCTACGTCGCCTCATCGCTGTGCGCCCGCGCCATGCCCATGCCTACAACGCATTAGGCTATTCACTTGCTGATCGAAATATACGCCTTGAGGAAGCACAGGCTTTTATAGAACGCGCGCTCGAACTTGCCCCCGACGACCCGCATATTATCGACAGCATGGGCTGGGTTCTTTACCGACGCGGTGATCTGGCCGGTGCGCTCAAATACCTTCAAAAGGCCTATCGATTGCAAGCAGACCCCGAAATTGCGATTCACCTGGGTGAAGTGCTATGGAAATTGGATCGAAAAGACGAGGCGCTCAGCTTGTGGCGACAAGCTAAGAAAACGGAGCCTACAAACCCGCTTTTGCGCGAAACCCTAAGCCGCCTCGCGGTCTCGCTTTAAAGCGGGCCGGTTACCAGCATGTGGTTCATGCAGGGCTTGAGAGCCGCCCAAAGCCTACAAGGCTTGACCCACCGGCCCATGTTTTTTTGGCCGCTGCTTGTGGTGTTTTATGTCCTGTGCTGCAGCTTCTTTACCCTGTCGATGGCTCAGCCCGCGGCCGATATCGCAAAGTCTGCAAACCTTCCGGACCGCTTTGAGGCCAGTGGCCGCTTCGGTCTTCGCGTGGAGCAGACCGAACGAAGCTTGCATTTGCAAGGGCTTTTTGAGGTCAAAACCGATCAACAGTCGGCAAAAGTCGAGCTCTTTGACCCTGCCGGTCAAAGACTCTTGCTCTGGCGGCAGGACCTTGGCGGCGAAGCGCTTATTGAAACAGCACGGGACGGGCCCAGCAGCACCGCACTGGTCCAGCAATGGCTGTATCGGCAGGGCATCAGGATCGAAATCGAACAACTAGACGCCTGGCGCTGGCGGCGCTGGCTCGAATTAGAGCAAGGCCGTTTCAGACAGGGTAGCTTTGTGATTGAACGCAGCCCGAAAAAGCTCGTGATTGAGCAAGCACAGGGCAGCAAACTGCGTCTGATCATCGTGCCCTCGGAAAAACTCAAATCCGAATAATCATGCGAGTGCAAAGAGCGGGGCCCGTTGCTCGCGAGGCTGCGCCAGCCAAGCTGAATTTGCATTTGCATGTGCTGGGACGACGTGATGATGGTTATCACGAACTCGATACCAGTTTTGCCTTGATCGATTGGTGTGATGAGGTTGAACTCAGCCTGCGCAATGACGGCGAAATTCATCGGCTTGAGGATCAGGTGGGCATCGATGCCGGTCAAGATCTGGCGGTTCGAGCCGCGACATGTATGAAACTAGCCTGTGAGGAAGCGGGCATACCCTGTCCTGGGGTGAATATTCGGGTGCGCAAACATATTCCACAGGGCGCAGGCCTTGGCGGCGGCAGCAGCGACGCAGCCACTGTGATTCGCCTACTCAATCAGCTTTGGGGCTTGCACATGAACGAGGCGCTTTTGAGTCGCTTGGGGCTATCGCTTGGCGCGGATGTCCCGGTCTTTATCCGTCGCCGCCACGCCCTGGGCGGGGGCGTCGGCGAGCGGCTCAGCACCCTTGACTTAGCAACAGCCTATTTCGTGGTTGTGATGCCCCCGATTGCTGTGTCGACTGCTACGGTTTTCGCCGACCCGAAATTGACACGTGCTTCGAAAGCACTCAAAATCTCGGATTGTCCGGTTTGGTCTGACTTCATGCAGGGTCATAACGATCTGCAAGCGGTCGTGACGCAGCGGTTTCACTTGGTTGAAGTCGCCCTCGATCGTTTGCGGTATGAAGCGCGTTTACTTGGTATCGCGCCCCATTGGCCGCGGATGTCGGGTTCCGGAGCCGCTGTTTTCTGTATGGTTCGTGACGCCGCCGAAGGCGTGAAGCTCGAAGCCTCGGTGAGAGCGAGCCTGTCAGTTGAGGGTTGGAAGGTCAAGCTTGTGTCAACAAGCCTGCCCACTTTGGATTGAGTACGACGGCCTTGGTTGTGGGCTCATGCTGTAGGGTAGAAGAGGTTTTGGTTGTACCGGTGGGGA
>DENJ01000101.1 GCA_002359635.1 Burkholderiales bacterium UBA2647
CTTTTCATCGGCAGGTGCATCGACAAGCATGCTGCTCGATCAAAACGGGCTGCCAAGCGATTAAAAATTTCGATACCGATGTGCTAATGATGACTAATTTAGAGCCGGGTTATTGCTGCATCGGCAATGATTGCGCCATGCTCTTGCACAAAATGTCCTGCCTCATCAAGCATCATTGGCGGAGGGCAGTGTTTGATGGTTTGGCGCAATGCTTCCATGCTCGCCGGTGAAAAAACCGGGTCAAGCATCCCGACAGCCATCATGGAACGGCCTTGCCAAGCGTCTTGCCAAAACCGAGCGGCAGCACGGGAAACAAGGACACCGTCGTCGTTTTCGGATGCCGGGACGATCTCCGGAAAGGCGCGGGTTGCAGCGCGATAGGCAGGCTCAGGGTAGGGTGCGTCGTAGGCTGCGGCTTCTTGCGCCGTTAAGTGAGGGTTGCCTCGCGCAAGAAGTCGTCCAATTGAAAAATCAGGTTTTGATGCGCACATCGCTCGCCACTTCAAAAAGCCCTCGGGTAGCGGCTCGCTTGCGGTGGCGAGGTAGGTGTTCATCACCAGTAGGCCGCGATAGCGCGCTCGATTTTCCATGGGTAGGGTGAGTCCCAGTAAGCCGCCCCAGTCTTGAACAACCAGATTAATCGCTTTGAGGTCCATCGCCTCAATCAATTCCAACAATATCGATCGATGCCAAGAAAAGCGATGTTGTGCGATATCAACCGGTTTATCGCTTTTCCCAAAGCCTGGCATGTCGGGGGCAACAACACGGTGTCCTGCGGCAAGAAAGACAGGCATCATGTGCCTGTAGAGATAGCTCCATGTGGGGTTCCCGTGAAGACACAACCAGGTCACCTCAGCATCGGGCGGTCCTTCATCCAGGATATGCATGCGCAAACCCTGAAGCGATGCGAGCCCATCGATATAGCGGCCCGCCCATGGATAGTTCGGCAGCGCTGTGAAACAGCGATCTGCCGTGCGCAAAAACTCAATGCCCGCCATCTCGTGATCCGCTCCCTGTTTGCTGCCCAACTTGTCCCATTGATTGCGCGAGTTTGCCTGATTCAAGAAAAAGGCGATACAGTCGGTCTCGTCACCAATACAATGTGTCGAATTAATTACAAGAAGTTCGGGTCAAGAAAAACGCGAGAAAGCAGAGGGACAAGATGCTCAAGAAAATCCAAATCACCACGTTGGCTGGCGCGAAGCGAATTGGTTTCGCTATCTTTTTGGGTGCGGTTGTTTCTGGCTGCAGCAGCAATGACGATTTCCTTGCCTGCCAGCAAGCTGTGTCGACGGGCTCGGTTGTCGTTGGTTCCGGACTTGCCGGTGACCCCGCAATCCCCGAACCACAGTCCGGCTACAAACTGGGCAAAAAACCAGTCACAGGGCTGAGTTATATGGCTGTTACAGCCAATCCGCTTGCAACTAAGGCGGGATGCGAGGTCTTGCGCGACGGTGGCAGCGCCATGGATGCGGCTGTTGCCATCCAAATGGTGCTCGGTTTGGTCGAACCTCAGTCCTCCGGGCTGGGCGGTGGCGCATTTATGCTGCACTATGATGCGGCAAGCAAGAAGGTTCAGTCCTATGACGGGCGGGAGACTGCGCCTTCGGCAGCGACCGAAGACTATCTTCGTTACATCAGTGCAACCGACAAAAGCAATCCCTTGCCCAAGCTGTCCAACGCCTTCAACAGCACGCGTGCCAGCGGACGCTCCATCGGTACGCCGGGCGCGGTTCGGATGTTGGAGTTGGCGCACAAGGACTATGGTAAACGGTCTTGGGGCGAGTTGTTTAATCCGGCGATTCAGCTTGCGAGCGAAGGATTTCCAATCAGTGGCCGCATGGCTGCGGCGATTGCCGGGGCTCGCGCGGATTTGCTCAGAGACCCCGATGCGGTTGGATATTTCTTGAATGCCGACCTTTCTCCCAAAGCGCTGGGTACAACGATCAAGAACCCGGACTATGCGGCAACACTGAAGACGATTGCCAGCGGCGGTGCTGATGCTTTCTATACCGGTCCAATTGCAAAATCGATTGTTGACAAGATTGCGGCAAGCACGGGTGGACCGGCAAGTCCTGTCGAGATCACGCCAGGCTTGACCAGCCTGCAAGATCTCGCCAACTATAAAGCGATTCGAAGGGAACCAGTCTGTACGACTTACCGTAACACCTGGGTCTGTGGCATGGGCCCGCCGTCTTCGGGTGGCGTTGCCGTTGCCCAGGCGTTAGGCATTCTTGAGCAGTTTGACCTGTCCGCGCAGAAGCCAACCCAGATCGGTGACGAAGGTGCAAAGCCCTCGGTTGCTGCAGTCCATTTAATCAGCGAGGCCCAGCGACTCGCCTACGCTGATCGCAACCAGTACCTCGCAGATACCGATTTTTTTCCGCTGCCAGCCAATGGTGTCTCAAGTCTTGTTGATAAGGCCTACCTCAAGACGAGAGCGAGCCTTATCTCGCTCACCAAGTCCATGGGAACTGCCACAGCGGGAACATTCACTGCAAAACCCATGGGAAGTAGTTCTCAAGAAGGGAACGGTACAAGTCATGTGACGATCGTAGATCGTGCGGGTAATGTGGTTTCAATGACAACAACCATCGAAAGTGGCATGGGATCGTTCCACTTCACAAGAGGCTTCTTGCTCAACAACCAGTTGACCGATTTTTCATTTGATCCAGTGGACGCCTCTGGCGCAATGATTGCCAACAAGATTGGACCCAACAAACGTCCGCGAAGTTCAATGGCGCCAACCATTGTGTTTTCCAAGGCGGCCGATGGGTCGATGGGTGACTTTCTGATGGCAACGGGCTCACCCGGTGGGGCAAGCATTATCCAATTCGTCACCAAAACCTTGATTGGCGTGATTGACTGGAAACTTGATGCACAGCAGGCCAGCGCAATGGTTAATTTCGGCGCGGCAAACAGTCCAACGACTGGTGTCGGGGGTGAACACCCCTATATCGACAGCAGCGCTAATGGCTTGAATGACCCGCTACTCAATGGTTTGCGTGCATTGGGCCACACCGTATCTTTTGCGGCTCAGTCAAGCGGTGTTTCGACGATCGTAAAGACCATCATCCCGGGCCGTGCATCGCCGGTTTATGTCGGCGGGGCAGATCCGCGTCGGGAGGGTATTGCCTTGGGCGATTCGCCACTTTGACCGGGTCTCAGGTCGCCGTGAAACCTGCTC
>DENJ01000093.1:0-1106 GCA_002359635.1 Burkholderiales bacterium UBA2647
CGCCGTTGCACCAGTTCATGCGCTGGCATCTCGGCATAGCTTCTCGAATTTACTTCGGGCAACACATCAAGGCGTGCTGCGAAGCGATGTTGATTTCCTTCGCTGTCGGTTGCGCTCACGCTCACCTTGAGCACGCTACCCAGCTCACGCTGGCTATTGAGCGCTTCGCGCATAGGCATACGAACAAGAGCCCAACACTCCGAACCCATGGCAATCGATGGCATACGCCACTGGTTATGATCGCACGCATAGTCGTTGATGACCTTCAGACGTGGCGAGGCGTCCTCGAAGGAAAGCATCACCGAGCGCCACTGCAAATGTGTCAGCAAACCTATCTCGGCATCAAAGGTTTCAGCTAAGTCGATCGCCCGTTCACCGTAGTGTGCACGCCCTTCGCCGGCTTGCGCCATAGACGTCATTAACTGCTCATTAAAGTCTGAGCCAAGACCCACGGTGGTGGTTGTGACGCCTGCGTTTGCAAGTGACTGAACTTGCTGACTGATTCGGTCTGTCGAGATCACGCCTCGGTTTGCTTGGCCATCGGATAAGAGAATCACATGACAAATCTCACTGCCTCCTGCGTGCGGTGCCAGGAGTTCACCACCTTTAAGCCAGCCCGCATGCAGATCGGTTGAACCGTTCGCCCGGATTGCGTTCACTGCAGGCGAAAGCCTTGATTGGGCTGAGTCAACCGTTTGTAATTCAACGACAACATCGACCGAATCATCGTATTGGACGATTGCGACGCGATCGTCTGAGGCCATACGCTGTACCAAATCGATGGCGCAGCGCTTGGCTTCAGCAAGTTTTTGGCCACCCATCGAACCCGAACGGTCAATAACCAACGCGAGGTTCAACTGTGCTCGGACCACATTCGCGTCCGGTTCGGATTGCAAGCGTACCAACACTTCAAAGTCGCCTGCCTCATCAGTAAGGGCAGGCTTAACGGGGTTAAGAACAATCTTCATGAGTAAGCTCCTTCGTACGCTGGGTTATTTGGCAGGTGTGTTGGGGGTGGCCGCGGTCTGCGGCTCAGTTGATGTACTTGTTGTGCGCTCATTCGGCAGGGGCCTCAAGGCACTACGCTCGTTGAGGGTTTGTCGCAC
>DENJ01000093.1:1116-1948 GCA_002359635.1 Burkholderiales bacterium UBA2647
CGCTGTCGGTCAAAGACATCAGCAAACATCTTTTCGAGAAAATCCTTCTGGCGGTAGGCTTCATCAAAGAGGTAGCGCTGCTGCGCCATTTGCTTTTCGATCATCATGACTGGCCTTTTCAGCACGTCCTCTAATCTCTCAACGGTCCTATCCATCACTTGGGCGATCTCGCCCAGGGCTCGCTTAAAGGCAACCGGATCGCTTGATGCCGATGGAGCGCGTGAGCTCATTTGTCTTGATGCGTCATCGAACATCTGATGAACTTCCTGGCGAATGGCGTCGAGTTGGTGACGCATACGCTTCTCCATGTCGCGCATCTCATGCATGACATCAACCATCCCCATGCTGGCCGCGCTTGAGGGCAAGGGTTTTCCCGGCGCAGGCGCCTTGCCCGAGGCGGTGGTGCTGCTTGCTCGGGTCGTCCCTTCGGCGCGAAAGGCTGCAACAAGCAGTTCAGCCTCACTTGTGCGGTCTGGCTTTTCGAGGTATCGCGCAAGATCCTCTGTGGTCACCGCGGCGGTGTAACTGGCTATCTTGGCAAGTGTGAAGCCCTCCGCAAGCAGGCGGCGCGCGGCGATGTATTGCACAAGGTGGCGAAAGCCATAATTGGCGTCGCGCCCCTCCCGAAGAGGTTTATCAACAACGCCCACCGAGACGTAGTGCCGAAGCAGACGCTCATTTCCCTCGCCGGCTTCTTGGTCGATCTTGAGTTTTACAACGACCTCCTGGGCCGTTGCGATGAGCCCGTCGGCGTTGCCTTGAAACGTCTGTCGGAGTTTTTCAAGGATTTTATTCATCGGTTGCTTCCTTCACAGGTGAGCGCCATTAGTTG
>DENJ01000093.1:2065-2675 GCA_002359635.1 Burkholderiales bacterium UBA2647
CGCGGCATTTCTTCCCAGATTTATCCCTAAGAAATGCAAAGCGCACCGACCTATGACACCTATCTTTTTCAGCCCCAAGCAAGTGGCCGACCACCGATTTATCTCGATCGATAAGCTTTCTGCATTCATCGAGGGTGCGAAGCGGCCCACTGTTGAACCTGAACCCTTTGAGCCGTCAGACTATTTGCTTGCGCACGACGACGACTATGTTCGTGGCATCCTGACACTCAGAACGCTCAATGGCTTTGGTACGCGCAGTGAGTCGATCAATCGGGCGCTGAGCTACAGCAACGCGTCGATGTGGGCTGCGACCGAGCACGTCTTAAAACACGGCGGGCTTGCTTGCTCGGCGTCCCAAGGATTCCACCATGCATCGTATGCCAGCAATTTTGGCTATTGCACCTTCAATGGCTTGGTGATTGCGGCAAGAAAGGCGATCGCCCATGGCGTCGAGCGGGTGCTTATCATTGACGGTGATGCACATTTTGGCGATGGCACAGAGAGTTGCCTAATGGTCCTCAGACTTGGATCCCAAGTGATCAACGTCACTCGAGATCAAGGTATCGGAAGCGATCAAGCGAACTTGGATGTTTCAGGCTGGTACCGGTAC
>DENJ01000093.1:2707-5788 GCA_002359635.1 Burkholderiales bacterium UBA2647
GGCGATCGGGATGCGGGGATTTTCGGCGCCTGCCTCGACCAAAAAACCCCCGTTGCTTGGAATCTAGCCGGTGGCTACAGTGAACCGATGGATATGACCGTTGCTATTCATCTTCAGACGCTTGCAAGGAGTGATGCTGGTTTATCAAACTCACAAGCTCAGGGTGCACGGCAGCTGCCACGTGATGCTAACCCTGATTAAAATAGAAGTGCCCAAACAACTCCTCCTCAAGCCTCACTGGAAAGTGCGGGATTTGTCTGTTCCTTAGACGCTTGCTCTAGGCGGCGCTGCGCTGCGAGTTTCGCTTTGTCCTTTTTAAGCGACCACCACTGCCAGATAAAAAAGACAAGCAATAAGCAAGGCTCATAAAACGCCAAAACAAATCCGTCCATCACATAAAGATCCTTAATTTATATCGATGTAAGGGCGACAGGTTTCACAGGGATTCGCTCTCGGATCAAATAACGAGTAAAGCTCATTAGCTATGAAAATCACTAGATTGGTCGCCAAGTCCTCCCTGATCAACTAAAGCCCCTCGTTGATTCGCCACAACCCGGCGCTGGTCGCGTTAGGATGTCGGCGCAGCATTTCCAAGGCCACTGTTTCGTTATAGCCCTTCCAAAATGCAGATCCTGGTCCAGCTACGTTACATCCGAGCCAGACTGGTTTCACGTTAAACTTTTCGTATGCTTTGAATAGTGAGTCATCGACGACACGACCGAAAATTCCAAACTTGACATTGTTCGTCTCCAGATCCCGTAGCGCCGCCTCGTTACCTGATTCGATTCGGTCCTCATAGCCAAGTGGATGCCGCCTGACAAAGTCACTCCCGCCTGTGCTGGGCTCATCAAGACTCGTAAGGACGCTGACACCTCGCTCACCAAGGTCAAGCAGCACCGCCGCCGCAATAGCACCAAACAAGAACCACTTCATGTAAATTGTGAGATTTAGCATAGCGTTCAAATCATGAAATAGTCAGATGGTGGCTTGAGGGGTTCATGCTCAGCTAGTTTGCCCTAAATGTTTACCGGTCGATGGATGGCCTCTAGCCATACGATGCGATCTAAAGATCACTGTTTTGTTGTTTCAACCATCGATCCAAGACTTTCGAAACGTAGTCTGGTGGAAGCATATGTCCTGCGCCAGGAACCACCGATACAGGAATGCCAAGATTACTGGCGAGTTCACATACACTGGCAGGGTTGCTCTGCCAGTCATGTTCGCCAACATGAATCTCGCAGTTAACGGGCTTTGGTATGGCGTTTTGCTCCGCTAATTGAGCAAGTTTGCGGGATCTTGGCGGTATAAAGTTAGTCCTATTAGCGTCGCTCGAGAACGCTCCAACAATGGGTGATAACAAGAGGACTCGGCCTACATAAGGTGGCAGTTGAAGCTGTGCGTGCAAGAACAAGTAAGCGCCAAATGAATTGACAAGGATGCGGGCGTTCGGAGACCAGAATTGATCTTGTAGGTCCGAGCTAATTGCGTCAACTTGATCCTGAAAATCGGCCGATCTGAAATCGCCTACGAGTTCTCGACCAACTACATCTAAGCCTCGGCTTGTGAGCGCTTGGCCTAAGCCGGTGTGCAACCGGCCTCCCATGCCAGTCACGTAGTAAACGGTACCCATAGCATTTACGTTCTACAAGGTAGATTTATTATCTGAGTCTACCGCATCGCTTTCTCTTGCGATAGGCCAAGGGTCAATGATGCTTCCTAATGATAATTGCCGGTGTTTATGCTTGGGATGATCACGACGAATCGCGACACAGAGATCTTTTGCGATGGCAAAGTTCAGTTGCTCGGGCGTTTCACAGTAATAGACATGTTTCTCGCAGTCCGCACAGTATCCAACTGTCGGGTTATCTGTAGGTTTAAGATCATCCCAGGACTTGTAGCACTTGAACTTAAACCTGCAGTTTCTAAAAAAGTGAAGCATTTCGGCACTCGGGTTCAACTTATTCATAGGCATCAGCTTTTTATCTAGACGTAGGAATTGGTAAGGTACGAGTGTGAGGAGTTAGGCTAAGTGCGATGTCAATGGCACTCTAGCTAGTCTTGTTGGTTTTTTTGCATAAATCGTCCAAAGCAGCTTTGGATTTGCCGTAACACCAACTGGGGCTAGGTCTAATCGATCCGCGTCGCAGCAGGGGCAAATGGCCAGTTCGGCGACGGTATTTCCATCGCTTTGTAATCGCATCGCCTCGCACAACCACTCAAGTTCGGTTGGCCTAAGCGCCCTTAGGTTACCGCCGTCAAGAGGCTCCAAGTCACAGTCGACCGCTTGCGTTCTGTGAAGGTTCGTTGTATTCGCAATGTCGCTGACTGTCATGGAAAAAAGTAAACCACGCTAGGATCGACGGATTAACGTCTGACGATTGGGCAATGCGGTTGCCGTGATAACAGATACGACTCCTGACACTTAACCCTCATGGTCCTCAGAGCGCTTTTCCCATGACTATAGTTGTGCTTCAGACTTTTTCCATAAATGACGGATTTGTGAATCAGAAAGATCACGCGGATCGGTGATTATTTCGCCAGCGTATCTTTCAAGAAATTCTTCTGAACGGTGGTGCAATTCGAATTCCCCAAAAGTGGCACCACCCTGCGGATGGTAGTACATCGTGAAACAAAGTTCGGCTTGGATTTCATGTTCGAAAATGATTGGGATTGCATGGACAGAGTCCATCGATGTCGAGAGTAGGTAATCAATATGTTGCCTGGCATATGCCATACGGTCAGACGCTTTGATCCGTTTCGGATTTTCTATGTCTGAATGTTCAAGCATCATTTCGTCGTTAAAGTCATCCAACAGACAACTCGAATCGATATAAGAACTAACTAATCCGGTTACAACATCATCCCAGCCTTCGCCTTCAAGCCATTCGCTCAACGGGCTGAGGTCAGCCTTCGGTAACTTACGATCGGAGAGGTGAAGAAAGGCTCTTTTTAACAGGGCTTGTAAATCTGGCGGAAGATCGTTGGCTTTCATCGTAATCGATAATCAAAAACGTTTAATTTGCTTCATACAGTGACGGCAAGTCATGATTGACATCAACTTACCGCACAAACACCTGACTT
>DENJ01000093.1:5815-6144 GCA_002359635.1 Burkholderiales bacterium UBA2647
CCAAAGTCGATCAGCAGTCGCCGGCTAACTCGAAGCACTTGTCCTTTGCGCGTGTAGCTTGCGCTGTAGTGAATACCGCCTTCGTTATAAAACGCATCCGTTGGGATTCGATCGATCGTAACCTTGGCGGGAAGCTTAAGTTCAGTGGTTTCTTCAATGTTATATAGATCGCACTTAAAAGGTGTGACCCGATCGGTGAGTTGTCGATAGGCCGAGGTGTGAAAGATCGTGGCCATGGTCAGGCCATAGGGCAGGGTGAAGGCGCTTTGACCCGGAACATTTGCAATCTCATCGAGTTCGTAAAAGGAGTTCACGACCCACTCGGTGTT
>DENJ01000105.1:0-717 GCA_002359635.1 Burkholderiales bacterium UBA2647
ACATCGGACTGCCGTGGGCTCGCGCGAAACATCACGCCAAAGCGGTCCATATCGTAGCGGGATGCCGCAGCGTGCATCATCTCAACCGCACAACAGGCCAAGCCGAAAGTCATCGGCCACATCGAACCGGTGCGGGTCCAGTTGATGACTTTATCGAGTTGGGTTGTTACAAAGCCCTCGCTTAGCGCGCCGTCAATGCCCATGGCGATCCACCTTTTCACTACGCATGTTGCTTCCCAAGATTGGCCCTCGTGGAACCAACCCCCTAGTTACGGCTTGCTCTCAATCCCAGTCGAGCGCGCCCTTTTTCCACTCGTAAACAAAACCAACGACCAAAATCCCGAGAAAAACCATCACCGACCAAAAGCCAACCAGACCAATTTCCTGATAGGCCGCTGCCCATGGAAACAAGAAGGCGATTTCAAGATCGAAGAGAATAAAAAGAATAGCGACGAGGTAATAACGCACATCGAACTTAATACGCGCATCCTCGAAGGCGTCGAAACCGCATTCATAGGGCGAGAGCTTTTCGGCGTTGGGACGTGAAGGGCCAAGCAACTTGCCAAGCACAATCGGACCGATGCCCACAAGTGAGCCGACCAAGATAAACAAGATCACCGGCAAATACTGGCTCAAGTCCATAAATGACGCTTCTTCCCTTTTGAGTACGACATGTCTTGTGTACTACTTATTATGGTGCCGACGGCGAGACTCGAA
>DENJ01000105.1:731-48454 GCA_002359635.1 Burkholderiales bacterium UBA2647
CTACCAATTTCACCACGTCGGCTCGCGGCTCGCATTCTACTTGGTTTTTTCGCTTGCAGGCACTGGCACGCTGCTGGCTGGCGACACCGCGCCGCCCGATGAAACAGCAGGAACACTGGAGGCCTGGGGCGGGGTGGACGTGGAGGCCGCCGGTGAGGTACTTGCTGGTGCCGCCGCCGGTGCCGCCGGCGCTGACGGGCTACCCGCCGGTGCGCCCTGGATAGGCGTCGTCATCTGGCCTGGAATTTGCGAGCTTGGGCCTTGTTCCATCACGCTCTTAGGCACCTGTGCACCACGACTGGCCGTATTACCCAGGTAGGCAAGTCCCAGGGTTGACACAAAGAAGACGGTCGCAGCCACAGCAGTAGCCCGGCTGAGAAAATTCGCAGATCCGGTTGCTCCAAAAAGACTACCACTTGCACCACCACCAGAGGAACCGAAGGCAGCGCCCATATCAGCACCCTTACCCTGCTGAATCAGCACCAATGCAATCACGGCGAGCGCACAAAGCACTTGCACAACCAACAATAAAGAGCTCAACCAAGCCATGCTTCATTTCCTTTCGGCAGCGGCGCAATGATACGCCGAACAGCGGCCTCGCCGATGGCCAAAAAATTCGTCGCCTTTAGGGCCGCGCCACCAACCAACACACCATCAACATCCGGCATTGTAAAGAGTGCTTGTGCGTTGGCGGCATTAACCGATCCGCCGTAGAGAATCCTCATGCTCGCCGACGGCCAGCCCGCCATGGCGAGGCGATCACGGATGAAAGCATGGACTTGCTGTACCTCCTCCGGCTTGGCGCTTTTTCCGGTGCCAATCGCCCAAACCGGCTCATAGGCAATCACCAACTGTGAGGCCAGGCGATCCATTGAAAAAGCTTCATGAGGCAAAGGCTCAGGCTGCCCTGCCTGGCTTTTAGCCGCCTCCCGATGTTTTTGCATATCGTCAATGATGACTTGCTTAAGCGCAGGGAGTCGCGCGAGTTGATCTGCGATCACCGCCTCGGTTCTCCCTTCCAGTCGCGCTTGCTCGGATTCGCCAACGCAGAGAATGATTTGCAAGTCCGCGCCGACCGCCCGTTTGAGTTTTCTAGCGATCAAGGCTTCAGATTCAGCAAAGTGCTGACGCCTTTCCGAATGGCCCACCAAAACGGCTGTGCATGCGCAATCGCGCAACATCTCAGCGCTGACCTCGCCGGTAAAAGCCCCATCCTCGGAAGCGGAGAGGTCCTGCGCACCGAGTTTGATGGCCAAGTCGGGGGATCTTGCCTGCCTGCCAGATAAGACTGCAGCAACCATTTGCAAATGAACAAAAGGCGGGCAGATCAACCAATCGAGCGCCTGTAGGTCTTCGCGACTATCGATGCCCTCGATAATCGATGTGCTGAGCGCCGCTGCCTCGCTAAGTCGGCCGTTCATTTTCCAATTGCCAGCGATCAGGCACCGCCTTGTATGAGCCGTCATCAGCGTGCTCACCTCGTGAGGTCCATTTTGGATGACGCGTCAGCAGGCGCGATGCAGCGATCACAAGCCCGATCAAGCAGCTTCATGAGGCTCGTGTCTCGCAAAGGGTGAAGGCCTGCCTTTGGCGCGAAGCCAGGCGGCGTAAATCCACCCTGATAGTCCATAGCCCAGGAAAAACAAGAACAGCACGAGCGCGGGATCAAGCGACACCAAGCCGAAAACCAGCATAAAAGCAAAAGCTGTCATGAAGGAGACGCGCCGTCGCGGATTCATGGTTTTAAAGCTGTAAAAAGGGGCGTTCGATACCATCGTGAGACCGGCGTAAATCGTGATCAGCCAGCCCAACAAGGCCAGGTCAGGGCCACGCCAATCGACCAGCTTCATGGCTTCAAGCTCCGTGAAAGTCCAAATAAGACCTACCACCATGGCTGCGGCGGCAGGCGAAGGCAAGCCTTGGAAGAAGCGCTTATCGACAGCCCCTAAATTCGTGTTGAAGCGCGCCAGACGCAGGGCCGCCCCTGCCACGTAAACGAAGGCTGCAACCCAGCCGAACTTCCCGAGACCCTTGAGTGCCCATTCGTACATGATGAGCGCCGGGGCCGCGCCAAAAGAAACCATATCGGACAAACTATCGTATTGCTCACCAAATGCGCTGGTGGTGCCCGTCCATCGGGCCACGCGACCATCAAGGCTGTCGAAAATCAAGGCAAAAAAGCATAGCATTGCCGCCAAATCAAAACGGTGGTTCATGCCTTGAACAATCGAGGTAAAACCACAAAAAAGCGAGGCTGTGGTGAATAAATTAGGGAGCCAGTAAACGCCCCGAGGACGCTTTTTTGACGCGGGGCCATGCTCACCTGAAGCATGATCGTGCGCTTCAGCAGCGAGGCCACGGCTTTCTTCAGTCGCTGGCCCCTTGGCTGGGTCAGGCACCGCCAGGCTCCAACCTTGCCAGCACCGTGCTTGTGGCCTTGACCACCTGACCAACGGTAACCTGGGGTCGAGAACCTGGCGGCAGATAAAGATCAACCCGAGACCCGAAACGTATAAAGCCATAGCGCGCAGCACGGTCAAGTTGATCGCCAGGTTGAACGTAGCAAAGAATTCGTCTTGCAATGAGTCCGGCGATCTGCACAGCCGTGACCACCCTACCCTGCGCATCGCGGATCACCACCGCATTGCGTTCATTTTCCAGCGAAGCCTTATCAAGCGCTGCGTTAAAAAAGCTGCCCCCAAAATAATTGACCTTCTCAACATGCCCGGCAAGCGGTGCGCGATTTGAATGCACATTGAAAACATTCATGAATACGCTGATTTTCAATGCAGGGCGATCCGCATAAGCGTCCTCACAAAGTTCGATAGCAACAATCCTGCCATCGGCCGGCGACAAAACATCATCGGGATCTGCCGAACCAACTCGCGGCGGATCCCTGAAGAACTGAAGCACGAAAATCGCAACAATCCAGAGTATGCCGCTCAGCCATGATCCCACCCAAGTATCAGCAAGCATCGCTGCCAGCACGGCCAGGGCCAAAAACGGCCAACCTTCACGGGCAATGATTGGATGTGGCCATGGAAACTGGCGCATTGCTTCCCCTGTTCCTCTTGTCAATCAACTCTTTTCAATCAACTCTTTTCAATCAATTCGCGCTGACGCTGTCTCTTACCTCGCATGAGGCAGGCAGCTTAGTTGCGCGATTTATCGACGAGCTTATTGTTTTTGATCCAAGGCATCATGGCGCGCAGCTTCTCGCCCACCACCTCAATGGAATGCTCAGCCATCATTCGACGACGTGACAAGAGCGTTGGTGCACCCGCCTTGTTCTCAAGAATAAAGCGCTTGGCATATTCGCCCGTTTGAATATCGCTCAAGATCCGCTTCATTTCTGCTTTGCTTTCCTCGGTGATAATCCGCGGCCCCGACACATACTCGCCAAACTCGGCGTTGTTTGAAATCGAATAATTCATGTTAGCGATACCACCTTCATAAATCAGATCGACAATGAGTTTGAGTTCGTGCAAGCACTCAAAATAAGCCATTTCGGGAGCATAGCCGGCCTCAACAAGTGTCTCGTAGCCAGCCTTAATCAGTTCCACAGTACCGCCGCACAGCACGACCTGCTCACCGAACAAATCTGTTTCGGTTTCTTCGCGGAAATTAGTTTCGATAATGCCCGCCTTGCCACCGCCGATGGCGCATGCATATGACAAAGCCACATCCCGGGCCTGTTTGGACTCATCTTGATACACCGCGACGAGCATCGGGACGCCACCACCCTGCGCATAGGTCGATCGAACCGTATGGCCCGGCGCCTTGGGAGCAACCATCACCACATCAATATCCTGACGGGGTGTGACCTGTCCGTAATGGATATTAAAACCATGTGCAAAGGCAAGGGTCGCGCCCTTCTTCAGGTTAGGTTCAATCTCGCTGCGATACACATCGCCGATATGCTCATCGGGCATGAGCAACATCACAAAATCTGCGCCGCTCACCGCATCGGCAATCTCAGCAGGCTTTAGCCCCGCTTTTTTGACTTTGTCCCAGGACGGTCCGCCTTTGCGCACGCCGACCACCACTTTGGCGCCGGAATCATTGAGGTTTTGTGCATGGGCGTGGCCCTGCGAACCGTAGCCGATCACGGCAACTTTGCGGCTTTTGATCAGTTTAAGGTCACAATCTTTGTCATAAAAAACTTTCATTCATTTCTCCTTGTTTTATCGGTTTTCAATGTCAGAGCACATGCTCATAGACGAAGGACGCGCTCGCCGCGGGCTATGCCGGAAGTTCCGGTGCGTACGGTTTCAATAATGGCCGAGCCTTCGATCGCTTCAATAAATGCATCGAGCTTTCCGCCATCGCCGGTCAGTTCAATCGTGTAGGTCTTGTCGGTAACATCGATCACGCGGCCGCGAAAAATATCGGCCATGCGCTTCATTTCTTCGCGTTCTTTGCCGACCGCTCGTACTTTAATCAGCATCAACTCCCGCTCGATATGCGGGCTCTCGGTGAGATCAACCACTTTGACCACATCGATGAGCCGATTCAATTGTTTTGTGATTTGCTCAATCACATCGTCGGAACCGGATGTCGCAATTGTCATTCGGGAGAGGGACTTGTCCTCGGTCGGCGCTACTGTCAGCGCCTCAATGTTATAGCCCCGCGCGGAAAAAAGACCCACAACCCTTGATAAGGCGCCTGGTTCGTTTTCCAAAAGGATAGAGATGATGTGCCTCATGACAAAACCTCTTAAAGATCTTCAGCGCCGAGGATCATCTCGGTGAGGCCTTTGCCTCCTTGCACCATCGGCCAGACATTCTCAGTCTGATCGGTGATGAAATCGAGAAACACCAAGCGGTCTTTGTACTTGCCGAAAGCATCGCGCAGCGCTGTTTCGACATCCTCGGGCTTTTCGATCCGCATCCCCACGTGCCCGTAAGCTTGCGACAAAGCCACAAAATCCGGCAAGGCGTCCATGTAGGACTGCGAATAGCGACTGCCGTATTCAATCTCCTGCCACTGTCGCACCATGCCCAGATAGCGATTATTCAAATTGATGATTTTTACGGGTAAGTCGTATTGCTTACAGGTCGAAAGCTCCTGGATATTCATTTGAATCGAGCCCTCACCGGTGATGCAAGCCACCGTGGCATCGGGGTGCGCCAACAACACGCCCATGGCGTAGGGTAAACCCACCCCCATGGTTCCCAGGCCACCGGAATTGATCCAACGTCGCGGCTTATCGAAAGGGTAGAACTGAGCAGCGAACATTTGATGCTGGCCGACATCGGAGGTAATGTAAGCGTCGCCGGCTGTCACCTCCCAAAGTTTTTGAACCACAAACTGCGGCTTGATGAGATCGCTGCTTTGTTTGTAGGCCAGACAATCCTTTGCACGCCATTGCTCGATCTGCTCCCACCAACGCTTCAACGACTTGTTGGGCGCGTGCTGTGTGTTGCCCAGGCCGTCCTTAAGCAGGTTGATCAGTTCCCGCATCGAATCCTTGACGTCACCAACGATGGGCAAGTCGACCTTGACACGTTTTGATATCGATGAAGGATCGATATCGATATGAATGATTTTTCGGGGATTCTGCGCGAAATGCTTGGGATTTCCAATCACGCGGTCATCAAAACGCGCACCAATGGCAAGCAAGACGTCGCAGTGCTGCATGGCCATGTTCGCTTCGTAGGTACCATGCATGCCGGGCATACCCACGAACTGTCGACTGCTCGCGCGGTAGGCGCCCAAGCCCATCAAGGTGTTGGTACACGGTGCACCCGTCAAGTCGACAAGTGCGTTCAATTCCTCGGAGGCTTCGCCGAGGATGATGCCACCTCCGGTATAAATCATAGGCCGTTCTGCGGCCAATAGCATTTGCGCCGCCTTGCGGATTTGTCCCTGATGCCCCTTGACAACGGGGTTGTAGGAGCGGAGGTTAATGTCCTTGGGATATTGAAATTTACACTTATTGCGCGTGATGTCTTTCGGAATGTCGATCAGCACCGGGCCGGGGCGGCCCGAACGCGCGATATGGAATGCTTTTGCAAAAGTTTCAGCCAAATCTTTCACATCGCGCACGAGAAAATTGTGCTTGACACAGGGTCGTGTGATCCCTACAGCATCACACTCCTGGAAAGCGTCCTCACCGATCGCATGGGTGGGTACCTGACCGGAAATCACCACCATCGGAATCGAGTCCATGTAGGCTGTGGCGATTCCCGTCACGGCGTTGGTGAGCCCGGGCCCGCTGGTCACGATGCAGGCCCCTACGGTTTGGGTGCATCTCGCGTAAGCATCAGCGGCGTGTACGGCAGCCTGCTCGTGGCGAACCAGAATATGTTCGAAAGCAGTTTGTTTGTAGATCTCGTCGTAAATGTAGAGCACCGCGCCACCGGGATAACCAAACAAATGTTTAATGCCCTCTTCAGCAAGGCAACGGCAGACGATTTCTGCGCCAGTTAGTTCCATAAAATATAATCCTTTCAAAATCCGGCGTCTCCGACCCGTCGGCGCCCGCGCGGGGGTAACCGCCCATGACGCAGACCTTAGAGCCAGGCCCGTGAGGTTGATCGGACGCTCCGAATCAGCGCTTGTGGCGCCTTCGGATGCTGTCTTCATGCGCTGGTGCGGCTTGTGAGCATCACCAAAGCTCTCCAGTGTACTGCGCTGCAATAATGCGAGCAAATGCGCTAGCATCGCGGGCCATGTCAGACGCTCGTTTGCGTATTCGCCAGGAACTCGACGGCTTTCTCGCCTCGGTGGAGCAACGCGCTTTCAAAACGGCGCTTTACGCCGTACGCGACGAAGATCTTGCCCTTGATATTGTGCAAGACAGCATGTTGAAACTCGCCCAGCATTACGCCGATGGGCCGAGTGCCGAGTGGCCTTTGCTCTTTCAACGCGTGCTACAAAACACGATCCGTGATCACTTTCGTCGTAGCCGGGTTCGTAACCTCTGGGTGAGTCTGGTGGGCAATTTGCGCGGCGCAGGCGACGCGGATGCAGATCATGAAAGCAGCGAAACCGACTTTCTTGATGCGATGGCTGCCAGCTCGGGCCATGTTGCAGAGAGCACAGAAAACATCATGAATCGTCGGCAAACCCTTCATTTGATGGAACGAGCCCTTGAAAAACTGCCGGCACGTCAACGGGAAGCGTTCTTGCTGCGTTATTGGGAAGGATTAGACGTCCAAGAAACTGCACAGGTTATGGGGTGTTCCGAAGGCAGTGTAAAAACCCACTGTTCACGAGCGGCGCACAGTCTTGCCGGCATGCTCCAAGCCTTGAAGCCTTGATAATCAGTGAGCTGGCTTCGTCCAGACGTGTTCAATGACTGGTCACCGCACGAAACAACGAGTACTTCAGCATCAATCGAACCATGATACCAGGGCCTTCTCATCAGGAATTTCGCAAGCTGCTAGACGGGAGTCTGCGGCACGATGCGGGTCTCGGGCTGAATAAGTCCACGCGGGATCGGCTGCTCTCAGCACGGCGTCAAGCGCTCCAAGCGATTCCCGAGACGTCGGGGCAAGCATCGCTTGTCCATGCGGATGCGGATGCCACCCTGCAAGTTGGCCCGGGCGGGGCCGCAATTACCCTTGGCTACGGCCGGCGGGGCGACCATGGGCTCCGTTCAAGAGTCAGGCATCGATGGCAAGTGATGGTGGCGCAACATTTTTCTCGTGCCAACTGGCTTGAGCGCTTGTTTGTCATAGCGCTGCTTGTGTTGATGCTCACGAGCGTGAAATTAGCCATGGAGGAGGCCGAAGTTCAGGTTTTCATGCGCGAAGGTGAGACGGATGCCAAACTCCTGACCAATGAATTACCGCTTGATGCATACGCCGACAGAGGCTTTGCGGTTTTTCTGCGCAACATCAGCGCCCATGGCTATGCCAGTGATCCGGATTCGGACCAAAGCGCTGTCGAGGATGCTCAAGAAGACGATGTCAAGCCCGGGACATCCTCCGGCTCATGAAACCGAGCAAAGCGATCGCTTCGAGTTGCCTCACGCTCGGCCTGATGGCCGGTGTATTGATGAAGCCCGCGCTTGGACAGCATCCGGCCGAGGAAAACCAGCGTGAGCAAGCCGGTCAACAAGCGCTTACCGCTTCGGGCCTAGCAGCCTCAGGTCCGAATGCCTCGCATTCAAACAGCACCTCAAATTCGAACAGCACCTCGCATTCGAACAGTACCTCGCAGCATGACAGCAACGCGATGCCTGATCCTGCGGGCGCTTCAAGCGTTGACGCAGATGGTGCCGCACTTCAAGCTGCGATTCGACAAGCGATTGAGGATTTGCAAGCGCGTCGCAAAGCACAGCAACAAGCCCTTGCAGCAAAGGCATCTCAGGCGCCGAACCGGCATGCACCAAACTGGCAAGGGCTCGGCATGCAGGAGCAGCGCTGGTTGCAACCGCTGGCGCCGGTCTGGCATGAGCTCCCCTCGGCGGATCGCTATGCCTGGTTACAGCTGGCGCGGCAGTTTCCCAAGATGCCCCAGGCCGCTCAGGACCAGGCACAAGAAAGGATGAAGCAATGGTCCACGTTCACGCCCCAACAGCGTCAGGCTGCGCGTGAGAATTTTCGGCTGGCCCAAAAACTCAACGATTCCAAACTCAGCGAAGGTCAGCTCCAAGCGCTTTGGGAACGCTATCGTGAGCTAACGCCCGAGCAACGTGCCGTGCTCCGTGCCGCGGGTCAGACCGCGAGCACCGCGGCGCGTCATGCGGGGGCAGCGACACCGCTCGCTAAGGAAGCATCACGCCCACTCCCGCCACTGGACAGGCACGGCAAACCAACCCCATGATCACGGAGGATGCCAGGCCCCTCGCGCTGCAATCAGCAGGGATTTGGCGACGTTTCATGAGTATGGTTTATGAGGCGATTGTGCTTTTTGCTGTGCTTTTCTTCTTCGGGTATGGTTTCTCGGCACTCTTGCGTTTCCAAGGTCACCCCGGCGTCTTGCGCGACCTCTTTCAGTGGTTTCTGATGCTGCTGCTTGGGCTTTACTTCACCTGGTTTTGGAGTTCAGGCCGGCGCAGCCTGCCAATGAAGACGGTTTCCTTGCTCATCGTCGATAAGCAAGGCGCACCGATCAGCACACTCCGGGCTTTGGCGCGCTTTACGATCGCCGCTGTGCTTGGGCTCATGCCGATCGCGCTCGCCGCAAAACTGCACCCGGGGTTTTTTCTGCTTGCCCTGCTTCCGCTTGCCTGGTGTTTCGTCGATGCTGATCGGCAGTCGCTCTATGACCGATTAAGCGGTACCCGGCTGGTGGTGAGTGACCCCAAGGACCCTCAAAGCTTCACGCAGTCCACAAAATAATCGCTCCCCTGCCGCACTAAACCGTGCACATCAGTATCGAAGCCTGGCAATTTATCGTTGAATGCACGCGCAAACTGCAAGAACTGCACAATGGTTCGGTTAAAGCGCTCACCCGGAATCAACAAGGGAATCCCTGGCGGATAAGGGGTAAGCAACATTGTCGTCACCCGCCCTTCGAGCTCGTCAATCGGTACCCGGTCGACTTTGCGGTGCGCCAAATGCTCAAAGGCTACCGAGGGCTTCATGACCGGCTCCATATCCGACAAATACATTTCGGTGGTCACTCTTGCCACATCATGACTGCGATACGCGTCGTGAATTTGGGCAGCCAGATCGCGTAAACCCACCCGTTCATAGCGCGGGTACTTTGCAACAAACTCAGGCATCACACGCCATAAGGGCTGGTTCTGGTCGTAATCCGCCTTGAATTGTTGTAACTCGGTGACAAGACTATTCCAACGTCCCTTGGTGATACCAATCGTGAACATGACGAAAAAGGAGTAGAGGCCGGTTTTTTCAACCACCACGCCATGTTCGGCCAGGTACTTGGTGACCAGTGCTGCGGGAATACCCCATTGGCCAAAGCGCCCCGTGATATCAAGACCTGGCGTGACAATGGTTGCCTTGATCGGATCGAGCATATTGAAGCCACTCGATAAACTGCCAAAGCCGTGCCACGATGCTTCCGAGTGCAATACCCACTGATCACGGCTACCGACACCGTTGTCGGACAATACATCCGGCCCCCAGACTTTGAACCACCAGGAATCGCCGAACTCGTCATCGACTTTGCGCATCGCGCGGCGGAATTCAAGCGATTCAAAAATCGACTCTTCCACCAGAGCGGTACCGCCGGGCGGCTCCATCATCGCCGCGGCCACATCGCACGAAGCAATGATGGCGTATTGCGGCGAGGTTGAGGTGTGCATCAAAAAAGCCTCATTGAACCGGAACTGATCGAGTTTGCGCTGCTCGGAATCTTGCACAAGGATTTGCGATGCTTGCGACAGGCCCGCGAGCAATTTGTGCGTGGACTGCGTGGCATAGACCATGGCCTGCTGCGAGCGCGGCCTGTTTGGTCCGATGGCATGAAACTCGTGATAGAAGTGGTGAAAAACAGCGTGCGGCAACCAAGCCTCATCGAAATGCAGGTTATCGATATAGTCGCCGAGCGTATTTTTGATGGTTTCGACGTTATAGATAATGCCATCATAAGTTGACTGGGTGATCGTCAGAATTCTGGGCTTCGCCTCTTTGTTCTTCACAAGGGGATTGTTGTTGATTTTCTGAGCGATCCGCGCCGGCGAAAATTCTTCCTGCGGAATCGGACCAATAATGCCCAAATGATTGCGCGTGGGCTGCATAAAAATTGGAATCGTTCCCGTCATCATCAGCGCATGGAGCACCGACTTGTGGCAGTTTCGGTCGACCACGACCACGTCATCACTACCCACATTGGCATGCCAAACAATTTTGTTGGATGTCGAAGTCCCGTTGGTAACAAAAAACAGGTGATCGGTATTAAAAATCCGCGCTGCATTCGCCTCGGCATGCGCAACCGGTCCCGTATGGTCGAGCAACTGTCCTAATTCATCGACTGCATTACACACGTCCGCACGCAGCATGTTTTCACCAAAAAACTGGTGAAACATTTGACCCACCGGGCTCTTTAAAAATGCAACCCCCCCGGAATGGCCAGGGCAATGCCAGGAATAAGAACCGTCGTTAGCATAGTTGACCAACGCCTTAAAAAAAGGCGGGGCAAGAGAATTCAAGTAATTGTTACATTCACGAATAATATAACGTGCAACAAATTCAGGCGTATCTTCAAACATATGAATAAAGCCGTGAAGCTCTTTCAAGATATCGTTTGGAATATGCCTTGAAGTTCGGGTTTCGCCGAATAGGAAAATCGGGATATCGGCGTTTCTTCGCCTTGTTTCTGCGATGAACTTTCGCAAATCGATAATCGCCTTGCTTTCGTTGCCGTCTTCGTTGATTTCCTCATCATCAATCGACACGATAAATGCCGACGCACGCGCGGCTTGATTCGCCACCATGCCCACATCAACATAGGTAAAACCCCCAACGATTTCCATGTGTTGATCTTCGAGCGCCTTTGCAAGGGCTCTAATACCAAGACCACTGGCTGAATCTGAACGCCAGTCCTCGTCGATGATCACCACCGGAAAGCGAAACTTCATGGGCAAGCCCCTCCAAAACAAGACACCGTCAGCGGCATCAAAAGCATTCGCGGCCAGCGTATTGGCCGCGCGGGTTTAGCGAGCCCGAAGTCTAGAACACTTCAGTAGTCGATGTTGTGACTTTTACGCCTGAGGCGCCGAATCAGTGCACAACCCGTTCAAAAACAAACTGACCGTTGCGAAAATCAATCGGAATCACATCGCGCGGCCCGTAGCGTCCCTCGAGCACCAATCGGGCGACTGGATTTTCAATGTGTTGCTGAATCGCACGTTTCAAGGGCCTTGCGCCATAAAGCGGATCAAAACCTGCTCTGGCAATCTCACGCAAGGCCTCGTCGCTAACCGTCATCGCCATCTCGCGGGCGGCAAGACGTTGCTCCAGCAAAGCGAGTTGGACAGCAGCAATCGACTCGATATGTTTGGCATCTAGCGGGTGAAACACCACCATCTCGTCAATCCGGTTGATGAATTCGGGTCTGAAGTGCCGGCGCACTTCGTGGAGTACGGCATCGCGAATATCGTCCTGTTCCTTGCCTTCGGCCGACAGGCGCTGTAAATCGTGAGCGCCAAGATTGGAGGTCATCACGATCACGGTATTGCGAAAATCGACTGTCCGTCCTTGCCCGTCGGTCAATCGGCCGTCGTCAAGAACTTGTAATAAAATATTGAACACATCGGGGTGAGCTTTTTCAATCTCATCAAAAAGAATGACCGCATAGGGTTTTCTTCGAACTGCTTCGGTGAGATAGCCGCCCTCGTCATAACCCACATAGCCTGGAGGTGCACCGATCAACCGGGCCACTGAGTGCTTTTCCATGAACTCGCTCATGTCAAGGCGAATCAAATGATCGTCGCTATCAAACAAAAAGCCGGCCAATGCCTTGGTAAGTTCGGTTTTTCCCACCCCGGTCGGACCGAGGAATAGAAATGAGCCATAAGGCTTTCGAGGATCGGAGAGTCCGGCGCGTGAGCGACGAATCGCATCCGAAACCAAGCGCACCGCATCGTCCTGACCGACAACCCGACGGTGCAAGACCGACTCCATCTGCAATAATTTTTCCCGCTCACCTTGCATCATTTTGGCAACCGGGATGCCGGTTGCGCGGGAGACCACTTCGGCGATCTCTTCAGCGCCGACAGCAGTGCGCAAAAGCCGCGGACGGCCTTCACCGCTTCGCGCGGCATCTTTTTCAGCATCGGCCGCTGCCTTGAGCCTACCTTCGAGTTCGGGAAGCCTGCCGTATTGAATCTCGGCAAGCTTGTCGAATTGTCCTCGTCGTTGCAACTCAGCCATGTCGAGCCTCAGCTTGTCGATCTCGGCCTTTATTTGCGCAGAACCTTGAACAGCCGCTTTTTCAGCTTTCAGTAACTCCTCCAGGTCGGCGTATTCGCGCTCAAGCTTGACAATCTCCTCTTCGATCAAATCAAGCCGCTTGCGCGATGAATCATCGCTTTCCCGTTTTACCGCTTCGCGTTCGATCTTTAGTTGAATAATCCGACGATCGAGTTTGTCCATCGACTCAGGTTTTGAATCGATCTCGATTTTGATACGTGCGGCCGCCTCGTCGACCAGGTCGATCGCTTTGTCGGGCAAAAATCGATCGGTGATATAGCGATGTGACAGCTCGGCCGCCGCAACAATTGCCGGATCGGTGATTTCCACACCATGATGCACTTCATAGCGTTCTTGTAAGCCACGAAGAATCGCGATGGTGGCTTCGACCGACGGCTCGCCCACGAGTACTTTTTGAAATCGACGCTCCAGGGCTGCGTCCTTTTCGATATATTTACGATATTCGTCTAAGGTCGTGGCCCCGATGCAATGCAGCTCGCCGCGTGAAAGTGCGGGTTTGAGCATATTGCCCGCATCCATCGCGCCTTCTGCCTTGCCAGCACCCACCATGGTGTGGATCTCATCGATAAAGACAATGGTTCGTCCTGCATCGGCTGCCACATCCTTTAGCACTGCCTTTAAGCGCTCCTCGAATTCGCCGCGATACTTCGCCCCTGCGAGCAAGGCAGCAAGATCCAATACAAGCACGCGCTTTTCTTTCAAGGATTCAGGAACCTCTCCCGAATGAATACGCTGCGCCAAACCCTCAACAATGGCGGTCTTGCCAACCCCTGGCTCGCCAATCAGGACTGGATTATTTTTTGTACGACGTTGCAAAATTTGTATGGCACGGCGAATTTCATCGTCTCGACCAATCACCGGATCAAGTTTGCCCTGCCGCGCGCGCTCGGTAAGATCAACGGTGTACTTCTTGAGCGCCTCGCGTTGACCCTCTGCTTCAGGCGAATGCACCGACTGCCCGCCTCGCAGCGCTTGAATGGCAGTCTCAAGCGAAGCACGACTAAGGCCCGACTCGCGCATCGCCTTGCCGCATTCGCCAAGCCCCTCTTTTTCCATCAATGCGAGCAGCAGCATTTCCGAGGCGATGTATTGATCACCTCGTTTGCCAGCTTCTTTTTCCGCGAGATTCAAAGCCTGAGCCAGTTCCCGGCTCACCTGAACCTGTCCATCACTGCCTTGCACTTTAGCGATACGCGCTAACACACCCTCTAGCCCCGTTTTGAGTGCCGGGATCCGTGCCCCGGCACGTTCGAGCAAGGCTTTCCCGGAGCCCTCAGGCTGCTGAAGCAGTGCGAGCACGGCATGAGCAGGTTCAATATAGGGGTGATCCTGGGCAATACACAGGCTTTGTGCCTCGGCCAAGGCTTGTTGTAGTTGTGTCGTTAACTTGTCAATTCGCATGGCTGTTTCCCCGAATCAGTATCATTACGTCCCGATATGGGGTTGTATTGCAACACTTCAAGCCATTGGCATAAAAAGCAAGCATTTACGTCCCCTTCAAACCCAAACGATAAAGCGCCCATGAGTAAACTTTTTTCTCCCATCCAGTTACGCGAGCTTCCATTGAGCAATCGAGTCGTCGTATCGCCAATGTGTCAATACTCGGCACTCGACGGCGCCATGCAAGAGTGGCACCGTATTCACCTCGGACAAATGGCGCAAAGCGGCGCCGGGCTGGTGATGGTTGAAGCGAGCTCGCCAACACCGGAAGGCCGAATCACCCACGGCTGTGTCGGCCTTTGGGATGACCGCACCGAGGCTGCGATGGCCTCGGTGCTGCACAGTCTCCGCGCAACCTCGCCTGCGAAACTCGCGATTCAGATCGGCCATGCGGGCAGAAAGGCGTCAAGCTCGAGACCTTGGGAAGGTGGCCAAATTATTGGCCTTGATCAAGGCGGCTGGCAAACTTGGGGGCCATCGGCGATTGCGCACATGGAAGGCGAAACAATTCCTCATGAGCTTTCGGTTGCCCAGCTCAAGAGCCTCACCGAGGCCTTTTTATCAACCGTGGCACGGGCGGATCGGCTGGGTTTCGATGCGATTGAACTACATGCCGCTCATGGCTATTTGCTGCATGAATTTTTATCCCCCATCGCCAATCAGCGTCAGGACGCATACGGCGGCAGCCTGGAAAACAGAATGCGCTTTCCGCTTCAGCTCTTTACCGCGATGCGTGCGGCCTGGCCCGCGCACAAGCCGATGGGGCTTCGACTGTCGGCCACCGACTGGGTTGAGGGTTCGGGCTGGGATATCGCCGATGCCTGCGAGTTTGCCCGGCGTCTGGAATACCTTGGTGCCGACTGGATTGACGTCTCCTCGGGCGGGGTGTCCAGAGCGCAGCAGATCAAATTGGGACCGGGCTACCAAGTGCCCTTTGCCCAGGCGATCAAAGCGGTGGTAAAAATACCCGTGATCGCGGTTGGCTTGATCACCGAAGCAAAACAGGCCGAATCAATCCTTGAAAACAATCAAGCCGATATGGTGGCACTAGGACGGGGCTTTTTGTGGGACCCTCACTGGGCATGGAAAGCAGCCGCAGAGCTTGGTGCAAGTATCGCAGCACCGCGTCAATATTGGCGCTCGAATCCTGCGCAATACAAGGATGTGTTTGGCAGCATACGATTTGGTGCACGTTAAGCTCAGCGCTCGCGAGGCTCCATCGGCCCTGGGCGCCCGAATCGATAAGTCAAGGCTCGGATCTGGATTGGCCGAGGTGTGCTAGCCCTTCAGCCAACGATCTCGAGCCTCATCATCGGAAGCGCGCGCCTGAACCCAGCGACTTTGATCAGCGAATTGTTCTTTTTTCCAGAACGGCGCCTCAGTTTTCAAAAAATCCATGACGAACTGACAAGACTCAAACGCATCTTGGCGATGCGAGCTTGCACTCAATACCGCCACAATCTGATCGCATGGTTTGAGCAAACCAATGCGATGCACAATCGACAATGCTTCAAGATGCCAGCGTGCCAAGGCTTGTTGCGCAATGGTTTCAAGGCTTCGTTCGGTCATGCCCGGGTAGTGTTCTAAGAACATCGATGTGACCGTATCGCCCAGATTCAAATCCCGCACCGTACCCACAAAACAGGCTATGGCACCGATTTGCGGTCTGCCCCGACGTAAGGCCACCATCAAATCATCGAGCGCAAAGTCCTCACGCTGTACAAGCACGCTGATACGCGGACTCAGCATGACAGTGCCGGAAGTCTCCGAGCCTTCTCGACCTTTTTCGTCGCCCTGATCGCTGCCCGCCCTAAGCGCCATGGTCATCCGCCTGTGACCGGGGGGAAAAACGCGATTTCCGCCTGGTCCTGCAAACGCGCAGAAGCCTTCACGACCTCTTGATTTATCGCTGCGCGCAGGGCCTTGTGCTCGGCAAAAGCCTCCGACCAGGGAGCACCTCGCGCAGCTAGAAAATGCCGCAAGTCTTGCAAATCCTCAATGTCTTCGGGCAGTGTAATCGTTTCGGCTTCCACCCCGAGCGCTTCTCGAAGCGAGGCGAAATAACGCATATGCACTCGCATCAGCTTTCACCGTACCAATGATTAAAAGCATGGTAGGGAATCAGCTCCCCCTGACGCACCGCCGTATTGGGCTCGATTTCGGCGAGCCCGTCACCCCAAACAGTGGAGGTAAGCACGCCTGAGCTTTGGTTAGGGAATCGCTCAAGACCTCCTTCGGCATTCAAGCGCACACGCAAAAACTCGCGTCGTTTATCAGGCTTGAGCCAATCGAAGTCGGCCCTCATGAGCAAGGGCCTCATGCTCCAGTCTCGCCTGCCTTGCAGCTTCAAAATAAAGGGTTGCACAAAGAGCAAGAAAGTTACAAAACTCGACACAGGATTACCGGGCAAGCCAATGAAGTGAGCCTCCCGCATCGGGCGTTGGATCCTCCCCCAGGCAAGTGGCTTACCGGGTTTGATCGCAATTTGCCAGGCACGCAACACCCCTTCGGCTTCAACTGCAGGCTTGACATGATCTTCTTCGCCGACCGACATGCCGCCTGAGCTCACGATCAAGTCGCAACGGTCAGCGGCTTGCCTCAGGGCAGCGCGTGTTTGATCGAGCTTATCGGCAATGATGCCAAGATCCTCGACCTCGCAACCCAACCGTCTGAGCAAATTGACGAGCACGAATCGATTCGAATTGTAGATGGATCCAGGTTTTAGCATTTCGCCCGGCATCGTCAATTCATCGCCGGTGAAAAAGCACGCTACCCTCACCCGGCGATAAACCGGAAGCTTTGCCAGACCCACCGACGCTGCAAGCCCCAAGGCTTGCGGGGTGAGGCGGTCGCCCTGGGCGAGTATACGGGCACCCACGCGAATATCCTCACCGGCCCGACGAATCCATTCACCTGCTCTTGGCTGGTGTAGCAGAAAGACCTTATCGCCTTCAATGCGGACCTGTTCTTGCATGACCACGGCATCGGCACCTTCCGGAATAAAGGCGCCGGTAAAAACTCGGGCAACGGTTCCTTTTTTCAGTCTCTGGGCCAGATGCCCTGCGGGAATGCGCTGACTGACTTCAAAGCCTTGCGCTCCTTGCAGTGCTTCGCTATCAATAGCATAGCCATCCATTTGGGTGTTATCCATCGGAGGCACATTAATGCTTGAGATCTGATCACAGGCGAGCACACGCCCGTCTGCCGCAATCGTGTCGATCTCCTCCAGCGCTTGAACCGGCTCAGCCAGCACGAGCAGCTGGGATAAGGCCTCGCTCAGCGTCAACATGCGCGTTGGCCTTCAGCGTGCAGGCGCATGGCGGCGGATGTAGGCTTTAAGCACAGCTAAATCCTTGGGCATGCGACAGAAACGTTGCGCACTTTGCTGGAGATGCTGAAATCCCGCAGGGACGGGCGGCGCCACGCCGAGCGCTTCAACCATGGTGTCGGCAAATTTGGCGGGCTGGGCGGTTTCAAGACAAATCATCGGGACCCCAGCTTCGATAAAGGCTTGCGAGACCGCAACACCGTCAGCCGTATGGGGATCGATCAGCTCCTCGAAACGCTGATAGACCTCTCGGATGGTGTCGATTCTCAAGCGATGTGAGCTTGATCCGGAGACCAAGCCAAAACGCGCCACCTGCTGTTGCCAACGCGGGTCATCAGACAGATCGAAGTAGCCTTGCTGATCGATTTGTGCCCATAACCCGCGGGTCTGAACAGGGTCGCGGTCAAGCAGATCAAACATAAAACGCTCAAAATTTGAAGCCTTGGAGATATCCATGGAAGGTGAGCTCGTCTGCCGGGTTTCCTGGCTTAATCGGGGTCGATATCGTCCGGTTCTAAAAAATTCATCAAGCACATTGTTTTCATTGGTCGCAAGTACCAGACGGCGAATGGGCAGCCCCATTTGCCTTGCAATATGGCCAGCCAAAATATTGCCGAAATTTCCCGATGGCACACAAAAAGAGACTTCCTGCACGCGAGGTGGCCGCTGCGACATCGGCTCCTCGCCTGAAGGCTCTGGCTCGGTCATCGCTTTTGTGGCAGCAAAATAGCCCTTGAAGTAGTAAACGACCTGGGCGAGCACACGGGCCCAGTTGATCGAATTAACCGTGCCGATGGCATAGCGGTCCTTGAAGGTCAAATCCGAAGACACGGCTTTCACCAAGTCCTGGGCGTCATCAAAGACGCCGTCAAGTGCGATATTAAAAATATTCTGATCTAACAAAGAAAACATTTGCGCAGTCTGAAAGGCGCTCATTTTCCCGTCTGGTGAGAGCATAAACACCCGAACACCGCGCTTGCCCCGCATGGCGTATTCAGCAGCACTTCCGGTATCGCCAGAGGTGGCCCCCAGAATATTCAAATGCTCGCCTCGCTTGAGTAAGACATACTCAAAGAGATGACCGAGCAATTGCATCGCGATATCTTTGAATGCAAGCGTTGGGCCGTTCGAGAGTCGCAGCAGATAACGTTGCGGATCGAGCTGCTTCAGGGGTGTGACCTCACGAGAACCAAAGGCCATTAAGGTATAACTTTTATCAATCAGCGCACGAAGGCTGGTCTCGGGCCAGTCAGTGATATAAAGCTTGAGGATTTCAAAGGCGAGTTCAGCATAGGAAAGTCCGCGCCAGGACTCAATCTGCGGGCCTTCGCAATGTGGATAGTGTTCAGGCACCACCAAGCCGCCATCCGGCGCCAAACCACCAAGAAGAATCGCCTCAAAACTGCTTGGCGTTAAGCCGCCGCGGGTAGAGATATAGCGCATGGCTTAATCGAGATCCTCAAGACGCAAACGGATGGCCGAGGACAGCACCGTGGGTAAGGCTTCGATACGCGCTATCGCCTGATCAACCGCCGATTCAATGCAACGATGGCTAAGCAGGATCACATCGGTTTGATGCTCACCGGCGTCTGGCTCTTTTTGTAACACCGCATCGAGGGAGATACCCCCATCAGCTAGGATTCGCGTGATGTCGGCAAGCACACCCGGTTGATCCTGAACCCTTAGCCTCAAATAATAAGCCGACTCAATCTGTTCACGGGACAAGACCGCAGTATCCATCACCGCATCGGCCTGAAAGGCCAGACTAGGCACGCGCAGTGCGGCGGGCACCGCAAAAGCCCGCGCCACATCGATGAGATCAGCAATGACGGCCGACGCGGTTGGCTCAGCGCCTGCGCCTTTGCCGTAGTACATGGTGTGCCCGACGGCATCAGCCTTCACCCAGACAGCGTTCATGGCACCTTCCACCGATGCGATCAATCGCTTGGCAGGAATCAAGGTGGGATGAACGCGAAGTTCCACGCCCTCAGGGCGGCGGCGTGTGATGCCGAGCAACTTGATTCGATACCCGAGTTGTTCGGCATAACGAATATCCGCAGCCTGCAAATCAGCAATGCCCTCAACATGCGCTTTATCAAACTGCACCGGGATCCCGAAGGCGATCGAGGCAAGCAAGCTTATCTTATGGCCCGCATCAGTGCCCTCGATATCAAAGCTTGGATCGGCCTCCGCATAGCCTAAAGCCTGAGCCTGCTTCAATACTTCAGCGAAAGGCAAAGCCTTGTCGCGCATTTCCGAAAGAATGAAATTGGTGGTGCCGTTGATGATGCCCGCAATCCATTCGATACGATTGGCTGTTAATCCCTCGCGCAAGGCTTTTATGATCGGTATACCACCGGCAACCGCCGCCTCGAAGGCAACAATGACGGCATGCTTTCGGGCAGCTGCAAAAATCTCATTGCCATGCAAAGCAAGCAAAGCCTTGTTTGCAGTCACGACATGCTTGCCCTGCTCAATGGCCGCAATCACCAAGTCTTTCGCAAGGCCATAACCACCCATTAATTCAAGCACCACGTCGATCTCAGGATCGTTAACGACGGACCATACATCGTCACACACTTCAGCACGATCACCCACCAGCGCACGGGCCCTGTCGAGATCCTTATCAGCAACTCTGGTGATTCGAATCTCGCAACCCGCGCGACGCGTGATTTCATGCTGATTTCGCCAAAGCACTTCAAAGCTGCCGCCACCCACCGTACCGATGCCAAGCAGACCAACACGCAGATTTTTCATGATGACTTCCTATGTCTAGACGCGCTTATGACTGCGACTCACCGCGCAAGAGTTCGCGAATGCCACGCACCGCCTGACGGATCCGCTGCTCATTTTCGATGAGTGCAAAGCGTACATACTCATCGCCCAATTCGCCAAAGCCGATGCCGGGCGACACCGCGACTTTCGCGTCGCGCAAGAGACGTTTTGCGAATTCCAAGGAACCTTCGGCCCGGAAGGCTTCCGGAATTCGCGCCCAGATATACATCGATGCTTTGGGAAGTTCGACTTGCCATCCAGCCTCATTCAAACCTCGGCCAAGAACATCGCGGCGCATACGGTACTTTGCACAGACCTCGTGCACACATTCCTGGGGGCCATCGAGTGCGGCGATTGATGCCACCTGAATCGGGGTGAAGGCACCATAATCGTGATAACTTTTAATGCGCGCGAGCGCGGCGATCATCTCGCGATGCCCCACCATAAACCCGATGCGCCACCCCGCCATGTTGTAGCTTTTGCTCATCGTAAAGGATTCGACAGCAACTTCACGGGCGCCGGGCACTTCGAGCATCGAAGGCGCTCGGTAACCGTCAAACACAATATCGGCATAGGCCAAATCGTGCACGATCATGACGTTGAATTCATGCGCCAAAGCCACGACTTTCTCGAAAAAAGGAAGATCGACGCACTGCGCAGTCGGATTACTTGGAAATCCCAGAATCATCAGCTTTGGCTTTTTGGCTGCGCTACGCAGGACAGCTTCAAGTTCGGCAAGAAAATCAACACCCGGTAGCATCGGCACGGAAACCGTCTCCGCCCCTGCGATCACCGCGCCATAAATATGGATCGGGTAGCTCGGATTGGGCACGATCACGGTGTCGCCGCGATCAAGGGTTGCAAGCATCAAATGAGCGAGACCCTCTTTTGATCCGATGGTTACGATTGCTTCCGTTTCCGGGTCGACCTCAACCGCAAACCGGCGTGCGTACCAATCGGCGATGGCCTTACGCAGTCTCGGAATGCCCCGGGATACAGAATAGCCGTGGGTGTGTGGCTTTTGCGACGCCTCAACCAGTTTGTCGATGATGTGTTGAGGCGTTGCGCCATCGGGATCGCCCATGCTGAGATCAATAATGTCCTCACCCCGACGGCGCGCAGCCATTTTGAGCTCGCCCGTAATATTGAAAACATAAGGCGGCAGGCGTTGAATGCGCGAGAATTCCCAAGAAGGCATCATGATGGTCGGACTAAGGGGCTGATCTGGAGCGGAGGAATGTAACATTTCCGTATGAATCTATCCGGCATCATTCGCTTATGAAACTTCAAGAACATCAGGCAGCCTCCTTACACACGATTACGGCTTATGGTGACAACTGGATCGCCGTCAATAACCAAAGCACTGAGGGGAGCCTTTTGGTCATGCCTGAAGGCATGCTTCAAGCTTGGCGCCCGAAGCAGTGGCAAGACATCAGCGCCGAAGACTTTCAGCCCATGATCGAGGCCAAACCGGACCTGGTGATTCTGGGTACAGGCGCCCAACAGCGATTTCTGCACCCCAGGCTCGCAAGCCAGATCGCCACCCGAGGCATCGGGCTGGAATGCATGGCCACGCCAGCTGCTTGTCGCACCTACAACATTTTGATGGCAGAAGGCCGCAAAGTCCTGGCGGCACTCTTGCCCATGCATGCCTAGCCGCGACGTCGGCAATCCTTTCATTGATCAGCCCTTCTATTGCGAGTCATCCCAAGCATGTCTGAAACACAAAGCCCCGAACAACAAAGCCCGAACCCCGGTCAATCCATCAGCCCATTTGAGGCCGATTCCACAGCGGGCCGTTTTTCCTCAGCCGAGCTGCAGCAAACCCTGGTGCTGTACTTTTATCCAAAGGACAACACCCCGGGCTGCACCACGCAAAGCATGGATTTTCGCGATCACCATGACGCCTTTGTGACGGCGTCGGCACTTGTCGTTGGCGTATCGCGCGATTCGCTTAAATCTCATGAGAATTTCAAGAAGAAGTACGAGTTGCCTTTCGCGCTGATCTCCGACCCCGACGAGGCGCTCTGCACCCAGTTTGGTGTCATGAAAAATAAAACCATGTATGGCAAACCGGTCCGAGGGATCGAACGCTCCACCTTTGTGATCAGCAAGCAAGGCGAGCTTCTAAAGGTTTGGCGTGGGGTGAAGATTCCGGGCCATGTCGCTGAGGTACTCGAGTTTGTAAAAAGTATTTGACCAATCATGCTTCGGTCAAAAAAGTCTTTCTCGACGTACACCCCATGGACTGGTTGAAGAAAAACATCAACCCTTTGGTCATTGCAGAAAACCTAGTCCCCTAAAAAGTAAAGCAAAGCACATGCCCCTACCACCTGCCCCACGCAAGCCAGCAACCTTGATTGACTTAGAAGCGGTCGCCAAGCAACGCACCCAAGGAACCCGGAAAAAAACAAACGTGGATCGACCCGTCGCAGAGGCCATTTCCCATGAGCGAATCGACGATACGCCGATGACCATGCCGGGGGGCAAAGCGTCCGGCACAGGAATAGCCGATCGCGTTCATGATCTGAAGCTTGCCGTCGAAGCATCGGCCGAAGCGCTCGACGAAGCATCGGCCGATGCGCTCGACGAAGCAAGTCCGGCATTGATCGAGTCGCTACCTGGTCAGCATCCAGCGACAAGCAAAACAACGGGCAGTCGACGCAAAAAAACAAAAACAAGCGCGAGTCGCTTGTTCGTACTCGACACCAATGTGCTGTTACACGATCCTTCGAGTTTGTTTCGCTTCGATGAACATGATGTTTACCTGCCCATGGTCACGCTCGAAGAACTCGATGCGCACAAGAAGGGCATGTCTGAGGTTTCTCGCCACGCCAGACAAATCGCTCGCAGTCTTGATCAACTCATGCAGGCTTCGGGCAGCGATACCGAACTTGGCATGTCGCTTGATGCCTTGGGTAATGCCGAAGCAAGTGGCAAGCTTTTGATTCAAACCCAAGGTTTGAAATTCGATTTGCCGGCAGGTCTGCCGGAAGGCAAGGCAGACAACCAGATTCTCGGGGTTGTGAAAAGCCTGCAAACCTCAAGACTTGACCGGCAGGTGGTGCTGGTGTCTAAAGACATCAACATGCGCATCAAGGCCCGGGCACTTGGGCTGATTGCTGAAGACTACCTCAACGATCAGGTGCTTGAAGACACCGACCTGCTCTACCCGGGGATGACCGCCTTGCCTGCGGATTTCTGGGAAAGCCATGGCAAAGGCATCGAGTCCTGGCAACAGTCTGGATATACTTTTTATCGCATCCAAGGGCCACTGGTTCCCACACTTCGCGTCAACGAGTATGTTTACATCGAAGGCAATCAGGCACTGCACGCGATCGTTCGCGAAATTGTTGGCAGACGTGCTGTTTTGCAAACACTTCGGGATTACGGTCACCCCAAGCATGCGGTATGGGGTATTACCGCGCGCAACCGCGAGCAGAACTTCGCCATGAACCTGCTGATGGATCCCCAGGTTGATTTCGTTTCCTTGCTGGGGCAAGCCGGCACTGGCAAGACCTTGCTTGCACTTGCTGCCGGGCTTGAACAGGTGATCGAGGCCAGACGGTATAGCGAAATCATCATGACCCGCGCCACGGTGCCGGTTGGCGAAGACATCGGTTACCTGCCGGGCACCGAGGAAGAGAAAATGCAACCCTGGATGGGGGCGCTTGAAGACAATCTCGAGGTACTCAATAAAGGTGACAGCAGTTCAAGCCAATGGGAACGCTCAAGCACACAGGACTTGATCCGCAGCCGAGTCAAGGTGAAGGCGATGTCATTTATGCGCGGCCGAACCTTCGTGAATAAATTCTTGATCGTTGATGAGGCGCAAAACCTCACCCCCAAACAGATGAAAACGCTCATCACGAGAGCAGGTCCCGGCACCAAGGTTATTTGCATGGGCAATATCGCTCAAATCGACACCCCCTACCTGACCGAAGGTTCATCAGGTCTGACCTATGTGGTCGATCGCTTCAAAGGCTGGAGTCATGCCGGGCACATCACTTTGCAACGCGGGGAGCGTTCAAGGCTTGCGGATTTTGCGTCGGAAGCGCTCTAGCGCGAAGCCAAGTCTCAAGCCATGCTGCTATAGTTTTCAAACTTGGTGTATTTGCCGAGAAAGGTCAAGCGAACCGTGCCGATCGGGCCGTTTCGCTGTTTGCCAATAATGATTTCAGCTGTTCCTTTTTCAGCCGAATCCGGGTTATACACTTCATCACGATAAATAAAAATAATCACATCAGCGTCTTGTTCAATTGCGCCCGATTCCCGCAGATCAGACATCACCGGTCGCTTATTGGGTCGCTGTTCCAGCGAACGATTCAATTGCGAAAGCGCAATCACCGGGCATCGTAACTCTTTGGCAAGTCCTTTGAGCGATCGCGAAATCTCACTGATTTCAGTGGCGCGATTCTCCCCGACGGCAGAAGCCGATGACATCAGCTGCAGGTAATCAACAATCACCAGACCGAGTTGTCCGCATTGCCGCGATAACTTGCGCGCTCGAGAACGCAATTCCAAGGCATTGAGGCTGGGGCTCTCATCAATATAAAGCTGAGAATCCTGCATTTTTTGAATCGCATTGGTTAAGCGCGGCCAGTCATCGTCGACCAACTGTCCGGTACGAACGCGTTGTTGATCCAAGCGGCCAACCGAACAGACCATGCGCATCGCCAACTGGCTTGCACCCATCTCCATTGAGAACACTGCAACCGGCAGGCTTTGGTCGACCGCCACATGCTCACCAATGTTTAATGAGAAAGCTGTTTTTCCCATTGAGGGCCGACCTGCCACAATCACCAGGTCGCCGGGCTGAAAACCCGACGTCATTTTGTCTAGATCGGTAAAACCCGTTGGAACGCCGGTTATACCGTTATGATTACTTTGATCATAAAGTTCCCCGATCCGATCCACCACCTGACTCAGAAGATCAGTCAGCGACTGAAATCCGCTGCGGCCGCGAGCACCCTCTTCGTTGATGTTAAAGATCTTCGACTCAGCCTCGTCAAGCAAACTCCGGGTATCTCGTCCCTGAGGATTGAGGGCTTGATTGGCAATATCATCTGCAACAGCGATAAGCCTGCGCAAGATCGCCCGATCTCGAACGATTTCAGCATAACGTCGAATGTTGGCGGCGCTTGGCGTGTCTTGCGCAAGCCGATTCAGGTAGATCAGTCCGCCGATTTCTTCAGCTTTACCGATGGTGCTGAGTGATTCATGCACGGTCACCACATCAGCCGGCTGATTTTTATCGACGAGTGATGCGATTGCGACATAAATCTGTCGGTGGTCGCCCCGGTAAAAATCGTCCGCCCGCAAGAGATCGGCAACACGATCAAAAGCCGTGTTGTCGAGCAGCAAGCCCCCGAGCACAGCTTGTTCGGCCTCAAGCGATTGCGGCGGTAGCCTTAACTGACTTAGTTCGGGATCGCGGGGGGATTCCACGGCGATGGCTTGCCTTTCAAAAGGCCACATAGAGCCCGGGCCGAAACCCGGGCACACAGTCTTTTAGTGCGTCTCGCCGACCACCGAAACTTTGATGGCTGAAAGCACATCGCTGTGCAGGGCGATCTCAACATCATGATCGCCTATGGTCTTGAGCGGACCATTGGGAAGACGGACCATGGCTTTTTCAACCTGAAAGCCCTGTTTTTTCAGCGCCTCGGCGATGTCAAAATTGGTTACTGAACCAAACAATCGACCATCGACCCCGGCCTTTTCACTGACCTGCAAGCTCAACCCATGGAGGCGTTCGGCTTCATGTTTGGCTTCAGCCAAACGGTCTGCTTGAACTTTTTCAAGTTCAGCTCGACGCGCCTCAAATTCCGCAATCGCCGATGGTGTCGCGCGCCGGGCTTTGCCTTGCGGGATCAGAAAATTACGGGCGTAGCCATCTTTAACCTTGACCACATCACCGAGTTGACCGAGGTTGACAACCTTCTCGAGCAAGATGATTTGCATAACAATACTCCTTCTCGTTTCAATCAGTGGTTGTCGGTGTAGGGCAACAACGCAAGAAAACGCGCGCGCTTAATCGCGTCGGTGAGTTGGCGCTGGTATTTCGCACTGGTCCCGGTCAAACGTGCAGGAATGATCTTGCCGGTTTCTGTGATGAAGTCTTTCAGCAGATCGACGTCTTTGTAGTCGACCCACTCCATTTTTTCAGCGGTGAAACGACAAAACTTCCGGCGTTTAAATAGCGCTCCTTGGGTGGGACGCTTGGGTTTGCGGTCTTTCATGTTGCGACGTGTAAATGCCATGTCAATGTCCTTCAATGATCTTCATGTCTTGAATATGCATACGCAGGCTTCGCGCATGCATCCGAATCGGTGCGATGAATCCTTCGAGTTGCAGCAAGCTACCTAAGGGAAGACGACTCGCCTGAACCGCCAATGCTTCGGTAAAGCGCAGTGACATCTCAAACTGAACCTGGCGCTCTGCGCCCGCCTCGATGACTTGCGCATCGACCCGACCTGCCGCATCAAGAATCGCAACACCAGCGGGACTGTATCGAAGCGTCTGCAGGGCAGTCAGGCGAAGGCGAAGGCTCAGGTGATTAAGATGCCGCCCGATGGATCAACTCGCTTAGTCGCCTGCATGCGCTGCCATCGATTGCGGTGCAGTCTCGACCACACTGCGGCGCGACTCTTCACGCTGAATCTGGCGCAGCATCGGTGACTGACCGGTATGCGCTTTCTTCATGCTGGTGGTCATGTGGCGCAGTACGGCGTCATTAAAGCGAAAAGCGTTTTCCAACTCGGCCAGGCATACCGGCGTGCATTCGAGATTGAGCATCACATAGTGTGCTTTGGTCATTTTCGCAATCGCGTAGGCCAGTTGACGGCGTCCCCAGTCCTCCATGCGATGAATCTTGCCTTGCTGCGATTCGACCATGGTTTTATAACGTTCGACCATGGCTGGTACCTGCTCGCTTTGATCAGGATGAATGATCAAGACGATTTCATAGTGACGCATCGGTTACTTCTCCTTATTGGTTAGATTCCTTGGCGGAATTCCCCATGGACCGCTTGAGCCGGGCTCACAAAAAACCCGTTTTCGCGCAACTTGAAAACATCGTCACGCGAACGAATCGATCTGAAAGTAAGCTCAAGCATGACCGGCCAAGACGCGCGTCGGAGCGCTTAGCCAGTGAGGAACCGTCGATTATAGCCCGGGAACCGGCGTTAATAAAGAGGAGCCTTCACGCCAAGCCAAAAGATTACGCGCCGCCAGCATGGCCATGCCCAATCTTGATGACAAGGTGGCCGAACCGATATGCGGCGTCAGAACAATGTTGTTACAGGCAAGCAAATCAGGATGAACGGCGGGTTCGCCTTCAAACACATCAAGCCCGGCCGCCGCAATCAGGCCTTGCTGTAGCGCCTTAGCAAGTGCGGCATCGTCGACGATCCCGCCGCGGGCCATGTTGATCAAGGTGGCACTCGCTTTCATCGCCTTGAGTTGATCCTCCCCGATGACATGATGGGTGGCCTGAGAGTAAGGCAATACCAACATGACATGATCAGCGGATGCAAGCAATTCATCGAGACTGAGCAAGCTTGCACCCAAGGCAGCGGCCTGAGCTGACTCGCTACGATTGTGATAACAAATTCGCATTGAAAAACCCTGCGCTCTTTTCGCAATCGCGCAGCCGATCCGGCCCATGCCAACAATGCCAAGCGTAGCCCCATACAAATCAGCCCCGAGAAACTGATCCCAAGCCCAGCCCTTCCACGAACCCGCACGCAGCCAGCGCTCGGACTCGGTTACCCGACGCGCCGTGGCCATGAGAAGCGCCCATGCCATATCGGCTGTTGCCTCGGTCAGCACATCGGGTGTGTTGCTCACCGGAATACCGCGCATCCGGCAGGCAGCAAGATCAATATGGTTGAACCCAACAGAACCTGTGGCAATCATCCGTAAGCGCGGTGCCGCGGCAATCACCGAGGCATCAATCCGATCGGTCGCAACCGTGTAGAGCGCATCCATCGGCGCAATTCTCGCCCGCATTTCTTCGAGATCCCAGGGCACATCAGCCTCGTTGTGCTCGATTTCAAAATGCCCAGCAAGTGATTCAAGCACTTGGGGAAAAACGCGGCGGGTAATCAACAAGCGCGGCTTTGTGGATGCGTGATTCAAATCCTGGTCTGACATGCTGCTTTCTCTTTCGATGTTTCTTCGGACCTGACCTAAGGCGAAGGTCTTACCCGATGACGCGAGCCGAAAGGCTCATCCGATTAAAATGATGTGAACCCGATAGGGACCGTGTGCACCCATCACAAGGGTTTGTTCGATGTCCGCAGTCCTCGATGGTCCCGAAACAAGATTCATTGCACGTGGCGGCTCCGCATGTTCGGCGCGCATCAAGGCAAAAGCATCCTCGTAGTGCGCAACAATTCGATCAACTGGCAACAAGGCGATGTGGGTTTCAGGCAGCAAGTGGGTTGAGGCAGGTGTTTGCGCTGACGACAAAAGCATCAAAGTCCCTGTTTCAGCGATACCTGCGAAAGCACCACCGAGCCCGACCAGGTCATCGCCCCTTGGCGCGCGAAACTCAAGCTCAAGCGCAGGCAGGTCTGCCGGCTTCGTCGTGAAATCAATACGGGAGAACCCGGGCCAGGCTGCAACGCGCAGACTCAAGTCCATGTCGACCAGATATCTTGTCATCGCCTGCGGTACTTCGGATTCGCTTGGTACACGGTCAACCGTACTTGCCATGCGCTGGGCTTGTGTGCAAAAGTGATCAACAACATCAGCGCCGATACTGGGCCCCAAACCACGCGGGTGCTCGGCGAGATAAGCATCGCGTTCACTCCGGCGCACCAAATCAGCGGGGGAACCCTTTGCCGGATCGCCATGACCTTGGGCCTGGCGGATACGTCGCAAGATTGACTGGCGCGCAATCGAGGTATCGGGAATCATGCGGTTTCCTTTGACTCCTGGGGTAGCGGAATACCAAACACTTGGCGCAGATAACCTAAATAGGCCACATCATCACACATGTTTTTGGCAGGCGTATCGGATAACTTTGCAACCGGCTGGCCGTTACAACGAACCATTTTCATGACGATTTGGAGCGGTACATAACCAAGATCGTTCGTAAGATTAGTGCCAACACCAAAGGCTATTTTGCTGCGTTGATGGAAGCGCTTGTAAAGCTCAATCAGCACAGGAAATGTCAAGCCATCAGAAAAGACTAGCGTTTTCGTTTTTGGATCAATGCGTCGCTGCTCATAGTGCGCGATCATTCTTTCACCCCAATGGAAAGGATCGCCTGAATCGTGTCGGGCACCGTCAAACAGTTTGCAGAAGTACAAATCGAAATCGTTCAAGAAAGCATCGAGCCCGTAAACATCCGACAAAGCAATACCCAAATCGCCCCGGTACTCGCGCGCCCAGGTTTCAAAGCCGTAGATTTGCGAATCGCGCAGGCGCGGACCTAAAGCCTGGCAGGCCTGCAGGTATTCATGCGCCATTGTTCCCAAAGGCGTCATGCCATGCTTCATGGCATAGAACACATTCGATGTGCCCACGAAATGCGGCCCCAGCGATGTTTTCAAACTCAGCAGCACCTCTTCATGCCACAAACGTGAAAAACGACGACGGGTGCCGTAATCGGCAAGCGTCAATCCGCCAAGCTCCCGATCTTCCCGAATTAAGCGCGACTTTTCGATCAAACGACGTCTGCCTTCCGTGTAGTCAGGCATGGGGTGCATGCGTCTGAAGTAAAGTTCGTTGATGATTGCCAGCACCGGGATCTCAAAGAGGATGGTGTGTAGCCACGGGCCTTCAACCGTCATGTCCAACTCGCCCGAATCGAGGCCCCTCAGTTCAATCCATCGTGGATTCATCTGAAAGAGCGCGAGAAAATCGACAAAGTCGCTTTTGATGAATCGAAGGCTTCGCAAGTAATCAAGTTCACGCTCGCGAAACCGCAGCGTGCACAAGGCATTAATCTCATCGCGGATTTCATCGACCAGCGGCCGAAAATCAACACCTGCCGTACGACACTTGAAGCGATACTGGACCTGCGCACCTGGAAAGTGGTGAAGCACCACTTGCATCATGGTGAACTTGTAGAGGTCGGTATCAAGCAAGGACGAGATGATCATGCCTTGATTCTAGCGACAGTCTGAAGCGGCGTCAGCTTTACTTTACACTTGGGCTAGAATTCGATGATTCAGGTCAAAAGAGGTCTAGCAATGACTCATGTCGTCATGGAATCTTGCATCCGCTGCCGCTACACCGATTGCGTGGATGTTTGCCCGGTTGATTGCTTCCGGGAGGGTCCCAATATGCTGGTGATCGACCCCGATGAATGTATTGACTGTGCGGTCTGCATACCCGAGTGTCCCGTAGATGCGATCCGCGCCGAGGAAGACGTGCCTCCCGACCAGGAACATATGATCAAGCTCAACCTTGAGCTTTCAAAGGGCGGATGGCCGAGCATCACCCGTGCAAAAGGTGCATTGCCTGATGCCGAGGACTGGAAAGACAAGGCGGACAAGCTTTCCGAGCTCAAGCGCTAACAAGGACAAAGCAAGATGCTCTATCAATGGCAGGAAGCACAACGGGCCTTTTTGCAACCCCTTTCAGACTGGGCTTTGTCGGCATCGCAAATGTATGCCAACCCCTACAGCCCTTTTTCATACATCCCCGGTGCTGCGCGCGTTTCAGCGGGTCTCGAACTGATGCACCGCCTCGGCAAGGACTATGAAAAGCCTCTCTTCAGTATTAAAAACGTGATGATCGATGGCGAAGAAGTGCCGATTATCGAGCGTTGCGTGCTCAATAAACCGTTTTGCAAATTAATACGATTTGAGCGCCTGCTTCCCAAATCGCTGGCACACCGTGAAAAAGATCCCTCTGTCTTGATGTTTGCCCCACTGTCGGGGCACCACGCAACATTGTTGCGCGACACCGTGCGCACCATGTTGCCCGACCACAATGTCTACATCACCGATTGGGTGGATGCCCGGATGGTGCCCTTGTCCGAAGGTGACTTTCACCTCAATGACTATGTTCATTACTGTATTGAATTTTTCAGGCTCCTAGGGCCTGAGGTTCACTCGATGTCGGTTTGCCAGCCAACCGTCCCGGTCATGGCGGCCATCAGTTTGATGTGTTCACTCAAGGACAACGCACGACCGCTGAGCATGACCATGATGGGTGGTCCGATTGACGCAAGGCGCAGCCCAACCACGGTTAACCAGTATGCAACGGATCGGCCTTTTGCTTGGTTCGAAAATAATGTGATTTTCCGTGTACCTGGCAGGTATCCAGGCGCAGGCCGTATGGTTTATCCCGGCTTTTTGCAGCATGCGGGTTTTATCGCGATGAACCCTGACCGGCACGCAACCTCACATTGGGACTTCTACCAGAGCCTGGTTCGTGGGGATATGCAAGACGCTGAGCAGCACAGACGTTTTTATGATGAGTACAACGCCGTACTCGATATGCCGGCGGAGTACTACCTCGATACGATTCACACCGTGTTCCAGAAACACATGCTTCCGAACGGGACCTGGGATGTTGATGTGGACGGGGAGGTACTTCGGGTCGACCCAAAAGCAATCCGCGACGTGCCCCTGTTCACGATTGAAGGTGAGCTCGACGACATCTCTGGCTCGGGCCAAACCGAGGCAGCGCACGGGCTTACACCCAATTTGCCCGCCGCACACAAACAGCATCATGTGGCGATGGGTGCTGGACACTATGGCATCTTCAGCGGCAGGCGATGGCGTGATCTGATATACCCGCGAGTGCGGGATTTCATTGCCACCCATCCCCGTCGCATCAAGTCGCGTTAATGCCCGGTGCGGTCCGATATGGATCTTGCTGAGGCAATCAATCAAATCCTCCCCCAAACCCAATGCACCCGTTGCGGCTACCCGGCTTGTAAACCCTATGCGCAGGCTATTGCATCAGGTTCAGCCGATATCAATCGTTGCCCACCTGGTGGACAAAAGGGCATTGAGGCGCTTGCCCGCCTCACGGGTAGCGTCGCAAAGCCGCTAGACCCGAGCTGCGGCCAGGAGCAAAGCCTGCGTTATGCATGGATCGTGGCCGAGGACTGCATCGGTTGTACGAAATGCATCATTGCCTGTCCGGTCGACGCCATCCTGGGAGGTCCGCAGCGATTGCATGCTGTGATTCCCGAACGCTGCACAGGCTGTGAGCTTTGCCTGCCTCCCTGCCCTGTGGACTGTATCGAGCTGCGGCCCTGGGAATCTGCGCGTGAATGGACAGCGGCGGACGCGGCTGCGGCCAAAACGCGCTTTGAGTCACGCGGCGAGCGCCTGCGAAGGCAGGAGGAGGAAGGGCTTCGCTATCAGTTGGAAAAAGCGGAGGCCAAACGCCAGACAGATGCTGCATCCACGCCGCGAGCACGTGCCATCATCGATGCCGCGATTGCAAGGGCAAAAACAAGACAGGCGCGCCTTAGCAAACCACGGGCCTAATCCGCACATGAACCGAGCCAAACGCCGTGAGATGTTTGAGCGTTGGCGCGCCGCCAACCCTCATCCCCAAACTGAGTTGCATTGGCGAAATCCCTTTGAATTGTTGATCGCGGTCATCCTCTCGGCGCAGGCCACCGATAAAAGCGTGAATTTGGGCACCCAAGGCTTGTTTAAGGAAGCACCCGACCCGGCATCGATGCTCAAACTCGGTGAAGCCGGTCTGATCAAACACATCAAGCACATCGGCCTATACCAATCCAAAGCGAAACATGTGCTGCAAACCTGTGCCATGTTGATCGAGCGTCATGGCGGCGAAGTTCCCAGAGCGCGTGAAGCCTTGGAAGCACTTGCGGGCGTTGGTAGAAAAACAGCCAATGTGGTGCTCAACACCGCCTTTGGCGAGCCCACGATGGCCGTCGACACCCATATTTTTCGGGTGGCTAACCGCACCGGTCTGGCGCCCGGTAAAGACGTGCTTGCGGTTGAAATGAAACTGCTGCGCTTCATTGAACCTGAGTTTTTGCGTGACGCCCACCACTGGCTGATTCTGCATGGACGTTATGTATGCAAGGCAAGAAAGCCGGATTGCCCTGTTTGCAGGGTTGCGGATCTTTGTGATATGAAAAATAAAACAAAACCAGATCGAACAGTGCAGCAGCCGAAAAAAACGTTGAAATCGACAATATCCTGATCCATACGCTAAGGCTCCATGCTTTTTAATCCGAGTTCTGCAGACGTTCGACGCTTTTTTTGTGATGCCTGGCGACGCAGCAAGCAGGGGCTTCCCTGCGAACCGCTCCAGATGCTTGCCGCATCCTGGTGCGCGGATCATCCCGAGTATCAGGCCCTGCTTGATGAACCCGATCGAGCCGTTGAATCGGCTTTTCATCCCGACTCAGGCCATGAGAACCCCTTTCTGCACCTGTCGATGCATCTTGCGCTTGAGGAACAAATCGGCGCGGATCAGCCACCGGGGATTCGCAAAGCCTGGCAGGCCCTCCTCAGCAGGCAACAGGGCGATCGCCATCAGGCGGCCCATCGGGCCATGGAATGTCTGGGGCTTGTGCTTTGGGAGGCGCAAAGGCACAAGCGCATCCCCGATAGCGACGCTTATCTTGATTGTTTGAATCGTACTTAAGCATCTCTTGCGGGCGAGGCGGGGCTGCGGTGATTTAAGATGACGGCCTTGTGACAGCTCTAAGGCGCTACGCCATGTTTTCTCGCCTCTTGCCTGCGGATGGCAGTTTTTTTGAACACTTTGATAAGCTCGCAACCCAGGTGGTTGAGGGTAACAAGGTGCTTGTGGAACTGCTGCACCGTTTCGACGATCTGGCGGCGCGCAGGCAATTGATTGCCAAGGTGGATGACATCGAGAAATCGGCTGATAAGACCACCCTCGATACCATTGCGATGGCGCACAAGACCTTTATCACCCCGATCGATCGCGACCAGATCCATACCCTGGTCAATGCTCTCGACGATGTGCTTGACCTGGTTCAGGATGTGGCTGAAGCTGTGGTGCTCTACGACTTGCAGAGTGTTACCAAGGAAGCGGTGCAATTGGCCGAACTTGGCTTAATGGGGGCTGAACGATTGCGCGATGCCGTAAAGCTGATGGCAAACTGGGACAATGCTCGGGCGATCCTTCAGACTTGCGAGGAGATCGATCGCCTCGAATCGGATGCCGACCGGGTGATGCGCGCGGCCATGTCAAAGCTTTTCCGCGACGAGGAAGACACTAAACAAGTGATCAAAATGAAAGCGGTCTACGAACTGCTCGAGGAACTGACCGATAAGTGCAAAGACGCGGCCAAAATCGTCGAAGTCGTGGTGCTCGATCACGCTTGAGCGGGCCGAGTGATGAAAAAGTCAACAGCATGGATCGAGTTGCCACCCATCAATCAAAAGCATGCGCCAAGCCGCTTGCTTGTGTTTTTGCCAGGCGACCAATCAAGCGCTGAGTCGTTTGCGCCTGTTGCCATTGCTTGGCAGCTTAAATTTCCGAGTGCGCTTTGCATGATTTTGCAGCCCCCGCTAGGCGATGGCCTGTGGTGGGAAAAACATCGCAGTCGCCGCGATGCTGCAGCAAGCTGCGCCCGCCTCGTTGCCCAGCAGGTTCAGGATCAACAGCGCTTACTTGGCTTGCTTGCATCACAGACCGCCTTGATTGGCTTTGCGCAAGGCGCAACCGTCGCCTTAGAACTTATTCGACGGTCAACGCGAGGGCAAGCCCATCAAGACGAGGCATCGGTATTGCCCCTTTGCAGCATTGTTGTGGCCTACGCTGCCCAACTCGCGCGGCCGCTTCTGGCGCATGAGCATGTTGACTGTTCGGTTCACCTGATCCATGGTGATCTGGACCACCGCGTCCCGGCGATTTACGGGCAACAGGCATACAGGAGCCTGAAAGCCGCGGGCGCTGATGTGACATGGGACCTGCTTGCCGATGCCACGCATACGATTGGACAAGATGGCGTGATTGTTGGCACGATGCGCGCATTGCATAGTATTTTCCGTGGCCGCAGCAAAGGGCGTGCAACCACGCTGCATTAAGATCACATCTGATCTTGCGGTGCCCGAGTAACCGTTCTAATTCCCAAGGAGATTCCCATGAGTAGAGAAGTGGTCGTTGTCGAAGGTGCCCGCACGGCAGTCGGCACCTTTGGCGGTAGTTTGAAAGACTTCGCACCCACCAAGCTTGCAGCCAGTGTTGTTCGTGAGGCCGTAAGTCGCGCTGGCGTCGATCCAGCCGAAGTGGGGCACCTGGCCTTTGGCCATGTGATCAATACCGAGCCCCGCGATATGTATTTGTCACGGGTTGCAGCCATTGAAGGCGGCCTTAGCAAAGATACGCCGGCCATGAATGTCAACCGTTTATGCGGCAGCGGCTTGCAAGCGATCGTAAGCGCTGCGCAGTCGATTTTGCTCGGCGATGCCGATATTGCCATCGGCGGTGGCGCTGAGTGCATGAGTCGTGGGCCTTATGTCTTACCTGCGGAGCGCTGGGGTGCCCGCATGGGTAATGGCAACACCGTCGACATGATGGTTGGCGCATTGACCGATCCTTTTCAAACCGTCCACATGGGTATCACCGCTGAGAACGTCGCCAAGCAATGGGGCATCAGCCGTGACGATCAGGATGCGCTTGCTGTAGAAAGCCATAAGCGTGCGGCCCGGGCCATCGAGGAAGGACGGTTCAAGGCGCAGATTCTCGGCCTTGAAATCAAATCACGCAAAGGCGCGGTTGTTTTTGATACCGACGAGCATGTTCGTATGGACGTCAAACCCGAGGATATGAGCAAACTGAAACCCGTCTTTATAAAGGAAAATGGAACAGTTACCGCTGGCAACGCTTCGGGCATCAATGATGGCGCCGCCGCTGTTGTGCTGATGGATGCAGCCGCAGCGGCGCGTCATGGCAAAAAGCCGATGGCCCGTCTGGTAAGTTATGCGCACGCCGGCGTGGAGCCCCACATCATGGGCATCGGCCCGGTTCCTGCCTCGAGAAAAGCGCTCGCGAAAGCCGGGCTTCGTGCAGACCAGATGGATGTCGTTGAGGCGAACGAGGCCTTTGCAGCGCAGGCACTTGCGGTTTGTCGCGACCTCGATCTCGATCCGGAGAAGCTGAATCCAAACGGATCAGGGATCTCGCTCGGACATCCGATCGGTGCCACCGGTGCGATTATCACGCTTAAAGCGATCCATGAACTACAACGGATTCAAGGCCGTTATGCGCTGGTCACCATGTGTATTGGCGGCGGCCAGGGTATCGCCGCGGTGTTTGAGCGTATCGACCACTGATCGGCAGAAAAGCGGCATCGATGTCTGCTGCCGCGCTCAGGAGGCAGGCAGGGTTATGACGCCGTCTTGCCCTGCCACGATCACCAGATCGGCTGGTCTTGCCGCAAAAAGTCCGACCGTCAGCACGCCAGGCCATTGGTTGATGGTTGACTCCAAAGCGACCGGATCATCAATCCTAAGTCCTGACACATCGATGATGGGATGACCGTTATCACTTATATAACCTTCTCGCAGGCGAACCTTCGCACCCATCGATTCAAGCTTTCTCGAGATTTGTGAGCGTGCCATGGACAGGATTTCAATCGGTAGCGGAAAAGCGCCGAGCACGGGGACGCATTTCGCTGCATCAACAATGCAGATAAACCGGTCAGCGAGATCGGCAAGGATTTTCTCCCGGGTGAGCGCACCGCCACCTCCCTTGATGAGGCAGCGTCTCGGATCGACCTCGTCAGCGCCATCGATATAAAGCGACAAACGATCGAGCGCATTGGCATCCAGAAGCCTAATACCAAGTGCTCTCAAGCGCTTGCTGCTCGCCTCAGAACTGGAAACCGCTGCATCAAGCCGCAGGCCATGCTCGGCGATCAAATCAATCAAATGGTTGACGGTTGATCCGGTACCGACACCCAGGATCATGTCAGCTTTCACATATTGGATCGCTGCTTGGGCAGCAGCGCGCTTGAGAGCATCGCTAAAAGACGTCACGGTTTGGCTCCAGTCACCAAAAGGCTGGGCGTCAAGCTTATGCGAAAATAGCATCATGTCTCATGAGTTAGCATCTGGCGGGTCATCCGTAGCGTCCATAGGTGATTATCAGCACTCGGGCAACCCCTACAGCTATGGTAGTGCGCCTGCCGTAGCAGCCTCCCAGTTTGTTTATTGGCTCCGTTCGGTTGCTCCATACATCCACAATTTTAGGCATCGGACCTTTGTGGTTGGCTTTCCTGGCGAACTTGTCCAGGCCGGCCGATTAAACGCCCTGATTCAGGATATCGCCCTGCTGACTGCGCTTGGTATTCGGATTGTGGTGGTCCATGGCTGCCGTCCGCAGGTTGAGGAGCAACTTCGGCTTCGCGGGCTCGAAGGACGCTTTGCCCAAGGCATGCGAATCACGGATTCACATGCGCTCGAATGCCTCAAGGAGGCTTCCGGGGAGATTCGGCTTGATATTGAAGCGGCCTTTTCGCAAGGACTGCCCAACACACCGATGGCCAACTCCGCCATCCGGGTCATCTCTGGCAACCTGGTGAGCGCCAGACCGGTTGGGATTGTTCAGGGGGTCGACTTTCAACACACGGGATTGGTGCGCAAAATCGATCGTGCAGCGATTCGCTCAGCCCTCGATTACGGCTCAGTCGTCCTGCTGTCACCGCTTGGTTTTTCACCGACAGGCGAGGCCTTTAATCTCAGCATGGAAGAAATTGCAGTCGCAACCGCAATTGCACTTGATGCCGATAAGCTGATTTTTCTCACCGAAATACCCGGTATGGTGAGCGCCGACGGCGAGATGCTCAGTGAAATTTCTGAAGCCAATGCGCGTGAGCTGCTTGCCTCTAAAGACGCCCTTCAAGCAAGCGATACGGCGCGTGCTTATCTCCAGGCTGCACTGCGTGCGGCCGAAGGCGGCGTAGAGCGCAGCCACCTCGTGCCCTTCGATACCGATGGCTCGCTGTTGCTCGAACTGTTTTTGCACGATGGTGTGGGCAGCATGGTGGTTGAGGAAACACTTGAAGCATTGCGCGAGGCAAGCATTGATGATGTGGGTGGGATTTTGTCGATCATCCGTCCACTTGAAGATGACGGCACCCTGATCCGGCGCGACCCGGGCACGGTTGAGCGCGACATTGAACGCTTTTCTGTGATTGAACACGATGGCGTGATTTTCGGCTGCGCTGCACTGTTTCCCTTCCCCGAATCAGGCATGGGAGAAATGGCCTGCGTGGCGGTAAACCCCGGTGCACAAGGTCAGGGTGACGGCGAACGCCTGTTGCGCCATATCGAACAACGGGCAAGAGCAGCAGGGTTAAAGCGGCTTTTTGTGCTCACAACGCGTACGATGCACTGGTTTTTAAAGCGGGGCTTTGTACAGGTGACGCCTGATGAACTACCGCCGCAGCGTCGAGGCCTTTATGATCGACAACGCAACTCGCAGGTCTTGATGAAGGACTTGAGCTCGCCTTTGAAGGATATTGCAGTATGAGAACGGTTCGCTGTATTAAATTAAACAAAGACGCCGAAGGCTTGGACTTTCCACCTTATCCTGGAACCCTGGGTCAGCGTCTTTTTGAGTCGGTAAGTAAAGAAGCCTGGCAAGGATGGATTAAGCACCAGACCATGCTTGTGAACGAGAATCGGCTTAATCTTGCCGATTTGCGTGCGCGAAAATATTTGGCACAACAAATGGAAAATTATTTTTTCTCCGACGACGTTGATCAACCAGCAGGCTACGTGCCGCCAAGCGGCGATTAAGGAAAAGCATATGGCTTTGTTTGGCAGCAAACCCGAAGGAGAATCTCAGGCCAGTACTGAGCCGATCACCGCAAGGATTTATCCCGACCAGCATTGCTGCGCCACCTGTCTTTGGTGGGAAGGCAAACGGAGCCTTGTGAAGCAATACGAGCAAAAAGATTCGGGCGTTAAGGGCAAGCCGATTTACTTCATCCGCATCTTTAAGGACATGGATGGCGAGTGCTTAAACTTCAAGTCAAAACAATGCTCGCAACGCTTCATGCCGATTGTGGTGTGCCCTGATTTTGAGACTTGGTTTCAGGGCGGAATTCCGAAGGAATAGCGTCGTCGGGCAGATAGAGTTCGGGTGCACGTGCAGGCTCGGCCTTAACCTCGTAAGCCCAGGCGATCAGCGCGGCCACGGCGCGGTATAAAGGCTCAGGGATGGCCGCACCCACCTTAACCGCGCCGTCAAGCGCTCGAGCCAGGACCGGACTCTCAGTAACAGGCACCTGGTGCTCCTTGGCAACTTCACGAATTCTCAAGGCGAAATTGTCATGCCCCTTGGCAACCACGACCGGTGCAGCCATCTTGTCAGCCTCATAACGCAAGGCCACAGCGATGTGGGTTGGGTTCATCACCACAACATCAGCTTTTTCAACCGCGGCGATCATTCGACTGCGGGCCATTTCACGCTGCTTTTGCCGGATTCTTCCTTTCAGTTCAGGATTACCTTCGCTCTCCTTGAGTTCATCGCGCAACTCCTGAATCGACATTTTCATACGTTCTTTAAACAGCAAGGCCGTGATGAAGCCCCCGCTGACGCCGAGAATCAGGACAACGGCGATGAGCACGAGCATGCCCCCGCCAATCAGGCGCAAGGCATACAAAATCGCGTTCGTGAGGCTCATGCCTGCAAACGCACTCACCCCGTCGATCACAACCCAAAGGTAAATCCCGATGGCAAGGACGATCAAGGTTGCCTTCAACAAGGCGAGCCCGAGTTGACTCAGGCCCTGGCTCGAAAAGATTCGCTTTAAGCCATTGATGAACGATATTCTTTCAGGATCGATCTTAAAGTTTGATAATTTGGGCTGAAAATTGACGAGCGCAAAGGGCCCAAGCACCGAACCAAGCCACAAGATCAATAAAACAAGCACGATCCAAATCAGCAGCGATCCAACAGGACCCAACAGCCATTCAATCAGAAATGGTGTCACCCGCGCCGGATCGCTGAAGGACAGCGCCATTTTGGTCGAGTCAACCAAGGCTTGAAGAAAACGGCCGCCTGCCACCCAGATGGCAAGCGCGCCAATGCTCACGAGTACCAAGGTCGTGACGTCCGGGCTTTGCGGAAACTGCCCTTCCTCACGCGCTTTCTCAAGCCGTCTCGGTGTAGGGTCTAGGGTTTTTTCTTGGCCGCTTTCCTCGTTGGCCACGGTAATCTCCTAATCATTTTTCCCGCGAGCATGACGATTGAGTGACTCGACGCCAAAGTCCAGGCGCCCGCGCTCAACCCTTTGTGGATGCCGCCTCGTCTTTGAGCAGACCATCTCTGAGACGTTCTGCTTTCGCAACATCCTGCTCGGGCATCAAATCGCGCAAATTACGCAGATGATCCTTCGCGGTAATCACACCGAGATCTTCTGCAACCATAAACCAGGCATAAGCACGCACGAGATCGCGAGCTGTCACCCGACCAGCTCGGTACATGGTACCAAGGTTGAATGCAGCAACACCGGAACCATTTTTCGCCGCGGTCTTCCACCACTGCGCGGCCATGATGCCATTGGGTTGACCGTCTGCACCGGCCTCGTAGTGCGCACCAAGTTCAACCTGCGCATCAACATTGCCGCCTTTTGCAGCACGAATAAACCAGTTCCAGGCCTCTTCCTTGTCCTTTGCCACGCCGATGCCATTGTTGAACATCATCGCCACCTCATACTGGGCCTTCAGATGTCCTTCTTTTGCAAGCTTGTAGAGCTTTTTAAACGCCTCTTCGTGCCGGCCTGCCGAATAGACCGAACGCGCATCGTTATAGTCTGAACAAGCGACGAGAAGGCTGCATGAAACAGCAATCAGCGCCGCAATGAAGCGCTGAATCAGCCTGCCCCGAAAAACAAAGCCCTGCTCCAAGCATCGAATCGCTTGGGCGGGTTTAGCATCGACGGTATTCGCTTGCTTACCAGTCACACGTTGGATGCGACTTTACCTGCCGCAGGTTTCGCCTCTGGGGCTACGGGTGCTGCTGGCGCTGCCGGTGCTCCGGCAGCTTTCGCGGGCGCCGCAGGCTTTGCGCCAGATCCTGGTGTATCCGAAGCGCTGTAATTGGCACCCAAAAGACTACCAACGGTTCGCGTATAAGAACCAACCATGCGTCTTGTGAGATCAGGATAGTGGGGCGCCGTGGGCAAATAGCCCCGAACCTGCATACAGCCCGAAGGATCCGGGCATACACGGCAGACAGCTTCGGCTTCAAGGCGCCCGATTTCCAGTCGCTCGCCGATCATGAACACACCACCGGCTGCAAAAATAGCAGCGCCAATCACCTTGAATACCAATTTGGTCCAGTTCCCAAGGTATTGCAACACTTCCTTCATCATGATCGTATCCTCAACGGTCAATGCTCATCAATGCGTTTTACTCGAATGCGATTTGGTCCTGTCTTCGACGGGTCCGGGGACATTCCCCCAGCCTACTGACTTCTCCATCAAGGCAGCTGTCTCCGACGGTATGCGCCATGGATAGTTGGGCTCGCGGGTGATCAGTTTTGCATACAATTCCACAATGTACATATGGTTGGAGGGTAAAAATCCGCGCATTTTTCCAATCACCTGCGCAGCCTCGTCTTTACGCCCTTCTTTTAAAAAGCCAAGGCCGGCACAGCGATAATATTCAGCCGCTCGCTTGATGTCGGCATGCAGCCCGTAGCCGTGAGCCAAAATCTCAGCGATCCGATCACATGCATCGGGCAGGCCTTTATCTGCGGGTGCTTGCAAAAACTTTGCCGCTGTGCGGAACTCTTCAGCACCAAACGCGGTGATCAACATCGCTTCTTTACGCGCCCCCAGGTCATCCGAGTTGAGCTCGCCACGGTTCACCTGGCGGCGAGCCAATTCCATGGCGATCGTCCCTCGCCAGTAGCCGGCTTCAAGATCGCCTTTTTGCGCTCTTGCGGCAAGCCTGTCGAGCAGTTCACGCCGCTGCACCATCAGTTGCAAGACTTTCCGGTCTGAGGACAAACACTTGGGATCAAAAATACAAGCGGTGGCTTTTTCCGCCTGTTCGCTCAAACGCTGGTAGGCGATCGCCAAATCCTTTGAGCTTCTGGCATCGTCATCCTTGGCATCTTTCGCCTCTTTAGCACCCTTGGATGCCGCGGGCTTAGTCGGGCTTACAGGCGACAAAGCTCTACTACCGGCTGTTTCAGACGGCGAAGCCTTGCTGACCGCCTCAGGTGCCGCCGATGCTGGCGCTGCAGAAGCGCTATGAGCGACCCCGCTCAGGCAAAGCGAAAGCCCAAAAACGATCGCCTGGAAAATCCAGGCGGGGACTTGACATGGCAGACGCCGCATCGACTACCTCGGCGGCGGAAGCGTGAGACCAGGCGAACGAGCGCGGGAAGCGGCCTGCCCGTCTTGGGCCCCGCCGGGTGGCATGGCGCGCGCAGCAGGCATCGCAGAAGGAGCGCTGGCACCTGACCCGGCAGGCTGCGTTGTTGCCGTACCGTTTTGCGTGGTTGCTGCACCTTGCATGGTTGCCGTACCGCTCTGCGGCGCTGCAGGCACAGCCGCACCAGGAGATCCCGCGCCATTGGCTGGCGCCGCACTCTCACCGCCTCGCACGCTACGACCAAGGAAGGAAGCAGCGGGGAATGCCGGGAGATTATCCACAATCTTTGGCATGGTCTCCTTGATCGCATTTTTGGGCGATCCTGAGGTGTTTGGCACCCACGTCGCGCCGCCACCTGATGAGGGCACAGAGCCCGCGGGCTGGAGCCCTCCAGGCGACTGAGGCTCTGATTGTCCCGTCGCTTTTGCCGCACCACGCGCATTAAGAATCGTGATCGAAATGCGTCGGTTCATCGGATCATTGGGGTCCTCTGGATTGAGTTTGACCGAGTCGGCATAGCCAACAACCTGGGAAACCCGAGCGCCTTCAAGCCCTCCGGCAATCAACTCGCGACGCGCAGCGTTTGCCCGATCGGACGAAAGTTCCCAATTGGTATAGCCTGAAGCCGCACCCGGGAAAGGTTTGCCGTCGGTATGACCTTCAATTCTCAAAGGCTGGCCGCCACCGGCGAGCACTTTGCCGATAACACGCATCAGCTTTTTAGCGTAGTCAGGCATCGAAGCCGATCCGCTCTCAAACATCGGCCGATTCTTTTCATCGACGATTTGAATCCGCAAACCGTCTGAACTGACGTCCATGAAAATCTGTTTTTGATATTCCTCAAGCGATTTGTCACCTGCGATTTGCGACTCGACCTCAGACCGCATCTCTTCAAGCTGACCTTTTTGCTTGGTGTTGTATTGCTCGTAGGCTTCGCTTTCAGACATTTTGCGCTGCACACTATTGGAGTCTGCACGCTGCTCCTGACCTGAAGCCTTGGTGACGTTATCACCCCCACCCTTCACAATGCTTCGCGTGTCGCCTGAACCCTGCCCCCCGTCCATGGCAAGCCGGAGGGGATTCTGGAAGTAAGCAGAAATACCAGCCAAGTCACCGGAGGTCGTTGAGCCAAGCACCCACATGAGCAAAAAGAAAGCCATCATCGCCGTCACGAAATCTGCATAGGCGATTTTCCAGGCACCACCGTGCCCGCCGCCAACAACCTTCTTGACGCGCTTGACAACGATTGGTGCTAATTCTTTTCCGGGTGCTGAGGCCATGACTATTCCAAAAACGAAAAACGCCAAGGCGGCATGATCGCCGCCTCAGATTACTTACCCTTGACTTCCTTGGCCTTTTCGTCGAACTCCTTAAAGGTTGGGCGCTGGTCAGGGAACATGATTTTGCGACCAAACTCACAAGCCTGGGGAGGGGTGAAGCCGTTCAGGCTCGCGAGCAAAATTGCTTTCACCGCGAACAAGGACTTGATTTCTAATTCACCGCGCTGCGCCATGGCCGCTGCCATCGGCGCAACCACCGCATAGGAGAACAAAATCCCCAAGAAGGTTCCCACAAGCGCCGCACCAATCAGCTTACCCAGCTCTGCAGGTGGCAAACCGATTGAGCCCATGGTCTGAACCACACCCATCACCGCCGCAACAATCCCGAAGGCGGGCAAACCCTGCGCCATGTTGTCGACCGCATGCACCGCAAGATGCTCGGTTTTTACGAATTCCTCGAGCTCTTGCTCCATCAAACCTTCAAGCTGGACAAGATTCAGAGAACCGCCAAGCATCATCCGAAGGTAATCGGTGAGGAACTCGACAAGGTGATGGTTTTCGAGAACTGCGGGATACTTCTTGAAGATCTCACTGTTTTCGGGCTCTTCGATATCGGCTTCGAGCGCCATCAAGCCATCTTTACGGATCTTGTTGAGTAACTCAAACATGAGCGCAAGCACATCGAGCAAGAAGACCTTGTTGACTTTCGAGCCCTTAAACACCGCACCCAAGTCATGCATCATCAGCTTGATCGTTCGGCTGTTATTGGATGAAATCGTCGCACCAATCGCCAGACCAAAAATCGTCAACATCTCGGTCGGCTGCCAAAGCACCACGGGGTTTCCGCCGTGGAGTACATACCCCGCCAGCGCGCAGCCAAAACCGATGACAATACCAATTGGGATAACCATGATGCTTCCTTATTCCTTCCTGCGTTAAACCCGACTTAATACCATAGAACTTTGCAAATTTGATTGACGCTTCATCAACCCAGTCTTTGGAACAAATTCATCGAGCCGATCGTCGCGGTGATCGATTGGGCTGCTTCGAGCAGGGCTTTCGCCTTTTGAACTTCCATCGTGGACTCAGCGAAATCGGTGTCGACTTCGTTGGAAAGCGAAATGGATACCGTCAGCTTGAGATCCTCGGTTCGCTGAACCGACCGGTCGATCCGAGCCTGCGCCGCACCGACACGGATCCTTTGCTGGGTCATTTCGTCTGCCGCCCGACGAAAAACATCGGCAGGGAGATCCGGGCGCTGTTCGCTTTTAAGTGCCGCTACAAACTTGTTCACGGCACTCTCATCTCCATACACTAAGTCATTAACTGCAACATTCAGTTCAGATTCGTCAGAAACCTCATCGTCTGGAATAACTGCAGACTCGTTAAGCATCGAAAGGCCCGCAATTCTTCCGATCGTATTGATCGAGACAGGCGCTACACCAGCGGTCCCCCCATCCACGATTACCTTAAGTTCACTCGTGTTAAAGATTCGATATCCCGTTGAATCTGCCCGAGACAGAATCTGATGGAGTTCCTGCTGCAAGACAACCGCCTGACTTGCCAAACCCTTCAGTTGCTGAGGACCAATTGAGGCATTTTGAATCATGGCATAAAGCTGGTGAAAGTCATCTAAGACCGTCCCGGCATCACGTAGTGCTGACTCTGTCTCGGCCATACGGCTAGCTGCCGCAGACTGCAAACGCCCTAAAGCTTCAAGCTGCGCCGAAGTGGTGCGCAAGTCGACAGCTTTACCCATGGTCAGTGGTGAATCCGAGGCCCGCAATAGCTTCGTTCCGCCGCTTAAGCGAACTTGCTCATCAGACAGCTGTCGAGCATGCTTCTGAATGGAGGCTAAAGACTCGTTGAACCGGTTGGCAATCGTTGTTCTCATCCCTGTTCTCCTACCGGTTCAGTTTAACGGCCAGTTGTTGTGATGAGAACATCAAACATACGCATCGCAGCCTGAATCACCGAGCTATTTGCCTGATAAATCTGTTGAAAGCGCAGCAAGTCGGTTGCCTCCTGATCGAGGTCAACGCCCGAAATTTGCTCGCGCTGCTCGTTGAGCGATTGATGAACCGCCGTGAACGAAGCTTCTTCGGCGCGCCACTTCGATAAATCACTACTGACATCTGACACCCAATCCGACCAATCCCTCATCAAAGCTGAGCGGCCACCCGCGACCTTCATCACAAAGGACTGATCAACGGTTGAATCCGTCGCCGAATCCGTTGACCATGGCACATCAAAGCCACTTGCCATGTTCGACCGAAATGTAAGCGAAGGCCTCAAGGTTCGTTTCTCCAGATCCGCACCATCGTACGCGTCGACCGGATAATTCGAAATGTCAACCCTAAACATACCATCGAAGAAATGGGGTTCGCCACCTGAGGTCTCATCATTGAAGCCCAGCCGCGACAGTCCGCCATCGTCATCAGTCCTGGTATACCACTGCAACGACTCCACATTATCTTCGGTACTGGAAGTATCCCAACCGGTTGGGTAGTTCAGCGGGTCGCCAAACGTTACGAAGGATATTGCGAATTCATCCAGCTGCTTTAGCCAACCCTCAGCACCTTCAGCGTAGCGCATGAGGCCACCAAATTCGCCCCCAACGACACTACCCCCGCGAAGCGCACCGACAAACGCCAGTGGGCCATCTGAGCTCCCATCTGGTCGAGGAAGCGCAACCCGGATTAAACCGGTCGGAAGATCTTCCTCCTTATCCAGTTCAACTTCAAACCTTGCCGCTTTGCCACCCTCTACAAGCGAGAGGCCGTCAAAGCGCAAAGTAGCCTGCCCAAGATCCGTCGTCTCGATGGTAGCGCCGACCAGGTCAGTCAACTCGCCACTCAGCCTGTCACGCTCATCGAGCAAATCTGCTGACGGTAATGGCTTTCCGTATGCAGAGGAGGCTTGAATTAACAGGTTGACCCTTGCAAGTGCCTCTGCCTTGTCGTTGACCGCATCCACCAAACCCGACATCTGAAACAAGGCCTGTCTTCGCGTCTCTTCAATGGTTGCCGCCAGATTACGAACGCGGTCAGTAAGCTCAACCGCGGTTGTTGCAAACGCAGTCCGCGCTGTACCGGATGCCGGGTCTGCTGACAAGTCCGAAGCGGTTGTGAAAAAACTATTGAAAACTTCGGTTAGTCCGCTGGACTCATCGACCAGCATGCGGTCCATGATTTGTGCGGCGCCATTGATTGACGACGCCTGTTTCATCTTCGCGTGATTCGCTAAATACTGCATGGAGACAAGCGCGGAGTAAGAACGCACCATCGAATCGATAATCACGGTGCCACCCTGGACAAGCGGGTTCGTTGACGCCGAGATCATCAATGGGTGAATTTCCCGCCGATGAAATCCTTCGACGGAGGCTCCAGATACATTGGTTGCCACGTTCGCCATGCCGGTCTGAGCAGTCTGAAGACCCGCCAAACCAAGTGTGTTAATGGTTATAATTCCGCTTCCCATGGATTCTCTCGCTAACGCCTTGACTTATCTATTTCGATCCAACGAAGCTGGATTCGGACGCACCACCTGGTTCGTCATTAGGAATAACGGTTCTATCCCTGTTGCCATTAAGTGCTCGCATGGCGGGCATATGCGGAGCTTGCCGTGTTGACTGCTGGTCAAGCACCGGCTGACGCGATCTTTGAGCTTGTGCAAGCAAGGACTCCACCTGCTTTGTCAGTCCCAGTCCTCCCGCCTTTACGAG
>DENJ01000051.1:0-3680 GCA_002359635.1 Burkholderiales bacterium UBA2647
CACCGCTTAAGGACGAATGCGCGACGATTTGAACATGACGCTCGCTTGGTGGTGAGGGCGCTGTGATTGCTTCGCTACAGGCTTTTGTGGCATAGTTCGGTCCGATAACACGAGCTCTTTATGAACGCATCTTATTTTTTTGCAGGGTTTTACTTTCGGGGCTTTTCCGCAGCCGGCGGAAAGAGTCACAGGCCCTGACACCCTAAGGTCAACCGAAGACTCGATGAAACCGCCGGATCGCCGGCGGTTTTTTTTTGACTTGGAGCTAATCATGCAACCCGTAACCGATGATGTCCGGATTCGAGAACTGAAGGAACTGACCCCGCCTGCGCATGTTTTGCGCGAATTTGCCTGCAGCGCGCGCGCCGCCGAAGTCACTTTTGCATCGCGGCAGGCGATTCATCGGATCCTCCACGATATGGACGATCGACTCTTGGTGATCATCGGTCCTTGTTCGATCCACGACCCTAAAGCGGCGATGCAATATGCCGAGCAGTTGTTGGCTTTACGCGAGCGCTATGCCCAGGATCTGGAAGTCGTGATGCGGGTTTATTTTGAAAAGCCGCGAACCACGATTGGCTGGAAAGGACTCATCAACGATCCTGATCTGGATGGCAGTTTTCAGATCAACAAAGGCCTGCGCCTGGCCCGCGAGTTGTTGCTGAACATCACCGAACTCGGCATGCCTGCAGGGACCGAGTTTCTTGACATGATTTCGCCGCAGTACATCGCCGATTTGGTCGCGTGGGGCGCGATTGGCGCAAGAACCACCGAGAGCCAGTCACATCGCGAATTGGCCTCGGGCTTAAGCTGCCCGGTCGGCTTTAAGAATGGAACCGATGGCAATTTACGTATCGCTTTTGATGCAGTAAAAGCAGCCTCTCATCCGCATCATTTTCTTTCGGTAACCAAAGGCGGGCATTCAGCGATCGTATCGACCAATGGTAATGAGGACTGCCATGTGATTTTGCGCGGTGGAAAAACACCGAACTATGACGCTGCCTCCGTGGACGCAGCCTGCCGGGAAGCCGCCAACGCGGCACTGGCATGTCGCCTGATGATTGACGCAAGCCATGGGAACAGTCAGAAAAAACCCGAGAATCAAATACCTGTCTTGCGTGATATCGCGGCCCAAATCGTCGCAGGCGACGCACGTATCATGGGTGTGATGATTGAAAGTCATTTGCTTGCCGGACGCCAGGATCATGTGGCGGGCAGGCCTTTAACCTTCGGTCAGAGTATCACCGACGGCTGCATCGGTTGGGACGATTCAGCGCAAATGCTCCAAGAGCTTGCCGAGTCTGTGCGGGCAAGACGGCTCGTTCTGGAGTCGGCATAGCGGAAGCGTCGTCACTCAGGGGAGGCTTACGCTGTTCACCGCGCTTAGCCTGCGCGCTGTGGGCTAGGGAGGTTTAGCGTTTCCTGTCCCACATGATGTCTAAGCCCCCGGCTTGACGATTGAGCACACGAGCAAGCACAAATAAGAGATCGGAGAGCCGGTTAAGGTACTGTTGAGCCAGGGGACGAAGGCTTTCTGCGGCAGCAAGCGCAACAACCGCGCGCTCAGCGCGGCGGCAGACGGCACGGCAGACATGGGCCTGCGCAGCATGGCGCGAGCCACCCGGCAAAATAAACTCCGCCAGTCTGGGCAGGCTCGCGTTGTGCAGGGCGAGCGCCTCATCAAGCCGAAGCACTTGATGGGCATGCAATTGCTCATAGCCCGGGATGCACAGCTCGCCGCCCAAATCGAACAAGTCGTGTTGGACCTCGTGCATCAGGCTGTCGATGCCCCGAAGCAGTTCCTGTGTTGTTTCCTGAAGTGCCGGGGCAAGCAATGCTCGCAGGACACCGAGTTGAGAATTCAACTCATCGACCTCACCCATCGCATGCACCCGAAGGCTGTCTTTGGAGGTACGGCTGCCGTCACCGAGTCCGGTGCTCCCGTCATCGCCGGTGCGCGTGGCAATCGCTGTCAGTCGCTGACCCATAAGACTCGTCCTTTTCTGGCAATCATCAATCGATAAACCTTGAGCCGAAAACTTTAGCAATCACCTCAGACCAGGGTATTGCCCAAGGTTTCGAAATTGTCGCAAGGTCGACAGTGTAAGCGCCCGATCAATTTGCCCGCGTGCTGCCCTAACTGCATCCACGTCATCATTGGTAATAAGCACCGAGCATGGGATACTGCGCCACTTATTGTGGAGGAGACTGTCCATGAATTCGCCCTATGCGATGCTTGATGCGATTCGGCGCCCGCTGCCCCAAACGCTGAGCGAGGCCTTGAAGCAATCATTTTCAGAACGGTTTACGACAGCGCAAGCGGTACGTGATCATCACGGCAAGGATGAATCACCGTTTCCAACAACCCCGCCTGATGCCGTGGTCTTTGCGCAAAGCACCGACGAAGTCGTCGACGTTGTGAAGCTTTGTGCCCAACACCAAACGCCTCTCATCGCCTTTGGCGCTGGCTCCTCACTTGAGGGGCATTTGTTGGCGGTGCAGGGCGGCGTGAGCCTGGACCTCTCGGGGATGAATCAAATCATCGCGATTCATGCCGAAGATTTAACCGCAACGGTTCAAGCCGGCGTTACCCGCAAACAATTGAATGAAGCGCTGAAGACCACAGGCTTGTTTTTCCCGATTGATCCGGGTGCCGATGCTTCGCTTGGCGGCATGGCAGCAACCCGCGCTTCGGGTACGAACGCCGTGCGCTACGGCACGATGCGCGAAAACGTGTTGGGACTCACGGTGGTGACAGCCGAGGGTAAAGTGATTAAGCCCTTTAATCGCGCAAAGAAATCGTCGGCAGGCTATGACCTGACCCGTCTCTTCATTGGTTCTGAGGGCACCTTAGGGATTATTACTGAGGTCACGGTGAAGCTTTATCCGGTACCCGAAGCCATGAGTGCTGCGGTTGTGAATTTTCCGACACTGGATGCCGCTGTGAATACCGTGATTCAAACCATTCAAATGGGCGTGCCAATTGCTCGAAGCGAGTATCTTTGTCCCTACACCATCAAGGCGATCAATGCCCATTCGCACACAACCCTTCGCGAAGCACATACCCTGTTTTTTGAGTTTCACGGCAGCAATGCCTCGGTGATGGAGCAGGCAGAAACCGTGCAGCAGCTTGCACGGGATTTTGGCGGAGAGGATTTCGAGTGGGCAACGCGCCCTGAAGATCGTTCGCGTTTGTGGAATGCAAGGCATAATGCCTATTTCGCCTTGCTGCAGTCCCGCCCTGGCAGCAAGGGCTTGTCGACTGACACTTGTGTGCCGATTTCCAGGCTTGCCGATTCGATCACGGGTGCGCGTGCGATTCTCGATCGTTCAACCATGCCTGTTGGGATTCTTGGGCATGTTGGAGACGGAAACTTCCATTGTGCAATTTTGATCGATCCGAATAATCCTCAGGAGATCGAGGAGTCAGAGCGTTTAAACGATGAAATCGTAAAGCTCGCCCAATCGATGGAGGGTACTTGCACTGGTGAACACGGCATCGGGCTTCACAAGATCGACTATCTTGAATATGAGGCTGGTGAAGATGCCATGGCAATCATGCGTTCGATTAAGCGTGCGATGGATCCCGGTAATATTTTGAATCCTGGAAAAATCTTTAGAATGTCATGATATTGAGATCGTTAAGCATATTGGCAATCAATGTCATATCGTATGAATGA
>DENJ01000051.1:3708-5173 GCA_002359635.1 Burkholderiales bacterium UBA2647
CGCTCAGGTCGGGCATGTCCTTGAACCGCAGCAAAGCGATGTCGCAAAGCCGGCAAGTCCCGCCCGCAAAGCGCAGGTTGCGCGAGAACTTGCCCGCTTGTTGCCTGAGGGCGCAGTGCTGTGGCGCGACGAGGATTTGCGTCCCTATGAATGCGATGGTTTGACCGCCTTTCGCCAAATGCCGATGGTGGTCGTGTTACCGTTGAATGAGGCGCAGGTGATTGAGGTGCTGCGTTGCTGCTATCGACTTGAGGTTCCCGTGGTGGCGCGGGGTGCCGGTACTGGATTATCGGGCGGTGCGATGCCCCATGCCTCCGGGGTGGTGCTTTCTTTAGCGCGACTGAACCGGATCCTTCATCTTGATCCTCATGCCCGATTGGCGAGGGTTCAACCCGGCGTCCGAAATCTTGCGATTTCCGAGGCCGTTGCCGGTTTCGGACTTTATTACGCGCCCGATCCTTCATCGCAAATTGCTTGTACGATCGGTGGCAACATCGCAGAAAATTCTGGTGGCGTGCATTGCTTGAAGTATGGACTCACCTTGCACAATGTCTTGCGCGTGCGGGCGATTTCAATGGATGGTGAGGTCTTGGAGTTCGGCTCTGAGGCGCTTGATAGCCCGGGCCTTGACGTGCTCGCTGCTCTTATCGGCTCGGAAGGCATGCTTGCGGTGGTTACCGAAGTCACCGTGCGTCTGATTCCCAAACCCCAGCTTGCTCGAGTGGTCATGGCCTCGTTTGATGATGTGATCAAAGCCGGTGAAGCGGTCGCCATGATCATCGCTGAAGGCATCATCCCAGCTGGCTTGGAAATGATGGATCAAAAGACGGCCGAGGCGGTCGAACCCTTTGTTCAGGCGGGCTACGACTTGAAAGCTCAAGCGATTCTTCTTGCTGAGTCCGACGGCACGCCGCAGGAAGTTGCCGAGGAGATCGCACGTATTGAGGCGGTCTTGGCAAAGGCAGGTGCGACGGCGATGAAAGTTTCGCAGTCCGAAGCCGAACGTCTTCGTTTTTGGTCCGGTCGCAAAAATGCATTTCCTGCTGCTGGTCGGATCTCACCTGACTATTACTGCATGGATGGAACCATCCCGCGCAAGCATCTTGGCAACATGTTGCGTGATATCGCTGCGATGGAAACAAGCTACGCACTGCGATGCATGAATGTGTTTCATGCGGGAGACGGTAATTTACATCCTCTTATTCTTTTCGATGCCAATGATCCGGATCAATGGCGTCGGGCTGAACTTTTTGGTGCTGATATTTTGGAACGTTGTGTCGGTTATGGCGGTACTGTGACCGGTGAGCACGGCGTAGGCATTGAAAAAATCAATTCGATGTGTGTACAGTTTTCGCCTGCCGAGCGCGCCGCATTTTTTGCCTTAAAGCGGGCCTTTGACCCGCTTGGTTTGCTCAACCCCGGTAAAGCGATTCCAACGCTTGCACGCTGCGCCGAGTACGGCAAG
>DENJ01000051.1:5274-7663 GCA_002359635.1 Burkholderiales bacterium UBA2647
GCAACGCGTTCTTGATGCCGCCCAGCACCAGATCCCCTTGCGCTTGCGGGGCTCAGGAAGCAAGGATTTTTATGGGGAAATGGCGCGAGGTGACTTACTCGATGTGAGTGTGCACCAAGGGATTTTGCGTTACGAGCCAACCGAACTTGTCGTGACCGCCAAAGCGGGAACGCCGCTTGCCTTGCTTGAGCAGACCTTAGCCGAGTGTCGCCAGATGCTCGCTTTTGAGCCACCTTATTTTGGCGCCAAGGCAACGGTTGGCGGTATGGTTGCAGCAGGACTTTCAGGGCCGCGCCGCGCCGCAAGCGGCGCGGTACGTGATTTCGTACTTGGCATGAGTCTTCTCGACAGCAAGGCTGAGCTGTTGCGATTTGGTGGCGAAGTGATGAAAAACGTTGCCGGATACGACCTCTCAAGACTGAATGTCGGTGCCCTTGGAACCCTTGGCCTGATTGTTGAGGTCTCACTCAAGGTCTGGCCGATGCCAGCAGCAAGCGAAACACTGTGGATTGCGATGGACGCGGCAAACGCCATTGAGCATTTGAATCGATGGGCTGCAGAGCCCTGGCCGCTCAGTGCGAGCGCCTGGGTCGACGGTCATCTGATCCTTCGACTCGAGGGTGCTCAAGCGGCTGTGTCGGAGGCGGCAAACCGTTGGCAGCGTGACTATCAAGCTAAGTTTTTGACAGCCGATCAAGCGAGGCAGTTCTGGGATGATCTGAAAGAGCAGCGGCTCGCCTTTTTTGGTGCAGTCCGTCAATCGTCCAAGGCTTTGTGGCGGCTGAGCCTGCCCTCAGCAAGCGCGCATCAGCCCTCCTGGGGGGACACCGTGATCGAGTGGGGTGGGGCGCTGCGCTGGGTACTCTGTTCCAATGATGACGCCTCGATTCGCGAACAGGTCCGTGCGATTGGCGGTCACGCGAGCCTGTTTCGAAGTCTTGATAAGCGACACCCTGTCTTCACCCCGCTTGCGCCGGCCATGATGGCCTTGCAGCGCAGAATCAAGCGCGAGTTTGATCCACTTGGGATCTTCAATCCAGGTCGTTTGATGCCATCACTCGATGTCAATGCTTAATTTGCGGTAACCCTTCAAGGTCGCTATGGAAACCCATCTTGCAAGCTGGATGAAATCAACACCGGATGGCGATCTTGCCGAGTCGATCCTGCGTCGATGCGTGCATTGCGGGTTTTGTACCGCCACCTGTCCCACCTACCAGCTCTTAGGTGATGAGCTTGATGGACCCCGCGGGCGCATTTACCTCATCAAACAGGTGCTCGAGGGCGAAACCGCAAGCAGAGCAACACAATCCCATCTGGACCGCTGCCTGACTTGTCGTAATTGCGAGACGACCTGTCCTTCAGGTGTTGCTTATGGGCAGTTACTCGATGTGGGGCGAAAAATCGTTGAGCAGCAGGTCAGCAGACCCTTATCGCAACGTTTCCTGCGCGGACTGTTGCGCGAGACCTTGACGAGATCCTGGCTTTTCACACCCGCCATGAAACTGGGCCAGCGCTTGCGCTCAATCCTCCCCTCGGCCTTGCGGGCCAAGGTGCCGGCGCTTCGCGCTCCAGGCCTCTTGCCAACGGCGCTGCAGCTTGGCGAACATCGCAGGCAGGTCTTGATGCTTGTCGGATGTGTCCAACCGGCAATGATGCCAAGTATTGATGCTGCCACCATCAGGGTGCTGCATAAACTCGGTATTCGCGCAGCAATGACCCCGGGGGCCGGCTGTTGCGGTGCGATTCGACACCACCTGAGCGATGAGTCGGGCGCCCTGGCCCAGGCAAGGCGCAATATCGATGCTTGGTGGCCTCAGCTTGAGCAATCCGAAGTAATGCTGATCAACGCCTCGGGCTGTAGCGTCATGGTGAAAGATTACGGCCATTTATTGCGCAACGACCCGGCCTATGCGGAGCGGGCCAGCCTCGTCAGTGCGAAGACACGCGACATTTCGGAGTGGCTGCCCGCTGAATTGCAGGCTTATTTGCAAAGGCAGTCAAGCTGGGTCAAGGTGCAACAAAGCCTTGTTTTTCACCCGCCTTGCACCTTGCAACACGGCCAGCAAATTCGTGGCCAGGTCGAGTCTTTGCTGCAAGCTTTTGGTGCACGGCTTCTCCCTGCGCAAGATGCCCATTTATGCTGTGGTTCGGCGGGGACTTACTCGATCACGCAAGCAGACTTATCGCAGGCGCTTCGAGAACGCAAGCTACAACACCTACAGGCCGGGTCGCCCGATACCATCTTATCGGCCAACATCGGCTGTATCAGCCATTTACAAGGCGGCACCGAACTGCCGGTGCGTCACTGGATCGAGTGGGTCGACGCTCACTTGTGAAGACGCTCGGATTCAGCTTGTGAGTGCTTCAGAAACGATACGAGCCACTTCAG
>DENJ01000051.1:7681-19781 GCA_002359635.1 Burkholderiales bacterium UBA2647
CGAGTGCTCTGACGAGTACCACGGCGAGTGCTCAGGCATTGCCTGCCCGGGCCACGGCTGGCCAGCTACCCGATGCCAACCCGATGATTCTTGAGCACGTGCTTCGCAAGGCCGAGCGTTATATGCCAAGCATAGCCAGGTCCACGGTTGTTGTTGGCTTATCGGGAGGTGTCGACTCGGCACTTGCTGCCTGGCTGTTAAAGGCAATGGGCCATCAGGTCATCGGTCTTTTCATGAAGAATTGGGAAGACGATGACGACGATGCTTACTGCGCCACCAGACAGGATTGGCTCGATGCGGCAAGCGTGGCCGATGTGTTGGGTATCGAAATCGAGGTGGTGAATTTTGCTGCTGACTATAAAGAGCGGGTTTTTGCTGAATTCTTGCGCGAATACCAGGCTGGTCGAACCCCCAATCCTGATGTGCTTTGCAACGCTGAAATCAAGTTCAAAGCCTTTCTCGACCATGCGATGCAACTTGGTGCGCACTGGATTGCGACCGGGCACTACGCGCGCACCGATCTCGTCGCGGACCAAGCTGCCTTCGCTGTGCAAGCTGCCTCAAGCGGACATTCGCCCTTGAATCGGCATGCGGCCTTAAATGAGCTTGACGCCTCAAATAAGTTTGACGCCTCAAGCACGAACCTTCCGGGCCCGCACTACCGTTTGCTCAAAGGGCTCGATGCCAGCAAAGACCAGAGCTATTTTTTGCACCGGCTCAATCAAGCACAATTGGCACGCAGCCTTTTTCCGCTCGGCGGTTTGCATAAAACCCAAGTGCGGCTTGCAGCAAAGGCTTTGGCTTTGCCCAACGCGGCAAAGAAAGACTCCACAGGTATTTGTTTTATCGGTGAGCGACCGTTCCGGGCTTTTTTGCAACGCTATTTGCCAAGCCGTCCGGGTCCGATCCGGGAACCTTCGGGTCGTTGCCTGGGGCAGCACCATGGGCTTGCGTTTTATACCCTGGGACAGCGTAAAGGCCTGGGCATTGGCGGTGTACGCGAGCCTGGCGCTGCTGCACCAGGGATTCACCAACCCTGGTTTGTCGCCCGAAAAGATCTTGAAAGCAACACACTGTGGGTGGTCAAGGGCCATGACCACCCCTGGCTGATGTCCGAGCAGCTGCAAGCGGGACAGTTGAGCTGGATCGCGCAGCCGCCGCTTGCTGAGGCCGCAGCCCAGGGCTTATTGACGGCAAAGACACGTTACCGTCAAAGCGATGCACCGATCGAGGCCTTGCGGCTGGGCAAACCCGATTCGCTCGATTTGCATTTTCGAGATTCGCAATGGGCCATGACGCCGGGTCAATCGGCGGTGATTTATTGCGGTGAAACCTGTCTGGGTGGTGGCGTGATCGAATCTGCCGAGCAAACGCCTTGAGTTCTGCTTCGCTTTGGGTCAGACTGCGCCTCGGCAAGCGGGTGCGTAAGCATTGCGTGCAGATTGAGGGGATTGCGTGCAGATTGAGGGCGCCTGACGCGACGGGATCAAGGCATGGTGGTGCGCAAGCGCGCGACGATGCGGACACAACAAGGAGGGGAGATGGCTTCGTTATCAAGATTTTGGGCCCTGGGTTTGGCGGGACTGTTGTGTTTGCTTGCGTCCATCGGGTGGATGTTTGGATGGTTGCACGGCTTTTTTGCCCTGTTTTTTGGTCTGCTCTTGCTGCTGGGGATTCGCGATGTGCGCCAAGAGCATCACGCCGTATTGCGCAACTACCCGATCATTGGCCATTTTCGATTTTTGTTCGAGGAAATTCGCCCGGAAATCCGTCAATACTTTATTGAATCTGACACGGAGCGTGTGCCGTTTTCACGCGAGCAACGCGCCATTGTTTATCAACGCGCCAAAGGTGTGCTCGATAAGCGACCCTTTGGCAGCAAAGCGGATGTTTATGCCCCCGGCTACGAATGGATGAACCATTCGATCACGCCGACAAGAATCGCCAGTCACGACTTCAGGGTGTTGGTTGGCGGGAACCGCAAACAGCCCTACAGCCTGTCGCTTTTTAATATTTCTGCGATGAGTTTTGGTGCCTTGTCGCCCAACGCGGTTCTTGCGCTGAATAAGGGAGCCAAGCTCGGCGGTTTTGCGCACGATACCGGTGAGGGCTCTGTTTCACGTTATCACCGGGAACCGGGTGGCGATTTGATTTGGGAACTGGGTTCGGGGTATTTCGGTGCGCGCAATCCTGATGGGACTTTTAGCGAGGAGCGTTTCATGAAGAACGCACTCGACCCGCAGGTGAAAATGATTGAAATCAAAATGTCGCAGGGCGCCAAGCCTGGTCATGGCGGCGTGTTACCTGCTCCCAAGGTCACGCCTGAAATTGCCGAAGCAAGGGGCGTTGAGCCCTGGAAGACGGTTGAATCGCCGGCGAGTCATTCAGCGTTTTCTACGCCGATTGAGATGATGCATTTTATCGAACGATTAAGGAATTTATCGGGTGGTAAGCCCACCGGATTCAAACTTGCAATCGGTCACCCCTGGGAGTTTTTTGCCATCGTCAAGGCGATGCTTGAAACAGGGATCGTTCCAGATTTCATTGTTGTTGATGGTAAAGAAGGCGGCACTGGTGCAGCACCCGCTGAGTTTATGGATCGCGCGGGAACGCCGATGTTGGATGGCTTAATGCTGGTTCACAACACCTTGGTGGGCGTCGGACTCCGAGATCAGATCCGGATTGGTGCAGCTGGCAAGATCGTTACAGCTTTTGATATTGCGCGCACGCTGGCGCTGGGTGCCGATTGGTGTAATGCTGCTCGAGGTTTCATGTTTGCACTAGGCTGCATTCAGTCCCTAAGCTGCCATACCGACCGATGCCCGACAGGGGTTGCCACCCAAGACCCCTTGCGTCAGCGCGCGCTGGTGGTGCCTGATAAGGCGCAACGGGTTGTCCAGTTTCATCAAAACACCTTGGAGGCTTTGCGCGAACTGCTGCAGTCAGCAGGCTTGCAACAACCGAGTCAGTTGCGGCCCCATCACATCATGCACCGTAAATCGGCAGAAACCATCCTACCCTTGTCCGAACTGCATCGTGTGCTCGAGCAAGGCGCGCTCTTGCAGCCTGATGGGGCCAGGCGATGCGGTAGTCCCTGGGATCAGTGGTGGGAGCGGGCGCAGGCTGCGTATTTCCACCCGCTTCCGACCTCACAGGCTCGACCCCACTGATGTCACTTGCTGCCTTTCGACTGCAAGCCCTTTCCCCGCTGGATGGCCGATACGCTTCAAAACTTGAAACGCTAGCCGCTTTGTTTTCTGAAGCGGGATTCATGGCTCATCGTGTGCGGGTCGAGATGGCCTGGCTCAAAGCCCTATGCCACTTTCGCTTGCCTGAGATGCCTGTGCTCGATCGCGACGATATCAAAGCCTTGGAGGCTATCGCGGTGGGTTTCGGACTCAAGCAGGCGGAACGCATCAAGGCGATCGAAGCGATCACCAATCATGATGTCAAGGCTGTCGAGTATTTTCTCAAGGAAGAAGTTGCAAAGCTTCATGCGCAACACCCGAGGCTTGCCCAGGCCGCTGAATTTATTCATTTCGCCTGTACCAGCGAGGACATCAATAACACCTCCTACGCCCTAATGCTCAAGGCGGCACGTGAGGATGTGATGCTCGCTAAGCTCGAACACTTGATGGCTCAACTGCAAGCGATGGCCCATGCTTACGCGGCTATACCCATGCTTTCCCGCACCCATGGTCAGGCGGCGACACCAAGCACCCTGGGTAAGGAGATGGCCAATGTTCATGAGCGTTTGCGCAGAGCCAAGGCACAGTGGGTCGCGGTAAGTCCACTGGCCAAAATGAACGGGGCGGTTGGTAACTTCAACGCACACTTGGCTGCCTATCCGGAGGTTGATTGGGAGGCGCTCGCGAAATGGGTGCTTGACGGCTTTGGGCTTGAGCAAAACACACATAGCATCCAGATCGAGCCTCATGACTGGATGTCGGCTTATTTCGATGCCGTCGCACGAATCAATGCCATCGTGATCGACCTTGATCGCGACCTATGGGGCTATGTATCGCTTGGCTATTTCAGGCAGCGCACCAAAGCAGGTGAAATCGGTTCATCGACCATGCCACACAAGGTCAATCCAATTGATTTTGAGAATTCCGAAGGCAACCTAGGCGTCGCAAATGCGCTCTTGCGACATCTGTCAGAAAAATTGCCGATTTCTCGATGGCAGCGCGATCTCACCGATTCAACGGTCTTGAGAAATGTGGGTATCGCACTGGGGTATAGCCTGCTCGCTTGGGATAGCTGTTCGCGAGGGCTCGATAAGCTTGAAGTCGATAAGCTGCGCCTTGAACAGGACTTGGCGGCGAACTGGGAGGTTTTGGCGGAACCGATTCAAACCGTGATGCGACGCTGGGGCGTTGAGCAGGCCTACGAACAATTAAAAGAACTCAGCCGTGGCAAACGTTTAAGTGCTCAGGACTTACAGGATTTCATCGCTGCCTTAGCCATACCCGAGTCCGAAAAAGCGCGCTTGCTAGCCATGAGCCCTGCTAGCTACACCGGTATGGCCGAGGCGCTTGCAAGAAGGGTTTGACGCTTTACCTCAGCTTGCTTTGCTGCTCGACGCGACGCGGTACTGTTCATTCTTGCGTCTGAGGTGGTGAACCAGGGATTTAAGGCACCAGTTCAAACGCGTCGTCTTTCTTTTTGACTGGTTTGACCAGGTCTTCGCGCTTGATGCCAAGCCACATCGCCATCGCTGCGGCAACAAAAACCGAGGAATAAATACCGAAGACGATGCCAATCGTAAGTGCCAGCGCAAAGTAAAAAAGCGCAGGGCCGCCGAATACCAGCATGGAAACAACCATCATTTCGGTACTCAAATGGGTGATGATGGTTCTTGAAGCCGTCGCGGTAATCGCGTTATCGATCACTTCGCTTGGCGATGCTTTTCGCATTTTTCTGAAGTTTTCACGAATACGATCAAAAATCACAACCGATTCGTTAACCGAGTAACCCAGTACTGCCAGCACTGCGGCAAGTACGGCAAGACTGAACTCCCACTGAAAGGCAGCAAAAAAGCCGAGGATAATCACCACATCATGCAGGTTTGCCACGATGGCGGCAACAGCGAATTTCCATTCAAAACGAATGGCCAGGTAAATCATGATCCCGATCACCACGAACAGCAGCGCCATGGCGCCATCGGCTGCGAGCTCACTGCCAACCTGCGGGCCAACGAATTCGACCCGCCTTAACTGCGCCTGAGGGTCAACACGCTTGACCGCAGCCATTGCCTTGTCGCTTTGTTGCGATGCGTTTTCACCTTTTGCAAGCGGCAGTCGAATCAGCACATCACGCGACGAGCCAAAGTTTTGCACCTGCGCTTCGGCGTAGCCGAGCGTGCCAACGGCCAGCCTGATTTTCTCGAGGTCTGGCGCTTGAGCATGGCTCACTTCCATCACGGTGCCGCCGGTAAATTCAATCGACAGATGCAGGCCTCGGGTAGCTAGAAAAAAGACTGCAACGGCGAAGGTGGCAAAAGAGATCAAGTTAAAGATCAGCGCATGCCGCATAAAAGGAATATCGCGCTTGATTCTGAAGAATTCCATGTTTTCCCTTAGGCGCTTTAGCCGATCGAAAGTTTGGCGAGTTTGCGTCTTGAGCCATACCAGGCCGCAACCAAGCCTCGCGAAAAAAAGACCGCCGAAAACATCGAGGTCAAGATGCCCAGACAATGGACAACCGCAAAACCACGAACCGGACCCGAACCGAAGACAAGCAGGGCGATACCGGCAATCAGCGTGGTGATGTTGGAATCTAAAATGGTGTCCCAGGCACGGTCATAGCCCGCACTAATGGCTGCCTGCGGCGAGGCGCCGTTGCGCAATTCTTCGCGAATCCGCTCATTAATCAGCACATTGGCATCAATCGCCATGCCCAGTGTCAGCGCTATCGCCGCGATCCCAGGCAAGGTCAGGGTGGCTTGCAACAGCGACAAAACCGCGACCAAGAGCAACAAATTCGTGGCGAGAGCCAACGATGAAATGACACCAAAAAGCAGGTAATAAATCACCATGAAGCTGGTCACTGCAAGAAAGCCCCACAGGGTTGAGTGAAAGCCCTTGCTGATGTTTTCAGCGCCCAGGGAGGGCCCGATGGTTCTTTCCTCGATGATTTCCATCGGCGCAGCAAGTGATCCTGCACGCAACAGCAAGGCGACATCATTGGCCTCTTCGGTGGTCATACGGCCTGAAATCTGCACACGACCGCCACCGATTTCGCTGCGGATCACTGGCGCCGTGACCACTTCGCCCTTGGCTTTTTCCACAAGCAAAATGGCCATACGCCTGCCGATGTTTTCACGGGTGACATCGCGAAAAATGCGTGCACCCTTGGCATCGAGGCTCAGATGGACCGCGGGCTCTTGGGTGTTTGAATCAAAGCCTGCCTGCGCGTCAGTGAGGTTATCGCCCGTGAGGATCACTTGTTTTCGTACCATCACCGGCACGCCGCCCCGCTCAAGGTAGCGTTCGCAGCCAAAGGGGACCGTGCCTGCGCTGATCGAGGCGATTTCCTCGGGTGAGTCGCAGACCATGCGGACCTCCAAGGTGGCGGTGCGGCCCAAAATATCTTTTGCTTTGGCGGTGTCTTGAACGCCGGGCAATTGCACCACAATCCGATCGTTGCCTTGTTGCGCAATGATTGGCTCGGCAACGCCGAGTTCGTTGATGCGGTTATTCAAGGTGCTGATGTTTTGCTTGAGCGCATTTTCCATCGCCCGTTTTTCAGCCTCTGGCTTGAGCTTGCCGATCAGTGCAAGCGAATCACCCTCACCGAGCGTAACCCAGTCAACATCGCTTAGGCTCTCGCGTACAAGGACCAATGATTTGCCGCGGGTGTCGAGGTCACGGAAACTCACCCGAATCGATTCGGCTTCACGGCTGATGCCGGCATGGCGCAGGTTCTTGTCACGCAAAAGGCTTCGAACATCGCCAGCCAATGCGTCATAACGTTTGATCGCCGCCTGTTTTAAATCCACCTGCAGCAGGAAATGAACACCGCCGCGCAGATCAAGGCCCAGATACATTGGCAGGGCGCGCAATTCGCTCAGCCAACGCGGTGATGCTGACAGTAGATTCAGGGCGACGACAAAGGCTGGATCGTTGGCGTCAGGATTCAGACTGCGCTGTAGCGCATCCTTGGCCTTCAGTTGTTGATCGGTGTCGGCAAGTCTCACGCGGATGGAGTTGGCTTCGATAAAAACACCGCGATCCTGCACACCCGCTTGGCTGAGCGTCTGTCGGATTCGATCGCCGATGTCACTACCAAGCTTTACGGTCGCCTTAGCCGCTGAAACCTGCACCGCGGGGGCTTCGCCGAAAAAATTCGGCAAGGTGTAGAGCAAGCCCAGGCAAAACGCCATACCCATGAGCACATACTTCCATAAGGGATAACGGTTCATGAGATGAGCGCTTTCTTGCCTGCTCGCCTTACAGCAAGCGAGGCGTTAAATGGACTTGATGGTGCCAATCGGCAATAAGGCAGTGACCGCCTGCTTTTGCACATGCATCTCGACGCTTTGTTCGCCGTGCTTGGCCACTTCAATACTCACATAAGCGTCGCCCACTTTGGTGACTTTCGCAACCAGTCCGCCAGCGGTAATAACTTCGTCGCCCTTTTTGAGGGTTTCGATCATTTGACGATGCTCTTTGTTGCGCTTCATTTGCGGCCGAATCATCAGAAAATAAAGCACAACAAACATCAAGATGATGGGTAGAAAACCCATGAGTTGTTGCTCGAAACTTGCCGCTCCCGCGGCTTGCGCATAGGCATTCGAAATCCACATCATTCAACTCCAAGGGTGCTTCACAAGCATGAAAACCCATAAGTATATCCAGCGAGGGCCTTAAAGCCGCTAAACACCTTCAAGTCTTATTGCAAGGAACTCGTCGCGCCAGGCCTGAAAACGTCCTTCCTCAATGGCCTCGCGCATCTGTCTCATGATGTCTAGGTAGAAATGCAGGTTATGAATCGTGGCAAGTTGCGCGCCAAGCATTTCGTCAACGCGTTGTAAGTGATGCAAATAAGCGCGGGAAAAATCGCGACAGCAATAGCAGCTGCAACCTGGATCGATCGGCTTTTCATCGTCTTTGTAGCGCGCATTGCGCAAGCGCAAGTCGCCGCGGCGGGTAAATAGACTGCCATTGCGGGCGTTTCGTGTGGGCATGACGCAATCAAACATATCAACCCCTTGACGAACGCCTTCCACCAAGTCTTCGGGCGTGCCCACGCCCATCAAATAGCGTGGTTTGTGATGCGGCAGTCGGGGCGCGGTATAGGCGAGCACGCGTTGCATGTCCTCTTTGGGTTCGCCCACGGAAAGTCCGCCGATCGCATAGCCGTGAAAGTTCATCTCAGCCAGCGCTTGCAGGCTTTCAAGGCGCAGTGCTTCATGCATGCCGCCCTGCACAATGCCAAAAAGTGCATTGTGATTTTTCAGCGCTTCGAAGGCGTCTTTCGATCGCTTGGCCCAACGAAGCGATCGTTGCATCGATGCGGCGGCTTCATCTTTTTGGATGATTCGACCCTTCACCTCATAGGGTGTGCATTCGTCAAATATCATCACAACGTCGGCGTTTAACGCGGTCTGAATCCGCATGGACACTTCAGGCGTGAGAAAAAGACGATCCCCATTGATCGGCGATGCAAAACGAACGCCTTCTTCTGAAATGTTTCGAAGCTCAGCGAGGCTCCAAACCTGAAAGCCGCCCGAATCGGTAAGGATTGGATCGTTCCAAGCATTAAAACCGTGTAAGCCTCCCAGTTTTTCTATCACTTCGGTGCCCGGTCGCAGCCAGAGATGAAAGGTATTGCCAAGAATGATTTGCGCACCGACTGATTTAAGCGCTACAGGCGACATGCCCTTCACGGCGCCATAAGTGCCCACGGGCATAAAAATCGGTGTTTGAACCTCACCGTGTTGCAAGCGGAGGCTGCCCCGGCGCGCAAGTCCGTCCTGGTGACTTATGGTGAAATCAAGCATTGGCATAGGTCGTCTTTATAGAACAAGGTAATGCCGTAAACAAAGTGAGCCTGACTTTACGCGATCCATCGTGAGCGATGGGTTTGGTCCTTTAAGCAAGGGCCTGTTTCCTCAACAAAAGGGAAGCGTCACCATAACTAAAGAAACGATATTGCTTTTCAATGGCGTGGGCATAAACTTTCTGAATCGTCTCAAAGCCTGCAAAAGCGCTCACGAGCATGAGTAAGCTTGACTTTGGCAGGTGAAAATTAGTCAGCAATGCATCACAGATTTGAAAAGAAAACCCCGGACGTATATAGAGCTTGGTTTCACCATGTTGCGGGTTCACATGGCCAGGCTTATCTGGATTTGCGCAGGTCTCGAGGGTTCGAAGCGCTGTTGTCCCGACTGCGACAACACGTCCTCCCTTTTGTCGCGCCCTTGCAATCGCCCGGGCACAGTCTTCGCCCAGTGTATAGACCTCAGCGTGCATACGATGCTGATCAATGATTGCTTCGCGCACGGGAGCAAAAGTGCCGATGCCGACATGCAAGGTAAGGCTTGCAAAGCTCACGCCCATGCTTTGCAACTGGTCGATCAGTGGTTGATCAAAGTGAAGCCCGGCAGTTGGTGCGGCCACTGAACCTGGTCGGTGACCGTAAATCGTCTGATAGCGATTCGCATCGTCTCTGCCAGGCTGGCTGCCAATGTAGGGCGGTAGCGGCAGACTGCCGTGCTCTCGCATCAGAAGTACTGGGTCCTTATCAAATTCTAAAACGAAGAGCAAATCTTGCCTTTCTCTCATCACGGCTGTGCAAACCGCTGTCCCCTGTTGATCCAGGATATGAAATGTTTGGCCGATTGCAAGTTTCTTATTGCTGCCAATCATCGCAAGCGCCCGCCTGCCCGCTATCACGCGCTCAATCAGTACCTCGATAGCCCCGCCGCTGGGTTTTCGCGCACTCAACCGTGCTTTCATCACAGCGCTATCGTTAATCACCACAAGATCGTCTGCCCGTAACCACTGCTTGAGCTGATGGAACGCATGGTCATGAATGCGTTGATCTTGGTCCAAGACCAGAAGCCGGGCGTCGCTTCGTCTGGGTGAGGGCGCCTGCGCGATTAAGCTTTCTGGAAGTTTGTAGTCGTAATCAGAAAGCTGATGCATGCTCTTTTCTATTCTATATGGCGATGGATTGAGACCAGGTTCTTATGCTTCTATCGCTTCAGCTGAGGCTTTCGATGCCAAAGACCAGTGTTTGCGCGTCATTGCTAAGGCTTATGGCGCCTTCTTGTATCGTGGCTTGCAATGACATTTGTCGCTGCGCCCAAGTGCCTAATTCATTTGCTTGCTCACTGGGGATTTGAAGGACTTCAAGTTTCGAGAATCGCTTGACTTTGGGCTCGATACGTTTCCACCAGAGCGCCGCGGCTTGACTAAAGCAATAAATTCGAACGCTGTCCGAACGCTGGCAGGCTCGGGCAATCGGCTTGTCTTCGGGTTGGCCCACATCAATCCATAGCTTGATGCGCTGTTGAAAGTCGGTGACCCAAAGATCAGCGTCGTCTGGGGTTGATAGCCCGGCACCGAAGCTCAGGCTGCCTTCGCCCTTGCATCGTGTTTGAACCTCATGCGCATTGATGGCGAAAGCGAGGATGCGGATCATGAGGCGGACTTCGGTTTCACTTGGGTGCCTTGCGATGGTAAGCGCATGTTCCGCGTAGTAGCCGTGATCAATATCGGCAATCGAAAGGTCGAGCTTGTAAATCGTGGATTTCAGGGCCATGGCTTGTCTGCTTTCCGCTTTCGCATGATCTTGGGCACCAAATTTGCATGGTGATGGTGCATCGCGAACCGCTGCGGTGAACTGCACCTTTATAGAACATCTTTCCTGAAAATGAACATAGACGCACTAAAACAGGGCGCAGATGCGCTCTTTATTTTGTTGGGTGGCATCATGGTACTCGCCATGCATGCTGGCTTTGCGTTCCTCGAGCTTGGCACAGTCCGCAAGAAAAATCAGGTCAATGCCCTGGTTAAGATCTTGGTGGATTTTGCGCTTTCTACGGTGGTTTATTTCACGGTTGGCTATGCGCTCGCCTATGGCAACAGTTTTTTCGTCAGCGCTGAGCAATTGGCGCAACGAAATGGCTACGACCTTGTGAAGTTTTTCTTCTTGCTCACCTTTGCGGCTGCGATTCCGGCCATTGTGTCCGGGGGGATCGCCGAGCGCGCTAAGTTCTGGCCTCAATTGATTGCGACCGCGCTGATTGTTGGCCTGGTGTATCCGGTCTTTGAGGGTATTGCCTGGAACGAACGATTCGGCGTGCAGGCCTGGATCAAGACCTTAACGGGCGAGCATTTTCACGATTTCGCGGGCTCGGTCGTCGTACACGCCATGGGCGGGTGGATTGCATTACCAGCGGTTATCTTGCTCGGTGCCCGTTACAACCGCTATCGAAAAGACGGCGCTATATCAGCGCATCCGCCCTCGAGTATCCCCTTCTTGGCCCTCGGCGCTTGGATTCTCGTGGTCGGTTGGTTCGGGTTTAATGTGATGAGTGCCCAAACCCTTGAGAAGATTTCGGGCTTGGTAGCGGTCAATTCCTTGATGGCGATGGTCGGTGGCACCTTGGCGGCTTTGCTGGTTGGCAAGAACGATCCAGGATTTGTACATAACGGTCCTCTTGCCGGCTTGGTCGCGGTTTGCGCGGGATCTGATCTGATGCATCCCTTTGGGGCATTGTTTGTTGGTGCGGTCGCTGGCGGGCTCTTTGTGTGGATGTTTACCCTCACCCAGAATCGTTGGAAAATTGACGATGTCCTGGGTGTTTGGCCCTTGCATGGTTTATGCGGCGCCTGGGGTGGTATTGCCGCAGGTGTTTTTGGCAGTACCCCGCTCGGCGGCATGGGTGGTGTGAGCCTCGCCGCGCAATGTATCGGCACCTTGATGGGCGTTGCTTGGGCTTTGATCGGCGGTTGTGTTGTTTACGGCGCGCTGAAATATACCGTCGGCTTAAAGTTAAGCGCAGAAGAAGAATACGAAGGCGCCGACTTGTCGGTACATAACATCAGTGCGACGCCTGATCGAGAAGTTAGTTGGTAAGGGCGGTGGT
>DENJ01000092.1:0-6211 GCA_002359635.1 Burkholderiales bacterium UBA2647
TCGGCAAGATGCGTTTTGCAATGGGCAGTGATCGCAGCGAATGTTTCGGTTCGCGCCTGCTGATCTGCTTGCGGCAGATCGGGAGCATAAACCACGGCGTGAACGCGCTCGCCTAAAACCGGGCAAGGAGCTGAAATGACAGCAGCTTCGAGAATACCGCTATAAGCCACAAGACAGTTTTCAACCTCGACTGAGAAAATTTTATAACCACCTCGGTTGATCATGTCCTTCAAGCGATCGTGTACATAAACAAAACCTTCGCGATCGATGGCGCCGAGGTCACCCGAGTGCCAGAAGCCTTCGGTGAAGTTTGCAGCGTTGGCCTGAGGATTATCCCAGTAGCCAGGAATCACCATCGGGCCGCGTATCCACAACTCACCACTTTCACCGCTGGGAAGCTCTTCTCCCGCTTCGTTCATCACGCGAACTTCGGCGCAAGGCAGTACCAGACCGACCGAGTCGGCATGCTCACGGGTGTAGCGGGCTGGCATGATGGTGGTCGGGGAGCAGGTTTCAGTCGCGCCGTAGGCATTCATCAACTGCAATCCTGGCAGTCTGCGGGCAAGCTCGTCGATGGTCGACACCGGCATCGGTGCGCCACCGTAGCCGCCAATCCGCCATCTGCTCAGGTCAAGCCGATCAAAAGCCTCATCCATCAAACAGAGCTTATACATTGCAGGGACCAGGATGCTGTACTCGGCCTGCTCCTCAGCGGCCAATTGCAGATAATCGGCCGCTTTGAACTGACTCATGATGATGCTTGTTCCGGCGCAAGCGATAACGCTCGCCAGGTTGGCAATCAAACCGGTCACATGACTTGCGGGCACTGCAAGTATTGAACGCAGACCATCGCGAAGCGGCATGCAATGCTGAAAATGCATGACCGAGTGAACAATGTTCAAATGACTCAGCATGGCCCCTTTGGGATACCCTGTGGTGCCTGAGGTATAGAGGATGAAGGCGCATGATTCCTCGTGGACATCAACCACCGGCAGGTCAATTTCACCCCTCTCATGGGCGATGTCCTGAAGCCGAAACGCTGCGCATGCATCGTCGGTCAACCCGTGCAAGAAATTGAATTCATGCTGGCATGGTGCGTTCGCGAAATGATTTCGAATTCCTTCAAGTGTCTCCGGCAGTGCAGCATCGATGATGGCAGCCTTTGCGCTGCACTGTTTAATCATATAAACCAATCCCGGGGCTTGCTCACGCATGCTGACCGGGACTGCAATCGCCGCGATGCGCTGCAGCGCAAGCATGATCACGACGAACTCAATGCGGTTTGCAATTTGCATGACGACCCGATCGCCTTGCTGAATGCCGATAGCTTGAAAGCCTCTTGCTGCGCGGATCACAAGTCCTCGCAGTTCGTGATAGCTGAGGCGATGCCTGCCGTGCACAAGCGCTTCGCGAAGAGGGTATAGCAGGCAGGCGCGTTCAAAAAGCGCATCGAGCGAGGGCGCGCGCTCGCTGAAACAATTCACCACGCGATCACCGAAATGAGCTTCGGGATCAATAGAAGGCAGGTTTTCAATCTTCCAGCGCTTGGGTTCGATGGTTCGGCTGTCTTGGCTCATGAACTTGGTGCGTTATGCATGTTTCTGGTGAGTTAGATACTAAGTTCGGGCGAATAGGCTTTTAAAAGAAACAGCAAATTGCAATTTATGTACTTCCAGCCTATTCTCCAAAACGAAGTCGTCATCACCAAGTTTTGTTATTCACTATTTGCTATTAAAACGCATCAAGGAGCGAAGCGCTATGGATACTCAGCGTAGAGGTGTATTGAAAGGGGCGGCAGCCGTCAGCGCAGCAACTGTCGCAAGCACATTGGCAGCGCCAGCAATCGCGCAGTCCAACAGTAGAGTCCTGCGCTTCGTTCCGCAAGCCAATTTGGCGAACTTCGATCCCATCTGGGGCACACAGTACGTGGTTCGTAATGCTTCGCAACTGGTCTGGGATACGCTCTACGGGATTGACGATAAGTTACAGCCACAGCGGCAGATGATCGAGTCCGAGGAGGTTTCCAGGGATGGCTTAACTTGGACCTTCAAGCTGAGGCCCGGTATGAAGTTTCACGACGGCACGCCCGTGCGCGCGGCAGATTGTGTTGCGTCAATTAGCCGATGGAGTAACCGCGATGCCATGGGTTTAATGCTTAAAGCGATCCAAAAAGAACTCGTGGCCATCAACGACAGCAGCTTCCGGTGGGTGCTTTCAAAACCCTATCCCAAAATGCTATATGCCCTAGGCAAGGTCGGCACGCCGTGCTGTTTCATCATGCCGGAGCGGCTTGCGAAAACAGATCCGTTTAAACAAATTGAAGAATATATTGGCTCTGGTCCCATGCGTTTTGTACGCAATGAGTGGAAACCCGGTGCTGTCGCGGTTTTTGAACGGTATAAAGATTATGTTCCGCGCAATGAGCCGTCAAACTGGTTCTCGGGTGGTAAGGTCATTAGCTTTGATCGCATTGAATGGGTCATCATGCCCGATCCAGCCACGGCCTCGGCCGCGTTACAAAGCGGCGAAGTTGATTGGTGGGAAAGTCCTGTGTCGGACTTGGTGCCTGTGCTCCGTCGTAATAAAAATATCAGGGTTGATATCGCCGATCCGCTCGGCAATATTGGCGCTTTCCGACTCAATCATATGCACCCGCCGTTTAATGATGTGAGGATCCGTCGCGCGGTGCAAATGGTGCTGAATCAGGAAGACTACATGCGGGCGGTTGTTGGCTCAGACGAAAAACTGTGGAGACGTCTTCCGAGCTTCTTCACCCCCGGGACGCCGCTTTACACCGAATCGGGTGGTGATATTTTGAAAGGACCTCGTAACTACGATGCTGCAAAGAAGTTACTCGCAGAGGCTGGCTACAAAGGCCAACCGGTCACCTGTTTGGTGGCTCAGGACAATCCCTTTGTGAAACCCATGGGTGAAATCACAGCGGATATTCTGAAGCGCCTCGGTATGACGGTTGACTTTGTCGCGACCGATTGGGGTACGGTGGGCCAACGCCGGGCCTCGAAGAGTGAGCCAGGCAAGGGTGGGTGGGGGATGTTCCATACATGGCACGCGGGCGCCGACCATGTGAATCCGGCAGCTGCGATTGCCTTGAGGGCGAATGGCGAAAAGGCATGGTTTGGTTGGCCGGATGTTGCCTCGGTCGAAAAAGAGATCGAGGCATGGTACGGCGCCAAGAACCTCGAGGAAGAAAAGACCGTCATTGCCCGCTTAAACAAGGAGGCCATGGACAATGTTGTCTTCATTCCGACCGGTTTCTTCTACACCTACCAAGCTTGGCGGAGCAATGTTTCTGGCATTGTGGGCGGTCCTTTGCCATGGTTCTCCGGGGTAAAAAAGACCTGATGAATCGCTCGCTTTCTTGATAAAAATCCAAGCCTGATCCTTTACGGGCTTGGGCGACAGACTGCAAATGTTTTCCTATTTCATTCGCCGCGTATTGGCAACAATTCCCGTGATGGCTGTTGTTGCGCTTTTTGTCTTCAGTCTCCTATACATCGCGCCGGGCGACCCCGCGGCGGTGATCGCAGGTGATCAGGCCAGTCCGGAGGATATTGAGAAGATTCGCAAGAGTCTCGGTCTTGACCGACCCTTCTTGCTGCGATTTACCGAATGGGCATGGTCTCTACTACAGGGAGACCTCGGAACCTCAATGTTTACAGGCATGAGAGTGACCGAATTGATTGGCCAACGTATCGAGCCCACATTGTCCCTGATGTTTGTGACCCTGGTCTTTGCAATCGTGGTTGCGGTGCCTGCGGGCGTTTTGGCCGCTTGGAAAGTCGGTACATGGATTGATCGATCCATCATGGGGTTTTGTGTGCTTGGCTTTTCTGTTCCTGTGTTCGTGGTCGGGTATTTACTGTCCTATTTTTTTGCACTTGAGCGGGATTGGTTTCCGGTGCAGGGCTATACCGCGATGAAACAAGGGTTTTGGCCCTGGCTGGAAAATCTAGTGCTTCCCGGTATCGCCTTAGGCTTTGTTTACATTGCCTTGATCGCAAGAATCACCAGGGCGACGATGCTTGAGGTGCTTTCGCAGGACTATATCCGAACCGCAAAAGCGAAGGGGATGAGCACGTCAGGGATTTTGTTTTTGCATGCTTTAAAAAATGCATCAGTGCCAATCGTGACAGTGATAGGCATCGGCGTTGCCCTGCTGATTGGCGGTGCTGTGGTCACGGAGAGTGTTTTTGCGATCCCGGGTTTAGGTCGCCTTACGATCGATGCAATCGTGCGGCGCGATTATCCTGTGATTCAGGGTTTGGTGGTGATTTTTAGCTTTATTTATGTCCTGGTCAATTTGTTGATCGATTTGCTCTACACCGTGCTTGACCCGAGGATTCGATACTGATGCAGTCAAAACCTTTCGCCGATCAGCTCCCTGATCTGTTCGTACCGAAACCTGTATCAAAAGGATTTATCGCATTCGCCATTCGCCATCCGACCATGAGTTTCGGTGCGCTGTTGCTTGTTTTAATGTTGCTTATGGCATTGTTTGCTCCATGGCTTGGGACGATCGACCCGACTGAATTAGCGCCGGTAAAGCGTACGCGTGAGCCTTCGGCCGAGCATTGGTTTGGCACTGATGCGGTGGGTAGAGATATTTATTCACGCGTGCTCTACGGTGCACGCGTGTCGCTATTGGTTGGCTTTTCAGTCGCTGTGCTTGCCTCGCTTGCCGGATTGATCATTGGTTTGCTTTCTGGATTCTTACGCAAAGTTGACGGGGTTTTGATGCGGGTGATGGATGGGATGATGTCGATCCCACCGGTATTGCTTGCCATTGCCTTGATGGCCCTCACCAGAGCCAGTGTTGAAAATGTGATTATGGCGATTACCCTTGCCGAAATCCCCAGGGTTTCCCGCCTGGTCAGGGGCGTTGTCCTTAGCCTGCGCGAGCAACCTTATGTGGATGCTGCCGTGACTGCGGGCACATCAACACTTACGATCATTGTTAAGCACATTTTGCCCAACACACTTGCGCCTCTGACGGTTCAGGCAACTTATATTTGCGCATCTGCAATGATCACCGAGTCGATTCTTTCGTTTATAGGCGCAGGCACACCGCCCATCATTCCCTCATGGGGCAACATCATGGCTGACGGACGAACGCTTTTTCAGGTTAAGGCCTACATTATCTTTTTCCCTGCCGTTTTTTTATCAATAACGGTTTTGGCGGTCAATCTGCTAGGCGACGGTCTGCGCGATGCGCTCGATCCGCGAAAAGCAAAGATTTCTTGAGTCCCTTGGTATGCCATTACTTGAAGTGAAGTCCTTGCAGACGCATTTCCGAACCCCGGATGGGGTTAACAGAGCTGTCGATGGCGTGAGTTTCGCAGTGGAAGAAGGCGAGACGCTTGCTATCGTCGGGGAATCGGGATGCGGGAAGTCTGTGACTGCCATGTCCATTCTTCGCTTGATTTCGGAGCCGCCAGGAAGATTGGCGGGGGAGGTTATTTTTGACGGTCGGGATCTTTTGAAGCTCAACGAAAAACAGATGCGCGATATTCGAGGCAATGCGATATCGATGATTTTCCAAGAGCCGATGACAAGCCTTAATCCCGTTCTTACGATCGGCAGACAACTGCGTGAAACGCTCCTTTTGCATCAGGACATCAGTAGGTCCAAGGCCGATGCTCGGGGCATCGAGATGCTGGAACTGGTTGGGATTCCCGAAGCAATGCGTCGGATGAGGGAGTACCCTCATCAGCTTTCGGGGGGAATGCGGCAGCGTGTGATGATCGCCATGGCACTGGCTTGCAGTCCGCGTTTGTTGATTGCGGATGAACCGACAACTGCGCTTGATGTGACCATACAAGCACAGATTCTGGACTTGATGTCAGATCTAAAGCGCCGGGTTGGGGCCGCGATTATGTTGATCACCCACGATTTGGGCGTGGTCGCGGAAGTGGCTGAGCGCGTCATGGTGATGTATGCTGGCCGGAAAGTCGAAGAGGCGCCGGTCGCAGAACTCTTTGAGAAACCGCAACATCCCTACACCATAGGCTTACTTGGTGCCGTACCAAAGCTTGGATCGCCGCTCGATGTCGATGCCGCGCGTTTACAGGAAATACCGGGACTTGTGCCGAGCCTGAAGCAAAAGATCAGGGGCTGCGTTTTTGCAAGCCGCTGCTCGCGCGTTCAATCGCTTTGCGAGGAACATGCGCCGGCACTAAGGCCGATCCAAAGT
>DENJ01000092.1:6268-15964 GCA_002359635.1 Burkholderiales bacterium UBA2647
CATCATGACGCCAAATGCCGAAACCAATCTAAATCAGCGATCGGGTTGTTGACATTGAAACCAGATACGCCATTGTTAGAGCTGCGTCGCCTCGAGAAGCGATTCCCGGTCAAGGCAGGTTTCTGGGTAAAGTCGAAGCAATTTGTGCATGCCGTTGACGGTGTGTCTCTTTCGGTCATGCGCGGGGAGACGCTTGCTCTAGTCGGTGAGTCAGGTTGCGGGAAGTCGACGGTTGGCCGTTCCATTCTTCGTCTGTTCGAGTTAAGTGGCGGCGAAGTGCTGCTCGATGGTGAGCGCATCGATCATTTGAGTGACGCAAAACTCCGTCCCTTGAGAAAGCGCATACAGGTCGTCTTTCAGGACCCGTTCTCAAGCCTCAACCCGCGATTAAAGGTTCGCGAAATCATCGCGGAGCCGATCCGCAATTTTTCGCTTGCCCACAGTGAGTCCGATCTGGATGCCCGGGTTGCAGGTTTGCTAGAAAAAGTCCGTCTGCCGCGGGACGCTGCGAGTCGTTGGCCCCATGAGTTTTCCGGTGGTCAAAGGCAGCGAATCGGTATTGCGAGGGCGCTTGCTGCAGAGCCGGATCTGATCATCTGCGATGAAGCGGTTTCGGCACTGGACGTGTCGGTAAAGGCGCAAATTGTTAATTTATTGCAAGATTTGCAAAAAGAGTTCGGGATGGCGCTTTTGTTCATCAGCCATGACCTTGCGATTGTTCAGCACATGACGCACCGCGTTGCGGTGATGTACCTGGGGCGCATCGTAGAGATTGCTGATCGAAAAACCTTGTTTGGCCGACCCTTACATCCCTACACCGAGGCGCTATTGTCGGCGGTACCGGTCCCAGATCCGAAACAGAAGGCACAACGTATTGTCTTGCAGGGTGATGTGCCAAGTCCAATCAACCGACCGTCGGGCTGCCACTTTCATACGCGTTGCCCCTTGGTTCAAGATCGGTGCCGAAGGGAGGTTCCGGCGTTGAACCCTCAAAGTGACGGGCGCTTGTTGGCTTGCCACTATCGGGGTGATCCAAGATGACGCGAATGCTTAGGGTTGCTGCTGCGCAACTTGGCCCAATCACACGAGTCGATGCAAAGGCCTCGGTCGTCAAAAGACTGATCGCCTTGATGCGGGAGGCTAAAGCGCTTGGGGCTCAGGTGGTTGCTTATCCCGAACTTGCGCTGACAAGTTTTTTCCCCCGTTGGTATTTTGAAGATCAAGCGCAGATCGATCAGTATTTTGAAACCGATATGCCATCAGCCGAGACGCAACCCTTGTTCGACGAGGCGAAACGGCTATCAATTGGCTTCCATCTTGGCTACGCCGAACTGGTGGAAATCGAGGGGAGAAAGCGTCGTTTCAACACGGCAATACTTGTTAATCAGCATGCGGAGATCGTCCATCGCTACAGGAAGATTCATTTGCCTGGGCATGAGCAACATGAGCCTTGGCGAGCGTTTCAACACCTTGAGAAGCGTTACTTTGAGGTTGGGAATTTAGGTTTCGGCGTCACGCAGGCCTATGGCGGCTTCATGGGCGTTTGCATTTGCAACGATCGCCGATGGCCTGAAAGCTACAGGATCATGGGTTTACAAGGCGTTGAAATGATTTTCATCGGCTATAACACGCCGGTTCATAATCCCCCTGCACCAGAGCACGATGCGCTTTCCAATTTTCATAATCGTCTTGTTATGCAGGCTGGTGCCTACCAGAATGCCTGCTGGGTGGTGGGGGTTGCAAAGGCAGGCGTGGAAGAGGGCGTGATGCAAATAGGTCAGTCGCAAATCATCGCGCCTTCAGGGGAGGTGGTGGCCCAGTGCTCAACGCTTGGTGATGAACTCTGCGTGGCGGTTTGCGATCTTGATTTATGCTTTTCTTACAAGCGAACCACCTTCAATTTTGAGAAGCATCGACAGCCTGAGCATTACAGCTTAATCGTGGAGCGACGGGGTGCGCAAACGCCTTGACCAAGGTCTGAAACGTAGCCTATTCATAACAGATTTAAAATCTATCCCGTTAATCTTGGTGTTCAATCGGCTTTGTGAGCCGCTCACAATGATGGGCAAGCCAACGATCTTGTCCGGGCGACGCGCTCAACAGCGCAGCAATCGGCAGCTTCTCGAGATCTTTGCATAAGGGTACGGTGAGTATGGGGCCTCCCAACGCCGTCCACCCGGCGATGTAGCTCGGGTCGCCGGTCCAATCAAGGCCCTTCGGTGCCGTTTGTGGTGTGGCAGGCATCAGAAAGACCTGGTGTGGTTTAAAGCGACCGAAGAATTTTTGCCGCATTTGCGCGATCGCCCTTCGCGCTTCGTCATAGTGTGCGGCTTTGATGGCCAGGCCCTCGTGAATGGCTGACCACAACTTTGGGCCAATGAGCGAAGACCCGTGCGCTCGAAGGTGGGCGAGGCTGTGGCCGCATTCATAAAGCATCGTGAGGCGTTGCTGAGCTACCAGTTTTTCAAAATCGATCGGTGATCGGAAGCGCTTGATGGCTATTTGGCTGGCTTTATAGGCCTCTACGGCAGTCTCGATGGCAGCCTGAATCGATGGCGCTGCCTGCGCAATCAATGGGTCCTCCACGACAAGAATTTCGGGAGATGCTGCTGAGATTGCTTCACTTGGCATGTAGCTTGGCGCCAGAGCACGATAAGCAAAGGCCGCATCCGCTGCGCGATAGGCCAATAGCCCTGGCGTGTCATAGTTCGGTGCCAGCGGCGTTATGCCGAAGTTAGGGAGACTTCCCGTGCTCGGCTTGAAGGCGCCGATGCCACAGTAAGCTGCGGGTCGATTGACCGATGCGACGGTTTGCGTGCCGATTGCGAGGGGCGCCATGCCAGCTGCGACAGCGGCTGCTGAGCCGGAACTTGAACCGCCAGGCGTATGATCAGGCGCATGGGGGTTTCTTGCGGGCGAGGGGTCTTGGAGTGCAAATTCCGTGGTGTGAGCTTTACCCAGCACCACACAGCCAAGTTGTCTAAGGGTCGCTACGATGCTTGCATCGGCGTTGACAGACTTTGCGTCCTTGCGCGATTTTGAGTTGGCGCGCGTCGGATAGCCGATGACATCAATGATGTCTTTGATCGCAACCGGAATCCCATGGAGTGGACCGCGGTCAAGACCCCCACGTAACTCATTGTCCCTTAGGGCAGCCTCTTGAAGCACTTGCTTTGGCTTAACCACGCGCCAAGCCTTGACCTGACGATCAATGGATTCAATACGTTCCAAATAATGCATCGCAAGCGATGTTGCGCTAAGCTCGCCTTTGCGCAGGGCTTTCGCCAAGCGCTTGAGTTCGCCAGGATCATGGACCAAATTCGTACTGCCGAGTTCATGCGATTTTTTCATGATGCTGGAAGCTCCCTTTCGATCAGCACACGTCATGCCAAGGATACGATCATGCCAGCAAGCCCAAAAGCACAGTCAACCATGTTCCGAAACGCATGGATCGTCGACGGCACTGGTGCGCGAGGCTTTAAGGGCGATCTCTTGGTACAAGGAGGTCTGATTGCTGCGATCGGCGACAGACTTGAGGAAAATGCCGAGCAGGAGCAGGATTGCGAAGGGAAGGTGCTTTGCCCGGGTTTTATTGATGTACACACCCATGACGACGCGATGGTGCTTTCATCGCCGGAGATGTTGCCCAAGATCAGCCAAGGTGTTACCACGGTGGTGGTCGGTAATTGCGGGATTTCACTCGCGCCATTGACAAGTAAACCCCCGGTTGCGCCCTTGACCCTACTTGACGAATCGTTGTATCGATTCCCCACCATCGCTGCCTATAGGGACGCTGTTAATCAGGCGATGCCATCGGTAAATGTTGCCGCATTGATCGGACACAGTGCATTGAGACTCGAGGTTCTCGACGATTGGCGTCGACCCGCTACCGAATTAGAACGGCTTCGTATGGGGGAAATGGTTCGCGAGGCAATGGATCATGGTGCTGTCGGTATGTCTTCCGGAACGTTCTATCAAACCGCTTATGCCGCTGATATTCTAGAACTGATACCCTTGGTTCGAGTGGTGGCCAGTGCCCGAGGTCTTTACGTAACCCATATGCGAACCGAGATGGACGATATTCTCGCGGCGATTGACGAGGTTGCGCTGACAGCCCGCCATGCAGGAGCACCACTGGTCATTTCTCATCACAAGTGTGCGGGTCGCCTCAATTGGGGGCGATCCGTAGAGACGCTTACCTATATCGATGGGCTACATAAGCAGCAGTCGATCCACCTTGATGTCTATCCCTATGTTGCCGGCTCAACCATGCTTCGGCTCGACATGGTTGATGAGGAAACAGAGGTATTGATCACGAGCAGTGAACCGCACCCGGAGCTTGTTGGAGAGTCGCTTTCAAGCATCGCCGACGCCTGGAAAACCTCCCAGCGAGAAGCAGCAAAGCGATTGATGCCGGGAGGAGCATGCTACTTTCAAATGCATGAAGATGATGTTGTCCGAATTTTGCAGCATCCGCGCGCTATGGTGGGTTCTGACGGTATTCCCCATGATTCAAAACCGCATCCGCGCTTATGGGGAACTTTCCCCAGGGTACTCGGCGAGTATGTGCGCCACCGACGATGCCTAAGTCTTGAAGCTGCGATTCATAAAATGACAGGTCTTTCGGCCAAAACCTTCAAACTCGGTGATCGCGGCTTGATCAGGTTGGGTTTCGCTGCAGATTTAACAATCTTTGATCCTGAAACAATTGAGGATCTTGCGGACTTCCACGATCCGACACGACCTGCAAAAGGCATCGTCGCGGTATACCTTGCCGGGCGATTGGCCTATGACTTCAGAGGCCATGTCTTAAATCGATTTGGTCGCTTCATTGCTCGATCGAATCCCAGCTAAGCATTTTTGACTGTTTAGCAAAGCTTTCAGCCACTGTCAGTCCAGCGTTTGGCAAAGTTCAAGTAAGACGTCATAGAGTAATTGCAAACCTGCATCAATGTCCTCAGGCTGGCTGTGCTCGGCCGGGTTGTGGCTCAGGCCACCGATACTCGGTATAAAAACCATCGCGCTTGGACAAAGACCTGCCAGCATCTGGGCGTCGTGTCCCGCGCCCGAAACAATTCGCTGATGACGGTATCCCCGCGCATTGGCATGGCCTTCTATTTTTTTTATCAGACTAGGTTCGAACTGAACGGGCTCAAATCTTGCGAGCTTACTTTGTCGAATCTCAACCGATTCTTCCCGGGCGATGATCTCGATCGCTTTTGCCAAGCTTTGCTCAGCCTTTTGCAGCAGCGCCTCTTCGCGGTTTCTCAAATCGACACTCAAGATCGCTTCGCGTGCAATGACATTAATGAGGTTGGGTTTAAGTTCGATGCGGCCAACTGTTCCGCGTTGCGAGTCACCCATCTGCATACAAAGACTTCGCAGCTCACAAGTGATGCGCGCCGCAACATAGGCTGCGTCTCGACGCATGTCCATGGGCGTGGTACCCGCATGATTTGATTGTCCGATGATCTCCAGGCGTTGCCATGATATGCCTTGAACCGCTTCAACCACACCGATTTGGGATCCGGCACGTTCCAGAACAGGACCTTGCTCGATGTGAAGCTCGATGAAGGCTTTGGGCTTGATATGACCGGGCATAAAGTTTCCCGCATAGCCGATGCGGACCAGTTCTTCGCCGAGCACATGGCCATCGATGCCTTGGATTCGAAGCGCTTCGTCGAGCGACATACCCTGCGCGAATACAAGCGAACCAAGCATGTCAGGCGAGAACCGGGCACCTTCTTCGTTGGTAAACGCACACACGACCAGCGATCGTAAGGCTTTGATTCCGGCTTCCTTCATGCATCGAATCACCTCAAGGCCCGCTAGAACCCCAAGGCAGCCATCGTAGCGCCCACCTGTTCGCACCGTATCAATATGAGATCCGGTCATGACCGGATCAAGATCGGGCGACATGCCCTCATAAATGCCAAAGATATTACCGATTTTATCGATCTGGATGACCAGCTTTAAGCTTTCCATGGCCTTAATGAGCCAGTCCCGACCCAATCGGTCACTGTCGGTTAAGGCAAGACGATTACAAGCGCCGTCGTCTTGTAAACCGATTTGAGCGAGCGCTTCAATCTGTTCCAAAAGATAATCTGTTCGTGGTGTTGGTGCGGCTTCGACGATTGACTGATAAATCTGCGGATCCGTCATTCCTTCGCTTCCAATAATTAGAACGCGAGCCTTGGCGTCAAGACCGAGCACTTGAGCAAGATGAGGCGTTGCTTTGCACGCCTGCAAAAGTGCAAGCCCGGCAGCGCCTGTTTCGCCTGAAGTCACGCTGGGGTCCTCGTCCTCACCCCGCTGGAGCGATCGCATGGCTTCACGGACATCATCCTCGCAAACGACGCAGGCATCATCAGCACCCCGCCTTAATATCTGCCAGGCAATCGGTGAAACCTCACCGCATGCAAGGCCTGCCATGATGGTTTGTAGCGGGCCCGCTACGGCAACCGGATGACCGCTTGCAATCGATTGAAAAAAGCAATCGGCGAGCATCGGCTCGACAAGAACGAATCGCGGGCGCCTTGGCCCCCAGTGATGCCAAAAGTACGCACAAACAGAAGCGGCAAGTGCCCCTACACCGGTTTGGACAATCACATGAGTGGGCGGCTGCAGCAATTGATCGCAGATTTCCTGCGCCATCAGGCCATAGCCGTGCATCACCTTGGATGGTATATCGATATAATGATCATAGCTCGTATCGGAAACGACGAACCAATGGTTCTCATCAGAGTGACGCTGCGCTTCTCGCACTGAATCGTCATAATTGCCTTCAACTCGGCAAACGCGAGCTCCAAAGGCCTCGATGGCCTCGCAGCGCGCTCGGCTTACGGTGGCGTGCACAAAGATCACACATGCGGCGCCGAAAAGATGCGCGCCCCAGGCCACCGATCGCCCATGGTTACCATCGGTCGCGCAACAAACCGTGATTGCTTTTGCCGCCTGCCTAACATTTTGATCGCTCCACAATAAAGAGCCATCTTGGAGTTCAAGCTTATCGCAAAGCAAGGCGTAAACGGCGTAGGCGCCGCCGAGCGCTTTAAAGCTGCCAAGCCCGAAACGACCCGATTCATCTTTAAAAAAGACTTCACGCAATCCCAATCGCTTTGCCTGTCCCTGAAGTATTCGCAAGGGGGTCGGCGCATATCCAGGCCATTGTTGAATTGTTGCTGCTGCGCGTGCAAATCCTGCTGGGTTGATATGTTCGTCAGGCAAATTGCCGCCCACATGCCGGTTGGCAACCCATCCCGCCCTTGGGCTCCTAAAGTGTTGGGTTGCATGCCGGGGCGTATTCATAGCGAGGGCTGGGAACAGCGAATGACTAACAACAACTAATCAAGTTTGATGCCAAGTTTTGCGGCGATATCAATCCATACCGCGCTTTCCTCTTTCCACCGTTTACGGCTTTCTTCAAGCGGGGTGGGTTTATTGGGAATTGCGAAGGCATCACGGATGGCCGTCATACGAGCTGTTTCTGACGCTTCCTGAATCGCCTCTGCCATCTTGATCACAATATCCTGCGGTGTGGCTGCCGGTGCCACAAAGGGAATCCAGCCCTCAAGCCCATAAACGGGCGCTGAAAAGCCCTGTTCAAGAAAAGTAGGAAGTTGGGGCAATTTTGGGCAGCGAAGATTACCGATTGCAGCGATGGCACGAATGCTTCCCTTGCCAAGATAATTGTTGATGCCTAAAAAACTGCCCATGGCCGCTTGAACCTGGCCGGTGCTGGCATCAACCCACATTGGCGTTTCACCGCGGTAGTGAACCGGGGTGAGCTTGGCAGCTGCACGATCGTTTAAATCCTGAATGACCATGTGCGGCCAGGATCCGGCGCCATAAGTGCCGTAAGCAGACGGTTTGTTGCGGCTTAGCTCAATGAATTCGCGAACATCTTTAACGCCAAGCGACGACGGTACGCCCATGATCAAAGCGCCGCTCGGGAAAAGTGACACAGGCGTGAAGTCTCGTTCACCTTGATAGGGCATCTTGCTGTAAAGCACCTTGGCATGCCACATCGGTGTGGAGGTTGTGATCAAAAACGTGTAGCCATCGGCTGTTGCTTTGGCTACGGCATCAGCACCAATCAGGCCTCCAGCGCCTGGGCGATTTTCGACCATAAACGACTGACCGAACTTCTTCGAAAAAAATTCGGCATAAGCTCTGGCATAGGAGTCGGTGAGTCCCCCTGGAGGAAAGTTACAAACAATTTTTACGGCTTGCTTGCTTGGCCAGGATGCTTGGGCAAAAACCATGGGGCTCAAGGCTGCGCTCGCAAGGGCACATCCCTGAGATAAAGTCTGTTTTAAGAGTGCCCGGCGTCGGGTAAAGTCTTGATCCTGCATCTGAGTCTCCCCATGGTTGGATGTTTCATTTTTCATTCGCAATCCTGCCTCGAGTTTAACCAATGTTTACAACAACAGTTGACGGTCTGCCCTCCCGATCCTTTGACGCGGATCGTCAAGGACCGCTTTCGGATATTCGAGTGCTTGACCTCTCCCGATTGGTCGCAGGCAATATGCTGAGCCATGTGCTTGCCGATTTTGGTGCTGATGTGATTAAGGTGGAACACCCGGATGGGGGCGATGACCTGCGTCAATGGCGTGAGCAAGGGCACGCGCTTCACTGGAAGCTTTATGGTCGCAATAAGCGATCCTGGGCGCTCGATTTACGCCATGGGCCAGACCTTGGACGGCTCCTTCAGATGATCCCTCACTGCCAGGTTTTGATCGAAAACTTCGTGCCCGGGGGACTCGAAAAGTTCGGATTGGCGCCGGAACGGCTCTGGTCGTTGAATCCGGCCTTGGTTCTTGCGAGGATCTCAGGTTGGGGTCAGGATGGACCTTACTCGAATCGTCCTGGCTTTGGTACCTTGGTTGAAGCGATGTCAGGCTTTGCCTACCTGAATGGTTTTCCTGATCGACCGCCTTCGCTGCCGCCGCTTGCCCTTGCTGACATGGTGGCAGGACTCTACGGCGCTTCGGCGGTGCAAACGGCGCTTCGTGTTGCTGAAAAGACGGGCAGGGGACAGTGTGTTGACTTGTCGCTCTTTGAGCCGATTTTATCGGTGATTGCTACGGAGGCCGCTAAGTCAGCCCTGACAGGCGAGGCAACACTTCGAGCGGGCAATCAATCGAGTCATACCGCCCCGCGTAATGTTTATCTCTGCGCTGACGGTCGCTATCTTGCGCTTTCCGGGTCGATGCAATCAATGGCGATGCGGCTATTTGACGCGATCGGTCGTTCGGATTTAAAGAAGGATCCACGATTTATGACGAACGACGCGCGTGTCGAACATCGTGATGAACTCGACAAGATTCTTGCAAGCTTTATCGTTTCTAAAACGCTCAAGGAGAACCTTGCGCGCTTTGAGGAGGCTAGGGTGACGGCAGGTCCAGTATGTTCAGTGCTTGATCTGCTTGATCATCCTTATGTGAAAGGCCGCGAAAGTCTCGTGCGTGTTCCCGATGCGGCGCTCGGTGAGGTGGTGATGCATAACGTCGTACCCAGGCTTTCTGCGACCCCGGGGGAGTTGCGCAGGCCCGCACCAGCAGTCGGTGAGCACAATCAAGACATCGAACAGTGGCTTGACAAGCTCGCCGCGAAGCAGGACGCATGATGGTAGCTTTGTTTTCGTGAAGGGGCAGTTCGATGAATACTGTACATGCAGACTTGCCAATCTGGCGT
>DENJ01000020.1 GCA_002359635.1 Burkholderiales bacterium UBA2647
ATCCGACCGTTGAAGCGGTCGTCTCCATCAAAAGCCAGATACTGCGCTCCACCTACACCGCCACCTAGGGTGTCGGCTGCATCGGTGCCGATTCGGAAAAGCTTATCGATGAACTGCACTTCTTCGACCCTGACCAGACTGGTGTTTCCGGTGCTTTGTTCTTTACGGCTGATCTGTACATATCCGTTATCATTTTTTATTATAGCGTCTTGAGACGTCATGCTGAACACGGCCCGATCAACGCCACCAGATCCGTCAAACAGGTCATTGCCGCCCATGCCATCAAAACGATTGTTCTGATCGTTACCAATAAACACATCATCGGTCACTGTTCCTGTGACTGCGCTGATGTTATTGGTATCTGAAAAGAGTACATTTCCAATAAGAAGCTCTCCATTAGGACTGATGCCAACTGAGCTTGCCTGATTCGAATCGTTTGCGTAAATCGTCACGCCCACAGCGATGGACGAAGCGTCCAACGTGATACCCGGCTGATCGGTATAAACCGTCAAGAAACCCTGTGTGTTTACATCATCAAAAACAAAAGTTGGCTCTTGTCTCGCGTTCTTCGGAAACACAACTGGGCGGGAACCATAGAGGTCACGAAGGACGCTCAGGTCAAAGCGGGCAAAATTTAAGGGATAGAGATCTGGAATGATCGATTTGCTCGACATTAAGGTGAATCTCATATCGTCATAACGATCTACGAATTGCAACTCCGGCATTGCTGCATACCGCAACCCAGTATCGTTCAATCCCAGCGCATGACCGACTTCGTGCATCAACACCCATTTGGATTCCTGGGTGCTGCCAAGCGCTCGCGCCGTTTCGACATCAAGCCAGACATCACCGGCCTTTTCCCCGTAGCCGGCTAGTGGAGCAAAAGCGTACCCTCTTGTGTCGGCTTGTTGACTCACACCGATTCTAATCTGCGCTGATTTACTCGAATCGGTTACCTCAACGAAATCAATCAGCGTAAAAGACTCGATATCGTTGAGCACGGATCGAACGACCTGTTTGGCTGCAGAGGTCAACTTGTCAAATCCCTGAATCTCACTGCCCGAATAGTCAGCCGGCTGCTGCTCCACAAATTGATACGTTATCTGCGTCGCCGAACCGAGGGGAAGATTAACGTTCCATCGCGCTTGCTCGGAAATCGTCAGCGCCTTTTTCACGAAAGGCGCCCAGTCAATCAACGCACTGAGCGCAACGGATTTTTCAGGAACTTTATCGTTCCCCTGAAAAAAAATCGTCTCAATACCTTTGAGATTTGCGCTTTGAACCGTTTGAGGAGACCAGTCATAGCGCCAAGTCACACGACCTACACCTGTATCTGGCGATAAGGTGACTCGAAAATCTAACGATCGGTCGCTCACCCAGTAAACATCCGTACCGGCCCCAGCGTCAATCAAGTCGTCACCAGCGCTTTGATCAAACCAATCGTCGCCATCTGAACCGTACAACGTATCCTGGTAGTTCGACCCAGACACTTTGTAGACGTTGATCAAAGTATCCCGGCCACCCCAACCATCGTCCACATACTGTTTAGTCAAGTCTGCGAGGATGCCTCTGGGAGAGGACCAGTACGCGGCACCAACGCCGGATCTGTTTGCCGGGTTTAAATTCTCAATCCGATCGTTTCCCGCTCCGCCATCCACATTTCCGGCAAGCCATCCGATGTAATCATCGCCCTCGAGACCCAATGCGTCGGTCCAGCTGGGCGTTGCTTGGAGCTCACTTTGAATCAGGCGATCAGCTGTTGAGCTACCCCGAATTCCGCTCGCCATGGCCGGCCTCGCAAGCGCTCTGGACTATAACAGTGGCAACTTTGCGCTTGGGAAGTTGCGCAAATTTGGTGACATGCTCAGCAACTTGGCATCGGACACGCCCATCCAGCTCATGACGGTTGCGCCGATTTGATCCGACGAGTACTCAGGAACCCATCGACCTTTACGATCTTTATCAAAATCGAAGTCACTCCCGATCACGGGGGGCGGCACCTGCCCAAGGACCTGCCCTCCGAGCACCGGTGTTCCGAGCAAAAACCAAGGTACACCCCATGCATGATCAGTACCGCTGCCTGCAGGCATAAGAGTTCTTCCGAATTCCGTCATGACCAGCGTGACTACGTGGCGATCAAGCTGTCGAGCTTTCAACTCGTTATCGAAGGCTTTGATCGCACCGGCGACCTCAGAAAACTGATCTTCGAGTCCCGATGCGCCGTAGCCGCCGCGTTGCTGCGAATGGGTATCGAACTGCCCATAAGTTGTGAAGTAAATCTGACGTCGTGCGCCCTCTGATTTAAAGTGGCTCATCAGCCGCGCTGAAAAAGACAAATCTCTGGCTAAAGCGTTTTCCGGAAAACTTACGCGATTAGTGCTTTGTCTAATCGCTGCATTGGCAATAATTTCTGAATTGCTCAGCGAACTCGACATCGCACGAAGATATTCGGCCTCAACCTGATTCGATGGTTGCATATTGGCCATGTAACGCACCTGTTTCATCCACGAATTACTCCGGTCGGTGATATCGCCCAGCCAGTTCCTGTCGCCACCACTCGAATCTGCGCGCGCGAAAGCGCTCCTTAAGCCAGTCACTATGGTGTTGTCTCGCGCAAAGCTGATGATCGGAAGCGATGTCTGCGGCGAAACACCGAGCAGCTCCATGCCCCGACCAACCCAACCCGAAGGCAAATCAACCGGATCCCAACCCTGAACAATATCGACTTGTTCGCTGTGCGACATTAAAAACGGCGGCAAAGGAACACTGCGGGACTTCACCTGCTCGGCCGTAACAGGCTGAATCAAGGCGCCTACATTGGCTACCCAAGCTAATCGCCGTTCTTCATAAAGCGTTTGAAGGGGTGCAAGTGCGGGGTTGATGCCAATGCGTTGCCCCGTTGCACCGTTTCGAATCGGCAATACACTGTCTTTCTTCAGTGCGAGCGACATACGAACCGCCTGATAGTCGTTGAAGCCAGCATCTAAATGCAAAAGGGTATCGTTACCGTCGTAACCGCCGCTTAAGAAAACAACGACGAGTACGCGATACTCGTCAGCGCCACCGCTTGCAGTTTGTCCTGTTGCTGCAGCGCCGAGGTACCCCGTAGGATCGCCCACAAAAAGTGCCGACCCAGCTAGGGCCGACTTGAGAATATTTCGGCGATGAAGGATTGGCCCCTTGTACATCAGTTGTCCTCAAGATTGCACAGAATAAGCCGGTGAAGCCAAAATCAAACTTAGCAAAAAGGTGAGGTTCGACATCCGGTTTGCCCAAGGACGATTTTCACTTTGCGCCAAATCGATCACCATATGACGCAAACTTGCGGGCATTCCACCTGCAAAAAATCGCCGGTTCACTTCGATTACAAAGGCTTCGGGGGATTTTTCAAGAGCCTCATACAGCACCCCGAGTTCACAGCCAGCCTGTCGAAAGGTACTGTCGTTATTGACGCCGCCCGCCCACAGAAAACCCCCAAGGTCCTGGAAGTAATTTGAAAACTGACGCGAAGTAAGCAGTTTTTGCTCAGGGACTTTCACGTTTGTACCTGGTGAGCGATGCAAAGGTGAATAAAAGGAAAAGACACTAGGCGCGAAGAAAGGGCGTTGTTCTACAATGCCGAATGGATTTTTCCATTTTGACCAATGAGAAACCAACATGTTCTTGCACTCGAGCTGCCGCATAATGTTGACTGCACGCAGGACGGGCTCCTTAATTCGACCCGAGTTTGCCGCCGGAATCTTCGGGTCATCGTGGAGCCTTGCCTCTGGGTCGAGCAGAATCGCTTTCACGACCGCAGCCAAGTTTCCAACACGGCCCTGTGAATCCCTGGAAAAAACCTGAGACACACGTTTCACGTAATCGGGTGAAGGATCACTCTTCACGAGAAACTGAATCAGACGTTGAACGACAAAAGGTGCCGTATTGGGATGCCGCGTGAGTAGATCAGCAACCGCCCTTGCATCCTTATCGGCTGTCTGACCTGCGGGGATAGCCGTCCCCAGAATTAGCTTGCTTCCTGAATCGTGGAGCCCGGGATACGGATCAATCATCCACTTGTCGAAACCAGCAAAATTTGACGGCGGACCAGCACCTTGCGCTTTGGATCGCACAACATGCTTGTTGTCTTGAACCCAGCCCGACAAGGCTCTTGTCATGTCCTGTACGTCATCCTGTGTGTAGGCTTCGATGGGCCTTCCCTGAGCGTCCCTCACGATTGTTCCGTCCGCGTTCAGGCGGTACACACCAACCGTGAACAACTGCAGCAACTCTCTTGCAAAATTCTCGTTCAGCGAGCAATCGAGACAACCCTTAGAGGGGGCCTTGTTCGAATCATTATCGAGGTAAAAACCCATCGCAGGATCCCGAATGATCATGTAAATCAAATCGGAAAAGTTTGAAAAAGCAAACTGCTGCAGCTTATTAAAATATTCGCTAGTTCCGGTCGGAAAGACCTTTGCCTGCGATACCACGATGAAATTGGATATCGCCCAGGTTGTTCTTAAACGTAACTGATCTTCACCCGAGAAGAATGCCTGGGAAATGTTAGTTATCGCAAAATTTCCGTAAAAAGCATTGTCTCGTTCTTCGTTTACGTCGAGTATATTTGCGATTGCGGTCCAGTCGATCTGAGTGGGTTCGCGAAGTAACTGCTTATCAATCCAGGCCTCGTAACCCATCGATTGAACCGCCTCAATTGATTCGCGGGTGGGTCCAAAAGAGGCTTGACCCAAGAAGCGTGCGGCGGCGTAGGGTGCAGGCAGGTTTGCCGGTTGCACATTCGATACAACTTGCCCCTTCAGGTTCAACTTTTGCAGGTCGGTTTGTTCCTGATTTCCGCAACCTGTCAACGCTAAGCCAATAAGCAGGGCACACAGCATTGAATGGAGCAATCTAAATCGCGACATGGGAGCAAAAGCTACGCTGCGGGCTTTCCGTAATGTGAAACATTCGTTAACAGTGTAAACAGAAAGGAAGGCAAAAGCAAGACATGCTTCGCGCATCAACTTGAGAGAAGTCAAAAAGCTAGGATTCATATCGTCATCAAAACTGTAATAAACGGGTAACAGCTTGACGGTGTATAGCT
>DENJ01000109.1:0-10415 GCA_002359635.1 Burkholderiales bacterium UBA2647
TGCACTTGGTGTTTGCTATAAATACTGCTAAATCGCTGAATCATCAAGGCAAAAAGTGCCGGATTCGCAGCAAGCACCCGGCCGCCAAACAGATGCTCGGCATCGCCTTGAAAATCGCCAATAAGGCCGCCGGCCTCGGTAATCAGCAGCGCCCCTCCGGCAACATCCCAGGGAGAAAGCCCCATTTCAAAAAACGCATCAAAGCGCCCGGCAGCAACATAAGCAAGATCAAGCGCTGCAGCACCGGGCCGACGAAGTCCAGCACCGTCAAGCGTGAGCTGTTTAAAGTAGGCAATGAATTCATCAAGCTGCGCCATGCTACGCGAGGGGAATCCGGTGCCGATCAAGGATTCTTTGATCGCAACGCGCTTTGAGACGCGAATACGCCGGTTGTTGAAAAAAGCACCCGCACCCCGGCTTGCTGTAAACATTTCATCGGTCGCTGGGTTGTAAACCACCGCTTGTGTCAGCACGCTCCGTTCAAGCAAGCCGATTGATATGGCGTATTGTGGAACGCCGTGGATGAAATTCGTGGTGCCATCAAGAGGGTCGATGATCCACAAATGATCGAGTTCGCGCAACCAGGGCGCTTTCAGATTCACCAAGGCATCGCTTGGATGGCCGGCCTTGGATTTCGGGCCAGCGATAAAGCCAGACTCCTCTGCTAAAATGCAATGATCAGGAAAAGACTCAAACAAGGCTTCAACCAAAGCCTCTTCTGAGGCTCGGTCTATCTCAGTCACGAAGTCATTGAGCTGTTTTCGGGCTACACGAATGGAATCGATGTCCACCGATCCTCGGTTGATGATGCGTGCGGCGGAACGGGCCGCTCGCACGGCAATATTGAGCATCGGGTGCATGGTGGAGATCCAGTTGCAACAAAGCGTTTCATTTTAAGCCATTGGCCCAACCCCAGCTCCATCAAGTCCTCGATCGCGCTTTGACTGAGCGCTCGATATTTGTCTTGAACCAGACCTCACACCCCGGAAACATTGGTGCAAGCGCCCGATCGCTCGCGGTGCTGGATTTTCCGAGCATGCGATGCGCAGCGCCGCGGGACCCAAACTGGCAAAGCCATCCGGATGCACTTGCGCGCGCCAGTGGCGCCTTAGGCCTGCTCGGTCAAGCGACCGGTTATCCAAACTTGGAGGCAGCCATCGCAGATTGCCATTGGGTGATTATGTTCAGTGCCGATGTTCGCGATTTTGGGCCTGATTTGGTTGATGTGTCTGTGGCATCGGCTTGGGCAGTCGAGCGCTTGCGAAATGATGCCCACGCCAAGGTTGCATTTGTTTTTGGATCAGAGCGTCACGGACTTTCCCGCGATGAGGCTGCGCGTGGACACTTGCTTGCCAGTATTCCCGGACAGCCAGCCTACCATTCGCTCAACCTCTCCCAAGCGGTAATGATCGCCGCCTGGGAATTGAGAAAGCAGCTCTTGGATAAACATCGGGAGCCGCTCGCGCAGCCTGAGACCAGGGATCGGCAAAGCGAAGGTGGTCAGCACAGTCCGGGCGATCAACGAAACGAAGGGGGACGACCGCTACGGTTTGCTGCGCCGCCCTTGGGTGAGCCCGCGACCGCGCAGGCCTTTGAGGCTTTGATCGAGCATCTTGAGGACGCTGCGACGGCGGTGGGTTTTTTGGATCCGCAGCATCCCAAAATGTTGATGCCAAGACTGCGGCGCTTATTCATGCGCAGCGAACTTCGTGCCGAGGAGGTTGACCTTTTGCGTGGGCTTTGTAGCGCCATCATGAACCCCAGACGGCGCGTGGGCAAACGTCAATCATGAAGACAGGCCTTGCATGATCGTTGCTTACGTTTCTAATAATAAGAAAGTTGGATGCTAAACGATGTTTGAGCGATTACGCGAGTCGGTACAAACTGTGCTTGAGAAAGATCCGGCTGCAAGGTCCAAACTTGAGGTCTTGCTTTGCTACCCCGGGATCCATGCCTTGATGTTTCATGCCTTGGCATCGACCCTTTGGCAGTGGCAATGGATCACCGCTGCACGATGGGTATCGCATCTCGGTCGCGTATTGACCGGGATTGAGATTCATCCGGGTGCAAAGCTTGGGCGACGGGTGTTTATTGATCACGGCATGGGTGTGGTGATCGGGGAGACAGCTGAGGTTGGAGATGATTGCACCATTTATCACGGTGTAACCCTTGGCGGCGTGGCCCTGAATCAAGGCAAACGGCATCCAACCCTTGAGGCTGGCGTTGTCGTCGGCGCGGGTGCAAAAATTCTTGGGCCTTTTGTGGTCGGCGCAGGTGCCCGCATCGGTTCAAACTCGGTGGTTGTGAAGGCAGTGCCGCCCGGTGCAACGGCGGTTGGCATCCCGGCCAGAATTCTTGTTGACGATACAGCCATGACAACGTTTGACCATCGAGATCGATCTGCATTTTCAGCCTACGCGCTCTCGCGGGGTGATGATCCATTAACCCTGGTGATTCATCAGCTCATCGACCATGCAGCCGCCCAGGATCGCCGAATTGATGCACTGCAAGAGGCTTTGCTCAAGTCCAACATGGTCTCAACCCCTCAGGACGGTGAGCCGCCTAGGGCGCAGCCTGACGACGGACCAAGTGCGCTGCCAACTGGCAGCAAGCTTGATGCGACGCGTTTGAATCAGCTCGTTGATAAGATTGAGCAGCGATGATCCGGTGCTGTGGCAATCAGACTTTCTCAAGCCCAGGCGCCGAAGGGCCCCTGAGCTGTAAAGCCAGACTTATCCCAGCGCAACCAACCGCCGCGTTGCTGGGCCAAGTCCCAGTCAGGCAAAACCCAACGGGTATAGATTCCAGCATGTTGTGCAGGTCGATGGGTGTGACCGTGAATCATTGCTTGAAGACGATGCTCGGTCACAAACGCCTCTACCGCAGCTGGATTGACATCCATGATCGCCATCGGCTTCACTTGCTTAGCCTGTTCGCTCTCAGCACGAATGCTTAAAGCCAGCGCCTGACGTTGCACCAAGGGTTTAGCGAGAAAGGCCTTCTGCCATTTTTCCTGTCTCACTTGCCGTCGAAAGTGTTGGTAGTCAAGGTCATCAAGGCACAAAGCGTCGCCGTGGGTTAATCCAACGCGAAACCCGAACATCTCAAGGATCAGGACTTCGCCGGTAAGGCAGGCCTTCGAGTCATCACAAAAGTTCTTTCCGATCAAAAAGTCGCGATTGCCGTGCATCAAATAAAGCTTGATCTCATGCGTCGATCGATGCCTGAAAAGCGCCAGCGCCTCGATGAAGGCTTGCCGGGAAATCGTCAACAGATCATCGCCAACCCAGGTCTCGAAAAGATCGCCGAGGATAAAAAGCCTTGAGCAGTCACTTGGCACCGATCGCTCAAGTGCATTGAAAAAGCCGCTCGGATCAAGATCGCGATTTGCATTTGGGTCAAGATGAATGTCCGATACGAAAATAAGAACTTCCTGCTCATCGTCTGAACACAGCTGTTCTAACGGCCTCATCGGACTTAGCGTCTAAGGTTTGAGCATTTTTGCAGATTCAATCACGATCGCCGTGGTGGGAACATCACGCATACCGCCCGAACTGCCCGTGGGCGATTTTCTGATCTTCTCAACCACATCCATGCCTGATACAACTTTTCCGAACACCGTGTAGCCGTGACCATCCGGGTTGGGGTGGTTCAGACCGTCGTTATTCACCACATTGATAAAGAATTGTGAACTTGCGGAGTTGGGTGACGAGGTTCGTGCCATGGCGACCCACCCTGCGTCGTTCTTTAAGCCATTACGTGATTCAATTTCGATCGGTGCGCGGGTTGGTTTGCGATCGAGGTTGGCCAGATGGCCGCCGCCCTGCACCATAAAGTTTGGGATCACCCGATGAAACGTTGTGCCTGCATAAAAACCTTCATCAACATACTGAATAAAATTTGCAACCGTTTTTGGTGCCTTGTCGGGGTAGAGTTCAATCACAAAGCTACCAAGATTTGTCTTGATCTCTGCCTTGGGAGGGGCGGCAGCTTCAGATTCTTCAATGACCCCGCAGCCCAGTGCAAGGCAAAGCAGTGAGGCGAGGGGCAAGCGTTTGAAGAGGTTCGGCATCAGCGAGGGCATTTGAAGCTCCAAAAAAGTAGGTTTAAAAAAAAGGGTCATGGCGCAGCAAGCATTCAAGGATTTTCAAAACACACGGCGATGGGTGGCGCCAGAGTTTGGCCAGGTTGAAGCTTTAATCAAAAGAATCGCTTTCGTATCAAGGTTTGAGTAAGCGATCGCTCAGATCACGCGCAGCCTTGATCTTGATTTCAATACGTTTGCGCTCATTGGTCTTGGCGATTTCCTCGGCACGCTCGAGCGCCTGGACCGATTGTCTTGCCAGGACTGCAGCCAGATTTTCCCAGGCGAGCGCGTAGGCAGGTTGCGCTTGAAGCGCCCGCTCGAGGCTCAGTCTGGCCAAATCAAACTTGCCCGCCCGCGCATGCAGGCTCGCAAGATTGTTGTGAACCTCGGCCAACTCCGGAAATTGTTCTGCCAAATCGTTGAATTGCTGGGTCGATTCGTCTAACCGATTGGTCTCATAGAGCAGGCTGCCCCGCATAAAGCGCAGACTCAGGTCCTTGGGTTCAAGCTGCAAGGCCGCCTCCACTGTTGCGAGCGCCTGGGTGAGCCGGCCGGCCTTCCAATGCGTGCGGGCTTGCTCGACCGCTTGCATGGCCAGCTTGGGTTGGCTCACCAAAGGCTTAGGCACCGCTTCAAGCGTTTGCGCTCGGGCGGCTTGCAGGGATGCGCCGACCAAGAAAAGGGCGAGCAGGAAAGCATTTATACTGCGTAGCATCATCGGATTCTAGCCCGAGTCATGCTCCGCATCTACAACACGCTTAGTCGCACGAAAGAGCTTTTCACCCCACATCAGACCGGCAAGGTTGGCATGTATGTCTGTGGGATCACAGTCTACGATTATTGCCACATCGGGCATGCGCGGATGATGGTGGTCTTCGATGTGGTCCAGCGCTGGTTGCGAGCACTGGGATACCAGGTCACTTATGTTCGTAACATTACCGATATTGATGACAAGATTATTCGACGCGCGGTCGAGCAGGGTATTGGTATTGGCGAGTTGACGGGGCGTTTTATCGACGCGATGTATCAGGATTTGGACGCTTTACGGGTTCAACGTCCCGATCACGAACCGCGGGCAACGCAGTTTGTGCCACAAATGCTTGGCATCATCCGCAGGCTTGTCGATCAAGGTTTTGCTTATCAGGTTGCACCTGAGCATGCGCTCGCAGGCGATGTTCATTATGCGGTTCGCCGATTTGCCGCCTATGGACGCTTGTCCGGGCGCTCGCTCGATGACTTGCGTGCCGGGGAACGTGTCACCCCAGGCGAAGGCAAGCTCGATCCGCTCGATTTTGTGCTCTGGAAGTCCTCCAAGGCGGATGAGCCAAGTGAAGCGATTTGGCAGTCCGACTTCGGACCGGGTCGCCCAGGTTGGCATATTGAATGCTCGGCCATGAGTGAATCGATTCTCGGCACACCGATTGACATTCATGGTGGCGGCGCAGATTTGCAATTCCCGCATCACGAAAACGAGATCGCGCAAAGCGAAGCTGCGATGCCAGATCGTGAGCATCCCTTTGTTCGATATTGGATGCATAACGGTTTTGTCAGGGTCGATAATGAAAAGATGTCCAAGTCGCTGGGCAATTTTTTCACCATTCGCGAAGTTGTCGAGCAATTCGATCCTGAAGTATTAAGGTTATATATTTTACGAGCTCACTATCGCAGCCCTTTAAATTATTCAGACGCTCATCTCGATGACGCAAGGCATGCGCTGCTCAGGCTATACGGTGCGCTTTCTGAAAAAAGAGTCGCGACGCCTTCGGATCAAATCGTACAGCCAGCTTCGGATCAAGCCGCAGCGATGGGCTTGAATCAAGGCGCTGTGACGAGTCCGGATGACGCCATCGATCACTGGCAGGGTCGCTTTGCCGATGCGATGAACGATGACTTCAATACACCGGTCGCTATTGCCGTGCTTTTTGAGCTTGCCGCTGAGGTATTTAGGGCACGCGAACAACTTGACGCGCCGCGCGCAGGTAAGCTCGAAGCCGCTTTGCGAGCGCTTGCATCAAGCCTTGGACTTTTGGATCAGGATCCCGGCCATGTTCGCGAGAGCGGCTTGCTGGGGTTGGCCCGTCGAGGTAGCGGCCTCAGTGATGGGGCCATTGAGGCGATGGTACGCGAGCGTCAGGAAGCAAAGCAAGCAAAGGATTTTCAGCGGGCAGATCGCTTACGTGATGAACTGGGACAAGCTGGCATTGTTCTTGAAGACAGCCCGCAGGGCACACGCTGGCGTCGGCAATAATGCATGCGCCAGCCCACTGGAAAGACGCTCAAGAGGCTCTGAGCGCATGCTGCCCGGTGATGCGCAGGCTTATTGATGCGTCGGGGCAGGCGGTATTGCAGCCCCGGGGCGATCCATACCAGACCCTTGCGCGCTCGATTGTTGGACAGCAGATTTCGGTCAAGGCGGCAGCCAGTGTATGGGCTCGATTTGAGGCCCGTTGCAAGGGCAAGGTCGAGCCGCTCAAGGTATCTCGCATGCGAATCAGCAGTCTTCGCGAATGCGGTCTCTCAGTGCGAAAGGCTGAATACCTCAAAGACCTGTCCACGCGATTCGTCGACGGCTCGCTCGACCCGCAGCATTGGATTGAGCACGATGACGAAGCGGTGATTGCAAACCTCATTCAGGTTCGAGGTATCGGTCGCTGGACAGCGGAGATGTTCTTGATCTTTAATTTATTGCGACCGGATGTGTGGCCACTTGATGATATCGGGCTCCTGCGCGCTATCGGCATTCATTGGAGCGATGACCCCGAGCATGCCTGGAAGCATCGTTCTGTGAAGGCTAGCCGCGCTGAGGCTGCCCAACTCGGCGAACGTTTACGGCCTTGGCGAAGTGTTGCGACATGGTATTTGTGGCGCAGTCTTGATCCTTTGCCGGTTTCTTATTAAATATGGAATCAACGCGTGATGCAGGCGATGAAACAAAGCTTTCTAGAGTTTGAACAACCTATTGCAGCCCTGGAACAAAAGATCGAGGCGCTGCGTTATGCTCAGGATGACTCAGCTGTAGACATCGCCGAGGAAATCGATCGTTTATCAAAAAAAACACAAACGCTGATTAAGGATACCTACGCCAAGCTATCCCCGTGGCAGGTGGCCATGGTCGCCAGGCATCCACAGCGACCCTACACCCTTGACTATATTCGCGACATTTTCACCGATTTTCATGAGATGCATGGTGATCGAAGTTTCGCAGACGACCCGGCAATCGTTGGGGGACTGGCCCGATTCAATGGGCAGCCGGTGATGGTCATCGGCCACCAGAAAGGCCGTGACACGCGCGAGCGCGGTTATCGAAATTTCGGTATGCCAAGGCCTGAAGGCTATCGCAAAGCGCTGCGCTTGATGCGAACGGCAGAAAAGTTTGGGATTCCTGTTCTAAGTTTTGTTGATACACCAGGCGCTTTCCCGGGCATCGGGGCTGAAGAGCGGGGACAGTCCGAGGCTATCGGGCGTAATCTTTTTGCGATGGCTGAGTTAAAAGTTCCGATAGTTACAACGGTCATCGGCGAAGGTGGTTCAGGTGGCGCCTTAGCGATTGCCGTGGCTGACACCGTCATGATGTTGCAGTACGCGGTCTATTCGGTGATTTCGCCCGAAGGCTGCGCTGCAATTCTGTGGAAGACTGCCGAGCGTGCCGCAGATGCTGCTGAGGCTTTGGGTATTACGGCGCATCGCCTAAAAGCCTTGGGTTTGGTCGACAAAGTGATCAACGAGCCGCTGGGCGGAGCGCATCGGGATCCGATCGCCATGGGTCAGTTGCTTAAACGCGCGCTGGCAGAAGCGCTCAGGCAACATGGGCTTTTGAGTACAGAGGCCTTGTTGAAACAACGTCATGCAAGAATCATGGCTTGGGCAAAGTTCAAAGAGATCGGACATTGATCAGGCATTCTGTGCCGGGATCACCGTAAACCATCATGCAAGAAGCCCTGCGTCAGGCACTGATTCAGGCGCTTGCACCGCATTCCGGGCCTTGGCTTGTGGCACTCAGCGGCGGTCTCGATTCGACGGTGCTACTTGTCGCCCTTCGGAAACTCTGGCCTGAGCAGTTGATGACTGCTGTGCATGTTAATCACGGCCTTCAGGCCAAAGCGCGTGACTTTGAGGCTGCGTCGCAAGCGCTTTGTGCGCGCCATGCTGTGGCGCTAGAAATCTGTCGGCTCCAGCCACCTGCATCGTTTGACAACGGTCTTGAGGCTTGGGCAAGAGAGGCACGCTATAAGGCTATTGCATCGATTGCGGTGACCCGGGGTATTGAATGCGTGTTACTCGCGCATCATGCTGACGATCAAGCGGAGACTTTTTTTCTCAATCTGATACGCGGTACAGGTGTTGATGGTTTGCGTGGGATGCCGGCGTGTATCAAGCGCCATGATGTGATGTGGATTAGACCGTTATTATCAATAAGCAGATCGGTGCTATATGAAGCGGCTGCCTCCTGGGGACTTTCCTGGGAGGAGGATCCCAGCAACCAGGATTGCAACTACTTGCGTAACCGTATTCGCCAGGACTTAATGCCCTTGCTTGAATCAATGCGTCCCGGCACCAACAGACGAATCGTTAAGCTGATGACGGATTTATCTGAAGATTATGCCGACAAGACCTCTCAAGGCGAGGCGTTTGGGCTAGCCGTTCTTGATCTGATAGCCATGCAAGAACTTTCGGCCCCTGAAAAACGGGAGGCTTTGCATGTCTGGGTCAAGTGCATCGCGCACCGTGCGCCGTCGCGTGCGCGCCTCAATGCTTTGTATGAGTTATGTTTTGTTTCACAAACCGGGCGGGGACATCTGAAACACGGTGACTTCATCTTTCGACGCTTTAGCGGCCGCTTGGTGGCTGAACCGAGGTTCTAGCGACTTTTGCACCGCCTGCTTTGATGCAGAGCATCCTTACGCTTGCTGACCCTTTCCTCAAGACCCAAGCGCTATTTCTTCAGGGCCCAAGCGCTAATTCTTCAAGGCTCAAGCGCTAATTCTTTATAATCAGAGGTTTTTTGACGCTCGCGAATCGAACAAAGACTATGGCCTTGATCGTTCATAAATATGGCGGTACCTCGATGGGTTCTGTAGAACGCATCAAAAACGTGGCTGCGCGTGTCGCGAAATGGCAGCACGCAGGCTATCAGATGGTTGTTGTTCCCTCGGCAATGTCGGGTGAGACGAATCGACTTATTGGTCTTGCCAAGGAGATTCAGCCCGAACCGGATCCACGCGAGCTCGATATGCTTGCTTGCACAGGCGAGCAGGTGTCGGTGGGCTTGCTGTCGATGGCGCTCAAGGCAATGGACGTCGATGCTGTCAGTTATGCGGGTTGGCAGGTGCCTATTCGAACCGACGATGCTTACACCAAGGCGCGCATTACAGGCATTGATACCGAGCGCGTACAAAAGGATCTCGATCAAGGCAAGGTGGTGATCATCACCGGGTTTCAAGGGGTTGATCCCAATGGCCATGTCACGACGCTTGGTCGAGGTGGCTCAGATACGTCGGCGGTGGCTATTGCTGCTGCACTTAAAGCCGATGAATGTCTGATTTATACCGATGTGGATGGTGTCTATACAACCGATCCAAGAATTGTATCGGAGGCGCGGCGGCTTGACCGGATAACCTTCGAAGAAATGCTCGAGATGGCAAGTCTCGGGTCAAAAGTTTTACAAATTAGATCGGTGGAGTTTGCTGGCAAGTATCAAGTCAAGACTCGGGTACTTTCAAGCCTAACGCCACCCGATATGGACTTGGCCGAGGAGGCGCAGTCAGGAACATTGATTACTTTTGAGGAAGACGAGGCGATGGAACAGGCGGTCATTTCAGGCATAGCATTTAACCGCGACGAAGCCAAGATCACGCTAACCCGTGTTCCCGACCGGCCGGGCGTCGCATATGCGATTCTCGGACCGGTGGCAGAGGCCAATATTGACGTTGATATGATTATTCAGAACCAGAGCCAGGACGGATCAACCGACTTTTCGTTCACGGTCCATCGCAACGAGTACGAACGCGCGCTTTCGGTGCTTCGTGAAAAGGTGCTTGGCCCGATCGGTGCGAAAGACATCGTTGGCGACGCGAAAATTGCCAAAGTGTCTGTGGTCGGTATTGGTATGCGCTCGCACGTGGGTATCGCCAGCTTGATGTTCAAGACCTTGTCGGCCGATGGGATCAATATTCAGATGATTTCGACCAGCGAGATCAAGATCTCGGTGGTGATCGAGGATAAGTACATGGAACTCGCGGTACGCGCACTCCATAAGGCCTTCGGGTTGGAGCAGGGCGCCTGAGGCAGTACAATTTAGGAGAAACGGAGACGTGGCCGAGTGGTCGAA
>DENJ01000109.1:10425-13679 GCA_002359635.1 Burkholderiales bacterium UBA2647
CTGAGCAAGTTATTTATACAATCGCTTCCGTCCCGCCAGCGCGGGCCGCGATCGGGATTCGAAAGGCAGGGCCTGTAGGCCCTGCCGGGGTCGAGGAGCCGAGCAAGTGCTAGGCGAGGTGACCGAATCCCTCCGTCTCGACCCACTGTAAAGATCAATGGTTATCGATTAGATGCTGCCATGGATTGGTGAAATAGAAATTACCACTGCTGGATCGACTTTTTTGACGGGATGACCGGAAATGGCGGCCATCGTGCCCTCGATCTTTTTGACATCCACGGCAAACGGTTTACCTTCAGCCAACATCAACTGTGGCCGGGCGAGCGACTTAGTCAACTGAGCTATGTCTTTAATCATGGGATTGCAAACTTAAAACCGAGATGTCGCGAGATTAACTGAAGTTTATATTGGCTTGCAAGAGGGTGGATTGCAGGATCTCCGATGGTGGGGAATTTGCCCTGTCGTCTAAAGACTACCTAGCATCTCCTCAATCTGTCCAAGCCGTTCCTTGCCAAAAAACATTTCCTGGCCAATGAAAAAGGTCGGGATGCCGAAGCAGCCGCGAGCAACAGCGTGATCCGTGTTGTCGATCACAGCCTGTTTGATGGCTGGATCCTGTGCTTTGTCTGCCAGCGATGCCGCATCAAAGCCAGCCTTGGTGAGAACCGCTTCTAGCGCTACAGTGTCTGTAACATCGAGTGCGTCTTCCCAAAGCGCCGGGGCGACGGCGTCAATAAACCTGACTTGTTCCCCATCAGATAGCGAGACCAGCATCCTGAGCAGGGTGATTGAGTTAAAGGGGAACTTCGGATTCATCTTGAAGCGAAGTCGTTTGTGCTTCACGATGAATCGCTGCATTTCCAGCCTGGCGTAGTCGTTTTTGCCCTTCACATCTGCGTCCCGGATAAAGGGCGGGGCATTGCCCGTGAGTTTGTGCATGCCGCCTAAAAACGCCGGGGTGATCTTAATGCTGGCTTGCTGCCTAGCTGCGATTTCCTTAAGCGGCTGCCACACCAAATACGCGTTTGGACTCACGAAATCGTAGATCAGTTCGATGGTTTTGGACAACGATTTTCCTCAAAGACAAGGACACAAAAACAGACGCCGATTCGGTTCAGCAAAGACGTCCTAAGCTTCGTCTCGCAGACTAGCATGCGCAGAGTCCGAGCGCTTCGATTTTTGTCCCAGAAAAAAGCGATTGGTCCGGATGACTAGGGAAAAGGATTTCGGGTCAATCACCATTGCGATCAAACAAAGCATTCAGATCAGGCCCCAAACCCCAAGCTAGTCGCCCATCGATGGCTGCACATGCTCCTCGGTTTTTTCATTTCCTGTAACCATTGTTGCCCAGCCACCGAGCATCGATAGAATTCCAAAAATGAGAACACCTTCGGGTATCGGGTTGTTGCCCACGATGACAGGTGAGATCATCAATGTAACGGTACCTGCGAGCATTAAAGCACCGCCAAAAACGCGGCGAAGGGGATCATTGGAGGTGTTTTCTTTGTTCATTGCAGTGGTTCCAGGGTGTTAATCGATACCTAGACCTTAGCGATGAAACGGCAGCTTGAAAATTCGGATACAACACTATGGCGAATCACGTAGGCGCGTGGTCTCCAAGTGATGCGACACATGAGCGACGAAAGCTTTCACCTTGGCTGAGGCTCGCCTTTGCGGTGGAGTGACGAGATGGATAGGCAGTGACGGCGCCTGCCAGTCCGGCAGGAGGACCTCCAGTTCGCCAGAAGCCATTTCGTCCTCAAAAAGCCAAGTGGGCGCATACGCAATCCCCATGCCCGAGAGCACTGAGGCGCGGATGACTTCACTGCTGTTGGTTTGCAGATTACCCTGCGCGCGGATGGTAACTTGTGAGCCTTCAAGTGCTGTTTCGTCCTGGCTTTTGGCGAAGGTCCAGGCGTTGAGGGTTGCCAGCTCAGAATAAACAATGCAGTTGTGCGCAAGCAGATCCTCGGGTTTTGCTGGTCGCTGTAATCCCACTGGCAGCGCCTCAAGGTATCGGCGACTCGCCAACAAGACCCGCTGGGTTGTGCCGATGCGCTTGGCGAGCAACGCACTGTCAGCCAACTCACCGATGCGTACCGACACATCAATGCCCTCTTCAATGAGGTCAATCATGCCATCGTTCAGTCTGAGATCAACTTTCACACCGCTGTGCGCCGCCAGAAAGCTCTTTACCAGTGGTAGCAATTTGAGGCGTCCGAAGCCTACTGATGCTGCAACCCTCAACCAGCCGCTCAACTGCTGTTCGCCTTGCCGCAGCGCTGCCTCGGCTTCAGCGATTTCTTCCACCAGACGTCTCGCTTTTGTGAAGTAGCGCTCGCCCGCCTCGGTCAACGCAAGCGATCGCGTGGTGCGGCTCAGCAGCTTGGCTTCGAGATCGCGCTCAAGCGCTGCAACTTGCTTGCTGATAGCGCTCTGGGTGCTGCGGGTTTCCCGCGCTACCGCCGAAAAACTTCCGCTTTCCACAACACGGACGAAGGTTTGCATGGCCTTAAGTCGGTCCACGAGTTACTCCATTCATTCCTTAAAGGAATTTATGTTAGTCGAGAACTTGGACTAGTGTCGGATGTTGGAACAAAGCAAACTCGCGTGGTCGGTTCTCACCCGAATATGAAGAGGACAAAGCCTTGCACACCAGCAGTTCCATCAGCAGCAACGCCATCAGCAGCAACGCCATCAGCAGCACAAGCCCCAGCGACATGCCCATCGACCATCCGAGCCAAAGCGATCGTAGCCGGTTCGCCAAGGGCATCGCGGTGGGTTTGGTCGCTGCCAGCATCGGCGCGCTCTACACCGTGTTTGCCCGCTGGGGCGTTGCGCATGGCCTTAGCTCGCCAGACCTCACGGTCCTTCGCTTTGGCGTGGCAGGCCTGATCATGTTGCCGGTATTTGCGTTGGCGCTTCGGCGCGATCCTGCGCAGTTCACATCGCGATGGCAGGTTTGGCTCCTGGTTGCTTTTTTGGCTGGGACCCCTTTTGGCCTGCTGATGTTTGGCGCCCTGCAGTTTGCGCCGCCAAGTCACGCGGCTGTCTTTCCCTTCACGGCGATGAGTTTGATGGGCATGGTGCTTGGCGCAGTGCTGCTCGGTGACCGTATGACCCTGCAACGGGTCGTGGGTATCGTGATCGTGCTGGCAGGGTTGGTGCTCGTGTCGGGTGTTGAAGTCTCAAGCCTGACCTTGCGCGCCTCAGTGGGCGATGCCATGTTTCTTGCGGCAGGAACGCTTTGGGCA
>DENJ01000008.1:0-30883 GCA_002359635.1 Burkholderiales bacterium UBA2647
TTTTCAACCCACCAGGCTTCGCTTGCCCCAAACACAAACTTGCCGTTGGTGATGTCGACTTGACCGCCGCCGAAGTTGACCGCGTAAATACCGCGATCGATCGATGCAATGATTTCTTCGGGATCTTTGTCACCATTGAGCATGATGGTGTTCGTCATCCTTGGCATGGGCAGATGCGCAAAAGATTCACGTCGCCCGTTACCGGTCGGTGCGACATTCATCAAACGCGCATTGAGCCGGTCCTGTAAATAGCCTTTCAGAACACCGTCCTCGATCAGCACCGTCCGGCGGGTCTGTTCGCCTTCGTCATCGATATTGAGAGAACCGCGTCTGTCGGCGATCGTGCCATCGTCGACCACGGTGACGCCTTTCGCAGCAACACGCTCACCGATCCGGCCCGAAAACACCGAAGAACCCTTGCGGTTGAAATCGCCCTCAAGGCCATGACCGACAGCTTCGTGAAGCAGAATACCGGGCCAGCCCGATCCTAAGACCACGGTCATCTGCCCAGCCGGCGCGGGCTTTGCCTCAAGATTAAGCAGGGCTTGATCAACCGCTTTATCGACGTGCGCAAAGGCTTGCTCATCGGTGAAGTAGTCCAGATTAAAACGGCCCCCACCGCCACTGTAGCCTTGCTCACGGCGCCCCTTTTGCTCAACGATGACGCTCACCGATAAGCGAATCAGCGGGCGAATATCAGCTGCCATCGTTCCGTCAAGGCGCGCCACCAGCATCACATCCCACTCTGCGGCGAGCGAAGCCATCACCTGGCGAATACGCCGGTCACGAGCCCGCGCATAAGACTCTATTTTTTGTAGCAACGCAACCTTGTCGTCGGCCGACATCGCCGCAATCGGATCAGCAAAACCGTAGTGCTGCGCAATTTTCGCAGGTCGCATTCTTGCTTTGATTTTCGCCGCTGTCCCGCCGCCCTGACGGGCAATACTGCGCGTGGCACGTGCTGCGTCCATCAGGATCGCCTCGCTGATGCCGTCGGAGTAGGAAAATGCACTTTTTTCACCGTGTACTGCCCGCACCCCAAGGCCTTGATCAATCGAAAAGCTGCCTGATTTAACAATGCCTTCATCAAGACTCCAGGCCTCGCTGCGGGTGTACTGGAAATAAAGATCAGCGTCATCTACCCGATGCTCAGCGATACAGGCAAGCGCCCGGCGCAAGTCGGACTGCTTCAGACTCGCCGGCTCTAGCAGCGTGCTTTGAGCGACTGCAAGCCTTTGCACCATGGGATCCATCATATTCATCGCATTTCCTTGTTCATTTGCCGCCTGGGGACCAGGTCTCGATGACCTCACCAACGCAAAAATCCTGGCGCATTAAGCTAAGACGCTCAAAGGATCCGGTGAGCCAAGGCAGGTAGCATACCTCTGACCTGAACAATGCGCTCGCGTTGCAGCTTGGCAAAGACGACAGCCTCGCCTTCTGCCCGCTGTGCAATAACCTCCCCCCAGGGATCAACAACCATGCTTTGACCCCAGGTGCGACGCCCGTTTGGATGTTCACCGCCCTGTGCTGCCGCAAGCACATAACACTGGTTTTCAATCGCCCTAGCTCGCAGCAGCACTTCCCAATGAGCCTGCCCCGTGGTGTGGGTGAATGCCGACGGCACAAGCAGGGCATCGGCAGGCGCGAGCCTGCGATAGAGTTCGGGAAACCGCAAGTCATAACAAATGCTCAGGCCTATTCGCCAAGCGCCCAGGTCGCAGAGCACCGGACTTGATCCTGGCTCAATGGTGTCGGATTCATTAAAGCGTTCGTTGCCCTTTTGAAATCCGAACAAGTGGATTTTGTCGTAGCGCGCCCGAACCTGTCCTTGAGGATCAATCATGAGCAAGGTATTTCGCACCCGTCTGGGATCCTGACATTGAAGTGGGATCGTGCCGCCAGCCAGCCAGATTTGGTGGCGCTGGGCCATCTCGGACAAAAATTGCTGCATCGGACCCTTGCCCCAGCTTTCGCGTATGGCAACTTTATCGGTATCGCGGCGCCCTAGCAGACAGAAATACTCGGGAAGGCTGATGAGCTGGGCACCGCCTGCTGCCGCTTCATGAATCAGGGCCTCAGCACGCTTGAGGTTATGGTCAAGATCCGGGGCGGAAACCATTTGCAAGACAGCGGCGCTTAGCAAGGCCTCAGAGGGCTGGGTATGGGCCTCGACACCCTGGGCTAGCGTTGCATTCATTCTTTTTTATCCTTTGGCGTGGGCTTGCGCCGATCCGGCGATTGCCGCAACAAATCGATCAATCCTTCCCGACCCAACTCAATAACCTGGGGTTCGTCCCAGGAACCTGAAATAGCATAACGGTAGGTCAGCAAACGCTTGAGCGGTTCAGCAAGAGCATACTGCGCGACCAATGAACCCAATCCGACAAAAGGGTTGATGATCGCGCCGTAGGCAACCGCAGCCATCCCCGCATCGAGATTCGGAACCACTTGGGCTTCCATAGCCTGTGTTTCTCGGCCCAGGTCGATTGAGCCTCGCAAACCAACCACTGCCTGCAAGCCGACCATCGAAAAATCATCGGTGTAAGCGATGCCCTCGCGAATCGCCGCACTGGCCCTTAAACCATCAAAACTGTACCCACTTGAAAAAATATCTGAGAAATCCAGACTCAGTCGACGCGGCAGCGATTGCAGATTAAATACGCTCAATAGCTTGGCAACACCGGGCTCGGTGCGAAGAAATCGTCCCCGGCCCAGCGCAAGTTCTGTCCGACCCTCAAGGCTTGGCAGTTGGGGGGCCCAGGGCAGCCCCTTCCAGGAAAGTTGCCCCGAAAGCCGTCCTTCGCCCCCCCTAAAGGTTTCAGGAAAGCCGAGCTTATTCAGTGTTTGCCCGGCATCATCGATTTTCAGGTCCATCTCGAGTTGCATCGCATTGGATTTCCAATTCCCGCTCGCAAGCAGTCGAGCGCCCTGAATCTGCAGTTGCATTTCATCAAGGCTCCAGAACCAGACCCCATCACGGCGTCGGCTGCTCGCTTTAATGGCACTTGCGCCGAGGTCGCGATCCCCAATTCGGAGGCTGTCAATCTGAAGATCCATCGCCGGTAAGCGTTGAGGAGCAAAATCGAGCTTTCGGATCTGCTGCGCCAATTCGGGATCCTGATGCGGCCAGTGCACCCGCCTGAATCTACCAACAAGCTCTCCGGGATCATCTTTTGAATCGACGCGCCAGGACGCAAAACCGGCGAGCTCGCGTGACTCGAGGTTCAGACGCCAATGGCCACGATCAAAACTGGCCCCGAGGACCGCATCGCTTAATTGACGGTTGCCGTACCGAAGACGCTTGCTAGCAATGGCCAGGCGTTCGGGCACCAAAGGGCCTGAGGCATCGCTACCATCACCTTGCAGCAGCGTTATCCAGGGATCGACCTCAATATCGACAAGGTTTGCAGTGACAGCCAGACCGCGAGCAGGCAACAAGGGGTCGCTTGCGATCGCGATAACCCCTGAAGTCACCTGCATCGGATCTTGGGGCTTTGCGCGCGATCGTCCGATCCAAAGCTGTGCACCATCATGCAGGCGGATGCGAACTTGATCGTCGCGACGAATGCCTTGCTTGTCGATGTCGCCACCGAAGCGCTGTCCAGGCACCATCTCCACGCGCATCGGCCAGGCATCTTTGGCATCTTTGGCGAGCGGCGGCGGCAGCCGGCTTGCTAACCCCAGGCCATCGGATTGCAGGCGCAAATCCATGCCCTGCCCTTCGAGGCTGATTTCAGCCTGATAGTCGAGATAGCCTTCCAAGCGCTTCATCGCAGGGTGAAGCACAAGACTTTGCAGACCTTGAGCGCTGGCTCTACCCTTGGCCTGTAAACGCAGGACCGCTTGGGCATCGGTTTTGCCATCGATGGCAACCGACCCGCCCAAGAACTGCGCTTGGGCGCCGCTCACGAACAAGGCATCTTCCGTAAAGCCGAATGAGCCCCGTACATTTGACATGCTCGGAAACTGGGGTGCAAAGCGCAGTTCGTTGCCCTGCAACATCACCGTGCCGCGGACCTCACTGCGATCCAAATCCTCAAGCGGCAAGACAAGCGCAAGGTCAAGACTCGCCGTTCCCTGAGCTTGCATATCCTGCGAAAACCGATTGATTTTTGCAGCAATCGGACTGGCGTTCACAAAGCGGATCATGTCATCGGCCTGACCCTTTGCAGCGCCCTTAATCCGTAAAACCGGTGCGTCGAGCTCGGCAATCGTGGCACGGGTATCGGCAAGCGCCAAGCCCATCACCTTGCCCGATCGCATATCGATTTGCATCGTCGCAGCCTCAAACCGTAACAGGCCGCTCACCTCATCAATCGCTGGCCATGCTCTGGCATAGTCCAGACGACTACCTGCAAGCTGCCCCTCGACAAGGAACTGCCCCGTACCCGGGGTGCTGAAAGGAAAATCCTCAATATCGCCCCGCAAAACAAAATCGGCCCTTGACACCTTGCCACCTTGCACCGCCCCCTGAAGCCAACGTCTCAGCTCTTTGCTCACCACCAGGGGCAGGTAGCGCACCACTTTTTCTGCACGAACATCGATTAACTGGCCTTTCAGGTCGAACAAGCCAGCGCCCTTGCCACCGGTTTGATAATGCCCTTTGACCCTGGCCCTGCCGTCCGCGTTGGCAAACTCGAGCTCATCGAGTTCAATCCGAACATCGCTTGGCCGCGCTCCGTAACGCCATCGAACCTTGGCGTTGGCCGATTGAACCGCAAAATCCGGCGCTTCAAACAGCCCCGGGAATCTCAGCGACGCTGATTCACCGGCCAGTTTCATGGTGCCACCGGTTTCGTCGATGTGGACTTCGCCTGATAAGCCCTCAAACGATGGCCATCGACTGCCCTGCGATTCGCGCGGACGAACATCGACAGCCAATCGCTCAACCGCCAGATTTGCGCCATAACGCGTTTGATCGCCCGAGCCTAATCTGAGGCTATCTTCAAAATGCACAGCGAATTTTTCCACCTGACCGCGCGCACGAAGCGACTCAAGCGACTTCTTGAGATCGGCTGGCAACGGTAAACGGCGAACCAGGGTAAGCGCCTGAGCAACCTCAAAAGGTTCCAGCGCAAGTTGCCCCTCCAGCAAAGCACCGTCAGCGGCAATCAAGAGGCGCTGTGGCGTGGAAGCGCCAACCAATTGGGCGCCGAGACCATCGTCGAACGACCATTCAGCCAACTTCATGTCGATCGCCTCGATGTTGTTTGAACCCTTGGCAAAGCGAGGCAGCGCGGTAAAGGCGGTTTGCAGCCGGGCAAGTTGCAATGTTCCGGTTGGCGTCATGAGCGTCAAATCCTGTCCTGCAACACGCACCTGAAGTTTGCGAACCTGGCCCAATGAAAAATCGGTCCATGTTGCGAGCTGTAGCTGACCGCCCTGGGGCAATAAGCTTGGCAACCAATGGGCATCGATCCATGGGATTGCCTTGCCAAGATCCAGCTGTTGCGCGCCGAAAAAGAAATTCCCTTGCCAGGAGCGCCACTGCGCAGGCTTTTTGAGCAAGCCATGGTGGAAATGAGCAACAAGGCTTACTTCCTGAAGTGCGCCACCGATGCGCTTGGCATCGATACGCCAGCGATGCTCGCGAAACTGATTGACCGCTTCGAGCCGCATGCCTTCGACGCGTACTTCAGAAGCCAGAACCTCGTCTTGCCAGTGCAAAGCCAAATTGCTGACCTCAAGCCGAGATTGGCTCAACAACCAGTGCAACCAAGTCCCATCCTGTGGCTTGTCCAATGGAAGAGACCATCCGGCGATGTGAAGCATGTCCGGACTGCTACGTTTTGCAACAAGCTTCACATCTTGCAGGCGCAAGCGGTATAAATCGATTTCGCCCCAAAGCAGCGGTGTTATTGATAGTTCCGCTTCCAGCACACCGATCTCGAGCAGGCTTTCACCCTGGGCATCGGCCATGCGAAGCCCCTCCATACGCAAGACCGGGCGCCCTGCCACGATATCGCCGCGCATCGCCCCGACCGCCAAGGGTCTGGGCAATTGTTCGCTGATGTAAGCCATCACGCGAGGACCAAGCTCGTCCAGTTGTGGCCAGATGTACCAGCGCAAACCCAGGTAAGCCCCGGCGAGCAAAAGGCAAAAAGCAAGACTAAGCCAGGCAAGCCAGCGCCAGATGAGCCTCCCGGGGATGACATCCTGGCTGTTGCCGGGTAATTTTTCTAAAGAATCCATGGCATGCTTTTTCTTTTCCGGTGAAGCATAACCGCTGACGGGTTAAGCTCAGACTATGACAAGCTCCTGGTACCGACGCAATGCCGATGCAATGCCAAGCTGGCCGATCGAATCGGGCGCCGCCCAGGCCCTGCTAGCCGATCTCGAAGCAGCGCCGTTTGACGCAGATAAGCTCGATAAAGCCCTGAAAAAGCTTCTCGACGCCTTGACGGTCAGCGGTCTTGGCCTTCTCGATCGTACGGCGCTTGCCCTGCGATACTTGCGCTGCCTGAGGGTGATGAGCCTGATCAAACGGGACAGTACCGGGCTTGCAACGCTCGACGAGGTTACCCATGGGATGAGCGATCTGGCAGAGCTCGCCTGCCAGCGCCTGCTACCGCTTGCGGCCGGCGAGCTCGCAGCGCGCTGGGGCAAACCGCTTGATGAACATGGGCAGATCCAAGACCTGCATGTGCTGGCCATGGGCAAAGCAGGCGGCCGCGAACTGAATGTTTCATCCGATTTGGATATTGTGTTTGTGTGTCGAGGCCGGGGTGGCACACAACGAGAAGACGGCACAGCTGCAACAAGGGCAAGCGATGAGTTCATGCATCAACTTGCACGCGAACTTACTGGACTGCTAACGGAGCGTACCGCTGCAGGATTCATTTTCCGCGTGGACACGCGCCTGCGACCGCACGGGGACTCAGGTCCCCTGGTGGTCAATCTGACGATGCTTGAGCATTATTTTTTCGGCGAAGGGCGCGAGTGGGAGCGCTTTGCCTGGCTGAAAGTCAGACCGATCGCGCATTCAGGACTCAGCAGCCCGGGCAGAGCTCGCGATGATTTAGAGCAGTTAAACGCCATTGTCAGACCCTTTGTTTTTCGCCGATACCTGGACTTTCAGGCCATCGAAGCACTACGACAGCTGCATGGCTTGATTCGCCAAGAGGTGGCCAAGACCGATGCGCGAAAGCGAGGCTGGGACGTTAAGCTCGGCCGGGGAGGCATTCGCGAGATTGAGTTCATCGCTCAGCTCTTCCAAATCGTACGTGGCGGCCGGGACCCTGGACTGCGCGCGCCACAAACCCTAGCCACGCTCGAAGCCTTGGGCGAGCGCGGCATCCTGGAAACAGCCCACGCCCGGCAGCTGGCCGGTGCGTATTGTTTTTTGCGCCAGCTTGAGCATGCGATTCAGTACCGTGAAGACGAGCAGACCCACCGGCTTCCCGATGATGAGCTGATCCAGCGCGAGATCGCCCAGCTTTTGCGCCTGCCCTTGTGCAGGATGCTTGAAATCGTTCACAGCACCAGAGATTTTGTGTCGAAGGTCTTTGACAGTCTGCTTGCCCAAGATAAAGAACCGCAGCCAACCGACCCCGACATCAGGCAGTTTCCAGGCGTCGTCGCTGAACGATTGGCCGCTTTGCAAACAAGCGGGCGCTGGCAGTCGGCCCGCGATGATACCCGGGCGCGTCTACACCGTTTGATGGATCGAGCACGCCATGAGGAAGCCTCCGAGCAGGCTCTGATCCGCTTGGTTGATTTTCTCGAATCGGTACTAAGACGGCCGGCATATCTGGCGCTGCTTGATGAATACCCCGCCGCGCTGAAGCCTGTTCTGAGGCTTTTGGACAAAGCGCGCTGGGCGTCCCAATACCTCTTGCGTCATCCCGTTGTGCTTGACGAATTGCTCGACGGGCAGATGCTTGAAGCGATGGACTACAAGGCTTGGGCTTGCCAGCAGTTCGAGGTGATGCAAACCCTGCAAATCAACGGCCTTTCCGATGATGAGCGCAGGATGGACCATTTGCGCGAGGCGCATCATGCTCAGGTGTTTCGCCTGCTTGTTCAAGATCTTGAAGGACACCTGAGCCTTGAGCGTTTATCGGACCACTTAAGCGAGCTTGCTGATCAAGTGCTCGGACTGGTGATCGAATGCGCCTGGGCAAGCCTGAAGTCCCGACACCGGGAAAAGCCACAATTTGCAGCCATCGCCTACGGCAAGCTCGGGGGTAAAGAACTTGGCTACGCCTCTGATCTCGACCTGGTGTTTGTTTATGCAGACGACGACCCGCAAGCCCCCCATGCCTACGGACAGCTTGCGCTGCGCATCAGCTCGTGGATGTCCATGCAAACCGCCGCCGGCCAACTCTTTGATGTTGACGTGCGACTTCGGCCGGACGGCATCTCAGGGCTCGCCGCGATCAGCCTTCAGGGCTATGAAAGCTATTTGCGTGAAAAGGCCTGGGTATGGGAGCACCAAGCACTCACCCGTGCGCGGTGGAGTGCTGGCGATAAGCGCCTTGCCCCAGGCTTTGAATCGATTCGACGCGAGATCCTCAAAACAACAAGAGATCGCAAGCTATTGGCCGGGAAGGTCTGCGATATGCGGGCACGCATGCACGCAGCTCATCCCAATCGCAGCGCTGAATTTGACTTAAAACACGATGCTGGCGGCATGGTTGATATCGAATTCATGACGCAGTACCTTGTGCTCGCATACAGCCATGCCTACCCCAGCCTACTTGATAACGCAGGCAATATCGCCTTGCTGCAACGTGCTGCCGATGAAGGTCTGATCGACAAACAACTTGCTCTGCAATGCGCCGATGCTTATCGGCGTTATCGCATGCTGCAACATGGACTTCGCTTAAACGAAGCACGCTACGCCAGGGTTGAACCGCAGCTGCTGATCAACGAGTCACAAGCCGTTAAAGCGCTTTGGGCAACGCTTTTTGCCAGCTAAGCCATCCTGCATAGACCAACACGCTTGCGACCAGCGGAATCGCAATCCAGTTAAGAACGTTCCAGCCATTAATGAAATGCAAAGCACCTGATGAGGCTGAAGAGCTCACCATCACACAAAACACACACATATCCATAAAACCTTGGACCTTGTTTTTTTCTTGAGGACGATAGGATTGGGTGAGCAAGGTCGTACCTCCTGTGTACATGAAATTCCAACCAACCCCAATCAAGGCCATCGCCACGAGAAAATGGGTCACGCTGCTACCTGTTAAAGCCACCGCCATAGCGATCAAATTGAGCGCCACCCCGGCAACCAGCATGCGCATCACGCCGAAGCGACCGATCAGTGATCCGGTGACAAGGCCTGGGGCAAACATGCCGATGACATGCCATTCCAGCACCATGGTGGTTGAGGGCCAGCTGTGGCCGCAGACTTCCATCGCGAGCGGCGTTGCCACCATCAGAAGATTCATGACGCCGTAGCCGATCGCTGCACTGAGGATGGCAAGTGCGACCGCGGGCTGGCGCAAGATCTCGGAGAGCGGTCTGATCGCTCCCCCCGCGGCAGCAAAACCTTTGGATTCCGGAAGTCGCAATAAAAACGATAGCAAAAAAGAAAGTATGGCAAATCCTGCCAGACTCAAATAAGAGCCGGCAAATGCCTGTTCGAGCGCGCCCCGCGACCAGTTGGCAAGCTCAGGCCCTAGTACCCCGCCAACGATACCGCCCGTCAGCACCAAAGAAATCGCCTTGGCTTTGAAGCTCGGGTCATGGGCGTCGGCAACATCAGCTGCCGCGAATCGATAGCTTTGTGCAAAAGCGTTATAGAGTCCGCAAACAAAAGTACCCAGACAGAGCAGCCACAAATGAGCGGTGGTAACGGCGTACCAGGTAATAACGGCGCCCAGCACGGCTGCAAGCGAGCCCAGCGCATAGCCGGCTGCCCGTCCAAATCGCCGCATAAAAAGCGCTGCGGGCATGGCCCAAACCGCACCACCCAGCACATAGCCGGTTACCGGCAGGGTTGCCATCCACTTTTCGCTCGCCAGTTGATAGCCAGCTAGGCCATTGACCGCCACCAGGGTGACGTTATTCGTGAGCAAGAGGGCTTGGAGTGTTGCCAATAAGCCCATTTGAAAACGCAAGCTTTGGATCATTGTTGAGAATCAGACTTAGTTCGAGGCAAGTGGCAAGGCGCGATGAGGGTCGGTGGCCGGATCCCGGGAAGGCATGCAGAGCATGCATGGGCAACGGGTTTAGGGCCCAGGCAGCGGATTCGGACCATGGTACTCGAAGATGTCGTTAAGCTAAGGCGTCTCATTCGATAGAATGTTCCGACTTATCGGTGCAGCAGCATGTTGGCGACATCGATGTCCTTGAAAATGCGCTGTCGCAGGAAAGCAAGGTCTTGCGTTGCGCCCTTTTTTGAGCTTTGCCCTTGTTTAAGCTGTGCCCTATGTTTTTTGATTGCTTTCTTTGAGGAGTAAACGCCATGTCAATGGCCGACCGCGACGGGCTGATCTGGTTTGATGGACACATGGTGGATTGGCGGAACGCCAACATTCACGTACTCACCCATTCGTTGCACTATGGTATGGGCGTTTTCGAGGGCGTGCGCGCCTACAACACCGTCAAAGGTACGGCGATCTTCCGGCTGCGTGAACATACAAGACGGCTGTTCAACTCGGCCAAAATCTTCCAAATGGAAATCCCCTTCAGCCAAGAAGCGCTGATCGAAGCCCAGTGTGCTGTTGTCAGGGAAAACAAACTCGAATCCTGCTACATCCGTCCGATCGTGTGGATTGGTTCAGAAAAGCTTGGCGTGTCCAAACTTGGCAACCGGATTCATGTTGCCATCGCTGCCTGGCCTTGGGGCGCCTATTTGGGCGAGGACGGTCTTGCCAAGGGCATCCGCGTAAAGACCTCCTCGTTCACCAGACATCATGTCAATGTGTCGATGGTGAGGGCCAAAGCAAGTGGTTACTACGTCAACTCCATCCTTGCCAACGCCGAGGTCACCGCCCACGGCTATGACGAAGCGCTGTTACTGGACACCGAGGGTTATGTCTCCGAGGGCGCCGGAGAAAATGTTTTCATGGTGCGTGATGGTGTGCTCTACACCCCTGATCTGGCCTCATGTCTTGACGGGATCACGAGAAATGCGGTGATCACGATTGCTGAGGATTTCGGAATTCAGGTGAAGGAAAAACGCATTACCCGGGACGAAATGTATTGTGCCGACGAACTTTTTTTCACCGGTACCGCCGCTGAGGTGACCCCGATTCGCGAACTCGATGACCGTTGCATCGGCAGTGGCGCCCGCGGCCCGGTGACTGAGCGTCTGCAATCGATGTTTTTCGACGCCGTCAATGGTCGCGCCGAACCCTATGCCCATTGGCTTACCGTGGTCTGAGACCGCTCTGCAGGAACCATCACCATGATTGATACGCAAACCAAGACAAGACCTGGCTTGGCCCCGGTTGAACTACTTGCGTCGGATCTTCCGGCTTTTTGCCCCAACCCGAAGATGAGCTTATGGAATCACCACCCGCGGGTTTTTCTGGATGTCACCAAGACCGAGCTGGTGAATTGCCCCTACTGCGGCACGACTTATAAGCTCAAGGACGGGGAAAAGGTCCACGGCCATTGACAGCGGGCAGGGCTTCAAGGTGATATGGGCTAAGGCATGGGGGTTTTGGTGCAGCCTTGATCGCTTGCGATGGCTCGTCTTGTGCCATGAAGAACAAGCTTTCGCCACGCCGCTATGACAGCAGCGAGGCTGCCGAAGACGCAGTCTATGAGGCACTTGCTCAGGGTGATCTTGAGGCGCTGATGGCGCTTTGGAGCGACGAAGAAGATAGCGTTTGTATCCATCCCTCAGGGCCGCGTCTGATTGGCCTTGATGCTATCAGGCAGTCTTGGGCCTTGATCCTCGCGCAGGGCAATCTTGTGGTCAACCGATCTAAGCTTCAGGTGATTGCCGCCGGTACGGTGGCTGTTCACAACCTGATTGAGACGATCCAGGTGTTTGAAGCCGGGCATACGCGCGCCTTTCACATGGCTTGTACCAATGTTTATATGCATGGTAGTCGAGGCTGGCGCATGGTTTTGCATCATGCGGCGGCGGTTCAACATCATGACGAGCCGGAAAGCACAGCGATCCCCCAATCCCGTGTCCTGCACTGAGCAAGTACTGCATCGCCTCAAGGCCTACCGGGCACCGCGATGGGCGTCGAATGCCCATGTGCAAACCGTCGTGGCGTCGCGACTTAGTAAAAAGCCGCCAGTGATTTATCGGCGAGCGATCTGGGAAAGCCCGGACAAGGATGTGCTGGCGGTTGATACTGTTGATCATGTTCCTGACATTAATGCCGTTGCTAACGTTGCTGCTATTGATGCCGGTCATAAGCATCCTCTCAAAGACGCTTCCCGTCTCGTTGGCAGCAACACGCAGGCCGCAGCTCCGCCTGAAGCAATCCATTTGGTACTTTTTCACGGCCTTGAAGGTAGCGCTCAGAGCCATTACAGTCTCGCCATCATGCATGAGGCAAGCCGCCTGGGGTGGGGTGCCAGTGTTGTTCACTTTCGCGGTTGTGGCGGTCTGAGAAATCAAAAACCTCGGGCCTATCACTCAGGCGATAGCCAAGAGATCGACTGGATCTTGCGACGTTTTCGCCTTCAGCACACGGGGCCACTTGTTGCGGTGGGTATTTCGCTCGGCGCCAACGCGCTTCTCAAATGGCTTGGCGAGCAAGGCGAGGCCGCGAGCAGGGTTGTTGATGCCAGTGTTGGGATTTGCCCGCCTCAGGACTTGCGTGCTGGTGCCTACGCGCTGGCAAAGGGCTTAAACCTGATGTATATGCGTTATTTTCTTCATAGCTTAATTCCTAATGCGCTTGAACGCCTTGAGCGCTTTCCTGGTCTCTACGACCGACAATCCATTATCAACGCTAAAACGTTTATAGAATTTGACGAATACGTAACCGCACCCTTACATGGCTTCGAGAGTGCAGAACACTACTGGGCAAGCAGCTCCTGCGGACCTTGGCTTGAGGCGATCCGAAGCCCCTGCCTGGTCATTAATCCCTTAAACGACCCTTTTGTTCCTGCAGACTCACTAAGAAATCCAAGCGGGCTGCATCGAAACCTCAAACTCGTCTACCCACGTGACGGCGGCCATGTCGGCTTTATCGAGGGTGGCATACCAGCGTCGATCGGATGGATGCCGAGCGCGATTTGCAGCTGGTTCAAGGCGACCGTACATGGATGATGTCGTGCAAAGTGCGATGAAACGCTGGCCGGAGGTACCTGCGGTTTTCGGATGGTTGCGCCTTGATGCAAGAGGGCAATGGCACCTGATTCAAAGGGATGCCCCTGGCTTCGATCCCCTCTTGCATCAGCGCGGGGAACCCATTACGAGTCCTGCCATGATTGACTTTATCGGGCGCAATTACGAGGGTGATCGCGAAGGACGATGGTTCTGGCAAAACGGTCCGCAGCGTGTTTATGTGAATCTGGACGCTGCCCCTTTGATCTTGCGGGTGCTCGAATCGAACCAACATGCGAACAAGCACCGTCTTGTCACCCACACGGGCTATCTGATCGATCAGATCATCGATCCCTGCGTCGACGATCAGGGTCGCATATTCCTATGTTCTGAGCTCGGACCTGGGATGATTCACGACCTCGATTTGGCCCAACTGCGCCTTGATGCACTGCCTGGCGAATCAGCTGCGCCCTGGCTTTGGCAATGGGACAGTGAGGTTCACGGGAAGCAGCAATTCCCTTTGCTTCTTATCGAGGATGCGCCATCGCACTATGGCTTTGAATCGCGGCCGCTCTGAGGGCCCATTGCGGCACGTTCGGCGCGCCAGCGCTGCATGGCTTCTCGAAGGCGCGCATCGATCGATGAGGCGCTAAAAAAATCAGCATCCCTGGCCGACTGAGCAAGTTTGAGCTGTTCGATCGCAGCCGGTAGCGCCCCTTGCAGCAAAAACACCTCTGCACGGGCGCGATGGGTGAGCGCACGCTGCCCTTGGGCCGCGTAAATCTTGCTCAACAACGCCCAAGCTCGCAAATCGTCTTGCCGCTCGGCAAGCATCGCCTCAATGAGCTGCCGAGCTTCAGCAATGCGTTGGGCCCGCAGTAAAAGTTCCGCATGTCCCAGCACAAGCCGTTTTGGTCTGGCAAAACGCTGCAAGGCAGCCTCACTGCGCTCAAGCGCTTCTTGCATCTTGCCTTGCCCGGCAAGCGCCTGAATTTGCAGCCGATCAATCGCAGAAGCTGCCGAATCGCCGGCCAAGGATTCGGCTTCTACATGGTCACGGGCTTTCTGCGCAGCTTGATAGGCCTCCGCCCAGCGCAGTTGCGCTTCCAGGACGCTGGCAAGGCCAAACCAGGCTGCCGCCAAATCGAGGGTGCTTTGTTCTTTAATCTGAAACTCAAAACGTTCTGCACTTCGCCCCAAGCCATCAACACTGATATCAAGCAAGGCTTGTAATCGAGCCCGGGTCAAACGAAAACCCAGGGAGTCCGGCCACTGTCGGTATCGCTCCTGTCGGATTCGCGCCTGCATGTCCGACATCCGTTCCGTGGTCAAGGGATGGGTTCGCAGGTATGCAGGGGCTGCAGATTCGTAAACCCGCGATGCACGCTGAATCCTTCCAAAAAAACTCACCATACCCTGCGGGTCAAAGCCTGCCCGCGTCATGGTGTCAAAGCCAATACGGTCGGCTTCGCGCTCAGCGTCGCGGGAAAAAGAAAGCATTTGATCCTGCGCCACTTGCTGGCTCAAGGCGAGCAGGCCTGTGGTCGCTTGAGGATTGGAGCGGGCGGCAAGTGCGGCCAGCACCAGCCCAACCATTTGCGCAATCCCGGCGTCGCGACTCTTGCCGAGCATCCGCGCGATATGACGTTGGGTCACATGGCCGATCTCATGGGCGAGCACACCAGCGAGTTCAGACTCGGTTTCAGCCGCTGCGATCAAGCCTGCATGCACCCCGATAAAGCCCCCAGGCAGCGCAAAGGCGTTCAAGCTGCTGTCGCGAACCAAGAAAAACTCGAAGTCCTGTCCGCTTTTGGATGCATCGATCAGCCTGCGACCGAGCGTATCAAGATAAGCGAGCACATCGGCGTCCTCATCACCCGCTTGGCTGCGCCGAAAATCGCGCATGATGCTTTCACCGAGTTTTCGCTCGGTTGCTGGCGACAAACTCTCCGAGGCTGGATCACCGAGTGCCGGTAAAGCGCTGGGTGCAGATCGGTTAAGCGGCTCGGCTTGCGAGGGCAGGCCATGGGCCCCGCAGCCAAGGCCCACGAAAAGGCTAAGGACAGCAGCCCTTAGGACCATGTTTCGAGTAACGGCTTGACTCATCTTGCTATGATTGTTGCATGAATGAAGCGATTCCTCAGCAAGAGCTTAGCCACTTTGATGAAGCTGGGCAGGCCATTATGGTCGACGTCGGCGACAAGAACCTCAGCAGCCGGCAGGCGATCGCGGGTGGTCGCATCAGGATGCTGCCAAGCACGCGCCAATTGGTCCAGAACGGACAGGCCGGTAAAGGCGATGTGCTCGCTGTGGCAAGAATCGCCGGCATCATGGCTGCCAAGCGTACATCCGAACTTATCCCGCTTTGCCATCCGCTGAGTCTGAGTAAGGTCAGCATCGATTGGCATTGGATTGGCGAGGATGCAATCGGATGCGAAGCCTGCGTGCGTTGCGAGGGGCGAACCGGTGTCGAAATCGAGGCATTGAATGCGGTGCAGATTGCCCTGCTCACCGTCTATGACATGTGTAAAGCCGTCGACCGCGGGATGGTGATCGAGGCAGTCCAATTACTCGAAAAACAGGGGGGTCGAAGTGGCCATTGGCTGCGTGCTGATCCCCAACAGGTGTTTCGTTAACCACGGTTCCCCTTCAGCCCTACCCCTTTTTTTCGGCATTTTGTGGCGGCAGTTTCGCTACAAAACCTTTGGGCTGACGCTTTTTGCAACCGGGGGTATTGGCTTGATGGGTTTTGAACCGATTCTGATGCGCGATTTCGTCGATGCGCTTCGGGCCAGCAATCCCGAACCGGCAAAGGTTTGGACCTTGTTTGGCATGATCGCTGCCTGATCGTCTCTGCATCGCTTGCACGGTCATGACGCCAGCCTATGGCAACGCCAGTCAGCCGGCTTTATCAGCGATCAAACGCTAGTCAATCTTTAGACCCCGGATCACCTCAGCCCACATGCCATGTTCGAGCTTGGCGAGGCTTGCAAGTTCTTCGGCTGAACTGTGTTTAACCTCGAAACCAAGCTCTGTCATACGGGTCACCAGGGCTGCTTGCGACAGGCTTTGCTTGGTGGCCAGATTGATCTTTGTAACGGTTTCCCGACTCATGCTATTGGGTCCGTAAAGCGCAAACCAGCCCGTCACATCAAAGCCAGGCACACCTGCTTCAACCATGGTTGGAATTTCGGGGAGAGCCCGGTTTCGGGTCTTTGAGGTAACCGCAAGCGCTCTCGCTTTGCCGCTTTCGTGATAGCCCTTGGCGGTAATCACAATATCAAACATGAAGGCAATCTTGCCCCCCATCACATCAAGCATGGCAGGCGCATTACCGCGATAAGGCACATGCACCATTTGGGTTTGCGTGATTTTCTTGAGCAATTCGGCTGATAAGTGGTTTGACCCACCGACCCCTGCAGACCCGAAACTCAATTTATCGGGATTGGCCTTTGCATAATGAACAAGCTCTGCAACTGTTTTAAAAGGTAAATCTTTATTCACCATCAACACATTGGCATACTCAACCACCTGTGCAAGGGGTGAAATCTGCGTCAAGGGGTCGAAGTTATTGCCCTTTTGCAAATGGGGTGCAATCGAGATCGTCGGGCTTGCGGCAAAAAACAGATAAGACCCATCTGCAGGCGCCTGAGCGATTGTTTGCGCGGCGAGCATGCCGCTTGCACCACCTTTGTTTTCAATCACGACCGGCTGGCCAATCACTTTCTCAAGCGTCGCACCGAATGAGCGTGCAGCGAGATCAACGGGTCCGCCAGGCGGATAACCGACCAGTAAGCGGACCGGTTTGGACGTCCATGCCGCGGTACTCTGAGCCCATGTCATACCGACCGTCATGCGCTGTGTCGCCGTCAAGGCGGCACTGACGATGGCAATCCGCTTGAGCACCGATCGTCGTTGATATTGCTTCATCTTACTAACTCCCATGTTGTCATGAATCAGCTAGCCCCAGGGGCAAGCCTTGCCGTCCCATGGCTAAGAACAATCAAATCACGTTCTAAAACCTTGGTTTGGAATGCAAGCGCTTGCGCGCCTTCGATATGCCAAATCGATGTTTCAAGGGTTTCCCCCGGGTAAACCGGCGAGGAGAATCGCACACCGATCTCAAACAGACGCGCCGGATCACGATCAGCACAGCTTTCAATCAACGAACGCGCAGCAATACCAAAGCTTGCAAGACCATGCAAAATCGGTTGCTTGAACCCTGCCGCGCTTGCTATCACCGGGTCCGCATGCAGCGGGTTGTAATCACCCATTAAGCGATAAAGCAGCGCCGATTCGGGCCGCGTCGGAAGTTGATGTTTGAGATCGGGTTCACGCGAGGGCACCGCTGGCCTTGAGGCGGGCGGCGGATCGCTTTGCTGACCAACCTGGCTAAAGCCACCGTCACCGCGCATGAAACTGGTCTGCGTCATGGTCGCTATCAAGGCACCGCTTTGGGCATCGCAAACCTTGCGCTCACTGATCATCAAGGCACCTTTGTCAGCGCCCTTGTCGATCACATGCGTCACCCGGGTGTAGCCGATGACGTCACCGGCGACAGGCAAGGCCTGATGAAGGACAAGGTGCTGTTCGCCGTGAACAAGTTTTACCCAGTTGATCCCGGTTGCCGGATCCTTGGCCCAAAAACCAGGATAGGCGAGAACCACTGCCATGGTCGGCAAGGCCTGCAGCTTTTCCTCATAGCACAGTCTTAAAGCCTCAGCATCACAGGGATCCATGCCTGCGCCAAGCGAAAGCGCATAAAGCATGGTGTCGCGTTCGCTGTAGCGATGACGAATCGGTTCGAAGACCCAATCTCTCAGACGTTGCGCGTCAAAACCCTGCTTCATACGGGATCCCAGGTAAAGACATCGCCGGAACGCTCCATACCGAGAAAGTCAGCTTGCAGCGCTGGCATGGCATGTTCAGCAACCGATTGTGGATTCCAACCTTCAGAACGATGTACCGATCGTATCGGTCGAGGTTGGCTCATCAAAAAGATCTCGTTATTACGTACTGCAAAAACCTGAGCGTTGACCTTGCTTGCCGCATCGCTCGCCAGATAAACGGCGATCGGGGCAATTTTTTCGGGCGTCATTTGCTGAATTTTAGCAACCCGGGCCTGCTGCTCGGGCGTATCGGTCGGGATCGAGCCAATCATCCGGCTCCAGGCAAATGGCGCGATACAGTTTGACCGCACCTGATAGCGGGCCATATCAAGCGCGATCGATTTCGACAAAGCCACCAGGGCCAATTTCGCGGCAGCATAATTGGCCTGGCCAAGATTGCCGATCAGACCCGAGGTCGAGGTCATATGCACGAAGGCGCCCGATTGCTGCTCTTTGAACAGGTTGGCCGCGGCGCGACTCATGTAGTAGCTGCCATAAAGATGCACTTTGATCACGGCATCGAAGTCATCGTTACTCATTTTAAAAAAGAAACGGTCGCGCAAAATCCCGGCGTTGTTGACCACCGCATCCAAACGGCCAAAACCTGCAATCGCAGCATCAACGATGCGTTGCGCGCCGGCCGCATCGGCAACCGAATCGACATTGGCGAGCGCCTGGCCACCAAGTGCTGCGATCTCTGCAACGACCGCTTCTGCGGGGCCCTGATCATTGCCTTCACCGCTAACGCTCGCACCGATGTCGTTAACCACCACCCTGGCACCCTCGCCCGCCATTGCCAAGGCGATTGCCCTGCCGATGCCGCCACCGGCGCCCGTCACGATGACGACTTTGTCTTGCATCATGCCCACTTCGATTCCCCCCTGTAAGTGCTATACCCGATCTTGCTGCATTCTGGGGCAGGAATTGAAAAACAAGGGTGCTCGGCGTTTCAAGGCACCTGCATTTGTCCCATCCAACGCAGCACAAATTCGGTCCTGGAGGCGAGAAAGCTTGAGTCGCGATGCTTGTCGTAGTGCCGTGGACGGGGCAACATGGCCGCCAAGCGCGCCGACTGGTAGGCGCTTAGCTGGGAGGCCGAAATGCCAAAGTAGTGCTGGGCTGCTGCCTGAGCGCCAAAAACACCCACCCCCCATTCGGCGTAATTCAAATACAAATGCAAGATGCGCTGTTTATCCATGACGGCTTCAATCATCAGCGTGATCAGAGCCTCCTGGGCTTTGCGCCAGTAGCTTCGCTCGCCGGACAAAAAGAGATTTTTTGCAAGTTGTTGCGTGATGGTTGAACCACCGCGGACCACCCGGCCTTTATCGCGATTCTGCATCCAGGCCTTTTCAATAGCGTCCCAGTCAATCCCGTCATGCTTGTCAAAGCGCTGATCTTCAGCTGCAATCACCGCCCGTTTTAAGTGAACAGCAATTTTTTGATAAGTAACCGGCTGATGTTTGATTTGCTTGACCTGTTTTGCCTGTTCAGCCATGAAGGCAGTCTGCGCAGGATCAGCCACACGAAACCATAAAACCTGCACAAAATAGAACAATTGCAATAATACGAACGCGCCGATCAGCAGCAAGCCAAAGTAAATGAATAGCGATGAGATCGAAAAAGATTGCTTAGCTCGCATCGATCTCAGCACGCAAATCCTGATAAAGCTGTGCTGTCTCTGGCATTAAGCCATGCCACCGCGCATAGGCGTGGGCTGCCTGTGAAACCAGCATGCCAAGTCCGTCGCTTTGCTGTTGGCAGCCCGCCGCATAGGCCTGCTGCATGAACGCGGTTGGCGCCGCAGCGTAGAACATGTCATAGGCAAGCCTGCTCGATGCGAAAAGCTCATCGGGTATCGGGAGCTTTTCTTTGCTCAGGCCGGTAGCGGTCGCGTTGATCAACACATCAAAATTTTGCGTTTGAGCACGCGCGCTCAAGTCCGAGTAAGCGCAATAGGCAAGCTGATGGCTGCCATGATGCTTATGAAACGCGCTACAAAGCTGCCTCGCCTTTTCAACATCACGGTTCACCAAGGTAATGTGAGCGCAGCCCGCCTGAAACATCGGCGCGAGAACGCCTTGTGTGGCACCACCAGCCCCGAAAATCATGAGCGATGAACCTTGGAGCAGGAAACCGAGACGCTTAGTCAAATCATCAACCAAACCTACGCCGTCGGTATTGTCGCCGTAGATCGTGCCTTCGCTGAAATCGATGGTGTTAACCGCGGCAGCTGCCTGGGCCCTTGGACTCAGCTGCGAACAAATGGCATAGGCTTCGCGTTTAAAGGGCAAGGTCACGTTAACCCCATCACCGCCTCCTGCGCGAAAGGCCTCAAGAACATCAGCAAAGCAATCGGGTGCAGCATGCAGCCGTGAATACCGGATCGCATGCCCAAACTGCCTTGCAAAGGCCTGATGAATAGCCGGTGATCGACTATGCGCAACCGGATGACCGATGACCGCAAAATGCTTCATAGCGCTGGCAGGCGACTGATGGTTTAAAAACAAATATCGAAACGAAATAACGAAGGGTTTATTGGTGCCCGCGGGCCAAACCTGGCACCGTGTTGTCGATAGCCTCTGCTTACACGTTGCCCTGCCCGGGCCGGACTTAAGCGTCGGTACGAAGGCCCTCACGCGTAAAGTGCCACCACCTTACCATGCTGATGACATCCCCCTCAGCACGCATGGCCGCGTCAAAGGCGGCAAAAGGCGAGGCGGCACGCACGATGTCGTGTACGGCCTGATTCAACGCCGGGTACCGTGAGGGCTGGTGGATTTCAAGCTTGATCACCCGTCCGCTCCGATCGACGTCAACCCGAACCAGGACGCGATCAAAAAGCGATTGCTTTGCCAGGGACGCAAAACGTCTGGTTCCGACGGCTTCGATCTTGGCAACCCATCGGTCTGCCCAGTCTGCCCAAGATACCGCCTTGGCGTTGACCCCGTAAACCAGTCGACGCGGCATATGGGACAAGTGCGCCATACGTTGGTCAATTTGCGCTTGAATCCTCGCAAGGGCGCGGGCCTGCTCCGCATCAAGTCCCGGCTTGTCGATGGTTTGTGGCTGCCTTGCAAGCACCGCAGCCTGTTGCTCAAGCGCTTCGGCTTTAAGGGCTTCATCCATGAAGGCTTGATGCTTTGTTGATGCCTTCTCGAGTTGGTTTGCCAGAAGCGGCGAGCGATACCTCCCGGTCAGTGCCTCATCGCCGCCACCCGCCATCGGCGCCTGGGCGAGGACGTCGGGCTTTGTGAGCGGTAGATCGTTTTGTGCATTGACAAATACCAGCTCCATGCTGACGGGCAGCTTGGGCTTTAAGCCTTGAAACATTCCGCCCCAGGGTGTCAGCAAGAGCGCAAGGTGCAACAATGCCGATACGCCGATAGCCACCCAGATCACATGGGCAGTGCTTGACCGATGATCAAGCGGGCGGTGTTGCATGGTCTGAACCCAGGTTTGCATCGATGGCCTCATCGTCCCAAGCCAGCATGCGCGCCTCCAGCGTCAAGTCAATCAGGTCCATCTTGACAATTGCCACCATCAGACCGCGCCCTGCATGGCCATCAGGCATATCCGGAAGCGCAAAGACCAAGGGCGCATCGCGGAGGCGGGCGCGCTGCTCACGCAGTGCAACAGCTCGAAAGCGACCACCCTGCCCGCTTGCTTCGTTTTGAAGCTGTTGCAACCAGCGCATTGACCAGTAGCGCTCCATCCTCGACTGATAATCGCTATAAGCATCGTAACGCGCATCAAAACCTGCGATCACCTGGTGCAAATCGGCGCTCTCTTGAAGAAACGGTGGCCGTTGGCGTGTTGCAAGCGCGAGCAGTTGGCGTTGGTTGACCAGGTCGGCGTAACGACGCAGCGGCGAGGTGGCCCAAACATACTGACCGACACCGAGTCCTTGATGGGCAATGGGATGGGTGGTCATACGGGCCCGACCCATCGATTGGGATCGAAAAATACCCGGCAATCGGTTGAGCGCCAACCACCGCCCCCATCGTGAATTTGCCAGGATCATCATCTCAGCAACAATCCGGTCCAAGGGTGCGTCGCGTCGGCGTTGCTCGATCTCCACGCGATCAGCTTCGATTCGAAAGTGAAAATCGCTTCGGAATCGCGGCTCGGGGCGCCCGCGCACGATCTCGCGTTCGGCCTGCAACTGTTTGGCGAGCCGCCAAAGCTGTCCAAGCACCTGCATCACGGGCTCAGCAAGCACAGGCTGCGGCCATTCACCGCGCTCCCAGGCCTCGATGACTTCCTCATCAATGCTGCTTTCAAGCTGATCATGGCGCAAATTTGCCACCACCTTCACCTTTTCAAGCCGGGTTTCTTCGCCGATCACTTCGCATTGCGCATTGAATCGGACATAAAGCGAAAGCGCCGGGCAAAGCCTGCCCTCGTCAAGCGAAAAGCAGCGCACGATGGCCTCGGGCAGCATTTGAATTTTCTGCCCGGGCGCGTAGACGGTTGACATACGCTCCTTGGCGATTGCATCCCAGCGGCTTTCTGGTGTTAGCAGCATCGCTGGTGCAGCAATATGGACGCCAAGGCAGAGCTCGCTCATCGTCTGCCCGTCATTGGCATAGCTGATGCTCAAAGACAAGGCGTCGTCGATCTCGGTCGTGCTCGAATCATCAATTGAAAAGGCCTCCACCGCGGCTTGATCAAGGGCATCGATTGGCAGCTTGAGCGCAGCAATAGCGCGATCGAGTTCAATCGGCGGCGGGTTAGTTTCAAGCCCTTTTGGAAACTGCTCGCGCGCAAAAAGCTCCTGATGCAATTGCAAAGGCGAGGCAAATTGCCCGCAAGACAAAAGCAGCCTGGCTGCTGAAAGCTGACGCGTTTGACAGGCCAACTCGAGCGCCCGGTAGGCAAGGGATTGTTTATCGGGCTTGAGCAACAGCGAGATCGGGCGCACCAGGCCCGCAAGACCCTGCGGGTCAAGCCAGTCTTGAGGCCATTGATTCTCGGCCAATTGCTTGGCCCATGCCTGAACCATGTCATCTTGCCTGCGCCTTCGCTCAAGCGCTTGCAGGGCACGGTCGATATGCTCGCGGGATTGGGGTCGGAAAAGCCCACGACCGCGACGCAAAAACCAGATCGGCGAATCCTGAAGGCACATCAGCATGGCACAAGCCTGCACAGCATTTGGACCACGGCCAAAGTACTCGCTGGCAAGCGCTACAAAATCGAGATCAACATCAGCCGCCGGCGAACAGACTTCCCAAATAAAAGCAACATCGAGTTCGGCGGCCAAGGACTTTGCCTCACCGAGCAGGTCTTGAGGTGCGGGCGGCGAAAAACGCAACAAAAGCTGATTGTGCTTGACTTTGCTGCGGCGCCCGCTCGCCTGCTCGACTTGCAGACTCGCTTGTGCTTCGGCAATCACCTTGCCACATCGTAAATGGCCCTCCTCCTCAAAGAGGGCAAAAGGGCCGCTGCCCCGCGCATGTTCAGCCAAGGTTTTTTCTTTGCTCAAGCTGCTGCAAGCGCATCAAGCAAGCGCTGATGGATGCCGCCAAAACCGCCATTACTCATCACCACGATCCTGTCTTGCGGCTTGGCGATCAGCACCATGGCATTCACAAGCGCATCCATCGTGTGATGAACCTGAGCGCGTTGGCCCAACGGTGCGAGCGCTGCGCCAACGTCCCATGACAAGCCGCCCGCATAACAAAAAACCAGATCAGCAGCCTCTAGGCTTGCTGCCAGCCTTGCCGACATGGCGCCCAGTTTCATGGTGTTTGTTCTTGGCTCGACAACGGCGATCACCCGCCCCTCACCAAATTCGCGCGCAGCCCCCAGACTCGCTTCGATGGCCGTCGGATGATGCGCAAAATCATCATAGACCGTAATCCCGCGCACGCTGCCACGCCATTCCATGCGCCGTCGCACACCCCCGAATCCGGCGAGATGTTCGATTGCCTGCTCGGGTGCGAGACCAAGACATCGAGCTGCCGTCAGTGCAGCCAGACAGTTGCTGCGGTTGTAGGCTCCCGACAGGGCAAGCGTGACCTCACCAAGCCTTTGATCGGCACAGTGAAGTTGCATGATCTGGCCTCCTTCAAACGCTTTAGATTCGGACACCCAAAGCCCCTGTTGAGGCGCCCCAAACCGCTCAATGCGCGACCAACAACCACGGGCAAGCACGCGCTCAAGCGCATCACCTGCAAGGCCTTGAGCCGGTAACACGATAAAGGCCTGGCCTGCCATCATTCGGACCAGGTGATGAAATTGGGTTTCGATTGCTGCAAGGTCGGGGAAGATATCGGCGTGGTCGTATTCCAAATTATTGAACACCGCCACATGCGGTCGATAGTGCACAAACTTTGACCGTTTATCAAAAAAAGCAGTGTCGTATTCATCTGCCTCGATCACGAAAGGCGCCCCGGGCGCACCCAAACGTCCGCTTGATGCAAAGTTATGCGCCACGCCGCCGATCAAATAACCAATGTCCTGTTGCAAACCTTCGCGCAGCAGGTATGCACTAAGCGCTGTGGTTGTGGTCTTGCCATGGGTGCCGGCAATCGCAAGCACTGGCCTTGAGCCGAGCACGGTTTCGCCAAGCCACTGCGGTCCTGAACGGTAGGGCAACCGCGCATCCAAAATCGCTTCCATCAAGGGATTACCGCGGGAAACCACATTGCCGATCACGAATAAATCCGGCTTGAAGCCGATTTGATCGGCAGAAAAACCTTCAACGAAATCGATATCGAGTGCGCGCAACTGATCGCTCATCGGCGGATAGACGTTGGCATCACAACCTGTTACCCGATGCCCGGCCTCACGGGCAATCGCTGCGAGCCCGCCCATGAAAGTGCCCGCGATACCTAATATGTGAATATGCACGATGTGAGCATTTTATCGTGGCGCCTGATCATGGTGGATGCTTAGACCCAGCGCCGGTTTAGAAGGCAGGACAAGGCAGCATGACTTTCAGCACAAAAGACCCGTTTCGCCAGCAACTGGCTCGGCATATCGCCCTGCTGATCGCAGATCATGGACTCGAACCGGGTCAGGCGCGCAAGCGTGCCCTTGAGGCAGTCAGTGGCGGACAACGGCTGCCCCAGAGCGCACTGCCCGATTCGCTTGACATCGATCACGCCCTTTTGGAACACCTCGAATGCTTCGACCCCCAGCATGGCCAAAGGGTGAGGCGCATGCGTGAAGTGGCTGTTGCGATGATGCGCCAGATTGCGCCAACACCGGTGCTCGCCACCGGCGCTGTCTGGAAAGGCATCGCTAGTCAGGATGCGCCGATTCATTTGCAAGCTTTCCCCGATGATGAAAAACAATTGCACTTCCAATTGCTCGACCTTGGGCTTGATCCCGAGCCCCTTGAGTTGCGGCATTTCCGTACCGGCAGGACCGTCGAAGCGCTTGGTGTGCACTGGCGGCAGGAGGCCATCATGATCGCCATGTACAGTCCTGTCGATTTCAGAGGCGCTCTGCAGCCAAGCCAAATCAGTGGCCAGACTGTCATCGAGCGCGGCGATCTGCGGGCACTTGAGGCAAAGCTCGCCTTCGGTTGAGCCTTCCTTGGCCAAGGCAAAAGCCGTTGCGCCATCAAGCCTTACTGACGAGGGCTAACCTTTCGTATAAGATCGACGACCATGACCTCCTCAGAAACTCAAGGCAAGCGCTTACTGTTGCGCATGCTCGTTTTGTTGGCCTTGGCCTTTGCGCTGACCGCTGCGGGGGCTTGGTTCGCCAAGCGGTATTACAGCGAACGCCCGGCGGTCGACCATGCGAGTCAAACCTTTTTTGCCCAGCGCTTTGAAAGCGCCGACAACAAGCCCCTGGATTTGTCGAGCCTGCGCGGCAAAGTCATCGTGGTAAATTTTTGGGCGACCTGGTGCCCGCCTTGCGTTGAGGAAATGCCCGAGCTTGACGCACTGCATCGCGAGTTCCAGGCATCTTCGCCCAATCGGGTTGACATCATCGGCATCGGTATCGATTCACCCTCTAACATTCGACAATTTGCAGCAAAATCGCCGGTCGGCTACCCGCTGCTACTTGGCGGCACAACAGGTCATGAACTCGCGCGATTGTTCGGCAATGAAAAGGGCTTGTTGCCCTTTACCGTCATCATCGGGCAAGATGGCAACATGATGAAAACAATTGTCGGAAAAGTCCGCATCGATTCGCTGCGTGACCAGGTTCGGGCAGCCCTCTGAATGGATTCACAAGCCAAGGCACCCGAAAAGTCGGTTCTGGTTGTTCAAGGGCCCAACCTCAACATGCTGGGACTTCGGGAACCTGCCATCTACGGCCATGAAACCCTTGCAGACATCCATGATCGCCTGCATCGGGCTGCCCAAGCGCTGGGGCTGGGTCTTGAAGTCTTCCAAAGCAATCATGAAGGCGCGCTGATTGATCGCATCCATCAGGCGGCCGCAGCATCGGTCGATTTCATTGTGATTAACCCAGCGGGTTTCACCCACAGTTCTGTGGCACTGCGCGATGCGCTCGCTGCCGTGGCAATACCCTTTATCGAAGTGCACTTAAGTAATATCCACAGACGGGAAGCCTTCAGGCATCACTCGTATTTTTCTGATCTCGCGCTCGGAAGCATTGTCGGACTAGGCTCGCAGGGCTATGAGCTTGCCCTGCAGGCGGCAGCGCGACGTCTTTTGCAGGCTTGACTCGGCGTTGGGGCGATTGTTGAGCGATCTACCAGCTGCAAGCCAGTGGCCCGAAGCTGGCAAAGCATCAAGGAACATCGATGGACTTGAGAAAAATTAAATCACTGATCGATCTTGTCTCTGAATCGGATATTTCAGAGCTGGAAATCACTGAAAATGAGGGCAAGGTTCGCATTGTCAAGGCCCCGCACGGACTGAGCTTGCCGTCTATGGCGACGCTAGCGTCCATGCAAGCGCTGCAAATGCAAGCGCCGATGGCAATACCCGGCGTCCAAAACGCACAACTGAATCATCAGCCCGCCGCTATCGTCACAAGCCAGGGCGCGGCGGAGTCTGCGAGCAGCGAGCCCAAGCAGACGGGCCATGTCGTGAAATCACCCATGGTCGGCACTTTTTATCGAGCATCTCAGCCAGGTGCTGACCCTTTCGTTCAGATTGGCAGCAAGGTTGCTGAGCAAGACGTGCTTTGCCTGATTGAAGCCATGAAGCTTCTCAATGAAATCGAGGCCGGGAAAGCAGGCACCGTGAGCCAGATCCTGGTCGAAAACGGTCAGCCGGTTGAATACGGTCAACCTTTGTTCGTGATCGAGTAAGGCAAAGCCTTGCTGAGGCCGTAGCAAGCGATCGGGCAAGCCCTTGTGAGAAACCGATGTTTGAAAAAATACTAATTGCCAATCGCGGCGAAATCGCGCTGCGGATTCAGCGTGCATGCCGTGAGATGGGCATCCGGACGGTTGTGGTGCACTCGGAAGCCGACACCGAAGCGAAATACGTGAAATTGGCCGATGAGTCCGTGTGTATTGGTCCGGCACCATCCCGCGAGAGCTACCTCAATATCCCGGCGATTATTTCTGCAGCCGAGGTCACCGACGCCGAAGCAATTCACCCAGGCTACGGTTTTTTGTCGGAAAACGCAGATTTCGCTGAACGGGTTGAACGCTCAGGCTTTGTGTTTATCGGACCGAAACCCGAATCCATCCGCATCATGGGCGATAAGGTCAGCGCCAAACAGGCCATGAAGTCGGCAGGCGTTCCAGTGGTCCCTGGATCTGAGGGTGCCCTGCCCGAAGACCCTAAGGAGATCGTTCGCATCGCGCGCCTGATCGGCTACCCGGTGATCATCAAGGCCGCAGGCGGCGGCGGCGGTCGTGGGATGCGGGTGGTCCACACCGAAGCCGCTTTGATGAATGCGGTCACTATGACTCGAAGCGAAGCGGCTGCGGCGTTTAACAATGCGAGCGTTTACTTGGAGAAGTTCCTCGAGCAACCCCGGCATATCGAGATACAAATCCTCGCCGACGGGCAGGGCAATGTGGTTTATTTGGGGGAGCGCGATTGCTCGATGCAACGTCGACACCAAAAAGTCATCGAAGAAGGGCCTGCACCCGGTATCGCCCGAAAACTGATCGAGCGCATCGGGACGCGATGCACAGACGCGGCCAAAAAAATTGGCTACCGCGGCGCTGGTACCTTCGAGTTCTTGTTTGAAAACGATGAGTTCTACTTCATCGAAATGAACACCAGGGTACAAGTCGAACACCCCGTGACCGAGATGATCACCGGTATTGATATTGTGCAGCAGCAGATTCGGGTCGCAGCCGGTCAGAAGCTTGCATTCAGGCAAAGAGACATCGTGCTCAAAGGCCACGCGATTGAATGCCGCATCAATGCTGAAGATCCATTTCGATTTACCCCCTCGCCGGGTCGCATCAGCCATTGGCATCCGCCAGGCGGCCTTGGTGTGCGCGTGGATTCACATGCCTACACGAACTATCTGGTGCCCCCTCATTACGACTCGATGATTGCCAAGGTAATCACCTACGGCGATAGCCGGGAGCAGGCAATCGCGCGCATGCGTATTGCACTTTCGGAAATGGCAGTTGAAGGGATACAGACCAATTTGGCCTTGCACCGCGAGTTGCTGGCTGATGCGCGCTTTATGCAAGGCGGCACATCGATTCATTATTTGGAACAAAAACTTGCCCAGCGCCCTCAGTCCTGAAGTAACCCAATGGTTTGAAGTCTCGCTTGTACTGCCTGCATCGCAAGCCGAACCGTTCAGTGAGCAATTGCTCGAGGCCGGCGCGCTGTGCGTTCAGGTCGACGATGCACAGGCCGATACCGAGAACGAAGAAGCAATCTTCGCTGAACCTGGCCTTGATGAGGACCACCCTCGGGTCTGGCGGCAAACACGAATCACTGCCTTGTTCGAATCGCGTCCTCGAGAAGCGCAAGACCAAGCCTTGGAGATGCTTGCTAGGGCCAGCCATGCTTCGATGATCGCACTCGATAGCCCCTGGCAACTCAAGCCCCTTGAAGATCAGGATTGGGTACGCCTCACCCAGTCGCAGTTTCAAGCCATCGAAATCGGCGAGCGTTTACTGATTACACCAAGCTGGGAACCTATCCATAGCATTCATGCGCAGCGAAAGCGCCTCGTACTTGATCCTGGGCTTGCTTTTGGCACCGGTTCGCACCCGACGACGGCGCTTTGCCTGCAATGGCTTGAAGCTCATCTTCGCGGTGGCGAAAGGGTGATTGATTATGGTTGTGGTTCGGGCATCCTGGCCATTGCAGCGGGTCTTTTGGGCGCGACGTCGATTGATGCCATCGACATCGATCCCCAGGCGCTAATCGCTACAGACGATAACGCACAGCGCAATCAGGTCAGTCTTCAAACCCATTTAACGCGACATCGCGGGCTTGCGCCCGCCGATATGGTGCTGGCCAATATTCTTGCGGCACCCTTGAAGTTGTTAGCGCCAACCTTGGAAGCGCTGGTCAAACCCGGCGGTTATCTGGTGCTGGCCGGGCTTTTGACGCGTCAAGTCGAGGAAGTCGCAGGCTGTTATGCCAACATCCGGTTAAGCGCGTGGCGGGATCTTGACGGCTGGAGCGTTCTGGTCGGTCAAGGCAAAAGCGCAGACCATCATGAATCCATAGCCCCAGCATCTCGATGCTTCCCCCAGTGAGTGCACCATGACAGAACGGCAAGAAGGCAAGACGCAAGAGCAGCGAGCCACGATCAGCGATCAAACCATTCAAGCGGATTTGCGCCGAGCCAACAAGGCCGTACTAATCAGCGGCTCGATTGCTTTTGACTTTATCCTGCTCTTTGATGGCAAGTTTCGCGACCATATTCTCGCCGATCGCATACACATGTTAAACGTTGCATTTTTAACGCCACAGTTGCAACGGCAAGACGGCGGTTGCGCAGCCAATATTGCCTACACGCTGGCAAAACTCGGCGGCTGGGCAAGACTTGTGGGTAGCGTCGGACACGATGCCAAAGACTACTTGAAGCGCCTGGCGTCCTATGGGATCGACCTCGCATCCGTTGCTGAACTTGACGATTGTTATAGCGCTCAAGCTTTCATCACCACAGACACCGAGGCCAACCAAATCACTGCCTTTCATCCAGGTGCCATGAATTTTGCGCATCAACTCGACCTGCGTCAGATCATTGCAGCATCCGGCGCAGGCGCCTGGGGCATTGTTGCGCCCAATGGCAAAGAGGCCATGCAAGCGCATGCGGCCGCATTCGCTCAAGCCGGCTTGCCCTTTATTTTTGATCCAGGTCAGGGCCTACCGATGTTTTCAGGCGACGAACTTCGAGCGCTGATCGATTTGGCCGATGCCTTGATCGTGAACGACTACGAAGCCTCGATGCTGATGCAAAAAACCGGATTAAATGAGCTCGAGTTGGCAAAAGACTTGCAGGCGCTGGTTATTACCCGTGGTGCAGAGGGCAGCCGTCTGGTCCTTCCAACGAAAACCGTCGACATTGGGGCGGCTGCGGCCGTTCAAGTGATCGACCCCACCGGCTGTGGTGACGCCTTTCGGGGTGCCGCGCTGTACGCCTTGTCAAAAGGCTGCGATTGGATCGATGCGATCCGTCTGGGAACAATTCTTGGTGCTGTCAAAGTGGAGCATGCCGGGGCGCAAAACCACCCGGTTGAGTATCATGACTGGAGTCAACGCTGGTTAAAGCACTACGCCTGCCCGATGCCGGAGGCATTGGTCCAAAAACACCATCAAGCATGAGGCCGCAAAAGGCCTCAAACCGTGGGGTCTGAGGCTTTAACTGCTTAGGGCTTGTCGCCTGTTGGAAAGGGCCAGGCAGTCGGCGCCTTCTTTGCGGCAGCCTTCGC
>DENJ01000008.1:30922-41170 GCA_002359635.1 Burkholderiales bacterium UBA2647
GCCTTCACGGGTGCTGCCTTCTTAGAGGCAGCTTTCTTCGCGGGCGCTTTGACCGCGGCGCTGACATCAAGCGTCACTTCGGGCGCTGCAAGCGTTTTTTTTGCCGCTGGTTTAGCAGCTTTCGCTGCCGGCTTTGCAGCCTTAGCTGCTGCCTTTTTCGCCGCGGGCTTCGCGACAGGTTTCTTGGCAGTTGCCATGTTGAGACTCCTTGTTCATAAGGTCACGACGATGAAAGTCTCGGCGCCACGGGCGAGTCTGGCCTTACGCCAATCGAGCCTCGTAGCCGAGCCTACTCACCGGTGCAAACCTCTTGGCGGGTCGCATCGGTGAATACAGCAAGCCGCCCGCTGCTAAAACAGATCTGGCGGGACGGTCTAGAGCCATGCGCATCGACCCGATCATCGGATTTAGTCCCAATTCAGGGCACCGCCGGTTTGGTATTCGATCACGCGGGTTTCAAAGAAATTTCTTTCTTTTTTCAAATCGATCATCTCGCTCATCCAGGGAAAAGGGTTTTCTTCCTGAGGAAAGAGCGCATCAAGTCCGATCTGCTGAGCACGACGGTTGGCGATGAAACGCAAATAACCTTTAAACATGGACGCATTTAGCCCGAGCACACCACGCGGCATGGTGTCTTCCGCGTAGGCATACTCAAGATCTACAGCACGCAAAAACAAGACCTTGATGTCCTCGCGAAAACCCGGCGTCCATAGCTGAGGATTTTCGAGTTTGATGGTATTCACCAGATCGATCCCGAAATTGCAATGCATCGATTCGTCACGAAGAATGTACTGGTACTGCTCTGCGGCGCCGGTCATCTTGTTTTGACGGCCAAGCGCAAGAATCTGCACAAAACCGACATAAAAGAAAAGACCCTCCATCAAACATGAAAAAACAATCAGCGACTTGAGCAAATCCTGGTCGGCCTCAAGCGTTCCAGTTTTAAAATTTGGATCGGTGAGTGTATCGATAAAGGGGATCAAGAATTCGTCTTTATCCCGAATAGACTTAACCTCGTGGTAGGCATTGAAAATTTCGCCCTCGTCCAGGCCCAGCGACTCAACAATGTATTGATAAGCATGGGTATGGATTGCCTCTTCAAAGGCCTGACGCAACAAAAACTGCCGGCACTCGGGTGCTGTGATGTGACGATAGGTACCCAGCACGATATTGTTAGCAGCCAAGGAATCAGCGGTCACAAAAAAACCAAGATTGCGCTTGATCAAGCGACGCTCGTCTTCGGTGAGGCCTTGAGGCGATTTCCAGAGCGCAATATCGCGGCTCATATTGATTTCCTGCGGCATCCAGTGGTTAGCGCAGGTGGCAAGGTATTTTTCCCAAGCCCATTTGTATTTAAAAGGAACGAGTTGGTTGACATCGGATGCACCATTGATGATGCGCTTATCTTCAACCTTAACCCTTCGATCGGTCATGTCCGATACGCCATGAGACCCAAGCTCATGAGTCTGGCTCGGTATTGCCAACTCGCCAAACGGATTCGTATCGGTCAGCTGCGCCAATCGCAAAGCACCAAGCGCCATCGCCGGCACAGGCGCTTGTCCTGTTTTTCGTGGCGGCAGGCTTTGCGGTGTATGTTTTGTGGTTTCTGGTTCGTCCCAAGACAGCATGGTTTTCTCTCGCTTTACTCAATTCATCAACTTGCGACAGTGCTTTTTTTATTGATCGGCATTGAAATAAAGCATGCCGATCATAGTCCTTGAACAAAAGCACTGCAACAAGAAGTGAATGCTTTACAACAATATAAAAATCTATAAAGAATATCGGTCTACACTTAGTGACAACTTACTGGCAAGCTTCGCAATCCGGATCGTCGACCGCACAAAACTTGGTAGCTTCGCTTGTTTCCATGAGACCAACCGGCGCACTCGCGGTGTAACTAAACCCTGCTTGCATCCCGGCACCATCAGCCGACACCGCATTGAGCTGGCCCAAACGATCAGTGGTTGACTTCTCAGCACTTGTTGCACCCAAGGTGCGCAGGTAATAAGTGGTCTTAAGTCCCCGTAACCAGGCCAAGGTGTAGGTGTCGTGCAACCGCTTCCCGGAAGCGCCTGCCATGTAAATGTTTAAGGACTGTGCCTGGTCGATCCACTTTTGCCGCCTTGATGCAGCCTCAACCAACCAGCTTGGATCCACTTCAAATGCGGTTGCATAAATCGCGCGAAGCTCAGCAGGAATACGATCGATTCGGGCCGTTGAGCCATCAAAAAACTTCAAGTCCGAGACCATAACCTCGTCCCAGAGGCCAAGCTGCTTGAGATCACGCACCAGATAATCGTTGACGACCGTGAATTCGCCTGAAAGATTCGATTTCACATAAAGGTTTTGGAAGGTTGGTTCGATACAGGCGCTTACGCCGATGATGTTTGAAATCGTAGCGGTAGGCGCAATCGCTACACAATTTGAATTGCGCATGCCATGGCGCGAAATGCTCTGACGCAAGGCCGCCCAGTCCATGGTTTGGCTTCGATCGACCTCAAGATAGCTGCCGCGCTCCTGGGCCAGGAGGTCAAGCGAGTCATGCGGCAAAATCCCGCGGTCCCACAGGGAACCCTTAAAGCTTGAATAGGCACCGCGTTCCCTGGCCAGTTCGGTTGACGCCCAGTAGGCGTAATAGCAAACCGCCTCGGTCGATTGGTCCGCAAAGGCGACCGCTTCCTCACTTGCATAGGGCAGCCGCATCAAATGCAGGCAGTCTTGAAAACCCATAATACCCAGACCGACCGGGCGATGCCGCAGATTCGAGTGTCTTGCTTTGCCAACCGCGTAGTAGTTGATATCGATGACGTTATCGAGCATGCGCATCGCGGTATTGATGGTGCGACGCAGTTTCTCGTGATCAAGCTCCCAGCGGCTAGCAGACTCCCCCGGCACTTCACGCATATGCGCCACCAGATTCACTGATCCGAGATTACAAACCGCGATTTCATGGTCACTGGTGTTGAGTGTGATTTCGGTACATAAATTTGAACTATGTACAACACCAACATGCTGCTGGGGTGAACGCACATTGCAAGGATCTTTAAAGGTGATCCAGGGATGGCCGGTCTCAAACAACATGGACAGCATCTTGCGCCACAACTGCACCGCCTGCACGGTTTTGAAGAGCTTGAGCTCGCCGCGGGCAGCCTTTTCCTCATAGCCAGTATAGGCCTGCTCAAAGGCTTTACCGACTTTCTCATGCAGATCGACGCAGTCAGCGGGTGAAAAAAGCGTCCAGCTGCCGTTTTCCATCACCCGCTTCATGAAGAGATCAGGAATCCAGTTTGCTGTGTTCATGTCGTGGGTGCGTCGACGATCGTCACCGGTGTTTTTACGAAGCTCGAGGAACTCTTCGATGTCGAGGTGCCAGGTCTCCAAATAGGCGCACACGGCTCCTTTGCGCTTGCCGCCCTGGTTTACGGCAACAGCCGTGTCGTTGACCACTTTCAAAAATGGCACCACACCCTGGCTCTTGCCATTGGTTCCTTTGATATGACTTCCGAGCGCACGCACAGGCGTCCAGTCGTTGCCAAGACCGCCCGCATATTTTGCAAGTAAAGCGTTTTCCTTGATGGCTTCATAAATGCCATCCAGATCGTCGCTGACCGTTGTGAGGTAGCAGGAGGAAAGTTGCGAGCGCTGCGTGCCTGAATTAAACAAGGTTGGCGTACTGCTCATGAAATCGAAACTTGATAACAATTCATAAAACGTTATTGCTTTCGCTTCTCGATCGATTTCGTTCAAGGCAAGCCCCATGGCAACACGCATGAAAAATGCTTGCGGCAACTCTATACGCTGCTCATCGATATGCAAAAAGTAGCGGTCATAAAGCGTTTGCAAGCCCAGATAGCCGAATTGCTGGTCTCTTTCCGCCTTTAATGCCTCACCGAGTCTTGCCAGATCAAAGCGTCGCAATTCTTCGTTGAGAAGACCTGCCTCGATCCCGCGCTTGACGAATTGCGGGAAGTATTGGGCATAACGCTGGTGCATTTGTTGCTGGCCGACCACTTCGCCGAGCACTTCTTTGCGCACGGTATGAAGCAGGAGCCGGGCAGTCACCTGACTGTAAGCCGGATCTTTCTCGATCAGCGAACGCGCAGAAAGGATGGCTGATTTATAGACTTCATCCAGCGGAACGCCGTCGTAGAGGTTTTTGACGGTTTCCTGCAAGACCGCGTCGACGCTCACCACTTCATGCAAGCCTTCACAGGCCGAGGCGATGACGGCGCTTAAATCGGCCATATCAAGCGGCATCCGGTGACCGCCGTCGGTCACATGCAGGCTTGACGCTGGCGCATGACTCGATTGGCCTTTGGCGGCACGCTCCTGGGATCTGCGCTCGCGATAGAGCACATAAGCTCTTGCCACCTCATGCTCACCCGAGCGCATCAGGGCCAATTCAACATGATCCTGAACATCTTCGATATGAAAAGTGCCGCCGCCGGGCTTACCACGGGTGAGCGCTTGCACCACGTTTTGGGTGAGATCCTCAACCAATTCCCGAATCCGCGCCGAGGCTGCGCCCTGTCCGCCATTAATGGCCAGGAATGCCTTGGTCATGGCCACTGAAATCTTGACCGGTTCAAAAGCAACCACCGAACCGTTACGGCGTATTAACTTGAAATCGCTCAAGCCTGGATGGATCGCCAAGGCCCCAGGTGCGCCAGACGCTCCCACCATGACGCCAGGACGCAGGCCCACTGAGGGATTGTTTTGGGATTGGGGGCTTTGCTGCATATTTTTCCTCCGGGGATGCCGATGTGGCCAGATCTTGAGTGGGTCTGCCTTCGAAGACAGATTCGTTGAATGCCAGGCGCGACCACTAGATATAGTGGTTAAAGGCTTCTTAAGCACAAATTCTAGTAGCTCGGCACAGGAACAGCAAGCACCGGCCAGCGGCCGAACACCGCCGGCCAAGGCGGCTGCCAAAGCCCATGAATCCGCGCTGATCGCAGGAAAAGTCCCGCCGTACAAGGCTTATTGCGGGAAATTCACAGGCAAGGCAATGGAGTTTGGCAGCCCGGCCAGCATTGCATTTCAGGACTTGGCCTTGGCATGATTTTCATCGCAAAACCATTGATTCTGTTGTTTAAATGCCAAACTTTCCGGTGACCATGCCCCGCAATAGGCGCAAGAAACCATGTTTTGCACAGGCAAATCCTGCTGCTGATGTCCCGAAGCCGGCGGCGACGCCTCATCGGGCCTAGGCCGAGCGCCCGGCTTTGATCCGGTATCGTCGGGCGCAGCCTGTTGCTCATCTGAAGCCCGTGGGGCGCCCGTTTCATCCCCGGATGTCTTCTTGACCCGAATCAGTCCCTTCCACAACAACCAGGCCAGGGCTGCAAGCACGATAAAAAAAAGCCAACGCATGCGTCTAGCCGCCTAAGCCGCGCTTTAAGACCACCTCTAGCACAAACCGGCTGCCCACATAGGCGAGCAACAGCACGAAAAAGCCAAGCAAGGTGGCACGGGCCGCGGCAGCGCCCCGCCAGCCGCGATGACGATGTCCCCACAACAAAAGGCCATACACCAACCAGGACAGCAAGGTCAGCACCGACTTGTGGTCAAGCCTCAAAGCGCGGCCAAAAACCTCCTCCGAAAACAGCAGGCCGCTGACAAGGGTAATCGTGAGCAGGAAAAATCCAAGACTCAGGTAGCGAAAGAGCATACGCTCCATCGCAAGCAAGGGAGGCAATTGATCGAACAAGCCGTCCTCGAGAAATCCGGCGCTGCGGGGTTGCAAAACGCGTGCTTGGATCAGGATAAAAACCGCAAGCGTGGCTGCAAGCAAAAAAATGCCATAAGCAAGGGTGCCGATCAGCAAGTGCGGCACAAACAGCACTGAAACCGGCCCCTGGAAAAGATGCCCCACAAAAAACCATGGCAAAACAAGTGCAAAAGCCGCCAGCGGTGCCACAAAACTGGCCGCACCCTCAAGACGGCTGCGACGCGCCTCCCAGACCAGCACCACCAAGGCAAGCCAAAGTGTTGCCGAAAGCGCTGAGGCGAAACCATAGCGCAAGCCTTCCAGGACAACGATTTGCGAAGCAAGCACAGGGGCATGCAAGCCAAGCGCAAGCGCGAGCATCAACAAGCCATGCTTGTGCCTGCGCCGGATCAAAAGCGTTGCAAGCAGATAGCTTGCAGCAGCAGCGACGGTGAGCCAGCCAGGCCAATGGGCCAGGAAAGAAATTTGAGCGACCATAAACCTGTAACAAAGCTTGCGAATCGGCACTTGAGCCGGGCTGCGTTAAAGTGTAGAGCACTTCACAGTCATCAACACGCAAGGCGCCCGTCACAGCATGCTTGAAAACCTAACCCAACGACTTGCCAAGGTTGTCAAAACCATCCGGGGTGAGGCAAGGCTGACCGAGTCCAATACCCAGGAGATGTTGCGTGAAATCCGGCTTGCCCTGCTTGAGGCCGATGTCGCTTTGAGCGTGGTGCGCGACTTCATCGCCACCGTGAAAGCGCGCGCGATGGGCCAGGAGGTCATGGCAAGCCTCACCCCGGGGCAAGCGCTCGTTGGCGTGGTACACGAGGCCTTGGTTGAATTGATGGGTGGCAAAGGCGATGCAGCCAGACTGAATCTCGCAACCCAGCCACCGGCTGTGATTTTGCTCGCAGGCTTGCAAGGAGCGGGGAAAACGACCACCGCCGGCAAGCTCGCCAAGTGGTTGGCAGAACAACAAAAGAAAAAAGTCCTCACCGTGTCTTGTGATGTTTACAGGCCCGCTGCGATTGAGCAGTTACGTGTGGTGAGTGAGCAAGTGGGCGCTGACTATTTCCCTTCGCTCGCCACGCAAAAGCCTGCGGAGATCGCACAAAACGCGCTGCAATGGGCTCGCACTCATTTCCATGACGTTCTTATCGTTGATACAGCAGGACGTCTTGGCATCGATGAAGCCATGATGGCTGAAATCAGTCAACTGCATCAGCAACTGAAACCGATCGAAACGCTTTTCGTCGTCGACGCCATGCAAGGCCAGGACGCGGTCAATACCGCCAAGGCCTTCGGTCAGGCCCTTGAACTCACGGGCGTGATTCTCACCAAACTCGACGGCGACTCGCGTGGCGGGGCGGCCCTATCGGTGAAAGCAGTTACCGGGCGGCCGATCAAATTTGTGGGGATCAGCGAAAAACCCGATGGTCTGCAGGCCTTTGATGCCGAGCGCATGTCCAATCGCGTGCTGGGCATGGGTGACATCGTCGCGCTTGTTGAGCAGGCCCGTGCCGCCATTGATGAAGATAGCGCCAAGGCTTTGGCCGATAAGCTCAAATCAGGTGCCCGCTTTGATCTGGAGGACTACCTGGGTCAACTCATGCAGATGCGCAAAATGGGTGGGCTCTCGACCATGCTTGATAAACTGCCCGCTGCGATGCAGGCGGCAGCCGGCAAGGCCGATATGAATAAGGCCGAACGCGAGCTCAAACGTACGCAAGGCATTATCCACGCGATGACGCCATCCGAACGGGCCAAGCCCGATCTGATTAAGGCCTCGCGCAAGCGAAGAATCGCAGCCGGGGCGGGGGTACAGGTCCAGGAGGTCAACCGCATGCTTGCCCAATTTGAGCAAATGCAAGGCATGATGAAAAAAATGCAAAAGGGTGGCATGGCCAAGCTGATGCGCAGCCTGGGTGGGATGGGAAAACCGGGCATGCCCGGGGGTATGGGCGGCGGGATGCCCATGCCGCCTCATGGCGGGTTCGGAAAACGGACGCGCTAATCAACAGGGCGGTTAATCGGGGCGCGCTGCCTTAAGCACAGCATCGCTGCTTTAAAATCTCTAACAAGTCTTGGGTTGAGAAAAGCTCGGTTTGCATGCCACGCCTTGCCGTGAGTTCAAGCTGGCCCTGGGCAAGCCCACGATCACCAATCGTGACCCGCCAGGGCACGCCAATCAATTCCCAGTCGGCAAACATCACGCCGGGTCGAAGATCGCGATCATCGAGCACCACATCAAGGCCCACCTTGCGCAAGGCCTGGTAGAGGTTTTCGCTGGCAGATCGAACCGCCTCGGATTTGGCCCAGCCAAGGGCCACAATGACCACGCTGAAAGGCGCGATGCTCGCTGGCCAGATCATGCCGCGTTCATCGTGGTTCTGTTCCACAGCAGCGCCGAGCAAACGGGTCACCCCGATGCCGTAACAGCCCATTTCCATGAGCTTTTTGCTGCCATCCTCGTCAACGAAATAAGCCTGCATCGGTTCGGCATAGCGGGTACCAAGATAAAACACATGGCCCACTTCAATCCCACGGCAAATCGACAAAAACCCTTTGCCATCCGGGGAGGGGTCACCTTCGCGCACATTTCGCAAATCGGCAACAAGGGGTTCAGCCAGGTCCCTACCCCAATTCACACCAGACAAATGGTATCCAGCCTTATTGGCGCCGCAGACAAAATCGCTCATGCTTGCGACCGTCTCGTCCACAACCAGTTTGACTGGGGCAACGGTTTGCACAGGCCCCAGATAGCCCGGTTCGCAACCGAAAGTGGCAAGAATCTCGGCTTCGTTTGCAAAACGAAAGCCCGACAAACCAGGTACTTTGCCGGCTTTCACTTCATTTAAGTCATGATCGCCGCGCACCAGCAGCAAATAAATATCAGCCTCAGCAGCACCTGAGGTGTCTTCGCGATCAACCGCAAGCACCAGGGACTTCACCGTCTTTTTGATATCTATGTTGAGATAAGCCGCCACGTCTTCGCAGCGCGATTTTCCCGGCGTTGCCACCGATTGCATCGGCTCGCTTGGCGCATCGCGTGCCGCAAGCAAAGGAAGTGCCCGAGCAAGCTCAATATTGGCGGCGTAATCCGATTCGGGACAATAGGCGATCTGGTCTTCACCGGTATGCGCAATCACCTGAAACTCATGACTTGCCGAACCACCTATAGCACCGGTATCGGCAGCAACAGCGCGAAAAGCAAGACCCATGCGCTCAAAGATTCGATGGTAGGCATCAAACATGCGCTGGTAGGACGCCAAAGCGGCTTGTTGGTCGCGGTCAAAGGAGTAACCGTCCTTCATGGTGAACTCGCGACCGCGCATCACGCCGTAACGTGGCCGACGCTCGTCGCGAAACTTGGTCTGAATGTGATAAAAATTCTTTGGTAAATCCCTGTAGCTGCGCAGTTCAGCGCGGGCGATATCAGTGATGACCTCTTCTGAGGTCGGTTGGATGATGAAATCGCGATCGTGGCGGTCTTTGACCCGAAGCAGTTCGGGCCCGTATTTTTGCCAGCGTTGAGATTCCATCCACAGCTCGGCAGGTTGGACCAAAGGCATTAATAGTTCGATGGCACCGGCCGCCTCCATTTCTTCACGGATGATCGCTTCAATTTTGCGAATCACCCGCAAACCCATCGGCATATAGTTATAAATACCCCCAGCAAGTTTGCGAATCATCCCGGCGCGGGTCATCAATTGATGGCTGATCACCTCGGCGTCCGCAGGCGCTTCGCGCAAGGTTGCGATATGGAATCGGCTAGCTTTCATCGATAAGCACTCTTTAAAAGGGGCAGCTACGACATCTGGCGACCGGGCAAGAAGCGAATATGAATAAGAAACATATTCAGCCGTTCAGTCGATGGATATAATGACTTGCATTCTAAGGGACAAGGCCAGTCGACATGCTGGACAAAGACGGCTACCGCCCCAACGTCGGCATCATCCTGCTGAACCGGCGTAATGAGGTATTTTGGGGCAAACGTATCCGCGAGCATTCGTGGCAATTTCCGCAGGGTGGCATCAAGCGGGGTGAATCGCCTGAACAAGCCATGTTTCGCGAACTCGAAGAGGAGGTCGGACTTCGGCCTGACCACGTCAAGATCATCGCGCGAACCCGCGATTGGCTTCGTTATGAAGTGCCCGATAACTGGGTGCGGCGCGAGTGGCGCGGCCACTATCGGGGTCAAAAACAGATCTGGTATTTGCTACGGCTGCTGGGCCGGGATAGCGATATCCAATTACGTGCCTCCCAGCATCCCGAGTTTGATGCCTGGCGTTGGAACCAATACTGGGTACCCTTGGACTCGGTCATTGAATTCAAACGCGATGTTTACCGGCTTGCCCTGACCGAACTTGCCCGGTACATACAGCGACGAAAAAATGCGGGCCAGCAGCCGCAAAAGCAAACCCATGAAGCGGGCGGGAGCATCGGCGAGGGCAAGGCCTCCACAGACGATGGCCAAACAACACCGGAGGCGAGCAAAACTTAAGCTTGCAATGACCGGGCTCAAGTCGCCG
>DENJ01000008.1:41260-53355 GCA_002359635.1 Burkholderiales bacterium UBA2647
GACTGCTGTCAGCAAGGGCTTACCTGATATAAAAGATGCAACGTTATCAAGCGTTAGCTTTCCCATCGCCGTGCGGGTTTCCTGCGACGCACTGGCGACATGGGGCGATAACACCACATGCGGCATTGCAAGCAGTGCCTCAGGCACATGTGGTTCATCGGCAAAAACATCGAGTCCAGCGCCAGCAAGTGCATGGCTTTGCAACAGCTCAACCAGTGCTTGCTGATCAACCACCGAGCCTCGACTGATATTAATCAGATAACCTTCCGGGCCCATCGCAAGCAAAACGTCCCGCGAGACGAGTCCTGCGGTGTCTGCCCCGCCAGGACAGGCGACGATCAGACAGTCACTCCATCGGGCAAGTTCCATGAGCGCCGGATAAAAAGCATAGCTCAGGGCCGGTTTGGCACGCGGCCCGTGGTATCCCAGCAAAAGGCCGAAGGCCTCACAACGCTTGGCAATCGCCTTACCGATTCTTCCCATGCCCACAATCCCAATGCGTTTGCCTTGAAGCGAACGCGTAAGCGGCATCGGGCCTTTGAGCCAGGCGCGATCACGGACAAACCGATCCGCTTGCGGAATCTGCCGCAGGCTCGCCAATAACAGCGCCATCGCAAAATCAGCCACTTCATCGCTCAGCACATCAGGGGTGTTGGTGACCGCGATCCCTCGTGAGCGCGCATAGGCGAGATCAACACCATCCACACCCACCCCGAAACAGGCCACCAACCGCAAAGACGGCAATTGCTGCATCAAAGGCGCTTGAATGCCTGAACTGCCCGTGGTGACCACAATTTCGCAATGCGCAAGGTTCTTAAAAAAAGCAGCCTGCAGTGCCGGCCCCTGATCTTTCACCCGGAAATACTCGTGAACCTTATATCGGGCACGTAGCTGATCGTCGGTATCTTGGTGGACCGGAACAAGCAGGACAACATCGGTTTTCTCAGCAGGCGTCATTCGTGAGTTCCCAAAAGCGCTTCATGCTTTGGCTTTAAAACAAGAACGTTTCAAATCCGAGATCCTTGGCACAACGATCAAGGCCAGGCAGAATCGAGGGATGCAGTTCCATACCATCGCTTAATTGCTTGCGTTTTCGTTGCAAGCCCCGCTCACCCGGCATCCGCACGGCAGGCTTGCCAGCTGGGCTTGGGCTCGCTCTACATTGCGCAGCCAAGTGGCTCATTTGTCGTTCAAAAGCTTGGATGCTGCCAAAAGCCTCGGGATCGAGCACTTGCACATGCAGACTTGCTCCCCAACCCTCTGGCGGGTCTGCACGCCCATGTGCAGCAAGACCAGCGGTCATCGCTTCGACCATCAGGCCAAGTCCGAAGCCCTTGTGCCCGGCCTCGAGTCCACCAAGCGGCAAGATACTGCCCGCAGGCTTTGTTTGCAGCACACGCGGGTCGTGACTAGGATGGCCATCGGCATCAAGCCACCACGCATAAGGCTGCTGTTCAGGCGATTGCGCCGATGAAAGTCTTGCACTCATCCCATTGGTTGTGATCGAGGCCGACACATCAATCATGATCGGGTCGGGCGATGCGGGCCAAGCCCAGGCCATGGGGTTTGGTGTGATCACAGCGCTCGTGCCCCCGAAAGGCGCAACGCTTGCGGTATTGGGATCCGAACAGCACAAATGCACCAGAAAACCCGCTCGTGCCGGTGCTTCCAAATAGGCGGCCAGTGCTGCGATGTGGTGACTTCTTCGAACCACGACGTGGGCGGCACCATGTTGTCTTGCTCGTTCGAGCGCCCATTGCATGGCTTGCTCAACAAGCCACGGCCCGGCAAGTCGATGCCCGTCCCAAAGCGCAACCGATGCCTTTTCGCGTAACACTTCAGCCCGGCCCGAGCCGCGCATGCGTCCGGCACGAAGTTCATCGACATAGGCTGCAAGCAGGGCCAGACCGTGGGTGTCGTGGCCCAGCAGATCGGCTTCAAGGAGCGCTTGCGCAACGCAATGGGCAATCGCGGCCTCAGCACCCGCAGCCGCCAAGAGGCGATGCGCAGCCTTGCTCAGGATGTCATGACCAAGCATCATCGCTTGGGGCCTTGGCCTTAGTTTGCCTTGTATTTGATGACTTGCTGCCTGGCTTCGCCCAGACCTTCAATACCCATGGTCATCACATCACCAGCTTTCAAATAACGCGGGGGTTTAAAGCCGTGACCCACCCCAGGTGGTGTGCCGGTAACGATAACGTCGCCCGGCAACAAGGTCATGAATTGGCTGACATAAGATACGATCGTTACACAATCGAAAATCATGGTTTTTGTGTTGCCGGTTTGCACGCGCTCACCATTGACATCAAGCCACATCGCAAGCTTTTGCGGGTTGGGCACCTCATCCGTGGTCACAAGCCAAGGTCCCAAGGGACCGAAAGTGTCGCAACCTTTGCCCTTATCCCAGAGTCCACCGCGTTCCATTTGAAAGGCGCGCTCGGACACATCGTTTGCCATCACATAGCCAGCGACATAAGACAAAGCGTCTCGCTTGGTGACATAGCTTGCGCGGCTTCCCATCACAATACCCAATTCAATTTCCCAGTCGGTCTTCACTGAGTTTTTCGGCAGCATCACATCATCGTTGGGACCTTGCATGCTGCTGAGTGTCTTATGAAAAATGATAGGTTCTGTGGGAATCGGATTGCCGGTCTCGGCAGCGTGATCCGAGTAATTCAATCCAATGGCTACAAATTTCGTAGCGCCTGTGAAGGGCACACCGAACCTTGGCTTGCCCCGAACAAGCGGCAATTTAGCGAGGTTGACTTTGGCAAGCTTGGCAAGACCCTTAGGTGAGAGCTGCTCGGGCCCGATATCTGAAACAACACCAGAGAGATCGCGTAACTTGCCATCATGATCGAGCACACCGGGTTTTTCTTTGCCTGGTTTTCCGTAACGTATCAATTTCATCTGATTTCCTTTTGGTTAATGTCTTACCGCAGCCAAATGCTTACAGTGCTTTAAATGGTCATGCCGCCGTCAATCGAAAAAACCTGCCCTGTTGCAAAGGCACTCTCATCGCTTGCCAGATAAACCACGATGGGCACAATATCGTCGGCTTGAGCCAACCGTCCCATGGGTTGGCGGGCGGTAAACATGCGCCGCGCCTCATCGATGTCGCCAAGTGCCTGCATGCGTTCGTGTAAGGAAGGCGTCTCGACCGTTCCCGGGGCAATTGCATTACAGCGAATGCCCTGCGTCACATAATCTGCCGCCACTGATTTGGTAAGTCCGATCACCGCAGCCTTGGTTGTGCCGTAAATAAATCGATTCGGCAGACCTTTAATCGATCCACATACCGAAGCCATATTGATTATAGAACCATTGCCCCGCGCAAGCATCCCTGGAAGACAGGCCTGAATCAATCGATACATCGAGCGAACATTGAGATTAAAGCTATGGTCCCATTGTGCTTCATCGCATTGAGCGATCGTCCCCTGATGGACAAAACCCGCACAGTTAAAGAGCACATCCAAATCTGCCATCGTGCCCGCCAAATGCTGTATCGACGCCGGGTCGGTCACATCAAGCCGCCGAGTCTGTAATTGTGCAGCGTGATGCTTCTGTTCGCTTGCAGCGAAAGCATGCTCTAAATCATCGAGCAAATCCACGCGCACATCGGTAGCGATGACGCTTGCCCCCTCGCGCAGCAGCGCGAGTGCTGACGCCCTGCCCATGCCTTGGCCTGCAGCTGTGATTAAAATCTTTTTTTCGAAAACCCTGCCTTGTTGCATCATGCCTTGTCCCGATTGAATTGCAGTGGTCCATAAGCTTACACCGCAGGCTTGCAAGCAAAGGGTATTGAAGCGAACATGCGTTTTCTATTTGATCCGCAATAAGGAATTTTAGCGTCATGAATCAAGCCATCGCAGTGATCCGCAAAGCTTTCCTCTGTTTGCACCCCCAAGACGATGTACTGATTGCGACCCGACCTTTAGCTGTGCAGCATCAACTCGATGATGCCGGACATGCGATCACTTTGAAACAGGCCATCACACCCGGCCACAAGATTGCCAGGCGCCCGATTGCGCAAGGTGCACCGGTGAGGCGTTATAACCAGATCATTGGTTTTGCAAGGCATGCCATTGAAGCGGGCGAACATGTGCACACCCACAACCTTGCCTTTGAAATGTTTGACCGGGATTACGCCATCGGGGTCGATTGCAAGCCAACACCCACTATGGCGCCGGCGCAGTTCATGGGTTATGTGCGTGCAGACGGAAGGATCGCGACCAGGAACTATATCGGTGTCATTGCCACTGTCAATTGCTCGGCTTCTGTTTCAAAATTTGTGGCATCGCACTTCACCCCAGAACGCCTTGCCGCCTTCCCGAATGTGGATGGTGTTGTCCCAATCACCCATGCCTCAGGCTGCGGCATGGATTCAGACGGTGCAGGCATTGACGTCTTGCGAAAGACCATTGCCGGTTATGCGCGGCATGCCAATTTTTCTGGGGTGGTGATCATCGGCCTTGGTTGCGAAGCGAATCAAATGGACGCACTCTTTATGAGCCAGGGCATGGACGAGAATCCGCTACTGAAGCCCCTGGTGATTCAAAGCACAGGCGGTTCCCGCAAAACAACCCAGGCTGCGATTGAGGCCATCGCGTCGATGTTGCCTGCTGCCAATGCGCTCAAGCGACAAGCGGTGAGCGCCTCCCATTTGTGTATCGGTTTACAGTGCGGAGGCTCGGATGGTTATTCAGGCATTACCGCAAACCCCGCGCTCGGTGCGGCCTGCGATATCCTGGTTGCACAAGGCGGCACCGTGATTCTTTCTGAAACACCCGAAATTTATGGCGCTGAGCATTTGCTTACCCGTCGCGCAGTTTCCGAAGCGGTCGCAAAGAAGTTAATCGATAGGATTCGCTGGTGGGAAAGCTATACTGAAAAGAACAATGGGTCGATGGACAATAACCCATCGCCAGGCAACAAAGCAGGCGGACTCACCACCATTCTCGAAAAAAGTCTGGGCGCGGTTGCCAAGGCAGGGTCCACCAATCTTACTGAAGTCTATGAATACGCTGATGCAGTGACTGCCAAGGGCTTCGTCTTTATGGACACCCCGGGCTACGACCCAGTGTCGGCTACCGGACAGGTTGCTGGCGGTGCGAATCTGATTTGCTTCACCACAGGTCGTGGCTCGGTTTATGGTTGCAAGCCAGCCCCGTCGATCAAGTTGGCAACCAATTCCGGCCTTTATCAGCGCATGCAAGAGGATATGGATATCAACTGTGGCGATATTGTTGATCAAGATGTACCGGTCGCAGAAAAAGGACAGGCGATTTTTGAGGTCATGCTCAGGATCGCAAGCGGCGAAAAAACCAAGAGCGAAGCCCTAGGGATGGGTAACGACGAGTTTGTGCCCTGGCAGCTTGGGGCAGTGATGTAGCGTCGGACTGAGACGGCCCCTTGGCGAGTGCGCCGAATACCGCATGTCGCTGGCCTATCCGGCCCCTGGGGCTTTCAGGCCGCCAGTGCGCCGTCCCATCGGGTTTCCTGGGCCTGTCAGGCTGCCTGTCCCGAAATAACCAGGTTGCTGCGATGAATCAATTCAGGCTCTTCGACAAAGCCCAAAAGCGACTCAATATCGCTTGAGGGTTTGCCGATAATCCGCCGCGCTTCAGAACTTGCGTAATTGATCAGACCACGTGCAACTTCAGTGCCGTCCAGATTGAGGCAGGCGACCACATCGCCGCGAGCAAATTCGCCTTGTACCGCAGAAACACCGATTGGCAACAAGCTCTTGCCCTCGTGTAACAAGGCCTTCAGTGCGCCTGCATCAAGCATTAAGGCGCCGCGTAACTGCAACTGATCGGCGATCCATTGTTTTCTTGCGGTGAGCTTCGGGGTATCTGCAATAAAACTTGTACCAATTAATTCGCCCGCCGCAAGGCGTTGCAAGACCTTCGGTTCACGCCCGCTCGCAACAATGCTGTGGGCTCCGGCCGAAGCTGCCCGGCGCGCAGCAAGTACTTTGGTCAGCATGCCGCCTTTGCCAATCATGCTTCCTGCGCCGCCCGCCATGGCTTCCAAACGCGGGTCGCCTGCCTTGACCCAGTGAAGCAATGTTGCATCGGGATTTGTCCTTGGATCTGCGGTGTAAAGACCCGCTTGATCTGTGAGGATCACCAGTGCATCAGCCTCCACGAGATTGGTGACCAGCGCCGCCAAGGTGTCGTTATCGCCCACTTTGATTTCATCGGTAACAACCGTATCGTTCTCATTAATGATCGGTATAACTGCGAGCTCAATCAATCGCGTGAGTGTGGAGCGCGCATTAAGGTAGCGCGTTCGATCGGCCAAATCGTCGTGCGTGAGCAGGATTTGCGCCGTTTGCAGGCCGAAACGTCGAAATTCAGTTTCGTAAACCTGAGCCAATCCCATCTGCCCTACGGCGGCGGCCGCTTGCAAATCTTGCATGGCCTGAGGTCTTTGCGACCAGGAAAGCCGCTTCATCCCTTCGGCAACCGCCCCTGAAGACACCACCAGGATCTCCCGACCAAGCGCTCGCAGCGCAGCAATCTCTGCGGCCCAGGTCGCAATCGCCTGAGCATCGATGCCACGCCCCTCATTGGTCACAAGGCTCGAACCGACTTTGATGACCAAGCGCTGCGCCTTGCTCAACACGCTGGCAGTTTTGAGGCTGCTATCGGCGCTTTCATGGTCTCCCACCGCAGGGCCAGTCGCTGTTTGTTCTCTTGTCAAAACAACTGACCCCACTAGCCCAGAGCCGTATCCGGGCGAAACCGTACATCGACCGCTTCCTGAGGTTGTCGGTTTTTCGCCTCGATGAAGTCCATGATTGCAAACACCAAAGGTTTGAGTCCCTCACCCGTGAGGGCAGAAATCTCAAAACAAGGACTGCGTCGCGCGAGCCTTAAGCGTTTGCGCAGATCGTCAAGTTGCTTGCGTCCGGCCTCGGGATCGAGCATATCGGTCTTATTGAGCACAACCCAGCGGTCTTTCGCCGCAAGTGCAGCGTCGTAGCGCTTTAATTCTTTAACGATCGCTTTGGCATCACGCACCGGATCGGCTTGGGGATCAAAGGGTGCAACGTCAATCACATGCAATAAAAGACGCGTGCGCTGCAAATGCCGCAAAAACTGATGGCCCAGACCCGCACCGTCTGCAGCACCCTCGATCAAGCCAGGAATGTCTGCAATGACAAAGCTGCGCTCAGGCCCGACACGCACCACGCCGAGATTGGGGTGAAGCGTCGTAAAGGGGTAGTCGGCAATTTTGGGGCGGGCATTTGAGACCGCCGCGATCAGCGTGGATTTGCCGGCGTTGGGCAGCCCCAACAAACCAACATCGGCCAAGACCTTGAGTTCAAGCAAGAGATTGCGGGATTCCCCGGGCCAGCCTTTGGTGGCTTTGCGCGGCGCCCGGTTGGTCGAGGTCTTAAAGTGCAAATTCCCCATGCCGCCATCACCACCCTTGGCAAGACAGACCTTTTCGCCATGAACCGTCAAATCAAAAAGCAGATCACCGCTATCCAAATCCTTGATTTGTGTACCGACAGGCATGCGCAGCACAATGTCGTCTGCTGCTGCACCATATTGATCGGATCCCCGCCCATGCTCGCCGTGACGCGCTGCAAACTTGCGTGCAAAGCGAAAGTCGACCAGCGTGTTGATGTTGCGATCGGCAAGCGCAAACACCGACCCGCCCCGGCCGCCATCGCCCCCGTCGGGTCCCCCAAAAGGGATGTATTTTTCGCGCCGAAATGACACCGTGCCATTGCCGCCGTGACCGGCAATCGCCTCGATTCGCGCTTCATCGACAAACTTCATTTCCTGAACCCCGCTTGGCAAAGCGCAGCAGAGCAAGCGGTGCTACGAGCAGATCAGCACATGTAGCCGCTTCAAGCGAACACAGCCGCAATTCCTACCAAAGGCTTGGCCTTCGCGCGCCGCTGTGGTACGTTCTCATGCCTGTAAGCCTTATGCCCCGCTCGGAACCACGCTCACCGTACGGCGGTTAAGGGGGCCTTTGACCGCAAAATGCACCTTGCCGTCCGATAAGGCAAAAAGCGTGAAATCCTTGCCCACACCAACGTTCGGCCCGGGATGAAACTCGGTGCCACGCTGACGAACAATGATCGAGCCCGCTGAAATTTGCTCACCACCGAAGACTTTGACGCCTAAGCGTTTGGATTCTGAATCGCGACCGTTGCGGGTGGAACCACCACCTTTTTTCTGTGCCATGTCAATTCGTCCCTCTTCAAGCCGCAGCGGTTGCCGGTTCTGCGGCGGCAATGCCTGGTGCATCAACAATGCCCGGCGCATCAATGCGGCTAATTTCGATGCGGGTGTAATTTTGCCGATGGCCCTGACGCTTCTGATAATGCTTGCGTCGACGCATCTTAAAAATCTTCACCTTATCGTGGCGACCATGTGAAAGCACGGTGGCTTGCACGGTTGCACCGGAGACCAAGGGCGTGCCAAGCGAGATCTGGAGCGAATCGCCTACGGCAAGCACTTGATCAAGGGTGATGGTCGCGCCAATGTCTGCCGGTATCTGTTCGATATTTAATTTTTCACCGGCAACAACTTTGTATTGTTTGCCACCGGTTTTTATGACCGCATACATGGTCTGACTCCTATAAGTCAAAAGCGAACCCTAGATTTTATGCGATTTCGCCTTACATGGTCAAACGCTGTCTGCCGAAACAAGACATCGACCGCCTGCAAGCTAGCGTGCTTTCAGCGCCCACGAACAAGCTGTCGCTACAAACGCGCGGCTCACCGCAGTGCTCGTCACGATTTGCCAAAGGCTACCTATAATCGGATCGTGAACAAAGCCCCCCTGCCCCACCCTGTTGCGCTTGCAAGTTCGCCAGCTGAGCGATTCGAGTGCATAGCAGCCGATCTCAAAGCGCTCAACGAAGTGATTCGCGAGCGACTGCATGCCGAGGTGGCACTCATTCAAACGGTGGCCGAGTACATCATCGCTGCTGGCGGCAAAAGACTTCGCCCGGTCATTCTCTGCCTTGTCAGCCGTGCGCTGCGCCAGGACGCACCGCCTGACCGTCACGCGCTCTTACTTGCTGCAGTCGTCGAGTTCATCCATACGGCAACCCTGCTCCATGATGATGTGGTTGATGAGTCCGATCTCAGGCGCGGGCGACAAACAGCCAACGCTGTTTTTGGCAATGCGGCTTCGGTGCTTGTTGGCGATTTCCTCTATTCACGATCGTTCCAAATGATGGTTGAACCAGGTTTGATGCGTGTGATGCAAGTGTTGGCCGACGCCACCAATACGATTGCCGAGGGCGAGGTGCTGCAACTCTTGAATATCCGCGACCCTGAGGTCGATCAAAGCAGATACCTGAAAGTCATTCGCTACAAGACCGCGAGGCTTTTTGAAGCTTCTGCGCAGCTCGCCGCCATTCTCAGCCAAGCGCCTGCTGGCGTTGAATTGGCTTGCGCCGAATTCGGCGGCCGTCTAGGTACAGCGTTCCAGCTGATCGACGATGTGCTTGACTATGAAGGACTGGCGTCCCAAACAGGCAAAAACATCGGCGATGACCTTAAAGAAGGTAAACCCACTTTACCCTTGATTTATCTGCTTCAACACGGCACCTTGTCCCAGCGCGATCTGGTCCGCAAGGCCATTGAATCAGGCGGCGTTGACCAGGACCATAGCGATTTCCAGACCATTCTGGACGCTGTCCACAGCAGCGGCGCCCTTGCCTTCACCCGCCAGCAGGCCCAACTTGAGGCATCCGCCGCCCGACAGGCGTTAAGCCTCTTGCCTGATGGCGAAGCCCAACGCGCCTTACTTGCGCTGACGGAATACGCAACCGAGCGCAGTCATTAGGGGCGCAGTCATGAACGGCTTCAGCCGCTGCTTAAAGGCGTAAACCAGCTATTCATCAAGCATTCACTTAGGCGCTTGCATTCGTCAGGGCTTACCCTTACACTACGCTGATGAAATTGTCACCAACAACTCCCGGCGTTGCAAGCACTCCCCTAGGGAACCCTGCGGAAAGCACCAAAGACACTGCTGGTCTTGGGCGTTCGGCGGATGTTTCCAAGTCTGGGGCAGCGCCAGCATCAGCAGCCTCGGCCCAGGTGGATGTTCGCGCGACCCGGATGAATGATTTGTCCGAAGCCGCTTGGATCAATGAACCTCCGGCACTTGATACCGCCATGCTCGACCAGATCAAATCGGCGATCCGTGCCGGACATTTTGTGATCAACGAGCAGGCGATTGCTCGCGCGCTGATCGAAGACGCAAGCCGTTAATCGCCCAGTCAGTTCATACTGACTCCAGTTGCCGCAAGGCGCCCCGCATCCCCCGTCCGCAGGCCGAAAGGCTTGACGCATGCCAAAAGGCTTGAATTAGCACGATTCGTCGCCATCTTAAGCTTAAGCCCGGCGATCCGGGCGCTTGTCTTGGAGCATAGGCTATGCAAATTGAATCGCTCTCAACAGATCTTGTGGAAAAGGCTTTCCAGTTCATTGCCAACCCTCAGGCGAAATCACTGCCAATCGAGTTGCAACATTTGCAACCGGGCCACTGGCAAGCCCTGAGCCATTTACTTGCCGCGATTTACGCCGAAAAAGAGGTTCGCTTGCTCAATTGAGCATGGACGCCATCACATTGGGCTTGCGAAAGATTACAAAATCGTGACGATTTAACCCAAATCAGTGGCAACATGTCTCCTTGTGTCAGAAAGTACAACATAGGGGGACAAACCATGGGTAACCACGATTCAAATGGCGGCGTTTCGCCAAAAGGCCAAGGCCTTGCGAAGGCCACCCGTCAGGTGAGCAACACGATGAAACTAGGCGTCATGGCAAGCGCCATTGCACTGTTTTTGGCGGGCTGTAGTTCGAGTAGCGATCCGGGTAGCTTGCTTGAAACATCGCAAGTCGTCGGCACGATGACGCGTGAAGCGCTGAACACAAGTGCCGCCGCGCCTCTGGTGGGCAGCTTGGCCAAGTGCGATGTTCAAGTCATTGGACTAAATTACCTCACCAGAGGCGTGAAGGGAGAAGAGACCAATGCGTCCGGCGTCTTGCTCTTGCCCACGGGAAGCGACCCTGCATGCAAAGCCCCCTTACCGCTGCTTGCCTACGGCCGGGGTACCGAGGTGAGCAAAGCGCGTAGCTTGGCCAGCATGACTGACGGTGAGACAGGTGCTTTGGCTGCCTTTTTTGCTGGCCAGGGCTATGCCGTGGTGGCGAGTGACTATTTGGGATACGGCAAGTCCGCCTATAGTTTTCACCCTTATTTGCACAGTGATACCGAAGCCACAGCGACCATTGATGCTATCCGTGCCGCGCGGCAGGTTGCCCGTGAAAAGGGCCAAGCCTTATCGGGCAAACTCATGATTTATGGCTATTCGCAAGGCGGACACGTCTCGATGTCCACCCACAAAGCGATTGAGACTGACCCGGCACTCAGTGCTGAGATGGGACTTGTCTCTGCTGCTCATGGTGCAGCCCCGTCTGCACTGTCGACGGCCCTCAAAGCTGCAACGCCTGTGCTATACGGACAAGTTTTTATAACCTATGCCGTAACCGCATGGCAAAAGGTCTACGGTACGGTCTACGCCAAGCCGAGCGATGTTTTTAAAGCACCCTATGCGGACGGGATTGAATCGATGCTTCCCTCAGCAAGCACGACCTTTGAGGGTCTGCTTGCGCAAAACAAGGTGTCCCCCGATTTGGGCGATGGCTGGTTAAACGCCATGTTCACCGATAGTTTCTTGAATGATCTGCGAAATAACCCGAATAGCGGAATGATTCAAGCGGCCAAGAAAAACGACCTTCTTGCTTCTGGCTGGACACCCAAAGTGAACACCATGCTTTGCGCCGGAAGCGGTGACCCCGTTGTGCCTTATGCCAGTGCTCAAGCCTTAGCCGCAGCGCAGTGGAAATCAGCAGCTAATGTGGTGACGGTCGATGTTGATGTGCAAGCCAAGGGGTTTGCCCAGCAGTTATGGGCGGGTCAACCAGCAACACAAAAAGCTCGATATGGAAACAATATCGATATATATACCAGAATTGAATATCACGGCACACTTGCATCACCGCTATGTTTTGCTGCCGTCAAGGGTCTTTTCGATCAATTCAAGTAGG
>DENJ01000061.1:0-49423 GCA_002359635.1 Burkholderiales bacterium UBA2647
AAGAAGGTTCTTGATTTTGTCTTGTCCGACGAAGGCCAGGCGATTTGGGCCAATGCCTACCTTCGTCCAGTGCGCGCTGGTGCAATTCCTAAAGAGGTTCAGTCGCGTTTCTTGCCAGCCAGCGAATACGCTCGGGCAAAAACGGTGGACTACGGAAAAATGGCTGAAGTACAGAAGGCTTTTTCCGAACGCTATTTGAAGGAGGTGCGTTAAGTCGCCGAGCTGATGCGTTTAAATAACTGATGTGCCTGGCTGGCAATGGCCCTGCCCACGGCTAGCCGGTGGCAACGGGTCTGTGCCGTCCCGGCCATCGTGGTCTTTAGCGCGTTTTGGCTCTTGCCGATGGTGCGACTGCTTGCACTGCCGGCAGAAAAAGCCTGGACGACCTACTTCATCGTCCTGACCGATGCAAATTATTTGCTTAGCCTTATCAACACGCTGGTCTTGTCGCTGGTCGTGACGCTGTCAAGCCTCGTACTTGGGGGCGCCGTGGGTGTCTTCCTCGCCCGACATCATTTCGCTGCGCGCCCTATGCTTCTGGCAGCCTTAACCATGCCGCTGTCATTTCCCGGCGTGATCATTGGGTTTTTTGTCATCCTCCTTGGCGGGCGCCAGGGCTTGATCCCAAGCCTCAGCGATGCAATGGGATGGGGTCGGTGGACCTTTGCCTACAACTTCGTGGGCTTATTTCTTGCCTATGTTTATTTTTCGCTGCCACGCGCCATTAGCGCTTATGCGGCAGCGGCTCAGTCGATCGACCGATCACTTGAGGAGTCTGCCCGCACGCTCGGTGCCAATCAATGGCAGATTGTTCGCGACATATGGATCCCCGAGCTCGCCCCGACCACCCTGGCCTGCGGCGCGATTATTTTTGCCACGGCCATGGGAGCATTTGGGACGGCCTTCACCCTGGCCAGCAAGTTCGAAGTGCTTCCGATCACGATTTATAGCGAATTTACCAACTACGCCAATTTCGCTTTCGCTGCATCGCTATCGATAAGTCTAGGACTTGTAACATGGGCTGCGCTTGCCCTGTCGCGCCGTGGGGCTGGTCCTACCGCACTTGGCCTCTGATCCGTGATCCGCCCCCATCCTTATTTATCTGCACTTTGTGTGCTGGTCTGCATCTTCATGCTTGGGCCCGTCGTCTTATCGGTGTCGGCAGGGTTTATGCAGAACTACGCACTGGGTTGGCGCGGTGGATTCACGCTTCAGTGGTTGGAAGAAGTATGGCGCGGTTACGGATCCACCGTACTTAGTTCGATATCGATAGCCAGCGCTGCGGTGATTTGCACGATTATCATTGGCTTGCCTTGCGCTTATGCGCTGGCGCGTTCTAGACGCGCTTGGGCAAGTTGGTTTGAAGAACTCATCACGCTCCCCGTCGCAGTGCCGGGCCTTGCGACGGCGCTTGCCTTAATCCTTGTCTATGGCGAGTTTCGCGGATTCAGGCAGCATGCTGCCTTTATTCTGGTTGGTCATGTGATTTTTACCATGCCCTTCATGGTGAGGGTGCTCACCGCGGCATTTCGGCGACGCGAACTGCTGACCATGGAAGAAGCCGCTGCAACCCTGGGCGCAAGCTTTCAACAACGCTTCCTGGGGATCTTGATTCCGGCCGTGCTTCCCGCGATCTTAAGCGGCGCATTGATGGTGTTCACACTTTCGATTGGCGAGTTCAATTTGACCTGGATGCTACACACCCCGCTCACAAGAACACTACCTGTTGGTCTTGCAGACAGCTATGCTTCGATGCGGATCGAAATCGGTTCTGCCTACACCTTTGTCTTTTTGATGGTCGTGCTACCGCTCTTATGGCTGATGCAATGGAGTGAACGATTACTGGCGAAGCGATATGCCCACTAATCAAACCGCGATCTACATCCGCGATTGCTCCAAAACCTATGCCGATGGGACGATTGGTCTGCGTAACACGCAGCTTGAGATCTCGGCTGGCGAAATTCTCGCTTTGCTCGGACCATCAGGTTGCGGCAAGACCACGCTGCTGCGCATCGTCGCGGGCTTGGAAACGCCAAACCCGGGTGCGAAGATTTTCTTCGGACGCGATGAGGTCACGTCCTTAGCACCAGAGAAGCGACAGATCGGCATGGTCTTTCAGCACTATGCGCTCTTTCCGCATATGGATGTTGCGGCCAATATCGTTTATGGCTTGAAGATTCGTGGCATTTCGCAGCAGGCAACGCGCGCCAGGCTGAGCGAACTCCTAGAGCTTGTGCGCTTGAATGGCCTTGAACACAAACGTCCCCATGAACTCTCTGGCGGGCAACGCCAACGCGTGGCACTGGCCCGCGCGATTGCGACCCGACCTCGGGTGTTGCTGCTTGACGAACCTTTAACAGCCTTGGATGCCAAGCTTAAGGAGTCTTTACGTGACGAGCTTGCCGAGTTGTTGCGCCGACTGCACATCACAGCGATCCATGTCACCCATGATCAACATGAAGCTATGGCGATTGCTGATCGACTTGCGGTCATGAATCAGGGTGAAGTTGTCCAGCTAGGCACGGCTGAACAGTTATACCGGTCACCGGCCAATCCATTTGTCGCCTCCTTTCTTGGTCAAATGAATAGTATTCGCATCATCAAGGACCGGGAAGGTCGACATGGCATTCGACTTGGCGGGGTTTGGCTCGACACACCTAACAGCGCCGGATCCGCGCAGGAGGTGTTGATTCGACCCGAGGATATTGTTTTACACCCTGCAGGCAATGATTTGACTGAACGCGGCCTGGGGCGGGTGATTCATCGCGCCTTTCTTGGCGATCGCATTCAGCTTCGAGTTGCGACGCCTGAGGGTATCGAATTAAGGGTTCAGACGGCGAGAGACTGTCCGATGCGCGTCGATGACCCGGTGCAAATTGATATAAACCCAGCTTCTATCAAGACCTTCGGAGGCGAGTGATGAGCACTTATCTTTTTCAGTTAAGCGATTTACACATCCGAGAACCTGGCCGCAAAGCATACGGGAGGCTAGATACAGCGCCATACCTGAGCCGGGCGATTGACACCATGCTGCGATGTCCTCAGTCCCCGTCTGCCTTGGTCATTACCGGTGATCTTTGTGATTTTGGTCGGGAAGACGAGTACCGGCATTTGCGTGCCTTGCTAGCACCCCTCAGTTGCCCGATCTATTTGATGCCGGGTAATCATGATTGCTTGCTCAACCTGCGCCGGGTCTTTCCTGATCACCCCTACCTCGGCCTTTCAGGACCCGCACATTTCTCAGTTCAGCTCGATGATCTGCAATTAGTAGCGCTTGACAGCACGGTAGCCGGACAAAGCTACGGCGCCATCGACGCTCAAGGTCTTGCCTGGTTGGAAGAAACCCTGAAAAACTGCAGCGACCGGCCGGTTGTTTTAGCCATGCATCATCCGCCATTCTTAACGCAAATCGGCCATATGGACGAGATTGGCTTATTGCTTGGCCGCATCGAACTTACCCAGTTGCTTCGCCAGTTCTCCAATATAGAACGTATCATTTGTGGTCACTTGCATCGAGCCATCGAAACCCGTTTTGCAGGTACGATCGCATCGACCGCGCCTTCGCCCGCGCATCAGGTGGTGCTTGATCTAGACCCTATGGCTCGTTCGCAATGGAACCTAGAACCAGGCGCTTTTCGTATTCACGCCTGGAACAAATCAGCGGGTCTCGTCACCCACACCATGCCGGTTGGAAGCTATGAAGGCCCCTACCCTTTTCATGCTGACGGGACACTGATTGACTAAGTACCAACCACACCACCGTCAAGCTTGCGAATAATTACCGTTGCACTGCGCGGTCGCTCGTTGGATTTGCCGCCCGGCCAACTGGAAAAACGTGCTGGATTTTTTGGATCGCTCCAATTTCCTGGCGTTTCTCCGGGATGTTGAATATTCACAAAGAGTGTTTTCAAGTCGGGCGTTGCAGTGATTCCAGTCACCTCACAGTTTACCGGTCCAACCAGAAAACGTTTGACTTCGCCGCTTGAGGGATCGGCCGCAAGAAGGGCATTGTTGCCAAGCCTCTGATAGTCACCGATATACATGTCACTTGCTGAAGCATCGGTTTGAATCCAAAGAACGCCCCTTGGATCACACCATAAACCGTCTGGACTTCCAAAGGCATCACCGCGTATATTGCCTTGAGCGTCCTTTCTTTCGTTGGCCGGATCACCTGCGAGCACGAAGTGTTCCCAGGTGAAAACTTGTGCATCAAAATCGCCCTCTTCTTTCCAACGAATAATATGACCCATGCTGTTGTTTGCCCGAGGGTTGGCGGCGTCGACCCCTGGAAAGCCGGCAGTGCCCCTGCGGCTGTTATTGGTTAGTGTGCAGTAAACATGTGCGGTGTTCGGATCGACCGCAACCCACTCGGGGCGATCCATCTTGGTCGCCCCCAGCCAATCGCTTGCCTGTCGGGAACGAATCAAGACTTCTGCTTGATCCCGAAAACCTCGGCTGGCATCAAGCCCGCGCTCGCCGTGCTTTAAAGCAATCCATTCGCCACGACCGTTCGCATCAAATTTTGCAACAAACAAGGTGCCGTGATCCAAAAGATCCTTGTTGGCGCGAAATCCTCCAGGCTTGACTTTTTCAGTGCTTACAAATTTATAAATGTATTCAAAGGCTGCGTCCTCGCCCATGTATACAACCACTCTTTTGTCGCGCGTGAGGCTCACCCAGGCGCCTTCGTGTGCGGCACGTCCCAAGGCGGTACGTTTGATCGGCTCAGCGCCAGGATCAAAAGGATCGATCTCAACAACCCAGCCAAAACGGTTGACTTCATGAGGATGTTTCTCGACCACGAAACGCTCTTCATGCTCATACCAGCGAAAACCGCGATCTCGACGGCGAATGCCCCAGCGCGCCTCGTCTTCGGTCGGCTTTGCGCGTCCTTGGAAATAGTTCGCAAAGTTTTCCTCGCAGGTCAGATAGCTGCCCCAGGGTGTAAAGCCATTGGCGCAATTATTGAACGTTCCAAGTATGGTTAAACCCTTGGGGTCAGCGCTCGTCTGCATCAGAGGGTGTCCACGAGCGGGCCCGCTGATGCGCATCGCTGTAGACGCGGTAATGCGACGGGCAAATTTTGAGGGGTCCACGATTCGCCATTGCTGCTTGATCTTTTCAATTTCAATCACACTCACACCGTGAGAGGCCATTGACTTGGCAACTTTTTGCGCCGTCCAATCCGACTGGCCATCGGGATGGAGCAATCCCTCGTCGGTGTACTCGTGGTTGATGACCAGCAGCCCTCGACGACTACCATCGATCGGGAAATAGTGCATACCATCGTGGTGCATGCCCAATTGCAGGGCCTGCTCCTCAGCGCTGTTGCTCGCATCGCTTCGCCAGGCGGGCGATCCCACACGAGCGCCCACTGGCTCACCCCAGAGAAAAGCAATCTGCGCTTCATAACCCTCCGGCACCCAAAGCCCATCACGATCCTGAGCTTCCACGGCCTTAAATCCGAGCCGCGAGCCCCCGGGCGACGTGATCTGTTGCGCGTTCGTGTTGGACTGCGCCTTACCCGCTGCTGCGTTGCCCGCATGGTTTGCCCCAGTGGCGGCCTGTGACATGGACAGAGGCGCTAAGAGCGATGCACTTGCGGCAACGAGTCCGCCACGAATGATCTGCCGCTTTTTCGGTTCGGATAGCTGGTGAATCGAAAGATTCGTGCTTGGATTGCTATCCTCCAGGGCATCATCCATGGCCTTAACGTCCTCAAAAGACCGCAAAGCATCGATTCGGTTCATCACAACACTCCTTTTGTCATGCATAAGACTTGCTCAGGGTTCTATGATGCATCCAGTCAATTGCTGTTCGATGAATCGATCTTGCGCCTTTTTGATGCCTGGAGTGCTCGTCTTTGAGACCGATCCCAACGATGAATAACCTGCGCGTTTTTAAGCGTCCCGCTTAGCAATGGGCCAAACTGTTGCCCTCATTACAGGCGCCAATACAGGGATTGGCCGCATCACCGCGCTCAGGCTCGCCAAAAGAGGCTATCAGCTCATCTTGGCCGGTCGATCCGCCGAAAGAACCCAGCCTGTGATCGACGAGATCATGCGCCTTGGGGCAGGCAAGCGCCCCCACTTTGTGCCACTTGCCCTCGACGATCTTGACTCGGTTCGGGACTGCGTGAGGAGAGTACTCGCGCTTGACCTTCCACTCCACCTGCTGATCAATAATGCGGGTGTGGCCGGACTCAAAGGGCAAACAAAGCAGGCCTACGAAATGGCCTTCGGGGTCAATCATTTGGGTCATTTCCTGCTCACGCAGGGGCTCCTCAACCGCCTGCAAAGCGACTCGCCCTCACGCATTATCAATGTGGCCAGTCGCGCTCATTGGATGGCTCGATCAATACCCTGGGAGGATCTCCAAAGCCCCACGCGGTCAATCACAGGTGTTTCGGAATATGCGGTGTCAAAGCTTTGTAATATTCTTTATACCAAATCGCTTGCCCAGCGCTTAAAGCACACAAGCATCACGTGCTATGCCCTTCACCCTGGTGTTGTCGCCACCGAGATCTGGCGAAGCGTACCCGGCTTCTTGAGGCCACTGCTCCGCTTAAGGCCCATGCTGAGCCCGGAGGAAGGTGCGGCGACAACCATGCACTGTATTGACCACGCAAGCAGCGAGCAAAACGGGATGTATTTTGCTGACTGCAGGCTAGCTGCCGTAAGTCCGCTGGCCGCACAGCCCGGACTACCTGACAGGCTATGGCATTTTAGTGAGCAAGCCTGCCTGCACTAGTCGATCGCTGCCCTGATGGGGCTCCCCACGGATACCGAGCAGGGCACAAAGCAGGGGATAAACATCCAAGACACTGACCAAATCAAGCCTTGACGGCCTGATGCGATGGCCCGAAACAATCAGTAAACCGTGCATTTGTTCATCCTCAGGATCAAAGCCATGCTGACCAAGGGGGCCAGGCTTGAAACGGTTTGGTGCCACCGAGTAACCTGGCGCTGCCAAACAGACCAGGTCTGGCGCGCGGCGATGCGCTGCCAAGCCAAGGCGGCTTGGCAGCGCTGCTTTGGGCCAACAACGCAAATGGGGTTCCGCATTCAGTCTGGCAAGTAGTGCGGCCTCGTCTTCGCCATTTAAGTCGAGGCCTGAAGTCGCTCCAAACCATTCCCAACGCACCTTAGGAAATTTTGCGGTGATGGCTTCTGCATCGATGGTGTTCACCATCGGTACAAAACGCATCCCATGATCCGCGGCAATCACAAAGCTGGTACGCGCCAGTAAACCGAGCTTTTGTAAACCTGCCATGAGTGAGGCGATCGAAGCGTCCACTTTGGCAATCGCCCGGTTCACTTCTTCGCTGTCCGGCCCCTTTGCATGGCCCATCGAATCAACATCAGAAAAATAGATCGTTGCAAAATCAGCGCGATCCTCATCTGGGCGATCGAGCCATTGGAGCAACAGTTCCACCCGCTTTTCGTGCGACATCCCGTGTTCGTAGGGCAACCAATGGTCGGGTTGCAGACCCTGAATGCGAACTTCGGACCCTGGCCAAAACAAAGTCGCCGAACGTTTACCCTGGCGCTTGAGCGTTGTCCAGATGGGCTTTGCCTCGCTCCACCAGAAAGGATCTTGCATCACCGCGCTTGACCCGAGTCTGAAGCGTTCTGAACGCATCGGATCGCGCATGTTGTTGTTGACAATGCCATGTTGACCAGGATGAACGCCTGTGACAAGGCTGATATGGTTCGGAAACGTGAGGCTGGGAAAAACCGGTACCAGACCTTTGACCAGCAAGCCCTGTTGCGCCAGCGACTGCAATACCGGCGCGTGCCCGCGCGCAAGATAGTCCGCACGAAAACCATCAAGGCCAATCAATACGACAAGCGGTTTTCCTTCCGGAGCTTGCTGGCGGCTTTCGCTCGAATGCTGCTGCGTCCTTCCCTCCACCGCGAGGAAAGCGGTGAGAATCAGCCAGGATAGTGCGAAAAATCTCCTGATGACCGGGCCATGCCTCACTCAGGCAGACCCGTAACTTGCAGACTTTCCTAAACTCACCGTATAACTCTTATCAGTCACCGTGCTTACGAAATACCACTCGCCTCGGGCTTCAGTCGCGGTAAAAATCATCTTTAAGTAGCCGCGCCGCGAAGGGTCCATCCATCGAAGGTCATCAACAACGCCCTCAAAGATCGCTTTGATTTGAGCAGGCGGCAACGAGAGATAAGACTCAATACCGGGTGAACTGACGCTTGAGGTTGCGAATTCTTCACCGACCTTCATACCCGCCATCGCCGGATTGGCCAAACCCATCAGCGTGAGCTTGCTGTGCCAGGCGTTGTGCGTGTCGCCGGCAAGCGAGATTAGCTTTTTCCCTAACTGGGCTGCAGCGCCCAAAAGGCTCTCACGGGCCACGATATAACCATCCCAAGCGTCAAGGTTATATCCAAGTTTCGGATTGGTTTTGCTGTCCATCAGGCCGGCTTGCAAGGGCGTTCGATCTGCTGGCCGCGTTGCCTTGGCTGTCAGGTAATCGTTGACCGCCTTTGCACCTGCAGCCTGCGCTTCGGCAGAGGTATTGCTTGGGTTGAGGGTTGCCAAAACCGAAGCGGGGAACTCCATACGCGCCATCAGCACTTGCTGGCCCAGGACTTGCCAAGCGGCTTTACTCGCAGCCATTTGGGCATTGAGCCAATTGGACTGGCTGACACCGAGCAACTGCCTCGTCGGTGCGGTAAAGCTCGCTGAGGCGCTTGCGAACTTTGCAGGACCACTCAGCCCTGCAAGATCTTCAATGGGAATCTGCTGATCCCGACCAAGCAAGCGTGTGTCGAGCATGTGAAGACTGAGCAGGTTACCGAAATCAAAGCTGCGATAAATGATCGATCGATCAGCAGCAGTCCGTATCGGCATCCACTCGTGATAGGCAGCCAAGGCCGCAGTTTTTCGCGCCGACCAGGCCCCTTCTTTGGCCGGATCGTGATTTTCTGCGCCATCTTTCCAGGCATCGTTCGCAATTTCATGATCGTCCCAGACAGCGATCATCGGCATCTTGGCGTGAAGCGCCTGCAAATCGGCATCGGATCGGTACTGGGCATAGCGCTTGCGGTAATCTGCAAGGCTCAGAATCTCGTTGCCGGGATCAGAAACCCGACCGAGCTTGGTTGCCTGCTCCGAAGCGTAGCCGGTACTTGCATACTCATAAATATAGTCGCCCAGGTGAATCGCATACTGCGCATCGCTTTTGGCAACTTCGGCATAGACATTGAAATAGCCTGCCGGGTAGTTTGAGCAGGAGAGCACAGCGAAGCGAACTTCGCTTGCGCTTGTATCCGGCAGGGTTCGGGTTGTTCCAACAGGTGAACGATCCTCACCGCGGCGGAATCGGTAGTAGTAGGTTTTCCCTGGACTCAATCCAAGCGCGTCAATCTTGACGGTGAAACCAGTATCTAAGGTCGAGACCGCATTGCCACTGCTGACGATTGATGTGAACCCAAGATCGCTGGCAACTTCATACTGCAAACTCACCGAGGATTCTCCAACCACAGGCTTCACATGGGTCCACAAGATCACGCGATCACTGAGCGGATCACCACTGGCAACACCATAGCGAAACTCAATGGGTTCGTCACTAAGGTTTGAGCAGGCGGCTAGGGAACCTGAAAGTGCAGCGACCGCTGACATCGACGCAAGGCCGCCGACGAAGCCGCGGCGCGATAAGGTTGGTTCGACGGCGATATGCGGGTGCAAAAATGCCTGACTGGATGGACTACTTTGGACATGATCGCTCGAGATCGGCACTGATTCGCACGGCTTATTCAGTTTTGCTTGCGGCATGTTGCGCTCCTTACGTGAGCTGTGAGTGTCGCTTTTCGCAATGACCAGTTCATGACAATCTCAAGCACGGTCATCAAGGCGCAATCTGTGACCGCTAGGATTCATTGACCGCATGCATCGCGGTCGTCTCCTCCTCATGAAACATTGAGGCTTCTAGCCCGGCATCGCCCGGGCTTTTTTTACAGCATGTTAAAGACGTTGGGCAGCGTCAGCGAAATCTCGGGCAACAGTGCGATCAAGGCGCTCCCAACAAAAATGGCCAATAATGCGGGCAGGATCGAAGTCATCACAACTCGCAGTGGTTTTCTAAAGACCGCGCTCGCAAAATAAAGATTCATGCCTGCCGGGGGGCACAAAAAGCCCATCTCCAAGGTCGCGAGAAAGACGATACCGAAATGCACCGGATGAATCTCATAGCTCAGCGCCAAGGGCAGCAAGAGCGGCACGAGCACCACGAGCGCCGCGTAAATCTCCATGAGCGCGCCCGCCATTGCAATGAACACGACCGCCGCCAACAAAAAGGCTTTAGGGCTGTGGATATACGATTGCACCCAGTCAATCGCCAAATCGGGAATACCTGCGTCGACCAGATAATTGGTCAAACCCAATGCCATGCCAAGAATCAACATCACGCCACCTATCAGCTGCGCCGTCAGTAAGAAGCAAGACCAAAGCGCAGTCCAGCCGAGTTCGCTGCGGATCAAACTCACCACAACAAGCGCATAAAGTGCCGTGAGTGCTGCTGATTCCGTCGGGGTTGCCCAACCGCTGATCAGGGGCACCAAGGCTACTGGTGCTGCCATCAACTCCCACCCCGCTTGCCCCCAGACCGAGGCAGCCTTTACTGGCGGCGTCGGCGTTTGATGCGACGCGACGGCGGATTGCCTCATGAATCCGCCGATCCACAAAAGACTCATCACCATTAACAGGGCTGGTATCAGACCGGCAAGCAACATGGTTTGAATGGGCACGCGGGCAAGAATGGCATACATGATCAGCGGCACCGAGGGCGCAAGCAAAACCCCTAGCGCGCTCCCACTGGTGATTAATCCAATACCGCGTTGCTCAGGGTAGCCCCGGGCGCTCAACATCGGCAGCAAAATGCCGCCAAGCGCGAGCAAGGTCACACCGCTGCCACCCGTCAGCGCTGTAAATGCTGAGCAGAGCAGCGCAGACGCCACCACGCTTGCCCGCCATCCACCGCCAAATACATGGCTGATCAAATCACTTAAACGCTGGGCTGCCGAGCTTTTTGCAAACAGGAGACCGGCAAGCGTGTAAAGCGGCAGCGCCGGCAGGGATGGGTTGACGGTCATCGCGTACTGCGAAAGCGGTATGGAAGCGAGCGGTTGGCCCGCCGATATAAAAAGGCCGATGGTGATTAAACCAATCACGGCAAAAATCGGTGCCCCACCGATTGCCATCAACAGGGCTGTGATAAGAAAATAATGCAGCTCGAGTCCCTGAATCGTCTCAGCGAGGCCTGTTGCGGCAGCGATCGATACCAAGCCGATCAAGCCGATAAGTGCGATGCGAAAGACGGCTTGATCGAGCGCAAGCATCGAGGCTTTGAGCAAACTGAGCGCGATCAGGCCATAGCCAAGAGGCATGACCCATTGAACCATCCAAACCTCAAGTCCGTAGGCGATGGCTTGGCGAGCACCTTGTTCGCTGATCACAAGATCCACCGAGGCTTGACATAATAGGGCTGCACACAAACCGGCAAGCAGCAAGGCAAGGGCCTGGTGGGCCACGGCGATTCGGGGTGAGAAAAACCCGGCCAGCACAGACCTTGATCCTGTAAGCGTCGACAAATGACCCGCAGGAAAGGCTGCGATAGCGCCCATCAAGCTAAGGACCAGGCCAAAATGTTGGGTTAACAGGGCGGCATTACTGACGAGACCACCAACAAAAGGCCGTGCCGTGAGTTCAAGGGCTGGAATCAAAAGCATGAAGCATAGCGACAGCACCGCAAGCGCGGCCGCGATTTTTTCAACCGGGCCTAATGCCCTTGCCCCATCTAGATCCACAACCTGCCTTACAAATGACCGGGTCTTGCGTTCGGATCAACGACGCTGACTGCGGAAGGCTTTGACGTGAGCTAACACTTCGTCGAAGAGCTCGCTTGGCACGAGCTTGCCGCGAATTCTCGGGTAAAGCTGCTCGGCCAGACTCTCCCATTGCTTCAAATCCTGTGCGCTCGGCTTGGTCACCACCAAGCCACGCTTGACCATCGCAGTCACCGCTTCATCAACTTCGGCCCGCGCGCGGGCGCGCACGATCGGCCCGATTTGCTCGCCCGACTGCCTCAGTGCAGTCTGCGCCTCCGGGGGCATCGATTCAAAGGCCTTCCGACTGAGCACAATCGCACCGACAATCGGTGCCCAATTCAACTCAAGCATATGCGGTGCGCTGGAAAACACTTGTGTTGCCAGGGCGAAATAGGGGGTTGAAGGCACCACCGTCACCATGCCGGTCTGAATGGCCGGCAGGATGTCGGCCGTCTCCAAGGGCACCGGAAAATAACCCAGATCCTTCATGATCGTCTGCTGCTCAGGCTCATTACCCCAGGTAAAGAACTTAAGGCCGCGAAAGTCATCGGGCTTACTCGCCGCGGTTTTTGAAAAGAATCGCACCCAGCCGGCATCGCCCCATGCAAGCACCACGAAGCCCTTTGCCAGAAACCGCTTTTCCATGGCGTCGCGCAACTTCTCACGAACATAATCAACTTCAGCCCAGTCTCTGAACAAAAGTGGGATCGACTGCATCGCGGTCACGGATTCATCAATCTCGCGCAGGCCAACCACAGAGAGCAAACCACCTTGGAGTTGTCCGATGCGGATTCGCTTGACCATCTCGGCCTCACCACCCTGGCTACCATCGGTGAAGACGTTAAAACGCCCTTTTCCATCGAGCGCCTTGCGCCAAGCCTGACCGAGCTGCAGCAGTTGTTGGTGGTAAACCGAGTTCCGGGGCACGAGACTTGCCATCCGAAGTACCGGTTCACGGGCACTTTCATTTGCAAGGGCCAGGGACCCATAGCCAGCGCTTAACCCGGACGCATACCAGCCGCCAACCGTTGCGATACTGAGCTTTCGCCTTATCAAATTCATTATCTATACCGATCAAAACAGTGCATCGACTCGATGTAATAACCAGCGCGCTTTGCTCGCTGCAACCCTGTTCTCAAAGCCCGGATAGGCATCGGCAACTTGCAAGGCAAGCCGCAGGCGGGCTTCAAAGCCTCGCCGATCACCGGTATCAAGATCAAGCTGTTGAGCGAGTAAAACGTGAAGCATAGCTTGCTTCTCGCCATACTTTTCGAGCGCTTCGGCAAACCATCGCTTTGCTTGCGCCTTATCACCACCCGGACTTGAAAACTCGAAGGATGCCGCAAGCACCAAGGCCGCACCGTCAGCAAAATCAGCCTTCTCGCGTCTGACCCAATCGGCAAGCGCTTTGGCCTTGGGCCAGTCGGCAAGCGCATCAAAATCATCACGATCAAGACTGATCAGCGCGCCCCAGGCGGCTGCGGTCCAATACGCCAAGTCAAGATCATCGCTTGCTGCTGCCGCAGCACTGAGGTCGATGCGCTTCATATGCGTCCAGCCGGCCTCCTTGGCCAACCTTAGCGAGCGGATGGCCTCTAAGCGTTTGTCTTTGGCTGCCTCGGGATCGACAAGCTCGATTTGTTCAGCCTCAAAGGCCTGAACGCCGTAAGCATGCTTGACAAGATTTGCAATCGACCAGGCCCGCCATCCTGGTGAGGGATGGGCCATCAAGACAACTTCGCTGAGGCTGCTCGCAAGACAACTTAGGCCACGAATATCAGCCGGAATCAGGACGGTCCCGCTCAAAGCGTGATCGTCTTTTTTGGCCGTGCTAGCGACGCTTGCAGCCCATGCAGGGTGACATGCTGTGATAATCCCGAAGCAAAAAAACGGGGTAATCCAAAAACAAAACAGCCAGGCCGTTCGAAAAAGAGGATGCATGGATCGATTGCTGGATAAGTCTTGGCCAAATAGTCTTTGAAGAGTCACAAATGTAAGTGACAGCATGATGTCAGGCCCAACCGGGTGATCATGTCAGACCCAACCAAGTGATGATGTCAGGCCCAACCAGGTGATGATGTGAGGCGCAGCCGGCGAACTTGTGCTCCGCCCGGACAATGGCCTGCGCATCGATTGGCCTGCGCATCGACCACTATGCTTTCTGTCACGACATTGTCATCGTGAAGCTTCTATGATTCGGGCGCGATGGACGTACTCACTCATCAAAAGCCTGTCGGGACCAGCCTTGCCTTTGAGGTGAAGTCAGTCAGCAAACACTTCGCTGGCATGAAACGGCCCGCGGTTGACGCTGTGTCGCTTCGTTTGAACGAGGGCGAGGTTGTCGCTTTGCTTGGTGCGTCGGGCTCGGGCAAATCGACGCTACTCCGATTGATCTGCGGTCTTGAGCGTTGTGATAGCGATAGCGGTGAAGTACACACACCGCTCGGGCTGCTGCAGGCAAAAGGGGTGCTGTCAAGACAGATTCGCCGATTGCGCCAGCAGTTCGCTGTTATTTTTCAACAGTTTAATCTCGTCGGTCGCCTCGATGTGATGACCAATGTTTTGATGGGGCTTGCCGGCAAAAGGCCTGCCTTACCGCTCATGGTGGGCCGCTTCAGCCCCGCTGATCAAGCGCTTGCGCTCGATGCACTTTCAATGGTTGGCTTAGCCGACCAGGCTTTCCAGCGAGCGTCTACATTATCAGGCGGCCAGCAACAACGCGCCGCTGTTGCCCGCGCGCTTCTTCAAGGCGCCAAGGTGCTGCTTGCAGATGAACCGGTTGCCTCGCTCGACCCGGAATCATCCAAACGTGTGATGGATTCAATGACAAGCCTATGCCAGGCACATGGCATGACGCTTTTGGTGAGCTTGCATCAAGTCCACATCGCACAGACCTACTGCCCGAGAATCATCGCTATGCGTGAAGGTCAGATTCTTCTTGATGCGGAGCGCGAGGCCTTTGATGAAGCCTTTTTACTGCAGTTATACAAACATCAACCCGAGGAAGTTTTATGAATCAGCCACAGCATCTTTTTAACCGACTCAAGCGCTTTGGTCTTTCGCTCTCGCTGAGCTTTGCTGCCGTTGCAGGCGCCGCAGGCCATGCGACAGCCCAGGAAATCAACTTTGGCATTATCGCCACCGACTCGGCCAATGTGCAACGTGAGCGCTGGGAACCCTTTTTTGCCGACATGGCCAAAAAAACAGGCCTGACCATCAAGTCCTTTTATGCGCCTGACTATGCCGGCGTGATCGAAGCCATGCGCTTCAATAAAGTGCAGGTGGCTTGGTACGGGAACAAAGCTGCGATGGAGGCGGTGGATCGCTCCAATGGTGAAGTTTTTGCTCAAGTGATGTTTGCTGACGGCAGCTTTGGCTACCATGCGCTGCTCTTAACCCATGTCGATTCGCCCTACAAGACGCTCGATGATGTTTATAAGAACGCCAAGCAAATCAACTTTGGTATTGGCGATCCGAATTCCACGTCAGGTTTTTTAGTACCGACTTATTATCTTTTTGCACAGCGCAACCTTGAAGCCAGAAATATCTTCAAGACGGTGCGCAATGCAAATCACGGCGCAAACATGCAAGCTGTGCTCGCCAAACAGGTTGATGTTGCAGCCAATAACACCGAAACCTATGAACAATTGGAGCGCACCAAGCCTGAGCTGATCAAACAGTTGCGCATTCTTTGGAAGAGCCCGCTGATTCCAAGCGATCCATTCGTATGGCGCAAGGATCTTGATCCAGTCGTTAAAGAAAAGATCAAAAAATTTGTGTTGAATTACGCCAAGACAGACCCGCAGGAAAAGGCCATTCTTGGTAAGATCTATAACTATGGCGGCTTTCGCGAATCAAGCAACGCGCAGCTTGTTCCGATCCGTCAGCTTGAGCTTTTCAAAGATCGCACCAAGATCGAAGGCGATGCGAGTTTGAGCGCGGAACAAAAGACCAAGGCACTGGCAGAGATCGACGCCAAGCTGGCGGCGCTGAAGTAATCCCAAGGGGGTATCTGAATCAATCGGCGAAGCCTGCTGAGTTTCAAACGATGATTCCACAGCAAGCCTCTGCTGCCTCGCTCGAGCGAATCAGGCAGCACGAGGCGATGTTGCGTCACGGCCCGCTTTATTACCTGGGATGGGCGCTCATCCTTGCGGTTTTTGCGCATGCTTGGAAGGGTGCTGAAATCAGGCCCGGTGATTTGCTGCGCGACGCAGGCAATATGAAGGTCTTCCTCGAGGACTTTTTCCCGCCTGATTTTCGGGATTGGAAGCTTTACGCAAGAGAAATGCTGGTCACCTTGCAAATTGCCTTATGGGGCACGGCAACAGCGATCGTGCTCGCTGTGCCGCTTGGTCTGCTCTGCGCCGAGAACATGGTTCCTGCGTGGGTTTATCAACCGATGCGACGGTTGATGGATGCTTTTCGCGCCATCAACGAGATGGTTTTTGCCATGCTATTTATCGTAGCGGTTGGTTTAGGTCCTTTTGCCGGTGTATTGGCTTTGCTGGTTCACACCACCGGTTCATTGGCAAAACTCTTCTCAGAGGCTGTCGAAGCGATTGATCCCCGGCCCGTGGAGGGCATCCGCGCAACCGGCGCTCATCCGCTGGTTCAAGTTGTTTATGGCGTCATCCCTCAAGTCTTACCACTTTGGGTTTCCTTTGCGCTTTATCGCTTCGAATCCAACGTCCGATCGGCTTCGGTCGTCGGTATGGTTGGCGCCGGTGGCATCGGTGTGGTGGTCTATGAGGTGATTCGCGGCTTTCAGTATGCGCAGACTTGTGCCGTGCTGATCATCATCGTGGTTTCTGTATCGATGATTGACCTCATCTCTTCCTGGCTGCGATCCAAGGTGATTTAAGGTCAACGACGTGCAAGCCTGCCATCTCGCGGTTGAGCTTAGCCCGGGGGTATCAAGACATCTGGCTGATTGGCTTCGCGAACAGGGCTTCGCAATCAATCGCTGCTGCTTGCTGCTCTACCCGCAGGCTGTCGAACAGGGACTGGCCGAGCGTCTCAGGCGACAGTTGCTTGAGTCGCAGTCGCAGACCCCGTCCCAGTCCCAGTCCGAGCCACAGTGCCAGCCCCAGCCCCCCTCCCAGTCGATCGATCCGATCGCACTCGCAAGCGATGGCCTCCTCACGATTGACAAGGCAAGATCCTGTTGCGAGCACATCTGGGCAGATTGGCGTGCCGCGGGGCTTGATGATCCTGTTCTTATTGCGATCGGCGGCGGCAGCGTGATGGATCTTGCCAAGCTCGTACGCTGGTTCCCAACTGGCGAGCAAGCCATGGCACTCGCTGCGCTCGACGATGAAGCTTGGTTTGAAGCGATGCTTCAGCGGCATGAGGACTTCAGGCGCTGCGCACTGCTCCTGATGCCAAGCACATCGGGAACCGGGAGCGAGGTCACTGCCTATGCGACGGTTTGGGGTTCCTTAGCGCAACGGGAAAAGCTTTCCTTTACCGGCCCGGCATGCTTTGCCGATGTCGCACTGATCGATTATGAGCTGAGCCTCTCTTGCTCCTACACGCTCACCAGAGATTGCGGGCTCGATGCCTTATCGCATGCGCTTGACGCACTGTGGAATCGAGGTGCGAACAAAACCGACCGGGATCAGGCCATTCGCATTGCCTCCAATATTGTAGCGATCTTACCCAAGCTCTTAGGCGCACTCGGTGACCCCATCTTGAGGCAAACCATGAGCGAGGCAGCGCTGGACGCAGGCCATTTGATTGCACGGACGCAGACTTCCTTGGTGCATGCGCTTTCCTATCCTTTGACGAGTCAGGAGGGTCTGGCGCACGGACTGGCTTGCGCACATTGGATTGCTGCGGTTGCAGGTTTAGCCTGTGAGCGCGAGCCCGCCATGATCGGCGATCTGAATCGGATTTGGTCGATTCAAGCCGCAGACCCGAATGCCTTATCGATTTGCCTTGCCGCATGGCTCGATGCCATGGGGGTACCCAGCCGAAGCTTTAGCAAAGACGAGCCGGATTGGCGCTTGGCCGATGCACTAAACCAAGCACGTGGTAAAAATTTTCTTTAAGAACACGATTTCCAAGTTGTTGAAACGGGGATGTTTCAATCAAAAGATTGAGGCCGGTGTATAGCGCAGCCCAAAAGAAATCCAGCGCGACGGGCCGTAAGGTACCGTAAGCGTCTGCATAGATGCTGCCGCCTCGCCAAAAGGACGCCCGATCGAGCCGTCGACCTGTAGCAAATCGATCACGATGCTGTAGCGCAAGCCAAGCTGCCAGTAACGTCCGCCGCTCGTGTCGCCAAAAACCTCCGAAATACCAAGCCAGCGCTCATGGAATTTCCATTCAAGACCGCTGCCCCAAGTCATTCGATTTTGCTTGCTTACCTGATCACGCAAGCCGCCCAGGTTTACATGGATGACCCATTGCTCATCTTGTGAAGCGAAGGACCAAGGCACATAAAAATACGTATTGCCGAACTGATTGGGACCGGGACTGATTTCGGGATGAAACACTTTGCCAACGGCCAAACCGGCTGCCCAATCGCCCGGGCTTAGCTTTCGAAACAAGGTTTTCGCCTGAACCACATAATCGCTGCTTTGAGGCCCATCGGCCGGTCGGCCAAGCGCGCCACCCAGGGTAACTTCCAGATTGCCGGTCGGATTACAGGCCGGAAAGGCCCAGTACTCCTCACTGCGAGCGCTGGGTTTGCTTGCACGATTAACGCGTGTCCAGCTTTCAAGCTGACAACTGCCCGCTGTTGTAAGCCGCGCATCATCGGTCACAAAGGGACGGGCAGCGTGAAGGCTCGGCGAGGAAATAACCCCGCCGAGTAGGAAACAAAAGGCCCTGATGCCGCCGGTAACCGAGCGCTTAAGTACCAATCTCTCCGCCATCCTTGCGGGTAATCGCAATTGTCGCAGAGCGTGGACGCCCCCCTGCTGCACCATCTGGCCATGATGAGTATTTCTTAGGCGTGGCCGAAATATCCGCATCAGATCCATCTTCACCAGGATGCTGGATGTTGATGAACATTGTTTTCCGGTCGGGTGTCATATGGGCACCAGTGATTTCACACTGGTTGGGACCGACCAGAAAACGCTTAACAACACCTGTCGCCGGATCCGCTATGAGCATCTGATTGTTACCAAGATTTTTATAGTCTGCGTTTGTACGGCTCAGGTCAGCAGCCATGATCCGTGAGGTTGACACATCGGTCTGAATCCACATATAGCCTGCATCATCGATCCAAAGACCATCCGGGGATCCAAAATCATCCCCATTGATCGTACCCTTCTTGAGGGTGTCTGACTGCAGTTTGTCGCCAGCCTTCAGGAAAATGCTCCAGCTAAAAGTTGTTGCTGCGGCGTCGCCGCCCGCATCCTTCCACTTCACAATGTGGCCGTAGGGATTACCCGATGCGCCTCCAGTCGGGTTCGCTGCGTTCACCGCCGGACGTGCACTTCCAGCAGTGGAGGTGCCATCAATGTTGTTGACCGAAGCAGGGCTCGTACCACGTCGAGAGTTGTTCGTTAGTGTTACGTAAACGTCGCCAGTGATTCGATTCACAGCAACCCACTCTGGCCGATCCATCATCGTAGCGCCTGCCCGATCCGCCGCTTGACGAGTACGAACGCAAATATCCCCAAGCGTATTCCAACCGTTTTCGGGTGTCAGCCCATTCTTACCGGGAGACAACTCAAGCCAGATTCCCGTTCCGTCATCATTAAATTTTGCGACATAAAGCGTCCCGGAATCAAGCAGGTCTACGTTTTTAGCGCGATCCACCATGTCCACTTTGCCGGTACTCACAAACTTGTAGACGTACTCGTTGACTTCGTCGCAGCCCATGTAGACAGCGATGCGGCCGTCTTTGGTGAGCATCCACTCACAATTCTCGTGCTTAAAGCGTCCGAGTGCGGTGCGCTTTACAGGGCGTTTCGAAGCGGTGTAAGGGTCAATCTCAACCACATAGCCAAATCGGTTAGCTTCGTTGGGTTCCTTGCTTAAATCGAAACGGTTGTCCTGCTTCCACCACGGATAAAGCGGACTAACACTGTTAGCAAAACCTTGCCTCGACAAACCGTAACGAAGTTGCAAAGTATTTGCCGTCCACGTCGGATCATCTGTACCGAAAACGCCGTTGAAGTTCTCCTCGCAGGTCAGGTAGGTTCCCCATGGGGTAAAGCCGGCAGCACAATTATTGACGGTGCCCCTAACTTTCTCGCCAAGTGGATCTAAGCTTGTCTTCATGAGCGCATGACCTTTTGCGGGGCCGTTGATGTCCATCTCGGTGTCGGCCGTGATCCGCCTAGCGTTGTTGGAGGCCACGACTTTCCACTTACCGTCGGGCTGTTTGTCCATCTGAACGACCGAAACACCGTGCGCCGCTTTTGACTTAGCTACGCCTTCAAGGCTGGACCAAGTTGCGGGTGGACCCACGAGCAAACCTGCATCCACATACTCGTGGTTAACCGCCCAAAGTCCGCTGGTGGAGGAGTTTGATTTCCAGTCAGGCAGTGAAAAGAAGTGACCACCGTCATGGTGCATACCCGATTGCAATGCCTGTTCCGCAGCAGTGTTGCTCCCGTCCTGCTTAAAGACGGGGGCCGTCCCATTGATCGGATCGCCCCAAGCGTATACGACTTGATACTGGTACTCAGGAGGAAGCGTTACGGTATCTGATATGGAAACAGGAACGGTTGAAAACCCTAAACGCGGCATTGTTTCTGAGTCACTGCTACATCCCTGTACCAAGGGCGCGAAAACGCTCAAAGAAAGCGCGCCGCTTCCCCAGCTAAGAAACGAGCGTCGGGAAATACCGCGGTCAACGACTTCGACCAGATGTTCATTACCGGACTTATTTGAAATACCGAGATCTTCGTAATCCATGCTTAACTCCTTTGCCGTAGCATGATGGTTTTGAAACTGTAAGCGAATGATTCCAAAGCTTTCGGACAAGTTGATGACACTGAACGCTTTTAGGCTCGGTCTCTTTCTTGTGATCGCGTTGATCACCATCGGGTGTGGTTCAGATGTCAACAAACGGGCAGAAGAGGGCTACAGCATTGGGGAGCAATCTAGTTTCCAGCCTGAAGGCAACGAGCCTGCTGACTCTGGCCCTGACCCCAAATCGGAGCAGCAATGGCATCTTCGCAATCTGGGACAGCTGGGTGGAATGACTGGCCAAGATTTGAACCTGGTTGAACTTGCCGAAAGCGGTGAAACCGTCGTTGTTGCCGTGCTTGACGGTTCAATTGAAATCACCCACCCGGATTTGTTGTGGCGTTTTGCCGGGACTTCTAGCTACAGCTACCGGATTGGTCTTCCCAACCCATCTCCACCGAAGGCAGACGCATCAAGTCCGTTTGACGACAGTCCAGGCGGAGTCGACGATGCACACGGAACAGCCGTAGCCGGAATTATTGCAGCGACAGCAAACAACCGCATTGGAGTTAGAGGTGTTGCCCCACGGGCAAAGCTTGTCGGCTTCGATGTCCTGGTCAATCCCAGTGTTAGCAATCTGACCAACGCCGTTGCCAGAGCGGTCGAGGCAAATGCATCTGTGATTAACAACAGTTGGGGGCCATTAGATCCAAGTAGCGGTGGTCCCCGGAGCTTTGTTCGTTCCCCAAATCAGTGGAAGCGCGCTGTGGAGTACGCCGCCGTCAGCGGCCGGCAGGGGAGAGGCGCTGTTATCGTTTTTGCTGCCGGCAACGGTGGTGAAAACGGCGACCGATCTGATTATGATGAGTATACAAACGATAGTAACGTTATTTCTATTGGCGCAGTTGATGATCGTGGCGTGCCGATTTGTTTTTCGGAGCCTGGCGCCAATGTTTTGGTTGCCGGATTCTCAGGCGTTGACCTGCGGAGAGGTTCAATTCGCCCCGGCATTCTTACGACCGATGTATCGGGCCCCAGGNNACAGGGGGTACAGCAAGCAAGATCAATTGGCTACAGTGGCAATTGAAGACTACACCCAGTTATTTGACGGCACCTCGGCTGCCGCGCCAATGGTAAGCGGCATTATTGCCCTAATGCTTGAGGCGAATTCGTCGCTTTCTAGGCGAGACATTCGCTGGCTCCTGGCCAGTACTGCAAGGCCGTCACAAAGGGGTCGTTGCTCGGGACGGGAGCTAAGCAGCCTACCTTCGGTACTCAACCAAAACGGTTATCAGCCAAGAATCGGCTTCGGTATCGTCGATGCGAAAGCCGCTGTTAATGCTGCAAAAGGATTTAAGAAACTAGGTAACGAGATCAAATGCGATAGCGGAATAATGGTCGTGGAGGGCTCGGTAGGCTCGATTCCAGATGCAAACGCTGCCGGGATCAGGCTTGAGTACACATTCGATAACGACTGCTTGATTAGCCGAATAGAAGCGGTTGAACTGGAAATAGCTGTTGATCACAATTATTCGGGCGACCTTAGGGTTAGATTGTCTGCGCCGAGCCAGAATTTCGTCGATTTGAGCGAACCACATCGCTGTGTCGAGGACAAGTGCAACAGTATTTCCGAAGGCTTTCGCTTCGGTATCGTGCGCTTTATGGGTGAGAAGTCAAATGGCAGCTGGACGCTACAAATTGCAGATGAACTCTTCGAAGACTCGGGCCAACTGCTTTGGTGGCGCCTAAAGCTTCTCGGCCATTGATGATCGAGTCATCGGCTGAAGGAAGTGGAGTTTGCAATGACGGAAGTATTCAATTGAACTTGTGGCGCTACTCAGCCATGCGGCTTAGGTCGATTATTATTGGAGCGTCAATAATAATTTGCTTCAATTTTGGGAGCGGTAAGACGCTAGCCCAAGTCGGTGAGCGCCCTGATTCAATGACCAGCCAGACGCTTTTGACGGTTTCTGAGTCCACCAAAAAAGAAAACGCTCAAAGGATCTTGTTCAACGGCAAGCGGAGGGTAGACATTGCTGCTGACAGGCTTCTTAGACTAGAACCGAATCTGATCGTTACGCTAACCGGTCCAAGATATGCTGAAACTCTGGCAGCAATAGCGAACCTAGGCTACCGCATTGAATCAACCAAGTTTAGCGGGACCTATCTCATTCACCTTGAACTTGTCAGCGCAGCTGTCAAACGTGCAAATGTCATCCCGCCAAAAGCCCGTGATGTTTTCGAGTTGTCATTACAACTCGAGCCAATTGGCGGCATTGATCTCATTGAACTTAACGATCGCTTACAGCTTGGTTATCGATAAAGCTTGATCACCATCTTGATTTTTGACTCAAAAAAAAGCCTGCCGATAGGCAGGCTGAATACCCCACGCGTCGAGGGGTTGGGAGACAACCCGGAGGACGGGCTGTAGTGTCAATTTAATTGGACAGTCGATAGATGTCAATCATTTTTGACTTTCCTGTTCTGGACAATTAAAGTCATACCATCAACGAAAACAATTCATTTTCGTTTGATTCAAAAAGGATACTGAAGGGCGCGCACTCCCCATGACCGAAGGATTCAATGAATGCCTCAGGATGCCAGTCGAGGCAAGTCAGTCATCATTAGAGGCTGTCTTTCTCAGCAGCGTTGTGCCGCTGATCGCCGCGCAACGGAACCTAAAGGCGCAATGCCTGCCCAGCATCAGCGGACAGGAACTTGATCGTTTCATGAAGGCGTGCCGTCTGAGCGATGAAGCCTCGCTTTGGGCGCTTTGCGAAACCTGGCTTGCACGCGGCATTTCTGCTGAATCGATTGCCGATAGCGCCATCAAGGCGGCTGCACAAGGCTTTGGCCAAGCATGGCTTGATGACCGTTGTCATTTCGCCGAGGTCACGCAGGCATGCTGGCAGTTGCAATTGGTTTTGCAACGGCTCACGCCACAACTCGAGTCCCAGCAGGATGGCAAAAGCACACCAAGGACCATGGCCGCTGAAACCGCATCTGTGTCAAGTGAATATGCTGCGATATCCGCTACGAAACCGAGAGCGATCATGCTCGCTGCGGCGCAAGGCAGTCACAGGCTTGGGTTGATGGTTGCTGCAAGCCTATTGCGGCGTGAAGGGCTAGAAGTGCAATGCGACCACTTTTCATCGCGAACACCATTTTTGCGCGAACCCCATTTGCTTGATGACCCGCAGTGTCGCCTGCTCGCCATGAGTCTCAGCTGCAGTCAAGAACTTAAGGCCTGTAGAGCGCTTGTAAAGTTCATCCGCCGCCAGCGTCCCGATGTTTGCATCGTGCTCGGTGGATGTTTGATCAGCAACAGCGCCACGCCGCGATCGCTTGGCATTGCGGTCGATGCCGTGGTCTACGGCAAGCCTAATTGGCGAGAAATTCTAGAACGCTTTCAAATTCATTCATGATGTTGCTCAGCCGCTATCGCTAATTCGCCATCTCTCTAAGCCATGCCGGGCGCCTCGGTATAGCATCATCCAAGCACGAGACGCACCTTGGATCAAGCCGACCAAGCTTTGTCCATGGCAAGAAAATACTTGCCTCGCGGATCGACTTGGATTAATACTGAACGCGGAGGAAAAGACTTGTCGTTTTCCTCGACACGGCGCGCCGTGCCTCCTCAGATTCATGAAGATTTCACTTTGGGGAGACGAGTGTGGGATCAAGGCAGACTCATCAGCATCAAAACGCCCAGCATGCCATTGGCAACATGGTCGAGCGGCTCGTGTTGCCCAAAATGGTGCAAACCCATCGTGCCCTGGGCCTGCGCCCACGGCTGAGCTGCGATCTTGACGCATTTATCGCGCAACTGCTTGCAAACAATCAGCAGGCACTGTTCGCCGCGATCGAAGACATGCGCCACGCAGGCCATCAGCTCGAGGTCATTTACAACGAGCTGTTAACCCCGGCGGCGCGTCGGCTCGGGGAAAAATGGCTGCGGGATGAATTCAGCTTCAGCGAGGTCACCCTGGCAACCTGGCAGATTGAGCAAATACTGCACCATTTCCAAGGACATTTCGAAAACATCCGAACGACGCGCGCAGGCAAAGCATCGATGCTTATCAGCATCATGCCAGGAGAACAGCACAGTCTTGGCGCCAAAATGCTCCGTGCCTTTTTCAGAAAGGAGCAATGGGATGTCGTCTTGCTGCAGCCCCAAAGCCTTCAGGCTATTCATGACGAGCTCTTGATCTTCCAACCTCACTTGATCGCAATTACGGTCACCAGGCTCGAATCACTAGAGCAGATCGAAAACCTGCTGAAAATGGTGAGACAACAAGCATCGCTGCGCGCAACGCCTTGGATGATCGGTGGGCGCGTGATCAACGAGCACCCGATGCAAGCCCAGGCCGCGCTCTCGGACCGTAATATTCATTTCTGCCAGGGCGATGCCAACCAGGCCTTGGCGCTTGCGAATCGACTGATTGGTCTTGACGCTGAAAGCAGAAAACAGGCTTGACAGGAAGCGCCTGCGATGTCTTTAGCGAGCGCTTTGATATGCTTGGGCCATGAATTCGACGACACAAAAGCCAACACCCACAGCCTTTTCGCAACCCTCAACGCGACGCTTGATGCACACGCGGCGTATCGAATCTCAGGGCTTTCGGCGCGACGATGGCTTGTGGGATATTGAAGCAAGGATTGTTGACAGCAAACCCTTTGCCTACCATGAGCCCTACCGTGGGCATCGGGTCGCCGAAAGTGATGTACACAATATCGCAATCCGGCTCACCTTAGACGATGACTTTGTGGTGCGCGACATCGAAGTGTTGATGCCCGCAGTGCCCTACCCAAGCTGCGCAGGTGCCATTCCAAATTTCAAAACATTGATCGGTGCCAAGGTCGGTGCCGGGTGGCGTAAAGCTGTTCAGGCGGTGGTCGGATCGACCAAGGGCTGCACCCATGCCCGCGAATTGCTCTTTCCCATGGCGACGGTCGCCTTTCAGACTTTGTTCGGCTGGGAAGACGAGGCGGATAGCCCTCAGGAGCAAGCACGCCGTGCGCAACGCGAAGCGATGCGAGGCGAACAAGCCGGCCGGCCGCATTTTCTCGATGGCTGCCATAGCTGGGCAAGCGATGGGGAAGTCGTGGCCAAGCTCTACCCCCAGTTCTCGACCCGAGAAAAAACATAGCTTTGCTCCATGGTCACCTTATCGCAGGCGCTAGCTGTGTTGTGTCTGTTGCCAGGACTGCGCGGACTCAACCTGTCGCCGAAGTGCATCGGGTTGAAGTGATTGGGTGCAAAGTTGCGCAAAACGGTAGGCATAACGTTTCAAAATTTGCCCTTTTCTGAAGGCCATCAGCGTTGTGTTGCTGCCAAAAAGATGCCCCGCCTCAATCTTACGCAGTCCCGAATCGCGCATTGGATCAAAGGCCATGGAGGCAATAATCCCGACACCAAGCCCGCAAGACACATAGGTCTTGATGACATCCGCGTCAAGCGCTGACATCACAATATTGGGTTTTTTGGCATGGCGCATGAAGCCCTCTTCGATGCGCTGTCGACCGGTAAATCCGCTGTGGTAAGTGATGAGCGGCCACTTTGCCAAGGTCTCGATATCCATCGACTGACGCAGCAATGGATGATCAACCGGCACAACCACGGCATGGGTCCATTGGTAGTAGGGAAAAGTGACAAGCTCATCGTGCTGGGAAAGCAGTTCGGTCGCAATGCCAATCTGGGCTTGGCCACGCAACAACCAGTCAACAATTTGTTGCGGACTGCCCTGCTGCAGGCTGAGTTGAACTTTGGGGAACTCACGGCGAAATCCGACCACCACATCGGGCAGCACATAGCGCGCCTGCGTATGCGTGGTTGCGATGCTAAATTGCCCAGCGTCAGCCTCGCGAAACTGCTCGGCCAGTCCAGTAATATTGCCAGCCTCCACCAACAAACGCTCAAGCATCGGCAAAACCTGTTCACCGGCCTCGGTAAGCCCTGTGAAGCGCTTACCATGGCGCACAAAGATGCCAAGACCAAGCTCGATTTCCAAGTCACGAATCTGCTTACTGAGCGCTGATTGCGAACTATGCAAAACCTGAGCTGCGGCCGTCAAACTGAAGGCCTGCCGCACCACTTCACGCACCACCCGCAACTGCAACAGATTCATGGCAGGATCAGTCCTTGCTTGATGTTAAAAGACTCATGATGCTCAACCTTACCATCCGCTCAGAACACTTACGGGCTTTGATCAGCGCGTGGATCGCGATCCTGGCCTGTTCGCTGGGCCTTGCGCTCTACAGCCAGCACAGCCTTGGGATGATGCCCTGCCCTTGGTGCGTGATCCAGCGACTGTTGATGCTGCTCAGTCTGGCATTGAGTTTTTTGATGCTGAGCAGCATTCGCTTGCCTATCGCGATGCTTGTCCCGGCGCTCGCCCATTTGCTGCTGCAACTTGCGGGCATGGCTGCATCGATGTATCAAGCCTTGGTCGCAAGCCATGACAGCCAATGCGCCATGGGGCTTGCCGATCGACTCCTTATGGCAAGCGGCCTTGAACAAAGCTGGCCTTGGATGTTTGCTGCCTCAAGCTCATGTGCAGAAGCTGCCAATGCCAGTTTGTTTGGTTTGAGCTTTCCCTGGCTTGGATTTGGACTTTTTTCAATCGGTGTTGTTCAGTCCCTCGTCTGCATCCGCTTATCACTGCGCGCAAGCTTCAGACCACTTCTTCATGAGGCCAACTCGCGATGAATCAAGCCCAACACGGTCATCTGGCAGATAACATTCTGCATTTCGCGCGCGTGCTTCGTAGTGCAGGCATACCCCTGGCGAGCGAAAGGATTGTGATGGCTACCGAAGCGGTCATGGCGGTCGGCATAGGATCGCTTGAGGATTTACGATACAGTTTATGCTGCACGCTTATCACAAGCGCCGATCAGCAAAACCTTTTCGATCAGGCCTTTACGGCGTTTTGGCGCGACCCCGATTTACTGGGCAAAGCCATGCAAATGCTACTTCCCAAAGTCGACGGTGGCGTGGCATCGCCTCACGAAGCAAACCGAAGGCTGGCTGAGGCCTTGGCAACACCCGCCAGACCGCGGGGTGCCAAGGATCAAGACGATGAGGAGAAGCAGTCGATTGAAGCAAGCCTCAGCTTTTCAAACCGTGAGTTGCTGCAAAAAGCCGATTTTGAAACACTGAGCGCAGCAGAGTGGGTTGCGGTCACAAGACTCATCGCGCAAATGCTTCCGCAGATGCCACTTGTGCTTTCCCGACGTAAAAAAGCTGCCTTACATCGAGGGCCGATTGATATGCGGCGGGTGGCACGCTATGCATTGCGTAGCGGCGGCGAGATCATGCAATTGCCACGTCGAACGCGCCGCAAACAAGCCATGCGTGTTGTCACGCTGCTCGATATCTCAGGGTCGATGACAAGCTACTCAAGAATGTTCTTGTATTTTCTACACGCGCTCACCCGCGCAGATCCGCGCACGCAAACGCTCGTTTTCGGCACCCGACTCACCGACTTATCGGCAGCGATGCGAGAAGCCGATCCCGATGACGCGGTTGCCAAGGCGGTTAGCCTCGTCGATGACTGGAACGGTGGCACGCGAATAGCCTTAAATTTGTCACGTTTCAATAAAGATATCGGTCACCGTATGGCTGGTTCGAGAAGCATGGTCTTATTGGTAAGCGATGGCTTGGAACGTGATGACGCTACCATGCTCGGCAAGGAGGCCGCCCGGTTATCGCGGCGGTGCCGGCGTTTGCTGTGGCTTAATCCATTACTTCGCTATCAGGGCTTCGAAGCTAAGGCAAGCGGGGTGCGGGCCCTGCTGCCTCATGTTGATGCGCATCTCCCCGTTCATAATTTGCAAAGTCTGATGGCCCTGGCAAGGCTAAACTAAACCAAGCAAACGGAATCAGTAGACCTCTGGGATATACAACTCCAGGGGTACAGGCCTGCGGAAATACTCGGGGTTTCTCACCCTTGCTGGTAGCACCACCTCAGCATGTTGTACCTCCTGATACGGTACCTGACTCAGTAAATGGTGCATGCAATTCAACCTCGCCCGCTTCTTGTCAACGGCGGCTACCACATGCCAGGGTGCCTCATCGATATGCGTGCGCTCGAGCATATTCTCCTTGGCGCGGGTGTAGTCTTCCCATCGCTTGCGACTTTCCAGGTCCATCGGGCTGAGTTTCCACTGCTTAAGCGGATCATGGATTCTTGCCAAGAATCTTGCATGTTGCTCTTCATCGGTGATTGAGAACCAGTACTTCACAAGCTTGATCCCGCTTCTCACCAGCATGCGTTCAAATTCGGGCGTTGAGCGAAAGAATTCCTCAAGCTCATTGTCGTTACAGAAACCCATAACTTTTTCGACACCAGCCCTGTTGTACCAACTGCGGTCAAAGAGCACGATCTCACCGCCGGCAGGAAGATGAGAAACATAACGTTGAAAATACCATTGGGTTTTTTCGCGATCGTTGGGTGCAGGAAGTGCTGTAACCCGGCAGACCCGCGGATTCAGACGCTGCGCGATGCGTTTGATCACCCCGCCCTTTCCCGCCGCATCACGCCCTTCAAAGACCACGACCAGGCGATACTTGTTGGCGACAACCCAATCTTGCAACTTGACGAGCTCACGCTGCAGCCGAATCAACTCAGTGAAGTAAACCCTGCGCGGCAAGGCACTGGCCGACGCCGCCAAGGGAGGATGATCACCTCCCGATGGCAGCACAAGGGTTTCGTCTTCGAGTTCAAGCTCGAGTTCTTCATCCAGGGTATCAAGCAGTTCCTCACGAAGTCTTTCCATCGCTTGACTGTTGAGCTCTTTCTCGTCCACGGTGCAGCTCCTCGGGATAGTGATTGGCGAGCTTGAAGATTTACGCAGATTGATTGCCAGACGATGACGAAGGCAGCAAAAACTCAAGCATTCCTCTTGCTGTTGCCTCTGGGGCTTCCTCGGCAATAAAGTGTCCGCAGTCGAGGCGAATTTCCCGAACCGCTCTGGCCCAGCGCTGCCAGGTCGGCAAGGGCGATTGACGACGAAGGTACTGTTCAGCCCAGATCACAAGTACCTCACAACCAATCGTGCGTCCAGCCTCACGGTCGACCAAATCATTAAGCCGATCGATACCAGCGCCCGCGCGATAGTCCTCGCAACATGCTTCGATGACGCTGGGTTGACGGTAGCTTTCTTCGTAATCCTGCAGGGCACGCGAATCAAGCACAGCCTCGGCCCCTTTCCAGCGATCAAGCAAATGATGTAAATAATAGATCGGATCGGCGCCGATAAGCTTTTCGGGCAACGGCTTGGGCTGGGCAAGCAAGAGCCAGTGATAACTGCGCAGTGCGCCTTCCATCGCCATGCGGTCCCACATGTCAAGGGTTGGAACGATATCAAGTGCAATCAAATGAGATACCGACTTCGGGTGGTCCAGGGCCAGTCGGTAAGCAACCCGCCCGCCACGATCATGGCCAGCTGCGGCAAAGCTTGAAAATCCCATGCTTTGCATGATGGCCAAGGCGTCTTCAGCCATGCTTCGCTTGCTGTAGGCCAAATGATTTGCATCGGCGGCAGGCCCAAGGCTTCGCCCATAGCCTCTCAGATCGGGTATGACCAGGGTGAAATCGCTTTTAAGACGAGCGGCCACAGCATGCCAGGCAGCAAGTGTTTGCGGGTAACCGTGTAACAAGAGTAGCGGCGGACCGCTTCCGGCGCTCAGCCAAAACAAATCGGCGCCATCGCGTTTGAGGCGATGACTGCTAAAGCCAGGAAAAAGACTAACGAGCGGATCCATCATCGGTCTCAACACAAGGATTCATGGTCAAAGTTCGCGTCTCAAGTCCCAATCGCAAGATGCCCGCCCATTTTTCGCAGTAAAGCAATCACTGATTGCGCCGTGATTCGTCCGGTTTTCGGGTTTTCGGAGGGGATGTTTTCGATTTTCATGGTGAGACGCGCCGAGTCGGATTCAACCACCAGCTCGTGGGTGTTACGGGTGATGGTGGGGTCGGCCCAGATCTCAAGCCGGGTTTGATCAACACCGATACCTGCAAGCGATGCAGCAATCGCCACATTTAAATTTGCAGGAAAGCCTGTTGCAGCCTCGCGTGCCGAACCTGCGTAAAGTTGCAACGGGGCGTCAATGCCCAGCACATCGATACCCCTTTGAACCAGGAATGGGGCACCATGAAAGCCTTGCGGCGGCTTACTGCTTTTCATGGTGACCGAATGGATTTCGCCCTCAGCCGCAGCAATCAAAGCATCAAGGCCAAGCAAGGCGCCTGTTGGCACGCGAATGCTTGCATGACAAGCCTTTGCCAAGGCAATCAGATCATCGTTGAGCAACAAAGCGCCAACGCTCAAGATCACAAGGGTTTTGCCGGCCCGAAGTACCGGCAAGGCCAATTCGCGAAGCACCGAAGCCGGTGCACATTCGATAACAATATCGGCATGCTCAGCCAAGTCGGAAAGCGAAAGCACTTGGGGCGGATGCTTCAGATTTGCCAAGAAACTGCTCGCCTTTTCGGGACTACCGACGGCGACCGCTGTGAGCGTCATACCGGGAATACCCTGGTCGAGGGCAAGCGCGATCTTTCGGCCAATCGCGCCCATACCTGCGATCGCCACCCGATTTGAATGTTTTTGCCCCTCACCCATCAGCTGGCCCTCAAGCGCGTTGTTAACGGAAAAGCCCCGACATTGAAACAGCACATGACCCACTTGGAGGCTGACTGTGGCAATGTGGCTCCACAATGTAGCGCATTAAAACCTGTCTGGAGCGAGCATGCGTACGCAAGCAATTCAAATCAGCGATTTTGGTGGTCCGGAAGTCTTGCAAGCTCGGGAAATCGAACTTAGCGAACCGGCGCAAGGCGAGGTGAGGGTTCGACAGCACTGCGTGGCCGTCAATTTTGTCGATGTTTACCATCGGATCGGGCAGCTTCACGGCGATGGTCCCAGGCCGCCCTTTGTCCCCGGGGTTCAAGCCAATGGCGTGATCGAAGCGCTTGGCGAAGGCGTCATTGCAGGTGAGCTCAAAGTCGGTGATCGGGTCACCTATGCCAATATTGGCATCGGCAGCTATGTTGGCCACCGTAACCTGCCGGCGGAGCGCCTGGTCAAAATTCCCGACACACTGAGCGATGAATTGGTCGCTGCATCCTACTTGCGCGGGCTTACGGCGCACTATTTACTCAAGCGACTCTACAAAGTGCAGCCGGGCGACCATGTCTTGATTCATGCCGCTGCAGGCGGGGTGGGGCAGTTGATGGTGCAATGGGCCAAAGCACTTGGCGCGATCGTGATCGGCACCGTTTCCAACGCATCCAAGGCTGAACGCGCAAGGAGCTTGGGTTGCGATTATCCGATTGTTTACACCCGAGAAAACTTTGCAGATGCCGTGCTAAAAATTACCCAAGGCGAAGGCGTGCCGGTGGTTTATGACTCGGTGGGTCGCGATACTTTTCAAGACTCGCTACGATGCACACGACCCATGGGTATGGCGATCAACTACGGCACAGCCTCGGGTCAAGTCGAAGCCTTTCCCTTGCAAGACTTACACAGCAAGTCGCTTTCCGTATGCCGACCAACACTCAGAACCTGGATTGCAAAACAAAGCGACCTGCACTGGGCGTCAAACGAGCTTTTTGAGCTGCTCAGCCTGGGCGGCTTGCAGATTGACGTGGCGGCTCAGCTCCCTTTACAAGAAGCGGCACAAGCGCATCGGCTGATCGAAGATCGGAACACCGCAGGTGCGATCATTCTTAAACCCTGAACCTTTTGATTGCATGCATCGACCACAGTCATCGATTGAAGGCACTGCTTCATGAATCGATCGACCGTAAGGACTCGATAGCCAAAACATGTTTAGCATTTTTCATATCGTTATTGAATTAATTTTTCTAACAGTACCATAAGGAGACCATCATGAGCGACCTAAAAGCACGCCGAACCCTCCTCAGTTCAGGAGCTAAACTCGCCGCCGGCACCCTGCTGCCCTTGAGCCTGCCACCGCCATTGCTTGCCCAGGCGAAAAAGGCCTGGCCCGAGCGACCGGTCAAACTGGTCTTGGGTTATCCAACAGGTGGTGCTGCAGATGCGGTTGCGCGGCCGATGCAAAGCAAAATTGAGGCAGCCATCGGACAGCCGCTTATTTTTGAGTACAAACCCGGGGCAGGCGCAACCATCGGCGCAGAATTCACCGCCAAGGCCGCGCCTGACGGTTATACGATTCATTACGCAGACTCCGGGCCGATCGCTATTCTTCCCAATGGTAAGAAGCTTTCCTACGACCCTGTGAAGAGCTTTTCCCCGATTGGTATCGCTTGCAGTGGTGGTACGGCGCTCGTGGCACACCCTTCGGTAACGGCAAATAACCTCGAAGAACTCTTGCGACTCATTCGAGCCAAACCGGGCGGCATGACCTACGGCACTTCGGGTATCGGCGGTGCAGGCCATCTTGCGGGAGAACTGTTTCAATCCATGACACGTACGGAAATGGTTCATGTGCCCTACAAGGGTGGCGGCCCTGCCATGGTCGAGTTGCTCGGTGGTCAAGTACCGCTCCTGTTTGCCTCGATGCCCACGGCGGTGCCGCATATCAAATCTGGGAAAATCAAAGTGCTGGCTGTGACCAGCGCGACGCGTTCCTCAGCATTGCCACAAACAGCCACGCTGGCCGAACAAGGGCTTGTCGGCTTTGAAGCAACGATTTGGTGGGGCCTCCTCGGCCCGGCGGGGATCGCTTCCGATATTGTTCAAAAACTTAATTCAGCGATGAATGCTGCCCTTAGCGATCCGCAGGTTGCTGAAAAAGTACGATCGCAGGGCTATGAGCCAATCCTATCAACGCCTGCCGACTGCGCAGCGCGCATTGTTGCGGATCTAGCCAAATGGGGCAAAGTCATACGCGATGCCAAAATCACCTTTGAGGGCTAAAAGGCAATGAAAATGAAGGCCGCTTTCTACCGCAGCAAGGGCCCGGCCGCTGAGGTCTTGCAGCGGGGCGAACTTGATCTACCGCAGCCTGCGCCAGGCGAAGTACGTGTTCGTATCAAGGTGTCAGCAGTCAACCCTTCGGACACCAAGAACCGTGCAGGGCATCGCGGTAACCTCGCCATGCCCTTTCCCCTGATCATTCCCCATCAAGATGGATCTGGCGTGATCGAAGCTGTTGGCGACTCGGTCTCCGAGCGCCGTATCGGGGAGCGGGTTTGGGTTTATGAAGCCACACTAGGTCGAGCGCTCGGGACTTGTGCTGAATATTGCTGCGTTCCATCTTCCAAAGCGATCCCTTTGCCTGATGCGGCCGACTTTGAGGCCGGCGCCTGTATGGGTATTCCTGCAATGACTGCTCATCGCTGTGTGTTTGCAGATGGCAGCGTTCGGGGTCAACGCGTTCTGGTGCTCGGCGGCGCCGGTGCCGTAGGTTTTTACGCGGTCCAGATGGCAAAACTCGGTGGGGCAGCCTGTGTGCTCGCAAGCGTATCGCGGCCCGAACAGGCGCAGGCAGCGATACGTGCGGGCGCTGATCATGTGATCAACTACAGATCGCAGGATCTTGTTGCCAGCTGTCGGGAGATCTTTGCGGAGGACAACCCGATTGACCGTGTGATCGATGTCGCTTTCGGCGCAAACCTGTCGCATAGTTTAGCCTTGTTGCGGGTTCGCGGTGTGATTGCGACTTATGCCTCCGATGCTGTGCCAGAGCCGAGCATTCCCTTCTGGCCCATGCTTGCCAAGGACTTAACGGTTCGCTTTGTGCTGGTTTACGCCATGGGTGAGGAGGCTCACCGCGCAGCAGCGGAATACATCAGCGAAGCGCTTTCCCATAACCGACTCATCCATCAGATTTACAAACGCTATCAACTTGATGATGTTGTTTCGGCTCATGAAGACTGTGAAAGCATGAAAATACTGGGTAAGGTGCTGATTCACCTCGATTAAGACCATGACCCAAACTGTTGCAGCGCCTTTGCGTCCGTCCGGACGCAAAGGGCGTCTCGTTTTCCTTAGCCTGTTTGTGCTCCTATTCGTTTTGGCAGGATTTTTCTATTGGCATCATTTCTGGCGTGATGTTGTTGCCACCGATAATGCCTATGTTCAGGGTCATGTTGTTCCGGTCAGTGCACTCACCGCTGGGACAATCCGCGAGGTTTATGTTGCTGAGACCGAATATGTGCGGGCCGGACAGGCCTTGCTTGCCTTTGACGAGCGCGATATCGATATCCACCTGCAACAACTTGAATCAGATCTGGGTAAAACCGTTCGCGAAATCAGTTCACTCTCCCGACAGCTGACTGTCAGTGAAGCGCAAGTTAAGGCAAAGCATGCCGAATGGCTCCGCAGTCAACTGGAATTAGAACGTAGCAAAGAGTATCGCGAACGTCGTGCCGCGCTCGTCAATCGCGGGCTCACGACCCAGGAAGACTTCAGAAACGCTGAAAACCAGGTGCAGTCTGCCGAGGCTCAAGTGGAGGCGGCGCGTTCGCAATGGGAGGCGAGTCAACACCAGGCGGTAGCCACAAAAGCCTTGCTTCGAGACAGCTCGATTTTCGAGCATCCGACGGTGCTGAGCCAGGTCGCAAAACTTCGTGAGGCCTGGCTGGTGAAACAAAGAGCGCAAGTACTTGCACCGGTCAGTGGTCAGGTGGCTAAACGAAGCGCGCAACCAGGTCAGCGTGTTGCCCAAGGCAGCTCGATGATGGCCATTGTTCCGCTCGATCAACTCTGGGTTGATGCAAACTTTAAGGAAAATCAGATCGCAGACTTGCGGGTCGACCAGCCGGTAAACCTGACAGCCGATCTTTATGGTGATGGCATAAGCTTTCGGGGCCGGCTTGTGGGCTTATCGCCCGGCACGGGCACGGCTTTTTCGCTCTTGCCGGCCCAGCAGGCAAGTGGTAACTGGGTAAAGGTGGTCCAACGCGTGCCAGTGCGTATCGCTATCGAGCCGGAGGACTTGAAGCGCTACCCGCTGCGCGTTGGATTATCCATGCGGGTTCGCGTTGATGTGCGTCGTAAAGAGGGCCTGCGCTTGACCCATGTGAGCGGTGACAGCTCAAATGTTCTACCTTCAACAACGTCAAGTAAAGCCGCAAGAACGCCCGATACAGCATCATCGCTTATGAGCGACGATCCAGCCATTCAAATCAGGATTCGTAACATCATTGAACAGCATGCGCAGCCTTGATCGACCCGCTGCACAAGCCGAACCTTTGCAAGGAGCTGCGCTCGCCCTGCTGACCTTGATGATATCCCTGGGCACCTTTATGGAAATCCTCGATATCACCATTGCGAATGTGGCAGTTGCAAGCATCGCCGGTGACTTAGGTGTCTCACCGCAACAGGGCACGGCGATTATTTCATCGTATTCGATCGCCTGTGCAATTTCACTACCCTTAACAGGCTGGCTTGCAAAGCGCTTCGGTGAAGTTCGGGTCTTTGTGAGCGCGGTTTGTGCCTTCACGCTAACGAGTGTGCTTGCGGCGCTATCGGGCAGCCTTGAAATGCTTGTCGGTATGCGCCTGTTGCAAGGCCTGGCTGGCGGACCGATCCTGCCTTTATCACAAACATTGCTGATTCGATGTTATCCGCCTGAGAAGCGGGGGCAGGCGATGGGGCTTTGGGCGATGGTGGTGGTGCTTGCGCCGGTTGTTGGTCCTGTGCTCGGCGGCTTTCTGGTTGATCATGTGCATTGGAGCTGGTTATTCATGATCAACGGGCCAGCGGGAATCGCTGTGGCCTATACCACCTGGAAACTGATGCGTTCTCGGGAATCGGCACGCAATCCGGTGCCACTGGATCGGGTCGGTGTGTGCTTGCTCATCATCGGGGTTGCCTGTCTGCAGTGGGTGCTTGAGCACGGACGCGAGGAAGACTGGTTTGAATCACCCACGGTGATCGCCATCACGGCGATTGCTGTGCTCGCGATCGCCTACTTCGTGGCCTGGTCCTGGAACGAAAAAGAAGCGGTGGTGGATTTGAGTTTGCTCAAAAGCATCCAATACACCACCGGGGTGAGCATGCTTACGATCGGCTTTATGACTTATTACGCCACCGTGGTTGTTTTTCCGCTCTGGCTCTTGCTTGTGATGGGCTATAACACCGTGCAGGCGGGTCTGGCAATCGCACCGATTGCGATTTTAAATTTGGTATTTTCGCCTTTGGTGGGCCGAAATATTCATCGCCTGAATCCGCAATACCTATCTTTGCTCTCATTCAGCCTGTTGTCGGTGATTTCCTTCTGGAACAGCAGCTTTACCCTGGAAGCCGGGTATTGGGAAATCATCATGCCTCGTCTGTTACAGGGATTTGGTATGGCGATATTTTTCATACCGATCCAAAGCTATATGCTCGCAGGTATTGCCAATGACCGACTTGCGGCAGCCACAGGCTTCTCGAACTTCGCAAGAATGCTTGGGGCAGCGCTCGGTGCGGCAATCAGCGTGACCGCCTGGGATCACTGGGCGGCCGAAGCCTATGTTGAACTGGGCAGTCGAATCGACGCTCTGGATATTGCAACGATCGATTACTTGGAGATCGTTCGTCGATTGGGCATACAGGGTACGGCCGAGCTCGCTGTCGCCGAGCGCCTAGTCTTCACGCAAGCTTATATGATGGCGACGAATCGATTCTTTTTTGCATGCGGCCTGATCTTTGCTGCGATGGCGCTCGTCTTGGTGCTCACCTGGGCTTGGCGCCCTCCTTGGGTTTGGCGTCCTCCTTGGGCTCGGCGACCTTTTTCGCATCCTCATGAAGCCAAGCACGAATAACCGCCACCACCGTTTGTGGATCAGACTGAAAGCTTGCCCTGACCGCATCGCGTTCAAGGTCTAGGGCGGCTTCTTTGGGATCTTTCTGGGGCGCATTGGCAGGGCCAGTCGACGTGAGGGAGGTTTTTTTATCCGGCTTTGCCTGCGCTTGACCCGACTTTTGAAGGCCAAGCGATTGTTTGAGTTTATGCCACATCATCAACAACCGGATTACTCAACACACCGATACCCTCCACTTCAATCTCGCACACATCGCCCGCTTTCATAAACACCGGTGGTTTTCTTGCATAGCCGACACCGGCTGGTGTTCCAGTAATGATCACGTCGCCAGGTTCAAGCGTCATACAAGCAGCAATCAACACCAAGGCTTCGCGTACATCAAAGAGCAAATCGCTGGTGTTGGCATCTTGCATCACCTGCCCATTCAAGCGAGACTGTATCCGCAGGCCTGCTGCACCCGGCGGCAGCTCATCAGCGCTGACAAGCCAGGGACCAAAAGGTCCGGTCGCATCAAAATTTTTACCAATCGTCCATTGGCTGGTTTTGCGCTGATAGTCACGAATCGAACCATCGTTAAACAAACTATATCCAGCAATGCAATCCAGGGCCTGATCAGGACTCAGATGCCGGACGGTCTGCCCAATAATCACGGCGAGTTCCGCTTCATAATCCAGCTGATGGCTTTGTCGAGGACGCACCAGCGCTTCGCCATGGCCAAGCAGGGAACTGTTTGCCCGCAGAAAAAAACTGGGAAAATCAGGTCTTGCATGACCACCCTCAGCGGCATGATCGGCGTAATTCAAGCCCATACAAATAAGCTTGCCAGGCTGAGGAATCAAGGGAGCATAGTGCAGACCGTCGCAGCTGCGTTTCAAGCTCTCCGGCGCCGTTGCCAGCGCGGCTGAAATTTTCTCCATCGCCTTGGGCACGGACAGCAGCGCCGGGATATTCGACGGGGCCCAAGGCGCGACATCTTCAAGGGCAAAAAACGACAAGCCCGCCGCTGAACTCAAAACACCGAGCTTGACCTGACTGCCGTCTCGAAATGAAAACAAACGCATGTGCCTCTCCTTGCAATGTCATGCATGATAAGCAGATTCCAAGCTCGATCAAGGAGATCTGTGAGATGTCATCGCCTTCAAAAGTCGCTATCGTCACCGGGGCTGGCAGCGGCGTCGGCCGAGCGGTCAGTCTTGCCTTTCTCGCGGCAGGCTATCGCCTTGTCCTCGCTGGACGCCGCGAAGACGCTTTGCAAGAGACCATCGCCATGGCGCAAGATGTTCAAGGCAGGGCCATGGCGAAAGTCACCGATGTCTGCGACCCGGCCTCAATTGATGCCCTTTTTGCCGCTTGCGTCGAGGCCTACGGCCGACTTGATGTGCTCTTCAATAACGCAGGCATCGGCGCCCCGGCGGTCCCGATCGATGAATTGGCAATTGAAACCTGGCGCCATGTGGTCGATACCAACCTCACGGGCTCATTTCTCTGCACCCGCGCCGCAGTCAGGCAAATGAAGTCACAAAGCCCGCAGGGTGGCAGAATTATCAATAATGGATCGATTTCCGCCTACGCGCCACGACCGAATTCGATCGCCTACACCGCAACCAAGCATGCCATCACCGGCCTCACGCGTTCGACAGCGCTCGATGGCCGCAAATTCAACATCGCCTGCGGTCAAATTGATATCGGTAATGCTGAAACCCCCATGGCGGCGCGCATGGCAAAGGGTGTACCCCAGGCCAACGGCGACATTGCAGCCGAGCCCTTGATGGATGTTGCCCACGTCGGCGAATCCGTGCTCCACATGGCCGAGTTACCCTTGCAAAGCAATGTACTTTTTATGACGGTCATGGCAACGAACATGCCCTTTGTGGGCCGCGGCTAGCCTCAAGGGTCGCATCGTGACGAAATCGTCCTATCCGCAAGCCTTTGAGTCGGCGATCGCAATCGGGAACCGTGTCAAGCGTGGGACCCTGAAAGCAAGCGATCTTCTGGCCGCGCAAATTGAACGCATTCAAAAGTACGACCAGGCGGTTAATGCCGTGGTTGTGCGCGATTTTGACGAGGCAAGGCGAGAAGCTGAGCGCATGGATCGCATCGTACAACACGGCTCCGAGCGTCAAAAACAAATGCTCGGTCCGCTTGCCGGCGTGCCGATCACCGTCAAGGAATCCTATGATTTGAAGGGGCTTCCGAGCACCTTTGGTCGGGTCGAGATGCGGGCCAATATCGCTCAATCAGACGCGCTGATGGTCTCGCGCCTGAAGCAAGCAGGTGCGATTGTGATGGGCAAAACCAATGTACCGGTTCGTCTCTCGGATTGGCAAAGCTTTAACCCGATTTATGGCACGACCAATAATCCCTATGACCTGACACGCGTGCCGGGAGGCTCAAGTGGGGGCGGTGCTGCGGCGCTTGCCGCAGGGTTCAGTTTTCTGGAGCTTGGCAGCGACATTGGCGGCTCGATCCGAGGTCCGGCCCACTTCTGCGGGGTTTTTGGACATAAGCCAAGTATTGGCGTGCTGAGCGGTGCAGGGCATGCCCTACCCGACGCCCTGGCAACCGCAGATTTAGTGGCCTATGGGCCCTTAGCAAGACAGGCTCGCGACCTGCGCCTGGCTTTTGATCTTGCGCTCGGCGACGATGTGTCCCGCCACAGCTTGCTGTCACCGGCAACGCGTCTGTCAAAGCCTTCCGGGTGGCGGGTAGCATTGCTAAGCGATGCGAAAACCTGCCCGGTCGATCGGGAAATCGTCAAGGGTCTAGAAGCTCTTGGTGATCGGCTCGAAAACCTAGGGGTCAAGCTGCAACGAGAAGGCCCGCCGATCGAGCTCGGGCAATTGCATAAGCTTTATATTCGCATGCTGCGCGCGGCAACCTCGCGAGGTTTGTCAGATCAGGTGTTCAAGGAGCAGGCCGAGGTGGCTGAGGCCTATCGGCAAGGGATTCGCCAGGAAAAGAAGGGCTACGACTACTATGCGTGGATGGTGCAAGCCAACACCATGAGCCACCGCGAGTGGTTACAAGCGCATGAACAACGCATGGCCTTGGGCCGTGTTTGGGCGGCATGGTTTGAAGACGTCGACGTCTTGCTCTGTCCGGTTGCCTCCATGCCCGCCTTCCATCATAGGCAGTCAGGCGAACGATGGGAGCGCATGATTCCGGTGAATGGGCAACAACAACCCTCCACCCAGACGATGTTTTGGGCTGGGATGTCGACCTTATGCGGACTGCCTGGAACGGCAGTACCCGCCGGACAAACCGCTGAAGGTCTTCCCTACGGCGTTCAAGTGATCGGACCCCGCGATGGTGACTGGATCACACTGGCTTTTGCCGAGCTGCTCGAAAAATACGCTGACTGTGGTTTCAAGCCACCCAAGGATTTCCCGGGCTGATCACATCCTCGCGGCGCCTGGGCATCGGCAAAAGCCCTCCAAAGGGTTTCTGATCCACCCGGTGCAAGCGTTTAGTATCTGCGACGTCGTTGATCGATTGGGGCATAGCTTGTGATTGGAGCCGGCATCAGGTAGCTCGGATCGGGCGTAATTACCAAGGGTAGGCTTTCTCCGGGATCCCGGTTTAACTGAGCGCTGTATTGCCTGCCGGCATACTCGTAAACAACGGTGTAGCCCGAGACGCGGGTTTCAAGTGCCTGGCTGCCCTGACAGATGATGGCAGGTGCCGCAGGCAGGGGACCGCTCGGTGCAACATGGCCTGATGATGCAACGGGCGCTGGCACGGCCGTAACAGCGGGCGCCGCGAAGGCTTGCGCGTCACCAGCCTGGCTGATCGGGGCAGCTGTTCCCAGATGACCGCCCGAAGACGCCGGCGTATTGTCGACACGATCGCCGATGATGGCACCCGTAGCAGCCCCAATCGCAGCCGCCGCCACACGCCCATCGCCTCGTCCGACTGTGCTACCCAGGAGCCCTCCTGCGATCGCACCCACAATGGCGCCCGTATTTGACCGCTCGGTTGAGCTGACTGGCGCAGCAGGCACGGTCAGCCGTTGTGCGCAATAGGATGATGGCACGAGCACCTGTTGCAAATTCGCGGTGCGCGAGAGCACCCGCGCAGCATCTTGCGCTTGGGCAGGCCCCGCAGCATGCATCGCAACAAGGCTCGCCAGCAAAATGGCCTTGGCCTGCCGCAAGCCCGAAAGGTAAGCGAGGATCTTTGTTGGATGCGCTGTTCTGTGTTCTAACCTATGTTCTGTCCTGTNNTGCGCTGTCCAATGCTTTGCCATATGCTTTGTCATTTCCGTCACCTTTCGACGATATCCTGAGTTGGATTTAGCAGTGCTGTTCACGAGGCGGTACGATCTCACCCATTCCATTGTCTTACCCAGCCCATTGTTCAATGCATGAATGCCCCACTGGTTGACCTTGATCGGTTGCAATTTTCCTATAAAACGCAGGAAAACCTGATCGATCTCACAAGCTGGCAGCTTCAGGCTGGTGAACAAATATTGGTCAGCGGACCAAGCGGCTGCGGCAAAAGCACCCTGCTCGCCCTGATCGCCGGCTTGATGGTCGCCAAGCAAGGCGCAGTAAGGCTGCTCGGGGTTGATCTTGCAGGGCTGACTGCGGCCCAAAGAGACCGGTTTCGCGCTGATCATATCGGCGTGATCTTCCAGCAATTCAATTTGATTCCCTATCTGAGTGCGCTCGACAATATGGTGCTCGCGTGCCGACTTAGTTCCCGTCGACGTCAAGCTTTCCGCTCGCCTGCGATGATGCGCGATGCCGCCACCCAGATGGCAGCTGAACTTGACCTTGAAGCCAGCGCCATTGTTCGTCCCGTCACCCAGCTGTCGATAGGCCAGCAGCAGCGGGTGGCTGCCGTCAGAGCGCTGCTTGGCGGCCCTGCGTTGATCTTGGCCGATGAGCCCAGCTCAGCACTTGATGCAGCACGCGAATCGCAACTGATCGCGCTTCTCACCCGACAATGCCGGCGACAGGGCGCCTCACTTATCCTGGTGAGTCATCATCAGGCACTCGAGCGGCACTTCGACAAACACTGGCGCATGGCGACTTAGCATGATGCTGCGTGTGCATGCCATCGGTCAGACCGCTGCGCTCGTGCTGGAACTGGCGAGCAAAAGTCTCTGGCATCGGCGAATCGCCTTGAGTCTTCTTGTACTTGCGATGTCGCTTTCCTGTGCTTTATTGTTTTTTATAGAACGCTTGCGCGTCGATATGAAAACCTCATTTGCACAGTCCATCAGCGGTACTGATTTGCTGGTCGGACCGAAAGGCCATCCTGCGCAGCTCATCCTTGCCACGGTTTTTCAACTCGGTGAACCTCGTGATGCCTTAGCCTATAAAAGCCTGCAGTGGCTTGCTGAGCTGCCTTCGGTCGCTTGGACCGTTCCGATATCGCTTGGCGACTCGCATGGACCTTATCGGGTGATCGGCACCCAGATTCAATTTTTTGAACATATTCGTACCGGAGAAGCAGAGCCCCTGCGCTTTAGCCAGGGCAAAGCCTTCTCCGGACTCTGGGAGGTTGTGGTCGGGTCATCGGTAGCCAGACAACTTGACTACAAGCTTGACGCTTCCATTGTTCTAGAACACGGTTTGCCCAGCGATGAGAACAAAGGTGGCACAGGCGCCGGGACAAGAAATTTCGGCGCATCGGCCAGCCACGACGACAAGCCCTTTCGGGTCGTCGGTGTGCTCGCACCAACAGGCACGGCGATTGACCGAAGCTTATTGGTCTCGCTTGAGTCCATTGAAGCTTTGCACATTGGATGGCAGGCCGGTGCGCCCGTGCCAGGCCTGAAGCTTTCCGAGGACATGATCCGCAAGTTTGATCTGAGCCCCAAGCAGATCAGCGCCGTCTATGTCGGACTTAAGCAGCGCAGTCTGCTCTTCCGAACCCAGCGTCAAATCGAGACGGGCGCACCCGAGGCGATGACGGCGGCCGCGCCGGGGCTGGCGCTCGCCGATCTCTGGCAGCTGATTGCGAAAGCCGAAGCCGCTTTTTCCTTGCTGGCTGCGGTCATGCTGCTGGTCGCCATGCTGGGAATGGGGGCAAGCCTTTTGTCGTCGATGCGAGAGCGCGAACGCGAGCTTGCCCTTTTACGGGTGCTCGGTGCCAGGCCCTGGCTGATCGCAGGCCTTGTGCTGCTTGAAGCCCTGCTTGCAGCAAGTCTTGCATTAGCGCTCGCGCTCTTGAGCCTGAGCGGCCTCTTGCTGATCTTCAAAGATGCACTTTTGGCCGAAGCCGGGCTTCGCATGTCGGCACAATGGATTCGCAGCGACGAAATACCCTTGATACTTGCGGTTTATGCTTGTGCCTTTTTGGTGAGTCTATTGCCCGCTTGGCGCGCCTATCGAATCTCGCTGCAACAAGGCCTGATGGATCGCTAGTGTTGTTATCTTTTTTAGATTCGCTTTCATGATGACGTTCCAAAAACCATTTTTTATGTTCAAAAAACCATTGCATTCCATTGAGCGCCGCCGCCTGATTCAATTAGCCTTCTGGTCCACAGCACCCTGCCTCGCGGCGCTTCCAATCGCAAGCGCACAAAACGCTTCAACAGCGACGCCCCCGAAGAGCGCCGCGCCACAGCTTAACCAGGGCAAAGTTCGTGACTTGAGCTGGGACGATCTGATTCCGGGCGACTGGAAACCTGAAAAACTCCTAGAGGGCATGAACTTTGCCCTTTTGCAAGACGGCGATCCGCGCGCCAACGAAGCCATGGCCAAACTGCGCGAACTCTGGGATAAAGCGCCAGCAGTCGCGAGCCTGCACGGTCAAAACGTGCGATTACCGGGTTTTGTTGCACCCCTTGAACGAAGTGCCAAGGGGATCAGCGAATTTTTGCTTGTGCCTTATTTCGGTGCCTGTATCCACTCGCCACCCCCGCCCGCAAACCAGATCGTCCATGTTGTGAGCAGCGAACCGATTAGCGAAAAGACCGCACAAGCGGCGGTTTGGGCAAGCGGGCGCCTTGAAGTACTACGATTCGAATCTGCGCTTGGCGTTTCAGGCTATCGCATGCCCCAGTCGAAGGTGCAGCCGTACCAGGCAAAGAAAAATTAGCACGCTGAACCAAACGCTCGTCAAGCACGCAGCGCAGCGAGTAACTGGGCTCTTGTGAACTTACCCATTTTTCTAAAAGGAATTCGAAACATCCCGCCCAACTCGGCAGTGCCCTCAATATCGTAGCGCAGACCTTCGCCGAATAAGGCCACCAGTCCCCGATCGAGCGCACCTGGTATGGCCCGCAAAGGAATCAAAACCTTAAAGCTCGCATCGGCAGTTCCGAGGGCCGGCAGGCGCAGACTTTCCGTCGTTTCACCTTTGGCAAGTTCGCGGTCTTCAATACGTGCCAGAAACTGTATGGTGGATAAGGGAATCGGTATCGGGTTGCTGTTATCCATTTTCAAAATCACAAGCAGGCGCACTTGCTCGCGATCGATGCCCTGAAGTTGGACCTCCTTCACGCTGACCTCGGGCGTACCGAGGGCGTGCAAAGGCGATGTTTGATAAAGCAAGGTAAGCCCTGTAAGCCCCGCCTTGGCCGTTGCTGAAAGCTTGCCAAGCAATGCTGCTGCAAAAGCACCCTCGTTAAAACGTCGACGCAAGCGATTCATGACTCATCCCATTGCAAGTGCACGAGCTTTGCCGGATCAAATTCAGGATTTTCCCATCGCAAATCTTCAGGATTTTTGGCCTGACCGATATTCAAGGCATAACTACCCGGATTCACCACCACGCGTGTGTGACCAACCCTGTAGTCGAAACTATTGTGAACATGCCCGTGAATCCAAAGCTCGGCAAAGGACAGCACATCACTCAAATTGGAAATAAAGCCTGGATTGGCAGGATGCTTATCAAAACGGGGGTGGACCGACTTAGGATGCACACCATGGTGGGTGATGACAACCGTCGGACCATGATGAGGCCTTTGCAATTGCTCAAGAAGCCAGGCTCTTTCGCGTTGATGAATGCTCAATGCATCCTCGGTCGTAAAGCGCTTTCGGTTCGCATCAACACCTTGAATCAAACGGTGGTCGACCATGAAGCGCTCGCAAGTCTGCATGGCCAGTGTTTTATGGATACCGGTGCCGAGAAGCTCGTAATCGGTCCAAAGCGTGCAGGCAACAAAGCGCAGGCCGTGCATCAGGATGACATCTTCAGACAAAATCCGCACGCTCGTGCCTTGAGCGGCCTCGCGCAAGGCTCTTAATGCAAGATCGATCCTCGTTTCATAATATTCATGGTTGCCTGGCACATAAAGCACAGGAATCGGCCAGTCGGCAAAACATCGCACCGCTTCGATACCGTTATGAATATCACCGGCAAGCACCAGCAAGTCTGCTGCCTCGGGACCTAATCGATCGACGCGATACCAGTTGGCAAAAGGCTTACTGAACATTTCCAGGTGCAGATCAGAGGCGATTTGAATGCGAACACTTCGAGGCATTGCGTCAAGCTCCAAGCATCAAGCGACAAGGTCCCAATAGAAAGCTATGCTGTGAAGCAACTGCGCCAGACATTAAGCGACAAAGTCCAAACGCAGGCGCTCACGAAAATCAGCAATGCTTTGCACGTGGCGCCTTAGTTGCCAGCGCTGGTTGCTGTTGAGCGAAAACAAATCAACCTGGTTTGGCCCTGGCGCAGGGGACGACGTCATCGCAACGGCTTGCCCATCAAGCTGCGCCGCAGGCGCTGCGATCTGTCGCTCCAATCGCATTTGGGTCATTGTCCCAAAAGCATCGAGCATCGCAGCGGCTTCATCAGCACTGATCAGGTCATGTTGCTTTAGCCATTGTAAACGCTCCACAGTGCCATGAGGCATCCATTGGCCCGGACCGAGCTTCGATATGACAAGAAAACGCGTGGCATCGACAATCAAGGATGTACCTTGCAGCTTCAAGTCGCGTTGCCAATGTCGTTTCTGATCGAAAATCGCGGCGATGCGGCCAAGCCTGAACTGCCATTCTGCTGGCATGGGCTCAACGCCCCGTTGAAGCATGTCAGAAAGCATTGTTCGTAACCACGTTTGTCGCGCCGCTGACTTCAGTGAGAAGCCCGTCGCGCCCTTGACAGGCGCAAAAAGCCTTGAGAGGCCTTGTTCAAAGGCTTGCACAAGCGTGCGATCGCCGGCAATCCATCTAAAATCCAAAACGATATGAGCTTTGAGCATCGCCTTCGGTGTCGGATGGGTGAACCAGGCCTGCGCCTCGTGAAGCCAAGCATCAAGACTCTTACACCAGGAGGGATTCATGGCCATGACTGCACCCTGACAAAGCGGAAAACCCATGCGATCGAGCAGGTGATTGATTTTTCCTGCCCTCTCGAGCCAAGCCGGTATCGTCGCTTCATCCCGCAAAATCAAGGCATTATCCTGGTCGGTCACAATCGTCTGCTCGGCCCTTCCCTCCGAACCCAAGGCTAGCCAAGCCCAGTCTTCGGTACAAAGACCAGAACCTGCTTCAGTACGCAACACAAGCGCGATCGCTTGGCGCGTCAGTGCATCGTTGAGCAAGGACATCATGCGCGCCATGTGGACCGCATCAAGGCCTTCGCGATGCAATTGCCTAGCCATATCGGCTGCCTCTCTCGCAACATCAATCAATGCCATCTCGCTATCTGCGCGATCGATAGACAACATCAGGCGATCCGGTCGGTTTTGTTGCTGGCGCATCAGATCGTGTTCACTGACCAGACCAACGATGAAAGCACCTGAGCGAATCGGGACATGGCGTATGCGCCAATGCATCATGGCGTGCATAGCATCAAGTACGGAACTTTCAAGCGGCAGGCTGTGTACCGGATGCGTCATGACCCTCGCAATCGGGAGATCGAGATCTAAGCGCGGCAGAATCACCCGTTCGATGAGGTCGGTTCGCGTGAGCATGCCGGTGCTGCCATCGTCGCAATCGATCAGCACGGAGCCCACGGCGTGGTGATGCATCATGGCAAGCGCCGTACCAAGCCTTTCATGCTCAGAACAGCGCAGCAGGTCCGATTGCATCACATCGGAAACCGGCCTGAGCAAAGCACTGCCGTCCCGCCTTGAATCGGTGAAGGATTCAGCGACTTTCAAGCTGATGAGACCTCATCATTATGATTGTAGGCTGACGACGGTTTTGATTTTTCGAAGTGAGACAAGATTGATACAACTGATCCAATTACAGCTTGCCTTTGGCGATTTACCCTTACTTGATGGCGCATCGCTTTCGGTCCAACGCGGCGATAGCGTCGGCCTCATCGGCCGAAATGGCAGCGGGAAATCCTCTTTACTTAAACTGATTGCGGGATCGCTTCAAGCGGATGACGGACTGATTCAACGCGAAGACGGTGTTCGCTGTGTGGTGGTCGAACAAGAGCCGAGCTTGCCGGACCAAGCTAGCCTTTTTTTGAGCTTGTTGGATCGTGCCAAGCTCAACCCTTCACCGGAGGAGCCCGAGGCTTGGCAGCAACTAGCCGATATTCGCGCTTGGCTCGATCGCTTTGGCTTGGATCCTGAACGACCCTTGTCGGGCTTATCGGGCGGGGAACGAAAACGCGCAGCACTCGCCTTGGGATTCGCCCTCAAGCCTGACTTGCTGCTTTTGGACGAGCCAACCAACCACCTGGATCTGGCCGCGATTCGTATGCTCGAAGAAGCCATGGAGCGGGTAAGCACAAGCATTGTCATCACCCATGATCGTCATTTTCTGGATCGGGTTGTTAATCGCATTGTCGAACTGGAACGGGGCGTACTGCGCAGCTACCCCGGGCGTTTTGCCGATTATCTGCGCCTGCGCGCGGATCAGTGGGCCGCTGAAGATCAGGCGCAAAGGCGCTTTGATCGCTTCTGGGCCGAGGAAGAGGCGTGGATTCGCCAGGGTGTTGAAGCGCGACGCAAGCGGAATCAGGGTCGCGTTAAACGTCTTGAAGCGCTTCGCGAGGCACGCGAAGCGCGCCGGCAGCGGGTTGGACAGGTTCAGATGCGTCTGGATCGGGGCGAGCGTTCCGGCAAACAGGTGCTCGAATGTGTAGGACTGGGCTATCAGACGCCAGACGGTCGTGACCTGGTGAAATCGCTGGACTGGGTACTCATGCGAGGCGACCGGGTTGCATTGATTGGTCCCAACGGCATTGGCAAATCAACCCTGATTCGTCTTGCGCTCGGGCAACTCAAACCCAGCGCAGGGCAACTGCGCCAGGGCTCACAATGGCAGCTTGCCTATTTTGACCAAATGCGTGAGCAACTTGATGAAGCGCGTAGTGTCGCTGAAACCATCAGCCCGGGGTCTGATTGGATTGAACTTGCGGGTAAGCGCATGCATGTGATGAGTTATCTGGGGGACTTTTTGTTTTCACCAAGGCGCGCTCAATCTCCGGTGAGAACCCTTTCGGGCGGGGAGCGCAATCGACTCTTGCTGGCGCGTTTGTTTGCGAGACCGGCAAATCTCTTGATCCTTGATGAACCGACAAACGATCTCGATCTCGAAACGCTCGAATTATTAGAATCCAGTTTACAACAGTACGAGGGTAGCGTCTTGCTGGTCAGCCACGATCGGGCATTTATGGATGCTGTTGCCACCCAAACGCTGGTTGCACTTGGTGATGGTCGTTGGCGCGAGTATCCTGGCGGTTACAGCGACTGGATCGATCAAGGGGGTCAATGGCCCGCTGAAAACAGAGCCGGCGAGGGATCACCGCAAGAGACCCCTACCACGACGTTTTCAGCGCGCGATCTTCAAAGCGCAAAACCACGACGCAAGCTCAGCTTTAAAGAGCAGCGTGAACTTGAGGACATACCGCTGCGTATCGATACCCTAGAAACCGAGCAGGCCAAACTTCAAGGTTCAATGTCATCAGCCGATTATTATCGTCAAGGCGCCGAGCAAATGCGACTTGATCAATCGCGCCTTGAGCAAATTGATGAGACCTTAATGGCTTTGCTTGAACGCTGGGAAGCTTTACAGGCGCTGGCGTCAAAATAAACTC
>DENJ01000061.1:49442-66596 GCA_002359635.1 Burkholderiales bacterium UBA2647
CAATGAAACAGCGTTAAGTCAATAAAGCAGCGATTCAATCAGCGCCTGTACTCGCCATGCATCCTCGAAACTCGCCCAAGTGTGCGGTTTACCCTGCGCAAACGCTGCAATATGGCTGGCCTGGTCGCGGTAGGCAGCTTCACGCGGGTCCTGCGTCGATGCTGAAAGCCGCTTGAATCCCTCGCCGTCATCAAGCTCAAGTCCATACCAGTCGCTGATGCGCGCAGCACCCTGCTCGCACATCACCTGTAATTCGGTCGCATCACGCCAGCCGCCTACCATCGCCGCGACCTGAACAGGAACCCCCGTTTCACTGCGAAGCGATGCAAGCAAAGCGGTCTCGGTTTGATTGCCATGGGCCAGCATCTGTTCATTGGTCGGATAAGTGATCGTATGCGACATCCGTTGAAGCGGGCCAAGAAGCCGCTGAGCAAGATAAATATGATGCGACAACACCTCGCGCACAAAGCCCCCCTGTTCTCTTTGAGAGAGCCACGTCGCATGGGCTTGAAACGGTCGAGGCCAGGCCTTGAAGTGCAGCCGAATCGAAATACCGCAAAGGCCTCCAAGCACCGCCTCAGTGATCACCAATCGTTGTAACTCCTGGGCACACCATGCCGAAGCGTAGGCAAAGTTCACCGCGGTGGGAAGCTTTGCGCTTTTGGCGGCCTCGATCATCGCAAGCGCATCGTTTTCGTCGACCGAAAGCGGTTTTTCGCACCAGCATAGCTTGCCTGCGGCAAGCACGCCTTCGGCATAAATCCGATGAAACTTAGGCGGTGTCGCAATATAAACAAGATCGCTATGCTCAATAACATCCGCCGCATCAACCGCAAACCGGGCGCCCGCTGCAATCGCTCGAGCGACGATGTGGTGTTGATGCGCCTGATCGGAGGGATCCCAAATCGCGCGAACCAAAAGCGCAGGCTCGTCCAGCAGGTAGCTAAGGCTTCGGGTGCCCACCGCACCCAGACCGATCACGCCGACGGCAACTTTTTCCGACATGGTTCTCATTCCTAGAGGTGTGCAAACCGAAGCTTTATCGATCGTGACTCAAGGAAGCGCTTGAGACTTTTCCTAGCCGCCCTCGAGAAAACTCTTCAACTTATCAGAGCGGCTGGGGTGCCTGAGTTTTCGCAAAGCCTTGGCTTCGATTTGTCGAATGCGCTCACGCGTGACATCAAACTGCTTGCCGACTTCTTCAAGGGTATGGTCGGTGCTCATCTCCACACCGAATCGCATCCGCAAAACCTTCGCCTCCCGCGGCGTGAGCGAATCGAGTACCTCTTTGACGACATCACGCATCGACTCATGCAAGGCTGCATCAGAAGGTGCCAGGGTTGTCGTATCTTCGATGAAATCGCCCAAGTGCGAATCATCATCATCGCCAATTGGCGTCTCCATCGAAATAGGTTCTTTAGCGATCTTTAAAATCTTACGGATCTTGTCTTCGGGCATATCCATACGTTCGGCCAGGGTCGCTGGATCGGGCTCCTGACCGGTTTCCTGAAGAATCTGCCGCGATATACGGTTCATTTTATTGATCGTTTCAATCATATGAACAGGGATCCGGATCGTGCGAGCCTGATCGGCGATGGATCGGGTGATCGCCTGGCGAATCCACCAGGTTGCATAGGTAGAAAATTTATAACCTCGGCGATACTCAAACTTATCGACCGCCTTCATAAGACCAATATTGCCTTCCTGAATCAGGTCAAGAAACTGAAGTCCCCGATTGGTATATTTCTTAGCAATTGAAATCACAAGCCGCAGATTAGCCTCGGTCATCTCTTTCTTGGCACGTCTTGCCTTTTGCTCACCGGCGACCATGCGCTTGTGGATAGCCTTCAAATCGGCAAGCGGCAAGAGCACCAAGGCCTGTAAATCGATCAATTTTTGTTGAATGTCCTGAACAGCGGGTATGTTGCGTCGTAGCACCCCGTTCCAGGCCTGCTCTTGCTGCAATTGCCGTTCAGCCCAAAGCAAGTTGGTTTCATTGCCAGGGAAATGGGCAACAAAGAAAGCGTGCGACATGCCCACCCGATGAACACACAAGTTACCAAGCTGTCGCTCAAAGGCTCTAACCCGTTCGACCTGCCCGCGCAAGGTGTCGGCCAATCGTTCAACCATTTTTGCGGTGAAACGGATTTCGAGAAGCGTATCTTGAATGGATTTTTGCGCTGTATTATAGAATTCTGACTGATATGCCTGTTGATCAAACGCTGCGCGCATTTGGTCGAAGTTCACACGAATCCTGTCAAAGCGTTCAAGCGCCAGCCCTTTCAACTCTTCAAGCTTGGCGCTGAGCGCAGCACCCTCTTCCTCCTCATCGGCAAAATCCGCGGCTTGAGAAGGGGGCGAGGGATCAGGTTCGAGCGCATTGGGGTCAACAATCCCATCGACCACCTCATCGACCCGCTTTTTCCCCTCGCGAATCGCATCGGCGTCGTTGAGGATTTCCTGAACCGTCATCGGGCAGGCTGAGATGGCCATGACCATGTCTTTGAGCCCTTCTTCGATTCGCTTTGCGATCTCGATCTCACCTTCACGGGTGAGTAATTCCACCGAACCCATTTCACGCATATACATGCGCACGGGATCAGTGGTGCGACCGAAATCGCTGTCCACTGTGGATAAGGCCGCCTCTGCCTCTTCCTCAGCGTCGTCGTCGTTGGCAACAACCGGTGCGTCCGAGGAAATGATCAGGGTTTCAGCATCGGGCGCCTGATCAAAGACCTGGATCCCCATGTCGTTAAAGGTGGTGATGATTGATTCGATCGCTTCAGCGTCGACAAGATCCTCACCGAGATGGTCGTTAATTTCCCCATAGGTGAGGTAGCGGCGTTCTTTGCCGAGTCGGATCAATTGTTTCAGCTTATTGCGTTTGGCCTCGAGCTCTTCTTCTGAAAGTGCGCGTCTTGCAAACGCTTCCTTGATCAAGGCCTTCTCCTTGGCACTTGCTCTGCGCCCCTTGGGTTTGGGCGTTGCTTCAATCGCTTCGACTTCTTCGACCTCCGGGGGCACTTCCTCCTCGCCGAATTCCTCATCCCCGGCGATTAAATCCTCGCCTTCACTGTCGGCAGTGTCGCCCTCTGCGGCCTTCTTAGGGCGGCCACGTTTGGCTTTAGCCGAGTCTTTGGACTTTGATTTTTCGCTCAAGTCCTGATCGGCAAGGTCCATATCAAGGTCATCGTCGCCAAGATCATCCTCATCACTTGCCTTCGTCTTTGCTTTCCCGACAGCTGTGGCTTTCGTTTTCGCTTTCGACGCTGATTCAGCTTTTTTTGCAGCTTGTTTGACAGGCTTTGCTGGCGCTGTTGCTGCTGTTGTCGCTGTTGTTGCTGTTGTTGCTGCGGGCGATGGTGTCGCTGTTGTTGCTGCGGGCGATGGTGTCGCTACCGTTGGAAGCGCCAGCGTATCTGACGCACCAGGCTGCGCTTTTGCTGCGGACTTCGCGACTTTTGATGTTTTTGTCGGCTTGGCCGGCGCCTCGGCCTTTTTTGCGATCACGTCGGTCTCAAGGCTCGCAACCTTGGGCGGCTCCTCGGAAGGCTTTGCGGCGAGCGAGGCCTTTTTTGCGCCGCCTGACCGGGTCTGGGGTTTAGCAGCGGTTTGCTGGGCCTGGGTAGCGTCCACATGCTGCGCCTCGGGCACTTGCCCCTCAACAGAACTCGCCTTCGCCTTCCTGGCTTTACTTACTGCAGGCTTCGCATCGGCCACAAGGGTGCTGGCCTTTGGTGCCGGCACTGCCTCCGGCGCTGCCTGCGCTGCTTTCTCCGACTGCGTCGCCGTCGTCTTCGCCGCCTTTGCTGCTCGCGTCGCCTTAACCGCTTGCGACGCCTTGATCGGCTCCTGCTGAGGCGCCGCCTGATTAAGCTTTGTCTTCTCGCCAGCAGCTTTTTTTGCGACGGTTTTAGCGGGGGCCTTGGCGCCCTTTGCCGCCGCCGCGGGCTTTTTCACGTCCACTGCCACATCGGGGGCTTCGGTTTTTTTCTTGGCAGCGGAAGCCGTTTTTGTTGCAGCCGATGAAGACTTGGAGGCGGTGGATTTCGGTTGAGCAGGCATGAACGATTCCCAAAAACGTCACGACAGGGCAGCAAGCAAAGCTCTAAGTTTGCGCGGCGTAACCTTCGATTATATCCCCAGTGTCAAGTGGGGCCTGTTTCACCACTCCGAATTGCTTTTCTGTGCGCCATCAGACGCTCATACTGCTCGCGTTCGGCGAGGCTTTGCAGCCCCTTGCTCACCAAGTCATCGATTAACGCTCGAATCTTTTGGTCGGCAAGTTGCAACAACGCGCCCTGATATTCGCTCGCTGCCGATGGCTCATCAATCAACATGACCCAAGCCATCGCACGGTTTAAGGTTTTTCGCCAAGGGGTCCACTGATCAGGGTTTGTGGCACAGAGCTTATCCAGACGCAGGCTGATTTCAGGCAGATCCGCCGCCTCTTCAGCGCTGTCATGACCGTCAAATTTCATCGCCTCAACCAGAATCTCAGGCCAGAAGGCTTCTAAAGCTGAGGGATCACGCTGCTTTAATGCCGGGAAACGCAGCAACAAGACGAGCGCCTTGTCAACAATGCCAATAGCCTCGTGGCGCGGCGCTATCACCTGCGCCTTGTTGAGACCATAGCCCTTAGGCACGGGCCTGTTGCCCTGACCGTCGCCTGAGGATGAGTCTTCGCCGACCAACGTCGACCCGTCCCGCTTTGCTTGCCCGCCTGGTCCTTTCCGGTTCTCCGCATACAAACGCCCGAAGCCTTGTTGTTGCGCTTGCTGCCGCTTGGCCAGCTGCGCCGCCTGCTGCTGCAAAAGCTGATTGAGCTCATTCACGCTGATGTGCACACGCTCGGCGAGCTCGCGACTTAACTGCATGCGCAATGCCGCAAGCGGCAGCTGCGTGAGCAAGGGGATCGCCGCCGCAAGGAGCGCTGATCGGTCCTCCGCCGAGCTTTCACCGTGGGTTTGCACAAGCTCGCGCATCAAACATGCCGACAAAGGCTCGCTGAGCTCGAGCGCTTTGCTCAAACCGCTTGCGCCCTCGGCACGCACAAAACTATCCGGATCATGCTCGGGTGGCAGGAATAAGAACTCAAAACGCTTGCCATCAACGGCAAGTGGCAAGGCGGTGTTGAGGGCTTTCCAGGCGGCGCGTCGACCGGCCGCGTCCCCATCGAAGCAAAAAACAACCCGGTCAACAAGTTTGATGAGTTTGGAGAGGTGCTCCGAGCTTGTTGCAGTGCCAAGGGTTGCGACCGCATGGTCCACACCATGTTGTGCAAGCATCACCACATCCATGTAACCTTCCACCACAAGCACTTGATTCTCCCGGCGCAGACCCTCGCGTGCTTCGTAAAGCCCATAGAGTTCGCGGCCCTTGGAGAACAGCGGCGTTTCCGGTGAATTGAGGTACTTCGGTTCGCCCTGATCGATCACCCTGCCGCCGAATCCGATCACCTGGCCGCGCGGGTTTCGAATCGGAAACATGATCCGATCCCGAAAGCGATCCCACCGCTCTCTTGTCTGCCCTTGCTTAAGCTCAAGATCGACCGGATCCGGGCCGGCCTCTCGTTCGATCAGCAGACCGCTCTCGACCAGCAAAGGCGACCGATACGCTGTAAAACAGGCCTCCAAGGCATGCCAGCCCCCTGGGGCGTAGCCAAGTGCAAATCGAGCTGCGGTGCGACCGTCGAGGCCTCGAGCACGCAAGTAGTTGATGGCACGCTCGGCGTCTTTGAGCCTTGATCGGTAAAAGTCGCAGGCCTTAGCCATCGCCTCCAGCATCGTCTTGCGCTCATCGATGGCTTGCTCGGGTTTGGCCTCGCGCTCCCTTGGCACGCTCAGCCCTTGCTGTGAAGCAAGGGTTTCAATCGCTTCGACATAGCCCATGCCCAGATGTTCCATGAGAAAGCCGATGGCTGAACCATGGGCACCGCAGCCAAAACAGTGATAGAACTGTTTGGTCGGACTGACGGTGAACGAAGGTGTTTTCTCACCATGAAAGGGGCAAAGCCCACTGAAATTTGCGCCGGTTTTTTTCAAGCGCACATGTGCACCGACCACCTCGACAACATCGGTACGGTCAAGCAGTTCCTGGATGAATGACTGGGGTATCACAAGGCAAAGAGCATACCGCTTCAGAGCCCCTGAGCGACTAACCCCTCAGCGACTGGCCCCTCAACGCCCCTTGTTCGCCTGCCTCTCAGGCGCTGCGAGCGCTAGCCCTGCGCCCTGGTGTTTTTCACCGGCTGAGTCGCATCTTGACTTGTTGTGAAACCGCAGCAAGGTCGGCACGGCCGGCAAGCGCAGCCTTGACTTGCGCCATGACTTTTCCCATCGCGGCAGGTCCAATGGCGCCCGCATCCTCAACCGCCCGTTCAATCACCGCTTCAATTTCGCCGGGATCAGCGGCCTGGGGCATATAGCCTTGGAGCACGAGGATTTCGGCCTGCTCTTTCTCGGCCAGGTCCTGGCGTCCAGCGGCGTGATAAGCGGCGATTGAATCTTTGCGCTGCTTGACCAATTTGTCGGTGATGGCGACGACAGCGGCATCGTCGAGCTCGATGCGTTCGTCGACCTCTTTTTGCTTCATCGCTGCAAGAAGCATCCGAATCGTGAGCAGGCGATCTTGATCACGCGCTTTCATGGCGGTCTTCATATCGTCCTGAATTCGCTGTTTGAGACTCATCGCTTTCGCTCCGTAGGGCTTGATCGAGCACAAGTGAAAACGCCGGACGGCTATGGAGCGATCCGGCGTTTAAGCTCTGTGTGCTTACAACTTAGTACTTGCGCTTCGGTAGCATCATGCTACGGATACGCTTGTAGTGACGCTTAACCGCAGCTGCCTTTTTGCGCTTACGCTCAGCAGTCGGTTTTTCGTAGAATTCGCGGGCCCTTAGCTCGGTGATGATTCCGGTCTTTTCAATGGTGCGTTTGAAGCGACGCAAAGCAACATCAAACGGCTCGTTTTCTTTGACTCGGATTATCGGCATAGACTCATCACCCCCTTTCGTTGAGATAGCCCTCCAGTATAGCCGATATCGCGCGGGCTGCGCTCCACGCCGAGGCCCAGGCCCACTGAAAGTTGTAGCCGCCCAGCCACCCGGTGATATCGACCACCTCGCCGATAAAAAATAATCCCGGATACTTGAGCGATTGCATGCTGCGGGGGTCGAGCTCACTCACATCAACACCCCCGGCAGCGACCTCAGCTTTTTTCCAGCCCTCAGTGCCCGTTGGTTGTAAACGATCACGCTCAAAAAGGTCGCCAAGCTGGCGAATCGCGCGATCGGGCCATTGATCGATCGTGGTGCTAAGGTCGGGCAGTTGCGCCCCCAAGCTGCCCAGGCGTTGTTGCAGAAAACGCTTGGGCATGGCGAGCTCAGGATCAGCACCGCCAAGCATGCGCTCAAGACTCAGACGTTGCGCAGCCTTGTGCTTGACCCAATGTTCTGCAAATCCCCGTGAAAGAGCCTTCGGGGCCCAGCGCAGCTCAAGCGTCTGACCCTCCGCCCAATACGAGGAGATTTGCAGGATTGCAGGTCCTGACAAACCCCGGTGCGTGAAGAGCAGGTCTTCATCAAAACTTGGCGCACTGCGATCTTCCGGCAAACTTACACGAACCCTGAGCGAGACACCGGCCAGGGCGGCATTAGCCATCCAGGCTGTTTGCAAATTGAGTGGCACCAAGGCAGGACGGGGTTTCACCAGTTTTAAGCCCAGCGATTGTGCAAACCGCTGCCCCCAATCGCTAGCGCCGATCGCCGGGATCGAAGGCCCGCCGGTTGCAATCACCAGCATACGGCTGCGCAAAACGCCCGCGTCGGTATCGATTCGAAAACAGGGGCCATCGTCAAAATCAGGCTGCACTGCATGCACACTTGTGGCCATGATTCGCTTGGCACCCGCAGCCTGCGCGCGTCCGTCAAGCCAGCGAATCACGGCTTCGCTGCCTTGATCGCAAAAGAGCTGTCCGCGATGTTTTTCGTGCACGCTGAGACCGTCGCGCCGGAACTGACTCAAAAAAGCCTCTGGCCCGAAAGCGTTCAACGCCTGCCGCGCGAAACGCGGCTCCTGGCCGTGATAGCGGTCAAGCTTAGCCCCCTCCAGATTCGTGATATTGCAGCGTCCGCCTCCGGAAATGCGCACCTTTTCAGCCAGTTTGCGGCTGTGATCGATCAACAACACACGACATCGGCCCGGCACTAAGCTTCCCGCGAAAAAAAGGCCCGCAGCGCCTGCGCCCACCACAATCACATCGTGCATTATCTGGTCCATGCTTGTTTTAGGCCTTGAAACATCTTGTGACGATACCGGGGTTGCGCTGATTGACAGCGATCAGGGGATTCTTGCGCAAGCCTTGCACTCGCAAGTAGCGATGCACGCGCGCTATGGCGGTGTCGTGCCCGAACTTGCCTCGCGTGACCATATGGCACGCCTGAGTCCGATGATATTGCGCTGCATGGTGTCGGCAAAGCGCAAGCTTAACGATCTCGATGCCGTAGCCTGGACCCAGGGTCCTGGCCTGGCAGGCGCACTGCTCGTCGGCGCCTCGGTGGGAAGCGCACTTGCGCTCAGTCTTGATGTCCCCGGTCTGGGGATCCATCATCTGGAAGGGCACCTGCTTTCGCCGCTGCTCGACAAAAACCCGCCCTCTTTCCCCTTTGTGGCCTTGCTTTGCTCCGGGGGCCACACCCAGTTGATGCTGGTCAGGGCGCTCGGTCGCTATGAACTGCTCGGCGACACCTTGGACGATGCAGCTGGTGAAGCCTTTGACAAGAGCGCAAAAATGATGGGGCTGGGCTATCCGGGCGGCCCCGCCATCGCAGCGCTTGCTCAAGAAGGTGACCCGAGCCGCTATCCGCTGCCGCGACCGATGTTGCGCTCCGGCGATCTGGACTTCAGCTTCAGCGGCCTGAAAACTGCTGTGCGGACCAGGCTTTCGGCCCTGGGCGTGCACCCAGACGATGCTTCGTCGATCGAAGCCTTGGGCCCGCAACCACGAGCCGATTTGGCAGCGAGTTTGCAGGCAGCGATTTGCGAGGTCCTGGTGAGCAAATCCATGGCTGCCATGGCAACCACTGGACAGCAACGACTGGTGATTGCAGGCGGCGTGAGCGCCAATCGCGAGCTACGACGGCAAATGAACGAGGCTTGCGAAACGCGAGGCCTTCAATTGCATTTCCCCGCCCTCGAACTATGCACCGATAACGGCGCGATGATTGCGCTTGCGGCAGCCATGCGACTTGCGCGCGGCGAAGGGCTGCGCGGCGAGGATCTTGCCCGTTGCGGGGCCAGCGTCCGCCCACGCTGGCCTTTAGAGGGGCTCGCTTAGCCAGGCTGCACCGCGCACACCCGAGGCATCGCCGTGCAGTGCGGGACGGAGCAAGGTTTTCGGTTCGCGGTTTGAAAAGACCCAGGCCTGCCAGCGTGCGGGGATTTCCTGATAAATCGAGTCAAGCAGGCTAAGTCCGCCACCGAGCACAATCACCTCAGGATCAACGATATTGATGACCATGGCCATCGCCCGGGCAAGTCGATCATAAAAGCGCTCGAGCGCCTCAGGGGCTCGGGGATCGGTAAGCGCAGCTTGCACATTCGCGTCGGTGCGACCGATCTCGCGCGCAAGCGCGGGCCCGCTCAAAAAGCATTCGATGCAAGCCCGACGCGAACACCAGCATAACGGGCCAGGTACTTCGCCCCAATCAAGACGCGGCCAGGGCAGACTGACATGGCCCCATTCACCCGCGAGACCGCCCGCACCCGCCCAAAGCTTGCGGTCCACCACCAGCCCCGCCCCGACGCCGGTCCCCATAATCACCGCAAACACGCAGGAAAACCCCGCGCCGGCCCCATCTGCTGCTTCAGACAGCGCAAGGCAATTGGCGTCATTGGCCATGGCAATCGGCTCACCGATCAAGGCCTGCAAATCCAGCCGCATGGCTTTGCCGATCAACCAGGTGGAATTGGCATTGCGCACAATACCTTGTTCATCGAGTGAACCCGGTATACCGATCCCGATGCTGCAAGCGCCAGCCCGAGGATAAGCCTCACGCGCAGCCCGCAAAAGCCCCGCAATTTGATCCAGACTGGCTTGATAGTCGCCTCTTGGGGTCGGCACACGCTGCCGCCAGAGCGCATGTCCCTGAGGATCGAGCAAGATGGCTTCGGTTTTGGTGCCACCTAAATCAACGCCAAATCGATAGCGCTTCAATGAAACCTCGATTGATCAAGTCGTATGGCCCATGGGCGATGATGTGCCTCATTACTGAAAATCCGGTGGCTCTGCCTCGCACTTCGCACCCTAACCGATTTTCGACTCCTCGCCCCTCAGTAACTTCACGATATTGGGACGATGCCGCAGCACAAGCAAGGCGCTCATCAAACTCACCCCCAGCACCAAGTCCCAACCCCCATGAAAAAAATAAGCAAAACCTGGGGCCACGAAGGCAGCAGCCAAAGCGGCCAGTGAGGAGTAGCGAAAGACCAAGGCTGTTGTTAACCAGGTCAGGACGGTGGCCAGACCCATCCAGGGCTGCAACATCAGCAAGACGCCTGCCGCGGTGGCGACTCCTTTGCCGCCTTGGAATCGATGCCATATCGGAAACAAATGCCCGACAAATGCTGCCAGGCCAACCAACGCAAGACCTGCCATGCCCTGTTGGTGAAGCGTCGCGGTGACTGCCGCAAGCGCTACAGCCAACACACCTTTGCCGGCATCACCGAGCAGGGTCCAGATCGCCGCTTTGCGGTTACCGGTGCGCAACACATTGGTTGCACCCGGGTTGCCTGAACCATAACTGTGCGGATCGGGCAGACCCATCCAGTGACTGACCCAAACCGCAAAAGAAATCGATCCAATCAGATAGGCCAATACAGCCATCAGGATCAGTACCGCGGGGGCGTGCGTCATGAAATGCGCTTTACGAATCAGACAACGCGCACTGGACCGGCTTGGCCTGCAATGCCTCAGTCAGCACCTGGGGCGACAAGCCCACCAGAAAACCACGACGCCCGCCGTTTATATAAATTTTTGACAACACCAAAATGCTCGCCTCCACATAAATGGGCATCGCTTTACGCAAGCCAAACGGTGATGTACCGCCGACCTGATAACCCGAATGGCGTTGTGCGGCCTCAACATCGCAGGGCTCAACGCTTTTTCGCCCGATTTGCCGCGCCAGCTGTTTGGTCGACACCTTACGATCGCCATGCATCAGCACGACAAGCGGTTTTCGCTGCTCGTCTTGCATCACCAGCGTCTTGACCACCTGATGTTCATCAACCGCCAATTGACGGGCCGACTCGGCCGTACCGCCGTGCTCGACATAATCGTACGGGTGTTCGCTAAACAGAAGCTTTTGGCGCCGCAGCCACTGGGTCGCCGGCGTCTCAGAGACATGTCTTGCGTTGCTCATGCTTAGGCAGGCCTGGCTCAGGCTCGGGGGTGGTGTTTGGCATGGAGTTGTCGAAGTCTTTCACGCGCAACATGGGTGTAGATCTGTGTGGTGGTGATATCGGCATGGCCAAGGAGCAATTGAACCACCCTTAAGTCTGCACCATGGTTAAGCAAATGGGTAGCAAAAGCATGGCGCAAGGCGTGCGGCGAGAGCGCGGCCTGAATGCCCGCACGGATCGCATACTGCTTGATCAGCACCCAAAAGCGTTGCCTGCTCATCGCCTCGCCCTTGGCGGTTGGAAAAAGCACATCGGAAGGCTTGGCGCCAAGCAACACCCCCCGTCCTTTGCCAAGCCATTGCTGCACCCAGTAGAGCGCCTCTTCACCCAAGGGCACAAGACGCTGCTTGTTGCCTTTCCCAACGACCCGCAAAACCGCATCGCGAAGCGACACCTCAGCAACGCGCAAACTCACCAGCTCGCTGACCCGCAAACCGCTTGCATAAAGCGTCTCGAGCATGGCCTTGTCGCGTAGACCGAGCAGATCTTCGGTGTCGGGCGCTTGTAAAAGGGCCTCAACCTGTTCCTCAGACAAGGTGTGAGGAAAACGCGGTGCTTGCTTGGCTGAGCGGATCCCAGCACTCGGATCGTCCTGTCGCAGCCCGCCTTGCATCAGCCAGGCGAAATAGCGACGCAGGCAAGAAAGCCTTCGATTGGCAGAACTCGCTTTGCTGTTGGGGTGCCGCGCTGCGATGTAAGCCAGCAAATCTTCGGCACGGGCTTCTGAAAGTCCCCTGGCACATCCCGTTTCGCTTAAAAACAGCGCAAAAGCGTTGAGGTCGCGACGGTAGGCGAGCCGGGTTGCGAGGGATAATCCATCCTCAAGCCACAGGGCATCGCAAAAAGCCTCTACACCATGATCTGCATGCATCACCTGACCTGTCTTTGTTGCAAGCTGCATGGTTTGCAATCCTCCCATAGATCGCAACACGGTGCTTGAGCTGCTGGGCCCCGAGTTCGCACTCATGCTCGCGGGCTTCGCGCTGCGACGCGGACTGCCCTGGCCTGAGCAAGGTTGGGTCATGCTTGAAAAGCTGAACTATTTCTTGCTTTTCCCTTGCCTTTTGTTTTTATCGATTGTGAAGGCGCCCGGGAGCATACAGTCTGCAGCGCCGATGATGCTTGCTGCGGGCATGAGCGCCGCAGGCGCGATCGCGATCGCTATGGCTTGTCGCTTGATCCCTCAAGTGCATGCACAGCGTTTTGCAAGCGGGGTTCAAACCGCCTTTCGGTTTAATTCTTATCTCGGTTTAGCCATGGCCGAACGCCTAGGGGGTGCAGAGGCCCTAGCGCTTTTTTCCATCATGATTTCGGTTTTGATTCCCTGCTTGAATGTGGCGGCCGTCTATCCGATGGCCCGACATGGCAGACAGAATCTTTGGCGCGAACTTGCGGGCAATCCCCTGATCATCGCCACTTTGGGCGGTCTGGCCTGGCGTTTGCTCGAATTACCCCTACCCGGTCTTCTTCAAACCAGCCTTGGCCGCTTGGGACAAGCAGCCTTACCGCTTGGACTTTTGTGTGTCGGCGCGGCATTACGCTGGCCGCGATCAGCGCAAGGACTATCGCACGGTGATCGGTGGCTTGCGCTTTGCTTTACGAGCATTAAGCTTTTTATCATGCCAGCCATCGCCCTAATGAGCTGCCATTTACTGGGACTCAGCGGCATGGCAGCTTTGCTGGTTGTGATGTTTACCGCGCTACCGACCTCACCAGCCTCTTATGTTTTGGCAGCGCGTATGGGCGGCGACGGCGTCTATGTCGCACAGTTAATCACCTTGTCGCTTATCGTCTCAACAGTGACGCTACCTTGGTGGATTCAGCTTGCGCGTTAGCCAGAAGCTGACGGTCGGGCGCGGGGCTGCGCAATCCCTTAACGTTGAAGCGCCCATTCGATATGTTCGGCCAGGATGGGATCGGCTTGCGGCCTGATTGAAAAGAGGGCTTGGCGAGCCTCTTGCTTGGCTGACAGCGCCTGTGCTTCGCCTGCTTGTTTGCTTGCAAGCAGGTTACCGAGCGCCACCACCAGATTGCGCTGCCATCGCCAGTGGCCGATGCGACGGATCGCCATGCCCTCGGTGTGTTGTAAAAACTGAGGCTCCGTCCAGCGCAACGCCTCGCTGAGCGATAAATTCACAAAGGCCTGGCGGGTCTTGAAGTCCTCGAGGGGCGTGGCGACTGCGAATTTGTTCCAGGGGCAAACAAGCTGACAGTCATCGCAACCGTAAATCCTATTGCCGATGGCCTCTCGAAAAACCTCAGGAATCGGCCCGGGGTTTTCGATGGTAAGGTAGGAGATGCAGCGACGGGCATCCAGGCGATAGGGAGCCACAATGGCCTTGGTCGGGCAGACGTCAAGACAGGCGCGACAGGTTCCGCAGCGATCGCTTGATGCATCCACCGGCGTTTCAGCGGATTCGCCCCGAAGCGAGACCGGAAGCTGATCGATCGAATGGTTAAGAAAAAGAGAACCGAGAAAAAACATCGACCCCGACTGCCGATTGAGTAGCAGGGTGTTTTTCCCGCGCCATCCGAGCTTTGCCCGCTGGGCGAGCTCAACTTCCATGACAGGGGCAGAGTCACAAAAGGCACGGAATCGCAGGCTGGGCATTTGCTGCTGCAAAGCTTGACCAAGCGCTTGCAAACGCGATCGAAGCACTTTGTGATAGTCGCGTCCGCGGGCATACAGGGACAAATTCGCCCGATCCTCCCGAGCAAGTTCTTGCCAAGCCTCATCAAGCCAGTCGCTCGCTGGCGGTCGATAGCTCAAGGCCACCATCAGGATCGACACCGTGCCGGGAACAAGCTGATCGGGACGTGCACGTTTTAAACCGTGTCGAGCCATATAATCCATCTCGCCATGAAAACCGGCCCCAAGCCATTGCTGCAAGCCCGCCTCGGCATCATGCAAATCAATGTCGGTCAAGCCCCAGTGCTCAAACCCTCTGGCGCGCATCCAGGCCGCCCAATCCTGTTGATCGGAGCTCGCCTTGTCTGAGTCAGCCGCGGATGAATGCCTGATTTGCAAAAGAGTCCTTCACACAGAAGACGATTGTGCCTTGCTTGCCCGAGACTTAGCCAGCATCTACCGGGCCTCGATGCGGCATAAGCCCTCATCCTGGAGAGTTTATTTGCAGGGTGACCTGGGCCTTGGTAAGACCAGCTTTGTGCGCCATTTGCTGCGTGCACTTGGCGTTGATGAGCGTATTAAAAGCCCGAGTTTTGCACTCATGTACAGCTACCCCTTGGGTTTCGATTTGAACGAACCCTTCGATTCGGCGATATCCCTTGAGCGGCCCGAGGAATGCGCCGCCCAAAAGCCCGGGGCTCTTGGAATCGAGGCCTATCATTTTGATTTTTACCGCCTCAACAGCCCTGATGATTGGCTGGGCGTGGGGCTCGAAGCATGTTTCGATGATCCGACCGCCTTGCTGCTGGTTGAATGGCCTGAAAAAGCAAGTCTTCCAGCCTGGGACCTTCAACTTCGATGGACTTGGGCAGCACAGGAAGACCCGAACGCCGCGGGCGCCAAGCCGGACCCAGAGGCTACCCCGGCGCAAGGCCCAAGGGTGCTGAGCCTGCGCGTGAGACATGATTTCTCGGCCCGGGCAGCCCTCACGCAGGGCCTACATGCTGAAGCCCAGAACTTTAGCGCCCCGGCGGGCTAGGCATGTCTGAAAGCGGACTGCGTCAATCGACGCCAGCCGGAAGCCATAGGCGCCGACAAGTGCTGCTGAAAGGACTTGCTTTAATCACCCTTCAGGCCACGGGCTGGCCACCGAGCAAGGCGTTGGCAGCGGGCGTCCTAGGCGCTCGCGTCTGGCCTTCCCAAGCCTACACCCGGGTCACACTGGAACTTGAACAGCGGCTTGTGGTGCAGCATCAATTGCTTGATAGCCCTTTGCGTCTGGTGATCGACTTACAGGACTTGCAAATCGACCCTGCGCTGCGTCAATTGCCTTCGATTATTCCCGCCGATGACCCCTGGATTGCCCAATTACGGGTGGGTCAGTTCCAGCCAAGAACCGTTCGTCTGGTTTTTGACCTTCGGCAGGCGGTTCGGGTGGAGATTTTTGAGTCACTGCCGGTTGGGCCCTACCAGCGCCGCTGGATGATTGACTTACACCCCGAACGCGAGCCCGACGCCTTGCAGGCCTTGCTGAATCGGCGTTTAGCGGCTAAATCCGATGAGCCAGGACTCGAACAACTGATCGAGGATCTGGCAAGACGCGATGCCGAACGCAAAAGCAGCAGCACGCGCACTCATCGCCCGCCAGGCAGTTCGACGTCATCAGAAAGCATCATTGCCATCGACGCAGGCCACGGCGGCGAGGACCCGGGCGCTGTCGGACCCACGGGACTTAAGGAAAAAGATGTTGTCTTGGATGTCTCGCGCAAGCTAGCAGAGCGACTTGCAGGTGATCCAGGCTTGCGCCCCGCTCTGATTCGAGAGTCGGATTATTTTGTGCCCTTGGGACAAAGGGTTCGCAAAGCGCGCGCCTTGAAAGCCGACCTCATGATTTCAGTTCATGCCGATGCCTTTACCGAGGCACGGGCCCGAGGGGCATCAGCCTTCGTCCTTTCAGAAGGGGCAGCCAGTAGCGCCAGTGCGCGCTATCTCGCACAAAAAGAAAATGCAGCCGATGAACTTGGCGGCGTGGATTTGCGTCGGCGCGACAAAGACGCAACACGCATCTTGCTGGAATTGAGCACACGCACCCAGATCCGCGAGTCCTCTGAGCTTGCCAACCTGTTGCTGGGTGAACTTGGAAGGATTGGCAAATTGCACAAACCCAAGGTCGAACGCGCGGGCTTTGCTGTTTTGCGCGCCCCAGATCTGCCTTCGGTGCTTGTCGAAACTGCTTTTATTTCAAACCCTGAAGAGGAGCAGCGCCTGGCTGATGTCAACTATCGCGATCAATTGGCTGATGCTTTACACAATGGCATTAAGCAATACCTCGTCGCGAACGCCACCAATGGCGCAAGACCTCGATAACAGCGGGTATCCCCGGCACCACAATGAGGAGCAACGTTACCAAAGAAAAGTTGGCCTGGACCCAGGCGGTGTTACCGACCGCATAACCAAGTGAGCATAGGCCGATGACCCAGACCAACCCGCCCACAATGTTGTAAATTAAAAAACGCTTCCGGTCCATCTCGGCAACCCCTGCAACAAAGGGCGCGAAAGTTCTAATAAAGGGTAGAAAACGTCCGATGATGATGGTAACGGCGCCATAGCGATCGTAAAACCTTTGCGTGCGCTCAAACGACTCGCGATGAAACCAACGGGAGTTTTCCCAGGAGAAGACCCGTGCGCCGACGCGGCGACCCACCGAGTAATTGACAAAATCACCAAGGATTGCCGCAAGACTGAGCAGGCAACAAAGCGTAAAAAGATCCAGCCCACCCAGGCCTGCGATCGCGCCTGCAACAAACAGTAACGAATCACCGGGCAGAAACGGCATCACGACCAAGCCGGTTTCAACAAAAATCACCGCAAAAAGCGCTGCATATATCCACGGGCCCCAGGCTTGTGCCACCGCAGCCAAGTGCTTATCAAGATGCAACAAGACATCCACAATCCCGCTCAGATCCATGGCGAGCGATGATAAGCGATCGGGAATGTCCCCGGGGCTTGCTAGCATTGCCTCATGAAACAACCTGACCCACTCCCGAACCCTGAGCCCATGCCGGA
>DENJ01000061.1:66612-76151 GCA_002359635.1 Burkholderiales bacterium UBA2647
ATTCTGCTATTGCCCGATGTTTTGATCAGCCAAATCGCCGCGGGGGAGGTGATCGAACGGCCTGCTTCCGTGGTGAAGGAATTGCTTGAGAATGCGCTTGACGCTGCAAGCCGGCACATCGAATTAAGGCTTGAGGACGGTGGCATGCAAAGAATCGTGGTAAGTGATGATGGCATCGGCATACCACCAGACGAGCTTGCGCTTGCACTCACACGACATGCCACCAGCAAAATCCGCAGTCTTGAAGAACTCGAGCAGGTGCAAAGTCTTGGATTTCGCGGCGAGGCTTTAGCCTCGATTGCTTCAGTTGCCCGAACAATATTGCGATCGCGCAGCGCGCAGCAGGATCATGCCTGGCGTCTTGATTCAGCAACCGCGGCGATTGAGCCTTCAGCCGGCTCCCAGGGCACGCGGGTTGAAGTGGTCGACCTCTATGCCGCAACACCGGCAAGGCGGAAATTTCTCAAGTCCGCGGCCACCGAATCTGGTCATGCGATCGAGGCGCTAAGACGCGTGGCCATTGCCCATCCTGATGTCAGTTTTCGGGTGCAGTCAGAGCAGCGTGTGGTCTTGGCCTGGCCCAAGCATACATGGCAGCAGCGTGTTCGAGCCGGCATGGGAGTGAACGCCGATGAAGCCGATAGCCTGATTGCATTCGACTCGGGTGACGCTGCAATGCTTCGCCTTTATGGATTGCTCGGCAATCCAGAACGTGCAAAATCTCGTAGCGATAAGCAGTATTTTTATGTGAACGGTCGTTTTGTGCGCGATCGCCTGCTGCAAGCCGCCATGCGACAGGCATATCGCGATGTCTTGCATCATGACTTACAAGCGTCATGGTGCGTGTTTTTAAACATCGCACCGGAGCTTGTCGACGTCAATGTGCACCCCAGTAAGTTTGAAGTGCGTTTTCGCGATCCACAAGCTGTATTTCGCTTTATATCGGTACAACTTGCAGAAGTACTCAAGGGGTCAGGTATAAGTACGGGCCCTAGCATCGCAATCGATCAAACTTCAATCACACGTTCAAACACCTCATCCCAACCATCGCATCAAGGCTATCAAGGTCGGCAAGGCTGGCTTTCGCTTTATGGGCGGCCCGGTGACGCGATGCTGCCAAGACCTGATCTATCGGCTGCCCTTCACATCAGCAATCGAGCTATCGCGTCCGAACCGGCGCCGCCTGCCATTGCCGGCGCGCTGGAGGCTGTTGACGGTGCGCCGCCCGGCTTTCATCAAGCGAGCGCCGAGGACGCCGGGTTACCCGCGCTAGGGTTCGCGCTGGCGCAGCTGCATGGCGTCTACCTGCTTGCGCAAAACAATGCAGGACTTGTGATTGTTGACATGCATGCGGCACATGAGCGCATCAGCTATGAGCAGCTCAAAAAAGCTTATAACAATCAAGCCCTTCAAGTCCAACAACTGCTGGTGCCGCTTCGGGTACGCGCCCAAGAAAGCGATATCGCCATGGTCGAGCAGTCACGCGAGGCGTTAATGCAACTCGGTTTGGATCTTGAGCCCGGTGGTCCGCAAGCACTGGTGCTGCGTTCGGTGCCAAGCTTGCTCGCATCAGCCGATCTTGCCGCGGTGGTTCACGATGTCTTGCAAGCACTTCATCAGGGCTCGCCTGAATTGGTGCTTGGCAACGCTCGAGACGCACTGCTCGCCAGTTGGGCCTGCCATGCCTCCGTGCGCGCAAATCGCCAACTCAGCCTGAGCGAAATGAATGCGCTGTTGCGGCTCATGGAGCAGACCCCAGGGTCGGATCGCTGCAATCATGGTCGACCCACCTGGATCAGCATCGGACTTGATCAGCTTGATCGCTGGCTGATGCGGGGCCGATAGCAGGCATGATCGTCGTCCTCACCGGACCAACGGCCAGCGGCAAATCGGGCCTGGCGCTCTCGCTTGCGATGCATGGGCCCCTGGCGAATCAAATTGAGATCGTCAGCATGGACTCGGCACAGGTCTACCGTGGCATGGATCTAGGCACTGCCAAACCTTCGTTGCAAGAACGTGCCGCGGTTCCTCATCACCTCATTGACCTCATTGATCCCCGGGAAGCCTACTCAGCAGCGCGCTTTCGCAACGACGCGTTGCAAGCCGTTACCGCCATCAGGCAACGCGGGCGTATTCCCCTGGTGGTTGGGGGCAGCTTGCTTTATGGGCGAGCCTTGGCCGGTGGCTTGTCTGAACTCCCGCAGACCGAGCCCGCGATCCGTGAAGCACTTGCCAAGGAAGCTGCAAGCCTTGGCTGGCCCGGCATGCACGCCGCACTGGCCCGCGTCGATCCTCAAACCGCTGCGCGCTTAATGCCCCACGACGCTCAACGCATCTCAAGAGCACTTGAAGTTTTTCGCATGAGCGGCAAACCACTGAGCGCGTGGCTCGCTGATCAAGCCGGCAGCAGGGCAATGCGTGAGCAGGAAGACCTTTGTTGGATAAGCCTTGAACCACGCGACCGAGGCTGGTTACATCAAAGAATCGCGCTACGCTTTAAGCAAATGCTCGAGCAGGGGCTGCTTGAGGAAGTCTCAGGACTGATCTCGCAAGAAGGCATACACGCCGGACTGCCGGCCATGCGTGCGGTTGGCTATCGGCAATGTTTGCAATGGCTTTCCGGGCAGGCAGACGAGCGCAACACACTCGAAGAACAAGGCATCGCAGCCACGCGCCAATTCGCCAAGCGGCAACTCACCTGGCTGCGCGCGATGTCACAACGACAAGTCTTTGCCTGCGATGATCCGGACGCCCTCATCGCGGCGCAACAACATCTTGGTGAGGCTCTGGAAAAAAGCCTATCGGGGCGCGCTGTCAGCTGATGTGCACGAGCGCTTGATCCGGGAGATGCCTGACCACTTCCCCGATAGCGTAGACATTTTCGCCTGCTGCGACCAGATCTGCCTGGAGTTGATCGGCTTCGAGAGGATCGACCACTGCGATCATCCCGAGTCCGTTGTTAAAAACCCGATCCATTTCTGATGTTTCGATCCCGCCGTGCGCTGCGAGCCAGCTAAAAATGCCAGGCAAGGGCCAACTTGACCGATCAAGCTGCGCAGCACAGCCCTCGGGAAGCACACGAGGCAGATTGCCAACAATGCCGCCGCCGGTGATGTGCGCGAGTGCTTTGATACGACCCGATTGCATCGGCGCCAAAAGCGAGGCCACGTAAATCCTCGTGGGCGCCATCAACAGATCATCGAGGCGCCGTTCATCGAGGCGTTCGCTCAAATGCTCAGCGCTGATTGCCCCAAAGCGCCGCATTAAGACCCGTCGCACCAGGGAAAATCCATTGGAATGAACGCCGCTCGATGCCAACCCGAGCAAGCGATCGCCCGGCCTGACCTTGGATCCATCCACAATGGAAGCCTTTTCCACAACCCCAAGGGCGAAGCCCGCCAGATCATATTCACCCTCGGGGTAGCTATCCGGCATTTCGGCAGTTTCTCCGCCAATCAAGGCGCAGCCTGCGAGCTCGCAACCCTTGGCAATCCCCGAGATGACCTGCTCAGCCTGGTCAAGTGCAAGCTTGCCGCAGGCGAAGTAATCCAGAAAAAAGAGCGGTTCTGCACCTTGAACCAGGATATCGTTGACTGACATCGCAACAAGATCAATCCCGACGCTGTCATGCCGATCGAGCGCGAAAGCCATGCGCAGTTTGGTGCCAACGCCATCGGTGCCCGAGACCAAGACGGGTTCACGGTAGCGCTTCGGCAGTTCAAAAAGCGCCCCGAAACCGCCGATGCCCGCAAGCACGCCCTCACGCATGGTTTTGCGTGCCAGCGGCTTGATGCGATCAACCAGGGCATCGCCAGCCTCAATATCAACGCCTGCGTCTTTATAGCGCAATGTAGGCTGCAAGTCTTGGTTTGAAGCCATGTCACTCACTTTAGGTTTCGTAGCATGCGAGTGTACGATGCCGCGCTATGTCCAAGCCAAACCAAGACGCACTGGCCCTCGAAGTCCGCTACGTGCCCGATCTCGGCCATTTCGTTGCCGGCCCCAACGCTGAGCTGCTCGACCGCTTAAGGCAAATCGAGCCGGTACGCTTAGGCTTTGAGTCGCTTCATCTATGGGGTGAAGAGGGGGCCGGTAAATCATTCATCTGCGATTGCTTCCGAGCCAAGGCATCAGCATTGCAGGGGCTTGAGATTCATGACGACATCGACCGGGCAAGCGCGTTCGAACAAAGGCAATTGTTGCAAGTCTTTAACCAGCTTCAGGCGTCAAAGCATGGCCTTTGGCTAAGCACGAGCCGCCTACCGCCGCCGCAGTTGTCCCTATTGCCCGATTTGCGTTCAAGACTGAGCTGGGGGCTTGTTTACGAGATCAAAACGCTGGCCGACGAGGACAAGCACACAGCACTGCAAGCCTGGACACAGGAGCGTGGCCTGCCGCTTGCCGACGACGTTCTACCATGGCTGTTGCGGCATGAAAGCCGCAATTTAGCCTATCTTACGGGATTACTCCTCGACTTTGACCGCTTCGGTCTGCAAAGCAAGCGATCCCTGAGCTTGCCGCTGCTGAGGCAATGGCTACAAGCAAAAGGCGGCTCACGCCCCCGGGATGAACCCCTGGGTTAACATCGACGATCATGCAACTTGCGCTCTTTGACCTTGATCACACCCTGATCCCAAGCGATAGCGACCACGCCTGGGGACAATTTCTGGTGCGTCGCGGTGAGGTCGACCCTGCGCAATACGCCGCGGAAAACGACCGGTTTTATCAACAATACTGTGAGGGCACGCTCGATATTGAGCTTTATCTGCGTTTTGCGCTCGCCCCGCTTGCGCGGATCGAGCCCGGGCGTTTGCTCGCACTCCAAGGCGCTTTTATGCAAGAGGTGATTGAGCCGCTGATCAGACCGCAAGCGCTCGCTCTGGTAGGTAAGCACAAGGCAGCGGGGGATGTTTGTTTGCTGATTACGGCAACCAATGAGTTTGTGACCGCGCCGATTGCAAAGCGTTTTGGCATCGAGCATTTGATTGCCTGCGGTGTTGAGCAGATCGAAGGGCGCTACACCGGCCAACCTCAAGGCATACCCTCGTTTCGAGAAGGCAAGGTCACAAGGCTTTCCCAGTGGATACAAGCTCGCGGCCATGAGGTTGAAGCGCTGATCAGCAGGGCAAGTTTTTATTCAGACTCAGCCAATGACATCGCCTTACTCGAACGGGTTGGGCATCCGGTGGCCACCAACCCGGATAGCCGCTTGCGAGCACACGCCAAGGCCAAGGGCTGGCCCTGCCTGGAGCTTTTCAGCGAGGACGATGCCTTGAAGCACCTGACCCTAAAGTCAACTGGCAGCAACGCCTCAGACCCGCATGAAACCCTGAGAAGGCAAAAGTCTCAATGATCCGCAAATTGCTGGGCCGGATTTTTCGGCGCAAGAGCAGCGTTGAGGACCACCCGCAAACATGGGTAAAACGCCATGCCGATGTCATGCGGGCTAGCGAACTCGGCCTTGATCTTGCCGCGGTTTCTCAGGCTGCGTTACGCACTTGCGAGACCTTGCAGCAGGCTGGATTCAAGGCCTTTGTGGTTGGTGGCGGCGTACGCGACCTGCTGCTCGGACGCCGTCCGAAAGACTTCGATGTGGCGACCAACGCCACGCCGGAAGAAGTGGTGAAACTTTTCAGGCGCGCCCGCACCATCGGACGTCGATTTCAAATCGTTCATGTGTACTTTGGCCGTGAATTGATCGAAGTGTCGACCTTTCGTGCGATTCAGGCAGAAGCTGAAACCGATGCCCACGGTAGGGTGCTGAAGGACAACGTCTGGGGTAGCCAAGAGGAAGATGCCGCACGCCGCGATTTCACGGTGAATGCGCTTTATCTGGATCCGATCCGCGATCAATTGCTGGATTATCACCAGGGCTATCGCGACCTCAAGGCCCGCACGCTGCGCATGATTGGTGATCCTGCTAGCCGTTACCGCGAAGACCCGGTGAGAATGCTGCGGGTTGCCCGCTTTGCCGCGAAGCTCGGTTTTGAAATCGAGCCACAAACCCGCGCACCCATTGCAGCGATGGCCGACTTGCTCACCAATGTGCCGGCAGCGCGCTTGTTTGATGAATTGCTCAAGTTGCTGACCAGCGGACACGCGCTCGCCTGCATTCAAACCCTGCGTAGCGAAGGGTTGCACCACGGTTTACTGCCACTGCTCGATGGGATTTTTGCAAGTGACGCGGGTGAGCGCTTTATTCAACAGGCGCTCAGCAACACCGATGCACGCATCGCCGCCGAAAAATCGATATCGCCTGGCTTTTTGCTCGCTGCCCTGCTTTGGCCCCAGGTTCTGGCTGCCTGGCAGAAGCGCTTGGCCCAAGGGGAGCACACCACCCCAGCACTGATGGCAGCAGCCGATGAGGTGTTGGAGCAACAATCTGATCGCCTGGCGATTCAAAAACGCTTCGCAGCCGATATGCGCGAAATCTGGGCCATGCAAATACGTTTTGAGCGTTGCACAGGCCGCGCCCCCTGGCGGCTGATGGAACATTTGCGTTTTCGAGCAGGCTTTGACTTTCTTCTCTTGAGGGCGCAGGCAGGCGAACCCTGCGAGGCGCTGGCAAGCTGGTGGGATAGCTTTGTGCAAGCCGAGGCCTTGGATCGCGAGGACTTGCTTCAACGCGCGCCGCAGATGCAGACAAGCGGTCCCCGACGTAGCCCCCGACGCAGGCGGCGGGCACAAAGCGCAGCGGCTTGAAACGATCGGTATAAAAGTTGAAAAGCTGACCGAGATGGACCTTCAAAGCCTCAGCTATCGTTATTTCGTCGGTCTTGGCGCCAATTTAGGCGATCGGATCGCGACCCTGAAGACCGCCATCGCACAGTTGAGCCCCTGGCTTGTCGCTGGTAGCTTGCGTCATTCCTCGTATTGGGAAAGTGAGGCCCTGGATGGACCAGGGCCGAATTACATCAACGCGGTCATCGCTTTTGCAAGTCCGCTTAAAGCGCTTGCACTGCTCGATCAACTCCAGGACATCGAGAAGACCTTGGGTCGACAACGTTCCACACCCAATGCACCGCGAACGCTTGACTTGGATCTCCTGCTTGCTGAAGATTTACAACTTCAGGAAGACAGACTCCAAATCCCACACCCGAGAATGCACCAACGCGCTTTTGTGCTGTATCCCTTGCTTGAACTCGATCCGGATCTGATCATTCCTGGACTTGGCGCTGCAGCCGATTGGCTTAAAGCCAGTGACAGCCAGATTTGTCGTCGCTGGACGGACTGATGCAAAAACCCGCTGCACTTCGCCCGCGCCCTGTGCGCCGTGACGCTGTCGCAAGCCAGACGAGCGTACGTGATGCCTTAAATCCCTTCGAACGCTTCAACCACATTGTGGTTGAAGGGCCCATTGGTGTGGGTAAAACCTCGCTTGCGAGCGCGCTTGCCTCGCGTTTCGGGGCACAAACGCAACTTGAAGCTCCCCAGGAAAACCCCTTCTTGAGCCGCTTTTACCAGGAAGGCGAGCGCTGGGCTTTGGCCACGCAACTGCACTTCCTTTTTCAACGCATCGACCAACTCAGCCCAATCGACGCAAGGGCTCGAAGCAATGCCCCCATCGTGGGCGATTTCCTGATCGATAAAGACAGCTTGTTTGCCCACCTCACCTTGGATGATGACGAGCTTGCCTTGTATGAGCGCATCGTGGCGGCACAAAGCCTGAACCTCCCAAGCCCCGATCTGGTGATTTATCTGCAAGCGAGCGCTCAGCATTTGCTTGATCGTGTGAGCCGGCGCGGTATCAGTATGGAAAAGGGCATTTCTGCCGAGTATTTAGCTGCGCTTTCCGAACGCTACACCCGCTTTTTTCACCACTATGATGGCTCGCCCTTGATCATTGTGAACACCGATCACTGGAATCCGGTTGACCGTTCTGACGATTTCGAGTTGCTGATTGAGCAAATGGTCGGCATGCGGGGACGCCGGGCTTTTTTCAGCCTTGCCGACTAAAGCCGAATCCAAGCCGCGCTCAGCGGCCCATTTGTTTTGGGTGTTTTCCCAATTGGCGCTTTCGGGCTTCGGGGGGGTCTTGCCGATCGCCGAAGATCGCCTGGTGCGTCGAGAAGGCTGGGTGAGTGCCCAGGATTTCCTGGAAACGCTAGCGCTTGCGCAAGTGCTGCCTGGCCCGAACATTTGCAACATGGCCGTGATGCTGGGCGACCGCTTTCATGGCACCCGCGGGGCGCTCGCTGCGCTTTCGGGCTTGCTGTTGCCGCCGCTCGTACCGGTCCTCCTTTGCGCCTTCGTCTACAGCACCTGGGCGGATTCACCGATTGTTGCCGGCGCACTGCGGGCCATGGCCATGGCTGCCGCAGGTTTGATTCTGGCCATGAGCATCAGGCTATCCAAGGGCCTCAAGCATCCGAAAAGCGATGGCTTGATTGCCTGTCTGATGCTTGCCGCTTTGCTTGTGTTTCGTTTGCCTTTGCTCTACGCGCTTGGCCTTGTCGGGGCCGTTTCGCTCGGGCTTGCCTGGCGTCGACAAGACAGGAGCAAGGACTAGGCGATGCGTTCAACGATACAGTTTTCACTACAAATTATCGACCAAACTGACTGGGCTCTTCTGATCGATTTGCTGATGCATTTCGCTGGGCTTTCGCTGATGTCCGTCGGGGGCTTCATCTCAGTGGTTCCAGAGATGCAACGCTACCTGGTCGTTGAACAAGGCCTAATCAGCAACAGCCAATTGGCCGCTGCCATTGCAATTGGGCAAGCTGCTCCGGGGCCTAATGTGCAGCTGGTTGCGGTGATCGGCTGGCAAATCGCCGGGCCATTTGGCGCTGCAGTGACCCTGATCGGTGCTGTTGCGCCTTCAGCCACGATTGCGCTTTGGGCAAACCGCATTGGCATGCGCCATGCGCAATCGGCCTTGATCGAAACACTCCGCGCAGGGCTTGCCCCCTTAACCGTCGGCTTGATGGGATCAGCAGCATGGGTTGTTGGCGCAGCAGAAGCGAAACACTGGCCTTTGTTGACGGTGATCCCGGTGGCCTTTTATTTATCCTGGCGCAAGAGACTGAGCCCCGTCGTTATCGTGTTGATCGCAGGCAGCTATGGTGCGCTCGCGGGCTGGCAAGGTTGGCTCTCGTAGCTCGCAGAAGGGCTGCGGGTCTAAACCAAAAGGCTATCCGGTCAGCGCAAAGCGCGCGCAAATGGTCCGCCGCCCAAGGCGGTGAATTCGGCCAGAATCGCCGGTACACGCTGAGGTTGCTCGTGCAGTTGGTCCAACACATCGTTGGGGGCTTGAACAAGACCGTCGATGGCACTGCCCCAATAACCTTCGCGGAAAGCAAGTTGCATATGCCAATCACGAAACAGGCGAATCGGAATTTGCTGCTCGCTGAGGATCTCGATATCACCATGCCGCGGATCTTTTCGGATAGCCTGCCAAAGCTTGCCCATACTTGGGTCTGGACCCTCGATCCATTGGTAAAACAAACCACGGTCATACACCAGCAATCCCGTGATCATCTCGGCCTGATTACGGCCTCTGGCTTGGCCCAGCAAATACAAAAGCTCGAGTTCCGTTAAAG